>CAXHCA010000115.1:0-22874 GCA_964015035.1 uncultured Saprospiraceae bacterium
CATCAAGGAAAAGATACCGCCGGAGGCATATTCAAATTGCTTTTTTGACAAAAAAGACAAGTAATACGATGAACCCCTAGTCCTATTAATGAGAATGATCTTTTAACTACCAACTTTGAGACAGAGCGCAACTGCGCCCTATCCAACCTTTTTCGCATGCTATCGCCGCTGTAAGAGTACAGATTTGGCCAAATCAGAAATTTTTAACCCCCTATTTGGAGGGCGATGTTAATAATTTAAGAGCAAGCCTTTGGGACCAGTTGATTTTTATGGCCACTAGGGCTGCTTAATTTGCTAAAGTCGAGCTAAGAGCATGTCTAAATCTCGTTTTTGAGGACTAAAACAATACATCTTTAACAGACTCTAATGCATAAATTTTAAAACATTACTCCCTTCGAATCGCCTCCACGGGATCAAGCTTGGCTGCTCGCAGTGCCGGGTAGGTGCCAAAGACAATGCCAATAAGGATCGCCACAATTGCTACAATGAGCATGGTACCTATGGTGAAAGCTGCTGAAAAGGGAATGTCGACGATCAATTTGACAATGGGCACCGCCAGTAAACTGACCAATACACCGAGCAGCAACCCCATCAGGCTTCCGAGGCTGGAAACGGTCACGGCTTCTGCCAGAAACTGTAGAATAATGTCGCGGCGCTTGGCGCCCATCGCTTTGCGCAAGCCAATTTCCTTGGTGCGCTCGGTGACCGAAATGAGCAACACGTTCATCACCCCAATGCCGCCTACAATGACAGAAATACCGACAATCATGCCCATGATGAGCCGGAACAGCATAAAGCCTTTTTCTACCTGATTGACCCGACTTTCACTAATTGCAAAGTTAATATCATCAATGCGATCGGGGAAATAGGAGCTGAGGGCCATGCGCAAAGTATCTCGAAGGGGATTAACTTGCTCGACATTCTCCGCCCGGAAGAGCAATCGCAATTGATTGTTTTGAAAGTAAGCATCCTCCAGAATTGTAATCGGGATCGCAGCCCGGGGGGGATCCTTTTCTTCGCGGTTTTTGATCACGCCGACAATTTCCAATTGCAAGCTATCCATAATGAGGGGTTGCCCGAGCAGTTCATCGGATGTGCGATGCAATAATTTGGCCAGCGTTTCATTTATGATAATCACCTGGGCGGCTTGGGCCACATCCTGCTCGGTCAATTGCCTGCCGTTTTGAATTTTTAGCTCATTCGTACTTAAGGGCACAGCCCCGGCCATAATGTACGTGCCCACCTGCACGGAATCACCGGCAATTGATAGTACCCGGTTGAGGTCGAGAGAGGCATACGCATTTGTGCCCGGTCCGGCCTTTGCTTTGAGGTGCAAGAAGTGGTCATAATCTAAGGTCACCACAGAATCCTTTTGCACCAGCACTCCATTGACCCGATCGCCGGTTTTGGCGCTCACCATCACGGTCTCCAGGCTGGTCGTGCTGGAAATTTGCTCGTAGGCATATTGTTCCAAACCATCAATGAGTGATAAAATGGTGACCAATGCACCCACCCCGATAACAATGCCGAGAATGGACAAAAAGGTGTGAAAGAAGTTGGCCCGAACATTATCAATGGCCTGGCGTACCGATACAATCAAAGTTTTTAGCATAGGAGAAGCAATGGATTTCTACCAAGATTTGGTTTTATGTGCTCATTGCCAAAAAGATTGGATGAACGACATTTTTTGCAGGATGTAATGCATTAATTAATGATCATTTAAACTTGACTTTACCTGTAGGGGACATTCATTTCTCAATTTTGCGGCAAGCTAAGTGCATCTTTGGAGGTAGGCATTCAGTCCCGGTAAAACCGGGATTTGAGAACCTCTTTTCGGCTGTTTTTTCGTCCGTCTCGGCTCAGCCGAGACGGGCTCAAAAATGAGCCTTGAGAGAACCCAAAATCTGCAATTTTCGCTGCTAAAGTACCACCTCCAAACATGTACTAACCAATTGGCCAAAACGGTAAAGGAAAAGTAGATTATTTAATTAAACATCACACTCACAATGAATCTTGCACAACAAGTAAGGGGCATGCTATGCCTGGTGTGCTTGTGTTTGACCTTATGTTCATTCACTACGTCGCCACTACTAGCACAAACGACGGTCTCCGGAATCGTCACCAACTCCACAAATGGTGAGCCGCTCATCGGCGTCAACGTTACTGAGAAAGGTACTCCGAATGGAACCATTACCGATTTTGAAGGCAACTACACCCTGAATCTGAAAGATGTAAATGCTACTTTGGTATTTACTTATATTGGATTTACCGATTTGGAAGTAGCCGTGTCTGGTCGCAAGCAACTTGATGTAGTGCTGGAAGAAGGGGTCACCCTATCTGAGGCAGTGGTTACTGCATTGAATATTACCCGTGACGAGAAATCGCTGGGATACGCCTTGCAACAGGTGAGCGGCGATGATGTAAGTGCCGCCAATGGCACCAATTTTGTCAGCTCCTTATCTGGCCGAGCGGCTGGGGTACAGGTAGTCACCAATGGACAAACCGCCGGTTCTGCGAGCGTAGTGATTCGCGGGATGTCGTCACTGAGTAGCAACAACCAGCCGTTGTTTATTGTTGATGGTATTCCAATTAATAACGACACAGATACACGCACAAGCACCAATGGCATTGCTAGCAATATGCACCTGGATTATGGAAATGGTGCAGCTGAGATCAACCCCGATGATGTGGAGTCAATTTCTGTGCTAAAAGGGGCCAATGCGACGGCACTTTACGGCTCGCGTGCCGCTAACGGAGCGATTATTATCACAACAAAGTCAGGGAAAGGCCGTAAAGGCATTGGGGTTGAAGTGAATTCTAAAACAACCTTTGAAACCATGCTCGCAGGGCCGGAATATCAGCGGGAGTACGGTCAGGGTAAGAACTTTGATTTTGCTTTTGTAGATGGTTATGGTAGTGGTACTTTTGATGGCGTAGATGAGTCTTGGGGCCCACGCCTTGATGGTCGTTTGTTGCCTCAACACAACTCTCCCACGGCCAATGGCTTGCGTGGAGGAGATGTACATGGTCTCAACTTTGTACTAGGGCCAAGTGGCGTTGACCTCACCCGTCGTGGAGCTATCCAGGCTACTCCATTTGTTGATCCCGGAGACCCGGTAGAGAGATTTTTGGAAACCGGACATACCCTGATTAACAATTTTTCTTTCTTTGGTAGTAACGATAAAGGCAATTTCCGCGTTTCCTACACCAATTTTGATAATAAAGGCATGCTGCCCAATACGGATTTGCGTAGAAATACGGTCGCATTTTCTGCCGACTACAACCTGTCAGATCGTTTGAAAGTTTCGGCGAAAGCTAACTACATTCGCTCGGAGTCTGACAACCGTCCGGTGAATGGTTATGGCACCGAATCTGTGATGTACCTTTTTGTTTGGTGGGGCCAAAATGTAGATGTCGGAAGCCTCAGAGATTACTGGCAGCGGGGTCTAAATGGGTTCCAGCAGTACAATTACAATTATAACTACCACGATAACCCTTATTTCACCATGTATGAGAATACGAATGCATTGTCAAAAGATCGCTTGATCGGTAATTTATCGGCAACGTATAATTTTACCAATGATCTGAGCTTGATGGTGCGTGGAGGAACCGACCTTTTTTCTGAATACCGTTTTATCAAACGGGCCTATTCTACCCAGCGTTTTCCCAATGGACAGTATCGGGAAGATAAAATCAACTTCCGCGAAACGAATATTGATTTCCTGTTGAGCTACAACAAACAGTTGACGGATGATTTTAATATAAGTGTCAATTTTGGGGGCAACCAAATGCAGCGCAAAAACCACTTCCACGGTGTGACAGCGAACAAGTTGTTGATTCCCGGAGTTTATTCATTTACCAACGCAGATGGTCCATTGGTCCAATCCATCAGCCGCCCAGAGCAGCAGATCAACTCGCTTTATGGTTTTGCTCAGATTGGCTACAAGAGCATGCTTTACCTCGACCTGACAGCTCGTAACGACTGGTCTTCGACCTTGCCTGTTCAGAACAATTCTTATTTCTATCCATCCGCATCATTGAGCGCGGTGTTGACGGAAATGTTGGACGTGCCCTCTAGCAGTGTCCTTTCATTTGCCAAGGTGCGTCTCGGTTGGGCACAAGTAGGTTCTGATACCGATCCTTATCGACTGAGTGATCCTTTTATTTTTGGGGGCTCGCCATGGAGTGATAATGCCACGGCTTCGCCTTCTAATACCTTGCCCAATTTTGATTTAAAGCCTGAAATTCAGACTTCCTACGAAGTAGGTGCTGACCTGCGTTTTCTCAATGGCCGCATAGGATTGGATGCCACGTATTACAACACCGTTTCTACAAATCAGATTCTGGCAATTGATTTACCACACTCCTCCGGTAAAACTTCTCGTGTGATTAATGCCGGTAAAATTGAAAACCAAGGCGTGGAAATCCTGCTGAATTTGACGCCAGTGAAATCCAACAGTGGCTTTAGCTGGAACACCCTGTTCAATTTTGGGTTGAACCGAAATAAAGTCCTTGAATTGCCCGCTGGTGTTGATCAATACATTTACGGAGGCAACGGCATCACCCTCGTTGCTGAAGAAGGCGGTGCATTGGGGGATATGTGGGGAACCGGCTTGAGAACGGTAGAAGATCCAAACAGCCCATACTTCGGCCAGGTAATCTTCAAAAACGGCCTGGTACAGCAGGACAATACATTGCGTAAGCTGGGCAATTACAACCCTGACTTCACCTTAGGTTGGATGAACGAATTTTCTTATAAAGGCTTTTCTTTGAGCTTCCTGTTTGATGGACGTCAGGGGGGACAATTGTTGTCCAGAACCCGCCTGATTGCTGCTACTTCTGGTAACGTAGTAGAAACCCTCTGGGGTAGAGATCCTGAATTTGGAGGGGCTCATCCCGGTATTACTGATTCCGGATTGACTTACGTTGATGAATCTTCCGGAGTAACGAAAACGGATGGGGTGATTGGTGCAGGGGTAAAAGAGGTATTGGATGGCGACGGCAATGTAGTTGGTTATACCGAGAATGATGTCGTTGTACCTGCCAATGCTTACCACAACAACCGCTACCGGAGAGATAATGAGACGGAAGGAATGTATGATGCCTCTTTCATTAAGTTGCGCGAAGCGCGGTTGTCTTACTCTTTGCCCAAAAGCATCCTGGGGAACGGTCCGGTGAATAGCCTCAAGATTTCTTTGATTGGAACGAACTTGCTACTGTGGGCCAAGGACTTCAATCACGGTGATCCTGAACTGCTTTCATTTGGCGGAAGCCGTTATATTCCAGGAGTGGAGAATGCTACGGTGCCAAGCGCACGTAGTATCGGTTTCTCTGTAAAAATAGGCTTCTAAATTTTAAAAATTACAATTCGAAAATCATGAATAAGCTTATAAAATTCGTTTGCCTGCTTTGCTTTACTGGCTTCATGGCTTGCGATAACTTTAATGTCAGTAATGACAATCCGGACGTGGCTTTGTCGCTCGATAATAATCCAGAGTTGTTGCTCACCAATATTGAGCGCAATGCCATTTCCCAATCAGTAGGTGGTGCCTGGAGTGAAGGCAACTTGATGGCTCAATATGGCGCTCGCATCGTATTTACTTCTTTTGATCTGTTTGACTGGGGCGATCAGGCCAGCGCTTGGGAAACGTACTATCTGGCCATTCGCGATGCTGAGGTGTTGGAGGAAATTGCGGTCAATGGCGAGAATTCCAGTTACGAGGCAGTATCCATTATTCTACAATGCTGGATGTTTCAAATTTTGACCGATATGTGGGGCGAGGTGCCTTATTCTCAGGCTTCGAAAGCCAGTAGTGATGAGCCGATTTATGCACCAACTTATGATACTCAGGAGGCTATCTATAATGGATTACTGGAGGATCTGAAGCGGGCCAATGACCTATTGAGTGGTACCAACCTGCCGGCCATCAAAGGTGATATTTTGTATGATGGAGACTTGGAAAAGTGGCGCAAATTTGCCAACTCTTTGCGGTTGCGCGTGGCCATGCGGTTGAGTGAAGTACAGCCCGATAAAACCAAGGCTGCTATTGCTGAAATTTTTAGTGATCCAGCTACATATCCGGTCTTTGAATCCAACGAGGATAACGCAGCACTGAAATTCCTGAGTTCGAACCCCAATGCTCATCCCATCACGGAAGAATCGGTATATCGGGTAGGTTCTTACAATGAATACCGCATTGCTGAAACTTTGGTGGAACTGTTGGAAAGCTTTGACGACCCACGCTTAGAATTCTTTGCGGATCCAACGGCCAACTCTGTAGAGCAAGGCACGCCGGAGATCGATGGTATGCAAAATGGTATCGTTGATGGTCCTGCTTATGAATATAAAGGGGGCGATGCCTTTTTGTCAAAATTCAACATCGATTATTTCTTCTTTCAGCCAAATGCCAATGAAGGTCGCCTGATGATTTATTCGGAAGTGGCCTTTATTTTGGCAGAAGCCGCTCAACGGGGCTGGATCAGCAGTGATGCGCAAACGCACTACGAAGATGCAGTACAGGCCAACTTCGATTACTGGAGCGTTGAGATGCCTGCGGATTACCTCTCCCGTGCCGGTGTGGCGTACGATGATGCGTTGGAAACTATCTTGAATCAAAAATATATCGCACTGTTTTATACCGATTATCAGGGATTCATCGAGTACCGTCGCACGGGTTTCCCCAATACCATTGCTCCGGGGCCTGACGCTTTTTACAGTACTTACCCAAGTCGGTTTGAGTATCCTTCAAAAGAGGAAGCGCTGAACGGACTGAACCGTCAGGAGGCCATTGACCGCCAGGGACCTGATGAGATCACAACTAAAGTCTGGTGGGAAAAGTAAAAGCAATTTTGTTGATCTAGGAATACAAATGGATTTGTTTAGTATTTCAAGCATTAAGTCTAGGAGGTTGTTCCGCCGGAGCAACCTCTTTTACCTTACTACGGTTACCTCACCACTAATCAAGTGGCTTTCGCCTAATAAATCAACTACCTCGGCCATCCATACATAAACACCCATGGTTACCGCCTGCCCCTGGCGGTTGCCATTCCAGCCAATGCGGCTGCTATTGGTGGTGCCGTCGGCCGAATAGAATACCAATCCCCCCCAACGGTCAAAAATTCGAAAATTGTGGATGGCATAGTCTTGGTGGCTTTGCAGATAAAAGATATCATTAATTTGATCGCCATTGGGACTAAAGGCAGTAGGTGCATAGACGCTAAAATCTTTAACCCGAATATTGAGTTCGTCAGTAGCTCGGCAACCATCCTGATTCATCACCTGTAAAAAGATATCGGTTGTGGCGAGCGGACGAATATTCAATGTAGCACAGGAATTACAATTCAAGGCTTCAGGACTCAAAGCCGCCCAGAAATAAGAGCGAACTCCGGCTGTGCTTTGTATTTCTGGGGCCAATTCCACCCGTTGCCCGCGTTCAATCACTAAATCTGCTCCCAGGTCAACCTGGATTAAGGAGTTGGAAACCTGTACCTCGCCGATGGACTGCTCACAGGGAGAAGAAACGGTTACAGTATAAAGGCCCGGAGCATTTACTAGAATGGAAGTAGTTGTTTCGCCAGTACTCCAGACGAAATCGACTTGGTCGGGAAGACTTGGTTGTAACCGAATTGTGCTATCCGGGCAGAGAAATCTTTCTGTCTCTGCAAAATAAACGGACATGGGGCGGATGGCAAAATAGGTGGGATCATTTGGTACGGCGGTCTCCGGATCATCTGAGGTGATGGTTTTAAGCCCTTCTATGGAATCATCAATCAACCCTTCCAAGTAAGCATAGTTGTATACGTTTTCATCCGGGGCATTTTCCGCCACTTCTACAATGATCCTAAAACTATCTACTCCGATGGGCATCTTAATGTCGTTTATTTCCAAAATATTGGCGCCAATGCCACTTACTATCTCTCCTGCAAAAGGAAGTGGAGAGATTTCTTTAATCGTCATGGATGCAGGAAGGGTATCGCTGAGGCGTAAATCTGTTTGTATCCGATCGGTACGATTCATTAGGGTAAAGGTAAAAGACACTTCTGTACAGGCGGCGGTTCTACGTGTGGACACGCGGTTTAATAACTTGACTTTGAATGGGCAGGAACAGGCATCCTGGTTGCCCTCATAGTTCAACTCTTCCAGAATTGTAACCTCCCCACTGCCTACATCAAAATGATAAAAATTGCGACTGGAGCCATAGTCCCCGTTAGCGGCTCCCACCCCGTAGAGTTTCCCCAAAGCAGTGAAAAAAATACTGGGTACATTTCCTCTTACGACCTCCGTTGGTGGGTAGGTAGAATTGTCAATTATGTTTTGGTTCAAATCAATGGTAATGACCCGACCGGAGAGGTGATCAAAACCGTACAACTGACCAGTGGTGGGGTGGAAGGCGATATCTGCACAGTAGACTGTGGTATGGTCCGAAGAAGTAGTGGTAATGGGAACCACCGTGGTGGTAAAGTTACCATCGGTCAGGTTCACTAAAGCAATCAGATTGGTGGACACATCTGGATTGTAACCAAGTAAAACCAGGTAGCGCTCATCAGGAGAAATGTCTCCAGAAACAAAGAGCATATCTTCGGGTAAGGGTAAATCACGAATGACTTCCAATTCGTAATCAGCATCTATCCGGCAAAGGCGATAAGGATCACCCAATAAAACCCCATAAATTAAATTTTGGGTAGGGTGGTAGGCAATGCCATTGATCTGAAGGTGATCAAAAAAAATTAAATTTTCAATGGCCAAAGTATTGTTTCCCTCATCCAGAAAGAATTCTTGAAAAGTAGTACCGCCCTGCTGTTCCAAAACCCTGAAAATGCGCCCATTACATTCAAAGGGTTGTTGGGCTTGCCCGGCCATCCAGAAAAGGCTGCCAAGGAAATAGAGAAAACATTTTAGGGTGTTACATTTAATCATGTGAATAAAAGGATAAGCCTCTAAAGAGGCTATCTTCCTTAGTGCATCTTTGGAGGTAGTCCCTGAAGTATATTCGGGCAAGCTATTCAGTCCCGGTAAAATCGGGATGTAGGAACCTCCCTTCGGCTATTTTTTCGTCCGTCTCGGCTGAGCCGAGATGCACTCAAAAATGAGCCTCGCGAGAAACCGAAACCTGCAACTTTCGCTGCCAGAGCACTACCTCCAAATGTGCACTTAGAAGTTCATTTTGTGTAATATTAAAATTTTATAAAACCGCCGCTTTCGATACAATCTTTGCAATATACTGGTAACTAAAATATAATAATTTGTTGACTCGGGCTTCATAAAAGCTTAATAATTGTTTAACGAAGAAATAAACTGTAGAAGAAGTACGCTTTCTAAAGGGGGGCTTACCTTGGTGATTTTAAATACAATCACTTATGCATCTCCTCGTCAAATTCATTTTGATAGGCAAGTTTTTTTTATGCCTAATCACTGGGTCGGCAGTCGCTCAAGAGTCTTTATCTTCCATTAAACACATCCTTGTCATCGGTGTGGATGGCATGAGCCCGGATGGGATTCGTCAGGCCAAAACACCCAATATAGATTGGCTTGTAGCCAATGGCGCATCCACTTTCCGTGCTCGGGGGGTATTGCCTTCGAGTTCCTCACCCAATTGGGCCTCCATGATCATGGGGGCCGGGCCGGTGCAGCATGGCATTACCTCTAATGCTTGGGAAAAAGATGATTTTGTCCTCCCTGCCGCTGCGGCAAGTGATAATGGTTATTTTCCCTCAATTTTTACCCTGGTTCACGATCAAAAACCCAAGGCAACCGCCGCCGCCATCTATCATTGGGATGGCTTCGGTCGATTGTTTGATTCGACTTTGCTTGACCTTAGTATTTCGCCAGAAACAGAAGATGCTACAGCAGAAATGGCGGCGGATTACCTTACGAAAAAACAACCATTATTTTGTTTTGTACACTTTGATCACGTAGATGGTGCAGGTCACTCTAAAGGACATGGTACACCGGATTATTATACGGCGGTAAGCAAGGCCGATTCTTTGATTGGGGTGCTATTGGGGGCCTTGCGCCAAGCGAAGATGCTTGAACATACACTGGTTATTCTCTCTGCTGACCACGGGGGAATCGGCTTTGGACATGGAGGGGAGACGCCCGAAGAAGTGGAGATTCCATTTATCCTCTACGGAAAAACCATCAAACCCGGCTACCAGATCAAAGGTATGGTGAACACCTGCGATAATGCAGTGACGGCAGCCTTTGCCCTGGGTTTGGAAATACCCAATGCCTGGACCGGGCGACCGGTAAAGGAGGCTTTTATTGGTTACGACGTGCCCAAGATCACCTATCCAGTGAAGCCACTGATCAGAAAACCACGCATTCATCCCGAGAAGATAGGTTTTGAGCAAGCAGGTGGTCTCTTTATCGATAGCTTGCCCATCTTGAAAATAGACAATCCCAACGAATCGGGGACGATTCATTATACCCTCAACGGAGACACACCAGAGCAGAGTGATCCGGTGTATAATCAACCATTCTCACTGAAAAAAACCACTGTGGTTAAAGCGGCCATTTTTGATGATCATACTAAAATCAGCAAAGATGCTGTCGCCTACTTTCGGATACTGGATCCCGCCCCGGATCGCGGTGTGCAATACGAGACCTATTTGGTGCCAGGTATCGACAAGCTGCCAGAATTTACCCAATTAAAACCTGCCTCTAAAGGGCAAACCCACGAAATTCATTTGGCCGATGTCAAGCTGCCGCAGGATGAACAGGTAGCGGCCATTTTTACTTCTTATATAAATATCAAAACAGCAGGCGAATACCGATTTTACCTGGCTTCGGATGATGGTAGTAAACTATACATCAATGACGAATTGGTTGTAGATAATGATGGCGACCACGGGGTCATTGAACGCAGTGGTAAAATTAACTTGCCTGTAGGCAAACAACGGTTGAAAGTACAGTGGTTTAACGGAGGAGGAGGCAGTGGTTTGTATTTGTTTTACAAGGGGCCGGATGTACCCAAACAGTTGGTGCCGGCGGATGTGCTGTATGTGAAATAAGCGGCATGAGTAATGAACGATTTGAATGCATAAGTGCATGCACTAGCAGGCCAAGTTTTTTTAGTTTAAAATAAGGAATACATGCGAATACATCAGGGAGATACCAATACCCTTTCAGGGCAGAGTAATTTTAGAGCTACACACAGTAAGACTACCCAATATTGGATGGCCGAAGATGAAAAGTACTTTTTACATCAGGCTTTGTCTACCCCTGTGATGAATGTGCTGAGCAAAACGGAAGGCGCTTACATTTACGATCGGGAAGGCCGTAAATACCTCGATTTACATGGTAATGGGGTCCATAATATTGGTTTTAGCCACCCGGAGGTATTGGCAGCGGTCAGGCGGCAAGTGGATGAGCAATTGCTTTTTACACCCAGAAGATATACCAATCAACCGGCCGTGGAAATGGCTAAAAAGTTGTGCCAACTAGCACCTGAAGGACTAGATCGAGTGCTCTTTTGCCCGGGGGGGTCAGAGGCTATCGAAATGGCATTGATCTTAGCCAAACAGGTGACTGGCAAATGGAAAACTATTTCCTTCTATGATTGCTATCACGGGACCACCTATCAAGCAGCCACAGTAGGTGGAGATCCACATTTCACCCTTGGGGTAGGGCCGATGGTGCCTGGTGCTTTTCATGTTGAATTTCCCAATTATTACCGCAATCCTTGGGGACTACATCACGAGCGAGATATGGCGAAAATTGATGAATGGTACCTTCGGGAAATTGAATTAATCCTCAAGCATCACCCGGATATTGCAGCGATTATCGGCACACCCATTGCTTCTGCACCGCATGTGCCGACACCCTATTTTTGGGAAAGGGTAGGGGCCTTGTGCCACCAGCATGATGCCTTTTTGATCTTTGATGAAATTGTCTGCGGCCTGGGGCGTACGGGCGCCTTATTTGCCTCCGAGCATTACCTCACTCCCGATGTGGTGGTGGTGGGAAAATCGTTGGGAGGAGGGGTCCTGCCCTTTGCGGGAATATTGACTCACGATCGATATAATGCCGTTCAGCACGTGTCGATTGGACATTTCACCCATGAGAAAAGTCCACTGTGCTCAGCCGCAGGATTGGCTGTGTTGAATTTCTTGGAACGGGAAAAACTGGCCGATCAGGTACGAGCCTTAGGAGGGTATTTTCGCGATCGATTGTTGGCATTGCAGGAACAATTTTCCATTATCGGGCATATTGATGGCAAGGGCTTTTTGCTGGGTATTGACTTGGTAAAGGACCGCAATACGAAGGAACGAGCCCTACAGGAGGCCCAGCAGGTGTTGAACTTTTGCCTGCACAGAGGATTGTCTTTCAAACTGTACGAAGGCAATGTGATTACGATGCGGCCGGCCTTGATTATTGGTAAGGACGAGATTGATTTTATTGTGGATACGCTGCAGGAAGCATTTGCAAACCTCGCCCAATGATGAAAACATTTGATCTTGCAATTGTCGGTGGGGGCATGCTGGGAATTGCACATGCATATCATGCCCTACAGCTTGGCCTGACGGTGGCCGTCTTGGAGAAGAATGCCCGTTCCCAGGGCGCCACGGTGCGCAATTTTGGGCAAATTGTACCTTCCGGAATGAACGCCAAATGGCAAGCCTATGGTCGGGAGAGTTTGATGATATATCAATTGCTACAAGAGCAAACCGATATTACAGTACGATCAAATGGGAGTATTTACATTGCCTCCAATGAGGAAGAAATGACCTTGCTGGAGGAGCTGTCTCAGATCAATAAGGCAAACGATTACGAATCTAGATTGATGACTAAAGCGGCCTGCTTGCAGCAATATCCTGGCCTTAAATCAGATTACGCCATTGGTGGTTTGTTTTTTCCTCAAGAAATTACCGTCGATCCACGGCAAGCCATTCATCGGATAACCGATATGCTGCGAGAAAGGCAATCACTTGCTTATTTCGCCAATACGTTAGTGACCGAAATTGCTGTCGAGGACGGGCAGTATCGGTTGGTCAACAATCAAAGGCTGGCAGTCGTGGCTCGGAAAGTGATCGTTTGCTCTGGCAGTGATTTTCAAACCTTGTTTCCGGAAGTATTTCGCCAAAGCGATTTACAAAGGGTCAAGTTGCAAATGCTACTCACCCGCCCACAGCCCCTGCTGCGTATTCCAGGTTCTGTACTTACCGGCTGGACCATCCGCCGCTACGAAAGCTTTGAGGAGTGCCCTTCTTTTTCGGCCATTAAAGCAAATGAAGACCCAGAAGCATTCCACCAGAAATGGGGCATTCACATCCTGTTTAAACAGGCCGATGATGGTCGCGTGATCCTGGGCGACTCCCACGAATACCTGAATGTATGTGATCAGGAACAGTTTGATTATCAATTGTATAGTGAGGTTAATGGGTTTATGGTCCAGGCTGCGCAAGAGATCTATGATTTACAAACCTACGACATTGAGCAATCGTGGTACGGGATCTACAGTCAGTGCAAAAATCGCGATGTATTTGAACGTGAGGTAGCACCAGGGCTGCACATTGTCACCGGTATAGGCGGCAAGGGAATGACGGGCTCCTTGGGTTTTGCCAAAGAAAAAATTTCTTCCATTCTTTAAAAATATTCATATGATAAAAATGGTCATTTTTGACATGGCAGGCACCACCATAGAAGAGGATAACCTGGTGTACAAAATGGTGCAAAAAGCCCTGCGGGATTTTGATTGCTCCGCTGATTTAAACACCGTTCTGTCCATAGCAGCCGGAAAGGAGAAAAGACAAGCACTACAGAATGTTTACCAACACATAAGGGGAGAAGCACCGGAAGAGGCATTGTTGTATCAAATATACCGTCACTTTGAGGAACTGTTGGAAACGGCCTATGATGAGCATGAATTGAAATTGTTTGATGGTGTACTGGGCGTGTTGGAATCATTGAAAGAGCGAGGCATTACCCGCATTTTTAATACAGGCTATACCGAAGATGTAGCTGAAAAAATCCTGCAAAAAGTAGACATCAAGGAAGGCCGAGAAATCGAGGAGTTGATTACTGCAGATATGGTACCCCATAGTCGTCCCGCCCCGGATATGATTCAATTGGCTATGAAAAATTGGCAATGCACACCGGACCAGGTCATTAAAATTGGGGATTCTAAAGTGGATATTGAGGAAGGGAAAAATGCAGGTGTTCGATTTACCATTGGCATTACGACCGGTGCCCAACAGCGGGAAGAATTGGCGGAAGCCGAACCCGATTTTATCATAGACAGTATTGAAGATTTGCTAAAATATGTCTAGGCTCATTTCCAAGCGCATCAGCAATTATTTAGGTCGGCATGAATGGGCTTTGGTCACTTGGGCTGGGGTGGCTTCTTTTGTTTCGTATTGCTGCATGTACATGTACCGCAAGCCTTATACTGCGGCCACCTTTGCCGACCAATCCTGGATATGGGCCGATTATAAAATTGCGTTGGTTGTCGCCCAGGTGATTGGTTATGCGCTCTCCAAATTTGTGGGCATTATGCTAATCAGCGAATTAGAACCTAAGCGCAGAGGATTACTTTTTTTAGGGTTGATTGTCTGGGCAGAAATAGCTTTGATTGGATTTGCCCTGACACCATCTACTTGGGGAGTATTCTGGCTATTTTTGAATGGCCTCCCGTTGGGTATGATCTGGGGCATAGTCTTTAGCTACCTTGAAGGCCGAAAATGGACGGAAATTCTCACTGTGATGATTAGCGCCAATTTTATTTTTTCTTCCGGATTGGCCAAAAGTATTGGCTCACAGCTTTTAATATTGGGGTTTTCAGGGCAGTCGATGCCTATGGTGGTTGGGCTGCTGTTTTTTCCTCTCTTGTTAGTTTCGTTGTGGATGCTATTGCAAATTCCACCTCCTTCTGCCGATGATCAGAGACTTCGCTTTGAAAGAAAACCCATGGATGCCCGGCAAAGGGTGGCTTTCTTTAAGCGCTATGCGCTGATGATCTGTTTATTTGTGGCTATTTATTTATTACTCACCATCGTTCGGGATGTTCGCGATAACTTTGCTGTGGAAATTTGGGCTGGGTTGGGTTTTACGGACCAGCCGTCTGTGTTTGTGCTAGCTGAGATTCCCGTAGCGATTGCAGTATTTGCCTTAATCGGTTTGACGGCTTTTATTAAGAATAACCAACGGGCGCTTTTCATCAATTTACTATTGACCCTGTTGGGCGGGGTGTTGCTCATCACAACCACCTGGTGGTATCAACAGGGGGAACTTTTACCAGTGTCCTGGATGATTATTTCCGGGGCGGGTTTGTTTGTGCCTTATATTCTATTTAATGGAATCATTTTTGACCGATTTATCGGCACGTTAAAGGTGACTGCAAATGTGGGCTTTTTAATGTACCTGGCTGATGCCATCGGGTATTTGGGAAGTGTGTCCATTTTGCTTTGGCGCAATTTTGGTGAAACGGATCTCTCTTGGCTGCGATTTTACGTGCAGTTGTGTTATTTGGGCGGATTTATCGTGGTTGCTTTAAGTATCGTGGTTAGTTGGACCGTGTGGCGAAACACCAGAAGCGTACGCTGGGCAATGGGAGGAAGAAGATTCTTGTAGTGATTATCCAATTCCTCTATGAATAGACGTTGTCTAAAGTTTCCTCAATTAGTGCATGATTGGAGGTGGTGCTTTATAAGCGAAAATTGCAGGTTTGGGGTTCTCGCGAGGCTCATTTCTGACCCTTTAGCAGCGCTAAGGACGAAAAAATAGCCGAAGTGCGGTTCCAAAATCCCGGTTTTACCGGGACTGAATGATTACCTCCAAACGTGCACTTACATACCAGGCATTGCGGCTTTTTTTCGTCCCGGACCTTCCAGGGCTGGAACTCAAAAAGAGCCTCGCCAATAACTACAAGCCTTTATGCTCACTGACAGCAGCAAACTTTAGACAACTTCATATCCAATTTTATTCCATTTATCTCCTAATTCTGACCTTTCATCGAAAACTTTCGAATTGCAATCTAACTCCTGTCGACATTGGTTATATTTGACAATCACCTCACTTCAAATCCGACTGTTATGCATACTGGTTTATGGTTAAATCATGTCAAAATTGCTTTTAGGAATTTACTTAGAAATAAGGGCTATTCTTTGATCAATATCGTGGGGTTGGCACTTGGACTAGCAGGTTGTTTGTTGGTGTTTTCCTATACTCAATTTGAAAAAAGCTATGATCAGATCCATCCGGATATTGATCGTTTGTATAGAGTCAATCAGACCGCCATCTGGAGCCCGGAGGGTGGAGCCATGGGATCTACGGCCCCACCGGTGGCGGCATTGCTGAAGGACAAATTTCCGGAGATCGAAGCGGTAACTCGTATCCATACACCCGGGGCTAAGACGATTCGATATGAAGATCGGGTCTATAATGAAGGCGAAATTCTTGCAGCCGACAGCAATTTTTTTGATTTTTTTGCTTTTGAATTGGCGGCTGGTGATGCCCAAACGGCACTACAGGGTGTGGGAAAAGTGGTGCTTTCTCCAAAAGCTGCGGAAAAATATTTTGGCCAGGAGCCTGCCCTCGGTAAGACGTTGGAATTGGGGGATAAAAGCATTCCACTTCAAGTCACCGGGGTAACGAAACCACAACCGGAGAATGTCCACTTTCATTTCGATTTCCTCCTCTCCATGCCCACCAATCCCAATGTAGAGCAATTTGATTGGAGTTTTATCTGGACCCAAATGGCAACCTATGCGAAATTGACGCCAGGGGCTGATCCTGGATTGTTGGAAAGTAAATTTTCCGACCTGGCAGAAGCCTACGTGCAACCAACGTTTTCTCGTTTGGGCATGGATTACCACGATTTTGTCGACAATAAAGGGGGGTGGCACTTCTATTTGCAGCCGGTTAAAGACATTCACCTGGGATCGGTTGGTATAGGAAATCGACTTGGTCCCATAGGAGATCTGGCTATCGTACGCTTGATGGGGATTGTTGCCTTATTAATTCTGGTGATTGCATTGCTCAATTTTGTCAATTTATCCACGGCAAGAGCCAGCACTCGAGCCAAGGAAGTCGGCGTGAAAAAGACAATGGGGGCTTTGCAATATACCTTGATCACTCAATTTCTATTGGAGTCCGTCACGGTGGCTGGAATAGCAATGGGAGGGGCTTTGGTCATGATGAAAGGATTGCAATCGGTCATTCATTATGCCTCGGGAGTTCTTATTCCTACTGACTCTGTTTTTAATTGGCAATTTGTTCCGATGCTACTTTTGCTGCCTGTCATTATCGGCCTGCTGGCAGGATTGTATCCCGCATTTTATTTATCGGCTTTCCGACCGCTACAGGTCTTAAAGGGCAACTTGGTTCGCGGTGTGAAAAGTGCGACCTTACGAAATGTGCTGGTGACGGCTCAGTTTACGATTTCTATTGCCCTGATGGCCGGGACCGTTTTGATCTATCAGCAATTGAACTATTTAAGTCATAAAAACCTCGGGTTTAACGAAGAAAATGTCCTGGTAATCAATCATGCCGAAAAGCTGGGCAACCAATTGGCCTCTTTCCGAGAGCAGGTGGAACAATTACCGGGTGTTTCTCATGCGGCACTAGCCATGGATATGCCGGGGCGAGGCCTGTGGGAAGACATCTTTGAACGAGAGGGATCGGATATCAAGCTTCCGATCAGTCAGATTAAAATTGATGACGAGTTCTTTCCAACAATGGGCTTGACACTGGAATCCGGGAGAGCGTTTGAAAAGGGTCGCCCTGCCGATAAATACGGGGTGATCATCAACGAAACAACGGAACGATTATTTGACTGGAAAGATGGCGAGGCGCTGGGCAAAAAAATCTTATATCCGGGGCACCCGCAGCCACTTCAAGTCATCGGTATTGTCAAAGATTTTCATTTCCAATCACTTCGGGAAAGCATTGCCCCGTTGATGTTTTTACACATTGACTCAGAGATTTGGGGCGATCAGCGGGTATTGGCCATCAAATATAAGCAGGAACAGGAAGCACATTTGCTAGCTCAATTGGAAAATACCTGGCAACAAATGGGGGCTGACCTGCCTTTTGAATATTCCTATTATGATGAAGAATTGACACAGCTGTATGCGCAAGAGCGCAGTTTGTCGGGCTTGATCGCGATTTTTACAGGCTTTTCGCTTTTCATCGCTATTATCGGATTGGTAGGGTTGTTAACCTATGCCGCCGAACAAAGACGCAAAGAAATTGGCATTCGCAAGGTGTTGGGGGCTTCGATCTACCAGGTATTCCTGATGCTCAATCGCCAATATTTACAACTGTTTTTACTGGCTTTGCTATTGGCTATCCCCCTATCCTGGCCATCCATGCAGGAATGGCTCAATACCTTTGCATACCGAGTTGATATCAATGTGTATGTCTTCCTAATGGCGGGATTGGTCGTGATTTTCCTGTCTTTTTTGAGCGTAAGTTATTTGTCCTTAAAGGCGGCTAAGGTGAATTTAGCGGAGGTGTTGAAGGATGAATAAGTACTTTTTCTTATCATTGCAGCACTGATTGGACCCAAAACTTTAAGACATGCCTAAAGGTTATCTCATCGACATGGATGGTGTTATTTATAGTGGAAATAATCTCATTCCCGGTGCCGACAAATTTATTGCTACTTTACGTAAGAAAAAGATTCCTTTCCTTTTTCTAACCAATAACAGCCAACGCAGTCGCCGTGATGTGGTCAATAAACTGGCGGGGTTGGGTATTGCGGTGGAGGAAAGCCATGTATTCACCAGTGCGATGGCCACCGCTCGATTTCTGGCTCGTATGAAGCCACATGGCACCGCATATGTACTCGGAGAAGGCGGTTTGTTGACCAGTTTACACAAAAATGGCTATTCTCTGGTATCGCAAAATCCTGATTTTGTGGTGGTTGGAGAGGGGCGGAACTTTACCCTGGAAATGGTGAACAATGCCGTTGATATGATTTTGAATGGTGCAAAATTGATTGCCACCAACCTCGACCCCTCACCAAAAAAGAAAGGGTGGAACAATTTGGGGATCCGTGCCGTCGTGGCAATGTTGGAAGAAGCCACCGGGATCAAAGCATTTTCAGTGGGCAAGCCCAGTCCGGTAATGATGCGCGTTGCCCGTAAAGAACTTGGCCTGACCACTGATGAGACCACCATCATTGGAGACACCATGGATACGGATATCCTTGGCGGCATTCAGGTAGGCTACCGCACCGTACTCACCCTCAGCGGGGTTTCCAAAAAGGACCAGTTGAAAAACTATGCCTTTTCTCCCGATCAAGTGGTGAATTCCATTGCGGATTTCAAACTGGAAGACTAAACATCAGTTAAGCCTTAGAATTTTCACCTCCACCCGTTGGTTCTTTCGTCGGCCATCGACCGTAGCGTTGCTGTATTTGGGTTCTCGTTTGCCATAACCCTTGTAGACTACCCGCTGTGGATCAATGCCTTGCTGTACGATATACAGGGCAGCCGCTTTGGCCCTTGCTGTCGAAAGTTGATCACAAAATTCGTGGGGAGGTTGGTTGTTGGTATGTCCTCCTACCTCAATAACGACAAGTGGGTTGTCTTCTAAAAATCCCGCAATTTCATTCAATACCGGATAAGAATCCGGCGTCATATTGGTACTGTCGGCTTCGAAATAAATTTGCGATACTTGCAGGGTTTGTCCAGCACGCAATCGGCCTGCTGTTAAATCGGGCAGGATCTTTTTCTCGGTCTCAAAATTGAGGGTACTGGTACATCCCTTCGCATCGGTCACAGTAACACTGTGCGGGCCATAAGCCAGTTCTCTGGCCTCCTCCCCAATCTCTTCGCTATCCCACTTGACCACATAGGCCGAAGTACCTCCGGTAATATTCAAACTGGCACGTCCGTCTTTGCTGTCCTCATTGGTGGCTGGTTTATTGGCTTTCAATTCTATGTTCAGCGGTTTTGGGGCGGTAATCGACACTTGAGCTTGCTGGTTAAGTCCGCTGGCATCGGTTACGGTGACAACATACTCGCCTGGACCAAGATTGCTAGCTTGGTCTCCACTGATCGAGGAAGTATTCCATTGGTATTGATAAGGAGGTTTGCCTCCTTTGACCTCTACCTTTACTGCTGCTGTATTTTCGCCGGAGCAATTAATTTCTGCGGTTTTTTTCAGATCGATACTCATGGCTAGCACATTTTCTGTAATGTCGACTTCTCCTACTGCTGTACAACCGTTTTTATCGGTGACGGTCACTTTGTGTTGGCCTGGAATCAATTTGACTGCATCGGCGGTTTTTTCGCCGGTATCCCACTGATAGGTGAAATTGCCGCTGCCACCGGAGGCTTTTGCGGTGGCTTTACCGTCCGAATTGTTGGTGCTGGCGGGAGCCGTTTGATTGACAGAAACGGTGACCACACTAGGCGCTGCAATACTGATATTAGCAGATTTTGTAGTTCCCGCTGCATCGGTGATCGTAATTTGGTAATCACCTGCCGCTAACCCATTGGCATTTTCACCATTGCCTTTGTTGGTACTCCATTGGTATTGGAAAGGACCTTTACCGCCGCTGACTTCAGCGGTTAGGTTGGCGGTATTTTCGCCAGCACACTTGATGTCGGCTTTGGTGACCAATTCCACACTAAGGGGAAGAATATCTTCGCTTATTTCCACCGTGGCATTGCTGCTACAACCGGCTGCATCGGTTACCGTTACGGTATGCGTTCCCGCCGCCAATTGCTCAGCAGTTTCTCCCGATTCGCCGGTATCCCATTGGTAGGTGTATTTTCCGGTTCCGCCCTTAGCGGTCACTTTGGCTTTGCCATCGGCTTGGTTGGTGTTGGCCGGTGATCTTGGCGTAATGGTTACCGTCAATGGCTGTGGCTCGCTGATGGTCGTTTGAGCATTGGTTGTGTTGCCTGCTGCATCGGTGATGGTGATTTGGTAACTACCGGCCGCCAAACCGTTGGCGTTGTCACCATTACCTTTGTCGGTGCTCCACTGGTATTGGAAAGGGCCTTTACCACCACGGACTTCGGCCGCGAGGGTTGCCGTACTTGATCCGGCACATTTTATCTCGTTTTTGATCACCAATTCTACGCCAAGTGGCAGAATATCTTCATTGACCTCAATGGTGGCAGTTGTGCTACAACCAGCACCATCGGTTACCGTTACGGTATGCGTTCCCGCTGCCAATTGCTCAGCAGTTTCTCCCGATTCGCCGGTATCCCATTGGTAGGTGTATTTTCCGGTTCCGCCCTTAGCGGTCACTTTGGCTTTGCCATCGGCTTGGTTGGTGTTGGCCGGTGATCTCAGGGCAACGGTAGCCGCCAATGGTTGTGGTTCGCTAATGGTGATTTTGGCATCTGTGGTATTGCCTGCTGCATCGGTGATGCTGATCTGGTAGTTGCCGGCCTTTAAACCATTGGCTTCCGCTCCATTGCCTTTGTCGGTGCTCCACTGGTATTGGAAGGGTTCTTTGCCACCACTTACTTCGGCGGTTAACCGGGCACTGTTTTCTCCTGCGCACTTGATGTCTGCCTGGGTCACTAATTCCACGCTAAGTGGCAAAATATCTTCATTGATATCAATGGCTGCAGTAGCGGTACAACCATTAGCGTCAGTCACGGTCACGGTATGGGTGCCAGGTGCCAATTTTTCGGCAGTTTCGGCAATTTCACCGGTATCCCATTTGAAAAGGTAAGGTCCATTGCCACCTTCAACGCTCACTTTTGCTTTTCCGTTGGCCATATTGGTGGTCGCTGGAGATTTTGGGGTGATGGTAGCCTTGAGTGCTGCCGGTTCTCCTATCGTGATCGCCGCACTTGCGCTATTGCCTGCGGCATCTGATACCGTAATTTGATAGCTTCCTGCTGGAAGATTCGCGGCTTGGCCGCCTTTGAGGTTGGGTTGACTCCATTGATACACATAAGGGCCCTGGCCGCCGGAAGTAGTGACTTTAATTTCAGCATTTTCTGCCCCGTTGCAATCATTGGTTTTGGTTTGCTCGAAGTTGACCGCCAAAGGAGCCAGCGCTTCTGTAATGGTGACAGTAGCAACAGTAGTACATCCGTTATCTCCGGTGACGGTTACCTTATGTTCTCCAATATTGAGTTGTTTGGCCATGCTGGTTTGTTCCCCATTGTCCCATTGGTAGGTGTAACGTGCATTGGCCGGTTTGACTGAAACCAAAGCATGTCCATCTGAGCGTCCGCCTTGACTAGCTGGTTTTTGCTGATTGATGGAAATATCAAGGCTATTGTCTTTAATCACTTTTTGGACTTCGGCAGTTTGCCCTTTTTTGTCGGTGATGGTTACCGTGTAGGTTCCGGCGCTCAGGTTCTTTGCATGCTCCCCTTGTAATCCGCCGGACCATTGGTAGGTATAGGGCGGTTGGCCGCCACTGGCGAGTACTTTTAGTGCTGCATTTTGGGCATTAGCCTGGCAGTCCAACGCATTTTCGAGAATTAATTCTGCGGTCAGCGTGGCTGCTTTTCCAATGTAATAGACGCCTTTGTCATTGGTGCCAACCCAAAGGGCATCGTCTTGGTCGACGGCGATACAATTGACAAATTGACTGGTGAATTCCTGGGCTGGGCCAAACAAGTCATAGCGTTCGGTGTCAAAGTTATAGCGCACCACAATCTCCGAGGCAATCCAAAGACGGCCACGGCTGTCGAAGGCTATATCCTTTACTTTACCCTCCACCATGCGAGATTCGATTTCGAAACCATAAAAATCCCCTTTTCGGTCCATCTCCAATACTTCGCCATCACTGACTACCCAAATTTTCCCTTCCCACTGTTCAATGGCTTCAATGCTGAAATATTTTCCGTAGGATTTCTCCTTGCCGTCGTTTATTTCTAACAATCCATCATACGTTCCGATCCATACTTTACCCGGTGCCGTGACTAGGATGGTTTGAATGGTATTGGAGCGA
>CAXHCA010000116.1:0-22749 GCA_964015035.1 uncultured Saprospiraceae bacterium
TTGGTTCCGGTAGGAATGTCAAAGTAACATTGACGATGGAGTCGCAGCCGTTGGCACTGGCCCCCACCAGGATTTCGGTACCGCTTGGATTCGCTTCATTGTAAACGTTACCATTAAAAATGAGGCTGTCTCCAGGACAAAGACTGGTTGAAAAGTCGGCAATGGCTTCGGGGAAAAAGTTGACATTAACCACTATAAAGGAATCACAGCCATTGGCAGCAGCCCCTTCCAATGCTTCTACGCCGGAAGGATTACTTTCATCATAGGTCACACCATTAAAGTCAATTGATTCTCCGGGACAAATGGTCGTTTCAAAAACGAAGGAGGAGGAATCAATAAACTCCAGCGTAACTTTGATCAAAGAGTCACACCCCATAGCGCTGGCTCCGGGCAATATTTCCGTTCCTTCAAAATTTTCCTGATTGTATACGGTACCGTTAAAGATGATGCTATCTCCCGCACATAGCGTACTTATAAATGCACTTTCAGCCGCCGGGAAGAAATTCAAGAATACATTGACCACGGAATCACAATTACTTCCTGCAATGGGAAAGATTACTTCTCCAACGCGATTAAATTCATTAAAAACAATTCCGCCAACAACGATGGAATCGGTTAAACAAATGGTGGTGTCCAGATCGCTGGATATTTCATCAAAAAATGCCAAGTTGACATTGATGATACTATCACAACCGGATGCATTCCCACCACTGATGATTTCTTGTCCGGAGGGATTGTCAAAATCATAGATTACTCCGTTCACCTCAATGGATGCATTGGCACAAATGGTATTATTGATAAAGCTGATTGTTTCATCACTCAGAATGATTTCCTCCGTTTGATCCAATATGGTTGTACAATTGGCATTCTTAAGAGAAATAAGATTGATGGTAACGGTATCGCTATTTGAGAAGTCACCGGAACAGATTTGAATAGTGGTGTCTTGGGTTCCTATTTCGAGATCAAATTCCAACGTTCCCAGGAAGTCTTCAACGGTATAATTCAGAATATAGGGAGGGGTACCTGTAAATTCGAGATCAAAGGTAAAGCAATCATCTCCACAAACTACGTTGTCCACTGGAAAGGTTGCGTTAAGACTGGGAAAAACAGCGTTGACTTCAATACTGTCGGTAGCGGTACAACCATCGTCATCAGTGACCACCACGGTATACATTCCAGGCGCCAGCATGTTGGGGCTTTGCAGGCCATCGAGGGCGTCGGGGGTCCAGTCAAAAGTGAAAGGAGCATTCCCATTCATCACCTCTACACTAATCTTTCCATCATCGGCATCGGGACAAGTTACATCTTCAGCCGTGAGGCTGATCGAGAGCATGCAATCGACGTTGGATATCGGAAAATCGCAAGTAACCATACAGCCATTGGCATCCGTTACTGTGACGGTGTAATTTCCCGCTGAAAGGCCCGTAAGCGTTACGATTCCCGACATGTTCACCATCTGATTGCCAATAACGGGGCCAATCCAGCTAACGGTATAGGGAGCCGTACCATTAATAAATGTTATTTCCGCCTCCCCATCCTCTGTTCCGGGCATGGTTTCCGGTACCGATTGGGCGCAACTGATTTCCATTGCCAACGGGTCAATGAGGGTCACCTCTCCAGTAGCAATACAATCATTGGCATCCGTGATGGTTACAGCGTAATCACCGGCTTGCAACCCACTTGGGTTTTCCTGACCGTCCAAAGCGTCCACATTCCAATCTACTACGTAAGGGTTGGTGGCATCCATAATCACCAAATCAATGCTGCCACTGCCTTCCCCATTACAAACCGGATCAGTGCTATTGATTGCAAGAGATAGTATACAATTGGGAGGATTGATCACAAATTGACAATCCGTCGTACATCCATTATCATCTGTAATGGTCACCTGATAAATGCCGGCAATCAAACCGGTAATATTGAAGGTGCCTGCCACATTTTCTGTTTGGCTACCACTGCTAGCCCCGGTCCAGGAAACCTGGAAAGGAGCCGTGCCGCCCAGGATGGAAATTTCTGCCACCCCATCACTTGCACCCGGAGCGGATACCGGCGATTGTTCACCACAGCTCATTTCCAGTTCATTGGGTTGCCCCAAGATGATGAAGGTGGATGCCTCGCAGCCTTGCTCATCGGTGACAATGGCTGCATATCCCCCGGCAGGAACATTGGTTAATACTTCCATTCCATCGTATTGTTCATCCGTCCAGATCACGGTGTAGGCTCCCGAAGGGTTATTAACCGTAAGCGTAATGGTCCCGGTGCTGTCGCCAAAACAAGCCGGTTCGGTGCCTGCGATATCAAGAGATAGATTACATCCTGTCCCTGTAATGGTAAACATACATTCTACCATACAGCCCAAATCATCGGAAATGATGACGGTATAATTGCCGGCTTCCAGGTTGGCAATGGAGAACGTTCCTGCTACATTTTGGATTTGATTGCCACTTACTGGTCCGGTCCAGGAAACATCGTATGGGGCGGTTCCTCCGGTGATTGTCACTTCTGCTTCACCATCGGCTGCGCCATCCATTGAAACTGGAAATAGCTCTCCACAGGCGATACTGACCGCAGGTGGCTGACTCAAGGTAATGGAGGTGCTGGATTCGCAGTCATTTGCATCGGTAACCGTGACAATGTAAGTACCTGCCATCAGCCCGGTTGGGTTTTCTTGTCCGTCAATATCATCAAAACTCCAATCTACAGTATAAGGATCTACTGCATTGGTTACCGTCAAATTAATGGTGCCATCTGTTCCACCATTGCAAGCTAGATTGGTACCTGAAATCATCAGATTGATGGCACAATCAGGATCGGTGATGGTGAAGGTACAACTGATGGTGCAATCATTGTCATCAATGACCGTCAAGTTGTAGGTGCCCGCCTCCAGGTTGTCGAGCGTAATATTTCCACCCAAACTTCCCGTTTGGGAGCCGGAGAGTGGGCCGGTGTAGGAAATATTATAAGGAGCCGTTCCGCCATTTAAGGTGATGGATGCCTGACCATCATTACCGCCGGGTACGCTGACCGGGGCCAATTCTCCACAATCAAGGGTCAAGGCATCAGGTTGAGAAATGGTAACGGAAGCACTTTCTGCACAGTTGTTGGCATCGGTGACCGTTAAGGCATATACACCTGGTGAGAGATCCACCAGATCAGAGGCGCCATCAAATTGGTCATTACTCCAATCATAGATATAAGGCATCATGCCATTTTGTACCAAAATACTTAGGGTGCCGTCATCGGCTCCATTACAAGAAATTAAGGTAGGTACCGGAATGATGGTCGGTATTTCATTGACCGTTAGGGTAATCGTCGCCGGTGCAGAAGTACAGGTGCCATTATTCACAATGGCAAAAATCTGAGTAGAAGGTGTCGTAAATGCATTCGGATTATTGACGGGGGTATTGCCGTTTGTATCAAAAAACCAGCCCACCGTTCCGGTGCCGCCACTGACCTGGCCTTCCAATTGCGTCAGGTCAAAAGTAGCTTGGTTGCCTCCTTGATTGCAGATGGCAAGTTGGGCATCCATGGCTAGTGGGCTTGGACTCACATTGATTTGAATAGCGATAATCGATGAAGTACAACTTCCATTATCTACTGCGGCAAATACCGTGGTCGTTCCCGTTGAGAAATTGGATGGGTTGGCAATCGGGAAGTTGCCCGCTGCATCTTGGTACCAGGTTACGGTGAATCCCGTCCCTCCGTTTATTTGGAGGTCATTATCGGTTAGATTAATGAGGGCCTGTCCGAAGCCATCATCACAAGCGTTGATTGGCCCTGCCGGGTTGGCAGTAGGGACCGGTAATATAGTTAGGATTACTTCTATGGCGGTAGATTCACAACCTGCTTGACTGACCGTGGCATAGACGGGACCAGACCCTGTGTAATTAGCCGGATTGGCAATGGGGGTTGCCGACGGCGGACTCGGATACCAGTTGACCTGGAAACCGGGGAAGACATTCATTTGACTTTCCAATTGGGTCAAGTCAAAAGTAGCTTGTCCAGATCCATTGTCGCAAGCAGTGGGGGGTGTTGGTTGGGTAGGAGGGGTGGTATCTGTCACAATCAATTCGATGGCAACAGGTGCGGCGTCACAACCTCCGAGGCTGGCTACTGCATAAACGGTGATACCCGTGGTAGAAAATGCCGAAGGATTTCCGATCTGATTGGTCAATGCGGCATCTGTATACCAGGTCACCTGATCGGCGGTACCACTGTGGATACTGCTTTCTAGAGTGGTCAGGTCAAAGACCGCGCCACCACCCGTACCACAGATTTGCTGCGTCGGGATAGTCA
This sequence comes from uncultured Saprospiraceae bacterium, assembly GCA_964015035.1. Taxonomy (GTDB): domain Bacteria; phylum Bacteroidota; class Bacteroidia; order Chitinophagales; family Saprospiraceae; genus BQJU01. The sequence continues at coordinate 4,297 of CAXHCA010000116.1, forward strand.
TCACGGTGGGAGCGGCATTGACGGTTAGTGTAATCGTGGCTGGAGCAGAGATACAGGGGCTTGTGCCAACGGTAGCAAAAACGGTGGTACTTCCCGTGGTAAATGAAGCTGGGTTCGCAATCGGGGTACTCAAACCGGCGTCTTGAAACCAACTGACCGTACCGGCTCCTCCACTTACTGTATTGTTTAGAGTTGTCAGGTCAAAAGTGGCCATATTGCCGGAGGTTGCGCAAAGCATGGCGCTGGCATCTTGGGCAATGGGTGTTGACGTAATGGTAATGTTAATGGGGACCTCATCGGTACATCCGTTGGGGCCGTTTATTGCCGCATAATAAGTGGTCGTTCCTGCCGGAGATACGACACTGGACGGCAGCTGATTCCCGGCATTGGCTGGGGTGCCGGAGTGAAAAGTAATCGGGAAACCGGAGTTGTTGAGATCCGTTACCAACGTGCTCAAGTCTACATTAGCTCCTGCACAATAACTCAATGTACCGCTCACTTGTAAGTTAGGTACGGGGTTAATGGTGATGGTAAAACTCTCTTCATCATCGCAACCAGGAGTGCCATCGTAAATGAAGAGGGTAGTAGTGGTGGAAATGGTTTGCCCCGGGAAAAACTGCGTCCCGGTGCCCCCGGTGCCACTAAAATAGCCCTCATTACCGGATAGGTTGGTTCCTGTGATGGCGGGTAGCATATAATTGCCACATTGGGTTACATCGGCGATATCATCTACAATCGGACCCGTTGTGATCGTGGCCGTTTCGGTATTTGGATTTGGGAAAGGATAGACACAAGTGGTTCCGTTATAACTAGCGGAGACCAATGAAAAAGTGGTGGTTTCGGTAATATTAATATTGACCGGGTTGGGATTCATGCCACTAACTGTAACCGACATGCTTTGTGTGCCATTGGTGGGGTCGGTATATTCCAGAATGACATCATAAGTGCCCGCTGCCGGGAAATTAAAGGTGACATTGATCAGGGCACTACCACAAGCGGAAGTGGGATTGATGGTAATTGTCGTATTTGCTGTGGTGAGGGCGGGAACCAGATCGAGGGTAATCATAACCGGTGCAGAAGCACAGCCGCCGGCATTGGTAGCGGTCGCATAGACCGTTCCTCCGGAAGAGACAAAAGCACTCGGATTGCCGATTGCGTTGGTTGCTGCCGCATCGGTATAATAGGTGACTGTATTGCCTGGACTTACCAAATTATCAAGCGAAGTCAAGTCAAAAGTGCCTTGTCCGGAGCCATCGTCACATTCCGTCAAGGATTGTGGGGTAGCTGTTGGAAAGAAATTAACGTTCACCGTCACCGGTACCGTGGCAGATTCACAAGTGCCGTCATCTACAGTGGCATAAATGGTGATGGTGGTTGGTGGTAGCGGGTAACTGCCAATAACACTGGGATCGAAGACGATGGTGCCGGCCATATCGGTATACCAGTTGACATTCAAAGAGGGATTACCACCGGTAATTTCATTGATAATGGTAGACAAATTTTCCGTAAAGGAGGGAGGTAACGGTTGAATACAAACATCTAATGAGGAAGTCGGGGTGTTGGCTGTTGGGCCAGGCGTTATGGTGATGATAAATACCTCTTCATCACTACAGGGAGCGGTCGGGTCGAAAATGAAAATATTGGAGGTAGTTGTAATCATTTGACCTGGAGCAAGCGGAGTCCCTTGTCCATTGGGCAGGAGATAATAGGCTTCATTTCCCGTAAGGTTGGTTCCCGTAATGGCTGGTAGAGTATAGGAACCACAGATTACTTGTGGTCCAGGATTGTTAAAATCAGGCGGTGGTGGACCGGCAGAAACGGGAGGCGCGACACAACCGGCATTACCATAGGTGCCCGGCGGGATAAAATAACCCCCATTTCCCCCTGTGATACTCGCTCGATCATAAATGTAACTGGTAGAGCAGCCGGTGCTCAGTCCAAGAATGGTTTCTCTGGTACCCGAACCGGTATTGTTGGAAAAACCACCTGCACTCCGGAAACAGGTACTTTGAATGACGTAGACACATTCGCCGGCTCCGCATACGGCACTAAAGTCATAATCGACAAAGCCACCATCCCCAGCACCGGAACTGGTCAATAGCACCAAGGTACTGTTTGGGGGAATATTGACGCCGGGACCAACGGAGACAAGGTTTGGGCAACCAGTCAATACACTTGTATTTCCTGCCATTAAGCCGCAAGGAGGGCCCGCTAGGTTGTCAAGATCAATGTTGATATCATTATTTTCTTGACCTATAATGTTGTTGTTTTGGTCAAAACTCAATTGCAGGTTACTGGTATTGAACCCTCCACCGGAATTGATAATGACAAATTCATTACTTGCCTCATTACCACAGGCATCCACCATGATGGCTTCAATGGTGGGGCATTGTGCCCACAGTGTAGCAGGTAATAAAAAAGCAAACGCCAGCATAAAGGCGCACAGGAATGAGACCAGGGAAAAGCGAGTAAATTGGATCATAAGCTGAAATCTGTGTCGAAAAATTGGTCAAATATAATACTTAATAATGGGTCGGCACGATAAAGGAAAGGTAGGTCTTTGAATTTGCGAACATCATTGATGATGGCAAATTTAAAACGAAAAAATCAGGTATCGGGCAAGAACATGTTAAGAATTGATTAACTAATTGCACTTTCTTATCAGACCAGTTGGTTTGTACAAAAGCTGCCTGCAAAAAAGTAAGATTATTCTTTATCCTTTCTTTTAAAAAAACTATCTTTGCATCCGCTTTTGAAAAAAGGTGTTCGAATTGTATTGTTCTTTGATCCTAAGTGACGGGATTTGTCAGAGAACCAAATGTTTTTGATAAGAGCAAGCTCTTAGAGACCAAAAGTAAGTTTGAAATGGATGCGCTGATTCAATTTTCAATTCCCATTAAGGGGTTGCACCCGGGCCTACACCGGTATGATTTTCAGATAAAGCAGTCCTTTTTTCAAGCTTTCGAGCATTCGCCCCTGGAAGCAGGGGATGTTCAGGTCAGTTTAGAACTCGACAAGCGTACTGATATGTACGAACTGGATTTCGAGTTTTCAGGAACGGTGAGGACCGAATGTGACCGATGTTTGGCACCAATTGATTTACCGATTTCAGGGAGAGAGAAATTGCTGGTGAAGCTAAGTCTTGAATCCCGGGTAGAAGAAGCCGAGATCGTCTATATCAGTCCAGAGCAGCCCAAACTGAATGTTGCGAAATATATTTACGAGTTTATTTGTCTGGCGATGCCACTGATTAAGGTATATGATTGTGAAGCCGAAGAAGCCCCGCCATGTAATGACGAAATGCTGGATTACCTGGAAAGTAATCAGCCAGATGAAGAGGACTCAACGAATAATCCCATTTGGGACGAACTGAAAAAATTAAATAAGAACAAATAACCGACCTCGTCGGTCATTTTCAATATTAAATATCAATTACGATGGCACATCCTAAGAGTAAGATATCCAAGCAGAGAAAGCGCAAGCGTAGAACGCACAAGAAGGCAGGTATTCCACAAATTTCTACCTGTTCAGTAACTGGTGAAAAGCACTTGTACCACCGTGCGTACTATGATGCCGAGGGCAATATGATGTACCGTGGCAAGACACTGGTAAAGATCGAAGAGGAGGAAGCATAGATGCCTTCTTCGATGCCCAAAAATATTAAGCTCCCATCAAATAAAATCTGATGCGGGGCTTTTTGTGTTTTCATATACATTTTTGACCCATTATGAAGAAAATCATCAACACCACTTTGGCGCCGGCGCCGGTAGGTCCTTATAATCAGGCTGTTATCCACAATGACACCCTTTATGCTTCTGGTCAGATCGCCCTTGATCCGGCCACTGGTGAGTTGAAAACTTCAAATATTGAAGAAGAAACGACTCAGGTGATGGAAAATATCAAAGCCATCCTGGATGAAGCTGGATTGACCTTCCGCGACGTGATTAAATGCTCCGTTTTTGTTTCAGATATGAATCAATACGGCCGCATCAATGCCGTGTACGCCAAATATTTTGATGAAGCCACAGCCCCTGCCCGCGAATTGGTGGAAGTGGCTAATTTACCGAAATTTGTCAATGTAGAAATTTCGGTAATCGCTGCCTTTGGCTTGAACGACTAGTGTGGGTAGTCTGAGTGCTTGTTTGGAGGTAATTTTTACTCGGAAAATCCCAAAAAAGCTAAACATTTGATGTCTTTTCTTTTTGCATCAATCCGTTTGGGAACCAATTTTCGGGAGTAAGAGTTGTTTTGCACATGTCTGAAAATAATATTGAAATGGAACAAAAGAAAAGAGTACTCTCCGCGATCCAACCAACGGGAGATATGCATTTTGGCAACTACTTCGGAGCAGTGAAAAACTGGGTTGCCTTGCAGGAAAATTACGAATGTGTTTACGGCGTTGTGGATTATCACGCTATGACGATGCCTTATCAGGCCAAGAAACTGAGAGAAAATACCTGGGAACTCATTTTTAACCTGCTGGCAACAGGGGTTAAAGCGGAAACCCTCTTCATTCAGTCTTTGGTACCGGAACACACGGAATTGTGCTGGATTTTTAATTGTTTCACTTCTTATGGTCAGCTGACCCGCATGACTCAATTTAAGGATAAAAGCCAGGACAGTAAAGAAAAAACTGGCGATGAGTTTATTTCGGCCGGCTTATTAGATTATCCGGTATTACAGGCCGCAGATATTTTGATATACAAGGCGGATTATGTGCCGGTTGGTAAGGACCAGGAGCAGCATTTGGAATTGACCCGAAATATTGCACAGCGATTTAACAATCAGATAGGCAAGGAATATTTCGTTTTGCCAGAATCTCTTTATACAGAAGTGCCGAAAGTGCAATCTACTGCGGATCCTACTCGTAAAATGAGTAAAAGTGCCGGTGAAAAGCATTACATCAATGTATTTGGTGATGAAAACCGCATTCGCAAGCAGATCCGCTCGGCGGTGACGGATATGGGCGACACTCCGGAAGGCACGATGAGCCCAGGGGTGGAAAACCTGTTTAGCCTGTTGAAAGCTAGCGGAAGAATTAGTGAGTATGAGGCTTTAATGCAGGACTACCAGGCCGGAGCGCTCAAATATGTGGATTTGAAACAGAGTGTAGCGGATGGTTTGGTGGCGCTTAATGTCGAATTTCGGAACCGGAGGGAGGAGCTAAATGCGAATAAAAAAGTGGTGAAGGAACAGGTCAGGGCTTCTTCTGCGGAAATCCGTAAAATTGCGCAGGAAACGGTGAAGGAAGTGAAGGATTTGGTCGGATTGATGAACGTCAGATTTTAACGATTTATGAAAATCATTTGTATCGGTCGGAATTACATTGACCATGCCAAGGAACTGAATAACCCGGTGCCTAAAAAGCCGATGGTGTTTATGAAACCCCCTTCGGCCTTGTTGGTTAACAATAAGCCATTGTATTATCCGGAGTTTACCAAAGACCTTCACTACGAACTCGAAATCGTGTTGAAGGTGGGCAAAAACGGGCGGCACGTGCAAAAGGAATTTGCCGCTGATTATATTACTGAAATTGCCCTGGGTATCGATTTTACGGCTCGGGATGTACAGGATGAATGCAAACGGAAAGGCCATCCCTGGGAAATTGCCAAGGGGTTTGACGGATCGGCGGCTTTGAGTTCTTTTGTGCCGATAGAGCGGGTAAATCGCCATGCTATTGAGTTTGAAATGAAGAAAAATGGCGAGCGGGTACAATTTGGAAATACCAAAGATTTGATCTTTTCTTTTGAGGATATCATCGTGTATGTGTCTCAATTTTTTAAATTACAGATGGGTGATTTGATCTATACGGGTACGCCGGCCGGGGTAGGCCCGGTACAGATTGGTGACAAGTTGGAAGGTTTTTTGTACACCAAGGATCAGGTAGCGCATTTGCTAACCTGCGAGATTAAGTAGTACCTGCTGCATGAGTGCTGCGCAAGGGGACCGGCCTAGCCGGTAGACGAGGACCGCAGGGACGAAGGCCGAGCGAGTAGCGAGCCCTGGAGCATAACGACCCGCCAGGGCATGCACTAATTAAAAAAGTGTTATTGTCCGCCTTTAATCAAAGTAATTTCTATTTTTGCACCGTTTTCTTGACTAAAATAATCTGCTAAATATGCCATATTTATTTACGTCGGAATCTGTTTCCGAAGGGCATCCGGATAAGGTTGCTGACCAAATATCTGATGCCTTAGTTGACCATTTTCTGGCTTTTGATGCAAGTTCCAAGGTGGCTTGTGAAACCTTGGTAACAACCGGACAGGTGGTACTGGCCGGAGAGGTAAAATCAAACACTTACCTGGATGTACAACAGATTGCCCGTGAGGTGATTCGCCGGATTGGGTATACCAAATCGGAGTACATGTTTGAAGCTAATTCTTGTGGGGTCCTTTCTGCGATCCATGAACAGTCTCCGGACATCAACCAGGGTGTGGAACGGGCTAACCCCGAAGAGCAGGGAGCCGGTGATCAGGGGATGATGTTTGGTTATGCCACCAATGAAACGGAAAATTACATGCCATTGGCGTTGGATATTGCACACAAGATTCTGATCGAACTGGCAGATATTCGCAAGGAGGGCAAGGAGATGACTTACCTGCGTCCGGACAGCAAGTCTCAGGTGACGATTGAGTATAGTGATGATCACACACCACAGCGCATTGATTCGATTGTGGTATCTACGCAGCACGATGATTTTGCGGAGGATGAGGCGATGTTGAACAAGATCCGTGAGGATGTGATCAATATTGTGGTTCCGCGAGTAAAGGCGAGCATGAAGACGGACATCCAGAAGTTATTTACCGACAAGATCACCTACCACGTGAATCCAACCGGGAAATTTGTGATCGGTGGTCCTCACGGAGACACTGGTTTGACCGGACGGAAGATCATTGTAGATACTTACGGTGGAAAAGGGGCGCATGGTGGCGGTGCTTTTTCAGGCAAAGATCCTTCTAAGGTGGACCGTTCGGCGGCTTATGCGACCCGTCACATTGCCAAAAATCTGGTTGCAGCCGGTGTTTGTGATGAGGTATTGGTGCAGGTGTCTTATGCCATCGGGGTAGCGGCACCAACGAATATCTATATCAATACTTACGGTACGGGTAAGGTGGGGCTGTCAGACAGTGCCATTGCCGATAAGGTAGCCACTGTGTTTGATATGCGTCCTTACGCCATTGAGAAGCGTTTGAAGCTTCGCAATCCGATTTATTCGGATACGGCTGCTTATGGGCACATGGGCCGCCAGCCGGAGAAGAAGACCGTAGAATTGGTGAATGGTTCGGGTGAGACGAAGGTAATGGAAGTGGAAACGTTCACCTGGGAGAAACTGGACTATGTAGACAAGGTAAAAGCTGCTTTTGGATTGTAAGACCTGGCAGAAGAGATAAATGGAAAAGGGATTTCGGGGTGACCGGGATCCCTTTTTTCATGGTAATAGGGGGCGATGAATTGGGGCGGTAAGAGGCTTGTAGCCGGGCGAAATAAATTTCGCCCAACCAGGTTATTCCAAGGAAATGATGAACCCCTTCATGTTATAATTCTTTCTGAGATTGCCCATGTACACCTTGGCTTCATCACGGGTATTAAAGGGACCGATGACCACCTTATGGACATTCCCTTGCATACTGATCAAGACATTTTGGAATCCCTTACTTTTTAATTCATTGGCTTTATTATTGGCGTAGTCGAAATTGCGAAAGGAGGCAACCTGTACGGCATAACCACTGTGAATGGGATTGAGGGCTTCCAAGCGGAAGGTGCCTTGCGAAGGGGCATTGGCCGTTGGACTTTTGGTTTCCACATTGCCACTATTGTCATAGGAAGTGGGGGTCTCAGATTTCATGGAGGCGCCACAGGGTGCCCGGCCTTTGCCCATGCGAACGACTTCTATTTTCACATAAGCCACGCCATCGTGTATCAGATTGATCTTTTCGGCGGCAGCTCTGGAGAGGTCAATGACCCGGGATTTGGTGTGTGGGCCACAATCATTCACCCGGACTTCAACCGAAAGGTTGTTGTCGGTGCGGGTGACGCGTAGTATGGTGCCGTGGGGATAAGTGCGGTGGGCAGCAGTCAGTTTATTTTTGTCGTACCGCTGGCCACTGGAGGTTTTTTTGCCCTGGAAGGCATCAGAGTAATAGGTGGCTTCTCCGAATTGTACATTTTGAGCTTCACCAGTAGTGCACAATAATAAGCTTACAATTGCAGAGAAAATCAATTTTAAAGGCATAAGGTTTCAGTTTAATATAAGATGCTAGTCATTTTCTAACGCTAAAAATACAATAAAAAGTATTAATCTTAAGCAGGATGGGTTAGGCACAAAAAAAGGAACGCCAAATGGCGCTCCTGAATTGAGAATCTCATGAAGTTGAGAATAGAATATTGGATATGGTGGCCGTCGGCAGAAAGTCCTGAAGCTGTCGGGCCAGATGATATAGGGATAACTGCTAATTATTTGGCGTATTGGTATGGTTGACATCTCCGGTTTTGACGCCGATAAAATCAAAATTGGTCTCATCTTGTGTCAGTAGAATTTCTGCGTTATTGCCGCTTATGCCTGAAAATGGATCCATCGGATTGGAGAAGGTGGTGGTGGCCGGCCAAAAGCGCCAAGACGGAATGATATAGGCCGGATCCATACCTAAGATTAATCGACGGGAAGTGACAATATCAAAAGTAGTTACAGTATTGGAGCCATTCACATCGGCTGCAATAATGTTGTAAGGATCGGTGATCGGGTCCAATCCAAGAATGTGCTTGGCCACCAATACTATATCGAAAGTCGATACCCCATTCAAGGGGTTGAGGTCTTTCTGAGGCACTACGCGGTAGATGTTTCCGGTATTTAATCCGGGGAAAGAGTAAGTGCCAGAAATATTAGTTGTGGTGACGGAAAGCAAGGCTCCTGACTGATCTTCCAGCCGTACGGTCACTTGTCCAACGGGATCCCCATTGCTGGTGTTGATGGTGCCTGCCAAGACGGCTGTTTGGGCAAAAGATATCAGAGAGAACGCGCAGCATAAGGCAATGGATAGAATATGCTTAATCATGGTATTAGTATTGAAAATGGTTATTAAAATAAGGTGTGAGGAGGGGTAGGAGTTAGGGGTTAGGTTAAAGGGGATAATAGCCCCAATTTAAAACCTAAACCCCAATTCCTAAATCCTACCTTCATTAAAACTTGACAAATCGTTTGTGGACTACACCTTCGGTGGTGTACAGTTGCAGAATGTACGTTCCGGCAGCCAGGGTGGAAGTGGAAATGCTAGATTTAGCTTGAGGCCAATACATTTCCGTTTTTCCGTCAAGGCTGATGATGGCGGTACGTTCCACCTCTAAATGGTCTATTTGTATATTCAAGATATCCCGAGTAGGAATGGGGTAGATGTGCACAAAGTGCTGTAAATCGGGATTTTCGATTCCTGTGGTATTGAGAATTTCCGTAATGGTTTCAGGTTGTGAGGTTGGAATGAGGATTTCTTGGGCAGTGATCACCCTTGGGTTTTCGATTTGGAAACTCATCTCATAAGTCTCATTGCGCAAGATGACATCCTCGATCGTTAAGGTCATCTGAGCAATGGCCCCCTGACCGTCGCGGTTTTGCTGATCGATACGGCTCAGGGCAATATCGATGCGGTTGTCTTCCGGGCGATCTTTGAAGATGGTGATCAATTCATTTTCTTCCAAGCCGAGCCAGGAATTGGCAAAGCTGGCACTAGCGCTTCCATACACCACCGCTTCAGGATCATAGACTACGGTAAAGGCCACGCCATAGACTTCTTCGGCGGTTATGGATTCATCGCCAAAGAGGATATTGAAGGTGACTTCATCGCCGGTGTTGACTTCTTGTGGTTCGACAAAAATGGGCGCTATATTGAGGGGGGCCAATTCAGGAAGAATAGGCAAACGATTTTCATCATCTTCATCCCAGAAGTTGGTTGTTTCTCCCCAGTTTTGCTCCAATGCCAGCACATCATCCTGGTCAATGGTTCCATTGCCATCTGTGTCAAAATGTACGGCGTTGATGGCGGAATTCGGCGTGTTGAATACCCAGGGGGCACCAATTTGTTCTTGCCAAAGAAGAGATGCATTTGGACGGGCTGGGCCGTTTTCACCGTACCCTAATCCGATATTGAGTAGATCAAAGTGGTTAACGATTTCACTTTCATCGGTATCACCGGGCCATACCGGTGTTCCGCTGATGGAAATGATCCCGCTAGTGGTGAGTACCGCGATCGGATTATTGTTGGCATTAATGGCTTCAATTGGCATTGGAGAATCGGTGAAATTGACATAGGCGATATCTGAGCTTCCGATTACTTCAAAACAGATTTCGAAGATGGCTGTACCATTGGATACACTGATTCCTTGAACGGATTGGTCATACCAGGAGAAGCGCAGGATTCCATCTTCATTTTCGTCGTTGATGCCAAAACTGTTGATGCTAAGGTAGGGGAGGTCAAAATTTTGGACTCCATAGAAGTGCAATTTGCTGGCATCCCAGGTGATGCTATATTGAAGGGCGGTGATGCCTGCAAAGTCGTTAACTTGGACCGGAATACAAACTATTTCTCCTGGCGTTGCACTGGTTTGGCCACCAATGATTTCCACTCCAGCGGAGGGCACAGCATCTTCTACCTGAAGTAGCCCAATACCTGTACCAACACTTAATACGTCGTCATCACCATTGACAAATTCAATCTCTGTTGGGGTGTCTGAAACGTTAATGACTGTAATTGGATTGGCGGAAGAAAGAATGGTAAAGCAGACCTCAAAAAGGGTTGAGCCATCTGGTAATGAAACAATATTGGCCTGCCCTAAAGGGTCGTTCCAGGAGACACTCAATTGGCCATTGTTGATTAAATCTGGGATGGTCCCAAAGTTGCTAGCATCCAGGTTGGGTACGTTGAAAGCGCCAATGCTATTGAATTGTAGAGAGGTTGGATCCCAGTTAAGGCTAAATTGGAAGCTTTCGATATCAACAAAACCGTCAACCAATACTTGCAGGCAGTATTCGTCGCCAATTTGCAGGGTATCCTCTTCTGCATCTAGAAAAAGATGAACATCATTCAAGCTTGAACACTCTACGACAATATAGTCATCAACCAGCTGGCAGCTACCGGTTCCATCGGTAATTGTCAGGCCGTAAGTCCCTTCTTCTTCTACCGAGATGGTGGCCGGTTGGAGGTTAGAGTTGGAAACTACGGTATCGCCCGTACTCCAGGCGAAGGTGTAAGGAGGCGTTCCTCCTGTCCAGAGGATGGCATTGATTTGTATCACATCAAATGGCTCGATACAGGTATAATTAATGCCGTGTACCATGCCATAGTCAATCAAGGAAAATGTTTTGGTTCCGGTACAGCCATTTTCGCTGGTTACCGTTACCGTATATTCTCCGGCATCAAGTTCTGAAAGGTCCTCCGTGGTGGCACCATTGCTCCAGAGAAAAGTGTAGTTAAGGGTAGGGTCGGGTAGATGTAGGTCGATACTACCATTTTCTCCGGGGCAAGATGCATCTTCTATGGAAGCGGTCAGGTTTAGATTGGTGCCACCACTGATCACATAGCTATAGGAAGAGCTACAACCGTCGTTATCGGTGATGGTCACACTATAGAAACCTGCCGACAGGTCGGTAATATCCTGAGTAGTTGCTCCATTACTCCATGAATAAGTGTATGAAGTTGGTGGAAAAAGAGAGGTGACCGTAATATCAATCATGCCATTTGGTACCCCAGAACAAGAAGCATTTGTCGTGACGGAGCTGACGATGGCATCAGCTTGTTCTGCGACCACAAAGCTTTCGATTCGCTCACAACCATCGGTGGTGTTCGTGATGGTTACGGTGTAAGTTCCTGCCGATAAATTACTTATCGAGGAAGCATTGGCGCCATTGCTCCAGCTATAGGAATAGCTGCCAGGAGAAGTAACACTTACGGCAATTTGGCCAGTGTTGGCTGCTCCACAGATATCATCACTGACCGACGATTGTATTTCAATTCCGCTGGTCAAGTTGATGGCAAACTGTCCGGAAATACTTTGTCCATTGACGTCTGATACTTCCAGAAAATAAGTGCCAGGGGCACTGATACCCGTTAGATTGGCGGAGGTGCTGGCAAAGCCATTGGGTCCAGTCCAAGTATAGGTATAAGGGGATGTTCCTCCGGAAATAGCTGGAGTAATCACTTCGGTACCTGCATTGAAACAAGCGGTCACAAATACACAAGCTTCTGTTACCTCCAGGGGATTAGCTCCCATCGTGGAGATTTGTCCGCCGATCAGACTGAACGCATCGAGGGTGATGTCTGGATCAACTACAAATTCGGGAATTACCGGACCTTGTAGGAAATTAATAGGGGTGGCGCCTGACGAAAGTACTTTAAACTTTACTCGATAAATGACACTACCATCCGGTAAAGTGGCACCATTTAGGGTATTGTCTATCCAGGAAAGGTTTAGATTTCCCGCAGTGGCCGGCTGAGCCGGGCCAAAGTTGGAGGCTTGTAAGTTAGGGAGGTTGAAGTTGTCAACACCTACATACTGGAGGTCACCAGTATCCCACCCGAGGGAATACTGCATACCAATCACGTTGTCAAATCCTTTTACACTGATGTCCACAGCAATGGTATCACCGACCTGTCCACTTTCTGAAGCCACCTGAACGGTAAAACATTCATTGTTGGCAAAGGCCAGGTTGAGGGTGCATAAAAAACTGAGGAAAATGAGTCCTAAATATCTTTTTTTCATGAGCTACTTGTTAAGTTGTTTATGGAATTACAATTTGAACAGTACAAAAGTAGGACACTTCTCTTCCTGGATAAAGTATATTTTAGGGTATTTATAGGAAGTTAGTATTTTGTATTAAGTTTTAAAATATTGATTTACAATAGAATGAGATTTGATTTTATAGATTTTTTTGCGTCTTATTGTTCCCGGGGAATCAAAAAAAAAAGGCCATTTTGGAATAAAAGTCAGGATAAATTCCAAAATGGCCCGTTTTTTCCACTAAAACCTAGTCTAGCGGTGCATTTTCACGAAGCGTTTGTGAATGGTCCCATTAGGGGTGAAAAATTGGAGTAAATAGGTCCCTCCCGGTAGATTTGCAGTCGAAATGTGATCAATGTCTCCGTCCCATCGCTGAATGATCTTTCCGTTCAGGCTGAGCAATTGTACTGTATTGATGGTTTGATTGTGCGCATTAATTTGTAGTACATCAGTCGTTGGCACCGGAAAGATCTGGATAGTTTGCGCCAGGGTTAAGGGGTCAGTTCCGGTGGTACCCAAAATATCAGAATACGTAGTGGGCTGGACTGAAGGAATCAACTCTTCTCCTGCATTGATGATGCGCACGTTTTCAATCTCAAAAGGCATCGGGTAATTTTCTGCTTGAATCAAATCTTCAATGGTCAGGTTCAACTGTGCAATGGCACCATAACCACTCTGGTTTTCGTGATTGATGCGGCTAATCGCAATATCAATGCGATGGTCTTCCGGGCGCTCCCGGTATACATCGATCAGTTCGGTTAGTTCGTCTCCCAGCCAGGAATTGCCAAATTCCATATGCAGGCTTCCTTCCACTACGGCTACCGGGTCGTAGACGACGGTGAAGGCCAGGCCGTAGATGTCTTCAGCGGGTGTCGTTTCATCACCAAAGAGGATATTGAAGGTGGTTCCCTGCCCTGGATTGACCACTTGTGTTTCAACCCTTAGTTCCGGATCTGCAAGGGGAAGCGTTGAGGGAAGCACCGGACTGCGGTGTTCGTCTCCTCCTCCCCAAAAGTTGGTCGTTTCGCCCCAGTTTTCATAAACTGCCATCACATCAAGGTTGGTCACCACACCATTGCCATCGGCATCAATATGAATACCGTTGGTTCCGGATTCTGGCGTTGAATAGTCCCATAGTGCAGCAGGCTGTTCTACCCAAGTGAGGGATGCATTTGGGCGCTGAGGACCGGTTTCTCCATAAGCCAGACCAATATTCAGCAGGTCATAATTGTCGACAATTTCACTGGTGTCCGTATCACCAGGCCATACCGGAATACCATTAATGGTGATTTTACCACTGATGGTTTGAATATTGACGGCATTATCATCAATATCGGAGGCCATCATTGCCAAGGGGGTATCCGTAAAATCGACTGATGCCACCTCCAGACTGCCTTTGGTTTGAAAGCAGATTTCAAAGATGTACGTATTGTCATCAAGGGTCACTCCGGTGGTTCCCATATCGGACCAACTACATCTAAGAATGCCTTCTTCATTTTCAGGGGCAATGTCAAAATTGTTGATGCTCAAATCAGGAAGGTTGAAGTTTTGCACACCTGTAAAAGCGATTTGTGCCGTATCCCAGTTCAAGCTAAATTGTAGGGAGGTTAGATCGGTAAAACCTAAAACCCTGACCGGAATACAGACAGCAGCGTCATGGTCTGCTGTTGCCATCTCACCGATGAGTTGTAAACCTGGAGCAGGTACAAAAACTTCTGTACTTCCCAGACCTACCGTCAAAAAATCTTCATTGCTATTGGTGAATTCAATCGCTAAAGGTGTTCCGGAAACTTCGACGATATTTACCGGGGCTGCGGTAGGGAGTACGGTAAAACAAATTTCGAAGAGACTGGAGCCATCGGGTAAAGTTACATCCACAATGGGGCTGGTATTCCATGAGGTAACCGTATGCCCCTCATCGGTAAATTCAGGGCTGATGTTAAAATTTGTTAGGGTTAAACTTGGTAAATTCAGGGCCTGAATGGTATCAAATTGCAGGGCCTCAGGATTCCAATTAATTGAAAACTGATATCCAATAATCTCGGTGAAGCCATCCACCCGAATTTCAACACAATACTGCTCCCCAACATTTACTATTTCCTGGTCGGAATAGGGGTATAAGGAGACATCTTGGCCTGTTGCTACAGTGGTCAACAGCCCCATTAGTGAGAACGTTAATCCTAGGAATTTCTTTTTCATAAATTTTTAATTAATCGGTTAATGGAACGATGTACTTTTTAGTATTTGATGAATGATTTACGGATCGGGCCTTTTGACGTTTGCAATTGCAAAATGTAGGTGCCGGACTTCAATGCTGACACATTTACAGTGGAGAGGTTTTCTTCCAGATGTCGTACATTTTTGCCGTCAAGGCTTAGGATATCAATGGTTTCAATGTTCAGGCCATTCGTCTTAATTTGCAAAAAGTCTTCAGTAGGTATCGGAAATATTTGTACCTGTTGCAAAAGTGCCGGATTTTGTGCACCTACTGTTCCCATCACTTCTGAATAGGTGATCGGGGTGACCGCTGTAATCAAGGTCTCGATATTATCGATAATCTTTGCATTTTCCACCTGAAACGGCAGCGGATATCCTTCCGCACCCGGCATGATATCGGCAATGGTCAGGTGTAATTGGGCAATAGCCCCTTGTCCGTCCCGGGGGGCATGATCAATGCGGCTAAGCGCAATATCGATCCGGTTGTCTTCGGGGTGATCCCGGAAGACGGTGATCAATTCGGCGCTTTCGTCGCCCAACCAGGAATCTTCAAAGGTAATGTCCACACTCCCGGGAACTACTGCGCCGGGATCATAAACCACGCTAAAGGCCAATCCGTAAATGTCTGCGGCGGGCGTAGTTTCATCGCCAAACAGGATATCAAAGGTGGCTTCCTGACCTGGATTGACGGTAGCGGTATCGACCACCAATGGAGGATCAGCCAGGGCCAACCCGCGATTTTCGTCTCCACTATTCCAAAAATTGGTGGTTTCACCCCAGTTTTGCTCGATGGCCAGTACGTCACTATCATTGACGATGCCATTACCATCGGTATCCAGGTGTACGCCGTTAATAGTCGAATTGGGCGTGCTGTAATCCCATACCTCGGCTTCTTGTTCTTGCCAGTTTATTGAGGCATTCACACGGGGAGGGCCAGTTTCTCCAAAGCCCAAACCAATGTTCAGCAAATCGTAGTGATCTACGGCTTCACTTTGATCGGTATCACCGGGCCACATGGAGAGGCCCATAGTTTGGTCGGGTAGGGAAAAGGAGCAGCTGCCGGGATTGACTGTTAATATTTCTTCGTTAAAGTTGACGAATTCAATTTGAGTGGGATAATCTAATATCTGGATAGTATTTATGGAGTCGGCTCCTGGCAGTACTGTAAAGCATACCTCAAAGAGATTGCTGCTATCGGGTAGGGTGATGGCGGAATCTACAAATACCCAGATAGTGGTTAAAAATCCTTCTTCGACAGCGGGAGATACGCCTATATGATTGCTGTCATAGTTAGGTAAATTCAGAGCAAAGGCACTATCAAGCCGCATGGCACTTGTGTCCCATCCTACCGAGAATTGGAAGCCGATCATATCAATAAAATTATCTACTTTTATTTCAATACAATACTGTTGCCCAATATCTACTACCTCCTGGTCGGAATAAGGATATAAGGAGATATCTTGGCCTGTTGCTACAGTGGTCAATAGCCCCATCAAGGAGAGCATTAATCCTAGGAATTTCTTTTTCATGGTTTTATATTTATCAGTTTATGGAATGAAGACTGTATACAAGGGATGATCAACAAATCCGATTATAGATTGTACTGAGGTTTAAGAATGGCGATTGATCGTGTGAGTGTTTGTCGTTAAGAGCTTTAGAGTATGTTTGGAGCGGATTCTATTTAAAAATCAGCAAATTAGGGTTTTGGCTAAGAGGTCAGATATGAGTCTCGGCTCAGCCGAGATGCGCTCAAAAATGAGCCTTGCGAGAACCCAAAACCTGCAATTTTCGCTGCTAAAGCACCACCTCCAGACAAGTACTTAGGAGGGGCGTTCTATACGAAATATTATATATATACTTTATTTTGGCAAAGATAAGAAAATTCCTTTCTTTGGCAAGTGATGTGGCCCAACAAAAATCAGACTCGCTAGACTCATTGATAATGCATAAATCATCCCTAATCAAAGTATTGGAAACCCTGCAAACACGTGAACGCAGTCGCTTTCGCGAGTACGTAGGCTCTCCTTATTTTAATAAAAATGAGAAGATTAAAAACCTCTGTGACTATGTAATCAAGCGGCTTAATGCGAACAAAACAACCGAATTGGATAAGCCCACGGTTTACCGTCAAATCTATGGATCGAAGGGATACAAGGAGTTGCGCCTGAACAATCTCATCTCCGATTTGCTACAATTATTATATGATTTTCTGGCGGACCAACACCATCAGAAAGCGGTGATGCAGCAAAAGAATGAACTACTGGAGTGCCTGCTGGATCGAGAATTACACGATTTGGTGGACAGAAATGCACGTCGATTGCGACAGTTATTAGACGAAGATCCCCGGCGTAATCACGATCATTATTTTTGGGAATACCAATACTATGAACGCTTGGATAGCCAATCCCTGGCGGCCGGAAAAAGGGGATATGACGAGAGTTTGCAACACAAAAGTGACCAGCTCGACCTATATTATTGGTGCAATAAAATGCGCATTGCCTGTGATATGGCCAGTCGTAATGTAGTGGTGAATGCCCGCTATGACTGCCACCACTTGGAGGTGCTTTTGGCCGCCTTTCAGGAGAATCAATTTGGGATACAATCCATTCCGGTGTTGCAGGTGTATTATAAAACCTATCAAATGATTACGGAAGGGGAAGAGGCTCAACATTATTTTGCTTTAAAAGAATTATTGGGCCGGCACGGGCAATTATTTCCGCAGGGTGAATTGCGGGTGTTGTACAATTATGCCCTCAATTATTGTGTGAAAAAAATCAACTTTGGGCAGAGTATTTTTCACCAGGAAATTTTGGATTTATACCGGGTATTACTGGAGGAAAAAATCATTTTTAAAAATGGGTATCTGACGCAGTGGTCGTACATCAATATCATCGCTGCCGGCATCCGCTTACGCGAATTCGACTGGACCGAACAGTTTATCCATGATTATGCGCCTCATTTGTTGCCTGAGGTCAAAGACAATGCCTATACCTACAATTTGTCCAGCCTTTATTTTGAAAAAAAGGATTACCAGGCTGCGTTGGGACATTTGCACGAGGTAGAATTCACCGATGCCTTCTATCACATGGGGGCCAAGCTGATTCAGTTGAAAAGCTATTTTGAACTCGAAGAAACAGAAGCTTTCCACGCATTATTGGAGGCTTCCCGCCAATATGTATTGCGCAATCGGCAACTGTCGGACTACCAGAAGCAATCGTATGGCAACTTCTTGAAAATTGCCAACCGCATTCAGAAGCTCAGCTCCAGCAAAGGGTTTATCCCCAAAGAAGAGTGGCTCCAGCGCTACAAAAAACTCATGGCGCAACTGGATGATCCCAGCCCGCTGGCCAGCAAGGCATGGCTGCGAAGGGTGTTGGAGGAAATGGGGACTTGAGGCCGAAATTGCAAACAAGCACTAATAGAATATGCCTCCGGCGGCATCTTTGTCTTGATACAAAGATGCAAAAATCA
>CAXHCA010000117.1:0-22735 GCA_964015035.1 uncultured Saprospiraceae bacterium
AGAACCCAAAATCTGCAATTTTCGCTGCTAAAGCACCACCTCCAAACATGCACTAGAACTTTAAAAAGTAAATAGTATTGATTTTATATTTTAAAATATTCTTTAATCTAATTTTTGCACTGCTCTCCTCATTATAGAACGGTTGTCCGCACTAACCCGCAAAAAGTACACGCCTTTCGGCAAATGTGCCATCGATAACAAATTCCTACCCTTAGATAAAACCTGCTCCGCCATTACCCGCTGCCCCTGCGCATTATAAATACTAACGCTCATCCCGGCAGGCGCCATAGCCGGCAATTCCAGGTATAGCTGATCCTGCACCGGATTGGGAAAAACTTTAATCGATTCGGCCCAGGCCGTTTCCTCCGCAGAGGTGGCATCAATAAAAACTTCCAATACTTCCTGACAATCACGGCTATCCGTTACCGTGACGAAATAGGTGCCGCCAGAAAGATCAAACAAATCCTCCGTGCTCTCTCCATTTGACCATTCATAATAATAGGGAGATTGTCCGCCTTCAACAATCAAATTGATGTACCAACCTTCTGCTCCCTGCCCACTTTGCGAACTCAATTCAATCGGCGCAGGCTCAAAGATTTCAAAGGACTTGGTGCTGCTGCACAAATATACATCGGTAACCGTGACGATGTAGCTACCGGCCGGCAAATCCATTTGATCTTCGGTATGGGTACCATTCGACCAGGAGTAATAATAGGGTTCTGTTCCTCCAAAAACCGATAGGTCAATCGCGCCATTGGTCCAACCGTGGCAATTGACATTTTCAATATCGCCCAATAGCGAAGGGCCGTCTTGGTTATCCACATTGGCCGGTTCATCAACGGTACAGCCATGAGCATCCGTTACACTTACCTGATAGTTTCCTGAATCTAAGTGATCGATATAGTGGGTGCTATCCCCTGTACTCCAGGCAATGGTATAAGGCATTGTGCCACCGCTTGGCGCACAAACGATGGCCCCATTTTGGTTATTGCAGGTTTCGTTGATAATGGTCAGTTCGGGAATCAATTCCGCGGGCTGGTCAATCTCAAAATTTTGTGCAAAAGTACAATTGTTGCTATCCAACACCAAAACGGTATGATCTCCCGCAAACAAACCGGCAAAAAAAGACGAATCTTGAAAGTTGACGCCATTCAGCGCATAACGGTAAGGTGGCGTAGCTCCTGAAACCGCCAGGTTGATACGACCATTGCTTTCACCAAAACAAAGGACCGGTTCCACTTCCTGTTCCACTTCCCAAGCAGGCGGATCATTGACCAAAAAATAGTATTGATGAACACAAGGCACCGAATCCTGCACGTACAGGGTGTAAATATCGGCACTCAATTCGACGAAAGTCGGTTCATCATCAAAATCGGTCCCATTTAAGGAAAATTGTAAATCCTCCAACGGGCTGCCATTGACCATGGAGATGGTCAGAATTCCATCCTCCCCTTCCGGACAGGTAACGGGTGTTACGTCCAGACTCAAATTGGGCGGCAAAGCCAAGGGAATATAAATGGGATAGGTAAAAATACACCCCTCGCTATCCTGAATAAAAATGGTATCCGGCCCCGAAGCGAGGTCGTAGAATTCATTTTCAATACCAAAATCCAGCGTGTCTAATGAATAATAAATCGGATCTACCAGTTTACCGGCCTCCACAATGACGATCCCCGTCTCTCCACCAGGGCAACTGGGGGTGATGATAAAGTCTACCGGAGGCCCTTCCGGTCCTTCCAAGAGGAACAAGCTGGAATCCACACATCCGCCGCCGTCCATGGTATATGCGGTGTACAAACCGGCGGGCAGATTGGGAAATAGCGTGTCCACCACAAAATCAACGCCATTCAGGGAAAACTCAAAATCGCCATTGCCACCCGCCGCACTGAGCTCTACTTCACCCGTTCCTCCCGGACATGGCGGATCTTCGGTACTTAACGTAAATAAGATAGGATCAGGGTTTTCCAGGCCAAATTCCAGAAGTGGGATCTGGCAATTGGCTTCATTGACCGCAAACAGGACATAGCCTCCTGCCCCCAGGCCGTCAAAAACAGGTTGATCGGACAAATAGACGCCATCTTCATTGGCAATCAGCGTAAATTGAAAGTCACTCACCGGTGAAATGGCAAATCCTTCCACCGAGCCATTCATACTTTGATAACAGACAGGAGCATTGACTTCAAAAGCTAATTCCGGGATGCTATAGGTTTGTTCAATCACCACCGACACCTGTTGCCGACACCCCGCCGTATCTTGTACAATGATCGAATATTGTCCCCCTTCCAGGTTTTCAAAAACATTGGTATTTTGATAGTCCTCGCCATCGAGGCTGTATTGATAATTGCCACTTCCGCCGTTGGTTTCCACCAAAATGGTCCCGTTGCCACTGCAGGAATCATCAGTCTGCGTCACTTCCGGCACCAGTTCCGGAAGCACATTGACCGTCACCGTCCGATCGACGTAGCACTCACCGGTGGCATCACGTACCCTGACGTTGTAGGCGGAGTTGACACTGACCGGAATATTGGTTGTCGAGCAATTATTGCAATTAATCGGTGTTCCAAAAACAGTAGTGATCTCCAGCGTATAAGTATTGCTACCCCCACTGACATTTTGCAAAAAATTGACCGGCTCCGGCCCACAAATCGTTTGGTTTAATG
Source organism: uncultured Saprospiraceae bacterium (assembly GCA_964015035.1). Taxonomy (GTDB): domain Bacteria; phylum Bacteroidota; class Bacteroidia; order Chitinophagales; family Saprospiraceae; genus BQJU01. The sequence continues at coordinate 2,661 of CAXHCA010000117.1, forward strand.
GCCCAGCGATGATCGGATTTTCATACACCAGAGTAAAGCTCAGGGTATCCGTACATTCTGGGTTGGATACTTGTACAATGTAGGTTCCGGCATCTAACCCATCGGCTACCGGACCGTCGATGGGTAAATTGAGCCAGTTGAAATTTAGACTCACATTGGTTCCACCGATGAGGGTGATGCCGCCATCTGAGGCATTTTGACAAGAGGGGTTTGCCAACTGTACGGTCAAAGGAAAATTGCAATCGTTTTCCACCACAATGCCATCGGTGGGAATTTGGGCCTGAAGCGGGTTGAACCAGGGAAAAATCAGAATAAAAAAAAACATAAAACTCCTGCTCCACCTCAACTTAGGTGTCCTTTTGCTGCTTTTGTGGTTCAAACAGATTTTTAAAAGAAGAAGGTACATCGGGACCATGGGATGATAATTTGCTATTCCTCCAAATTACACCATCTTATAAAAAGAGAAAACCTTATTTTTGTCAAAACGTAGGAGTCCAACATGAAAACGGTATCCAATGACTTGTTCCAACTCATTCAATCTCTGAGCAAACAGGAGAAGCGGTATTTCAAGTTGTATGCCACCCGTCACGTCATCGGGGAGCAGAACAAATACGTCCTGCTTTTTGATGCCATTGACCAGCAAACGGCTTATGATGAAGCCGCCATTCGGCAGCAATTTGCCGGGGCAGCCTTTTTGCGGCAGCTTCACGTTGCCAAGAACTACTTGTATAACCTGATTATGACTAGCCTACGCAACTTCCATGAGAGCCGTTCCGGTGATCCGTTTCGGTTGGCTTTGCGCAATGCCCAATTACTCTTTGACAAAGGCCTTTACCAACAGAGCGAAAAAGCGCTCAGGAAAGCTCGTCAGCACGCCAGTGAACAAGAAAATTTTCTACAACTGCTGGAAGCCTACCGTTGGGAACACCAGATAGCCCACAGCAGCAATGACTATGCCTGGTTGGAACACTATACGAAAGAAGGCATTCAAACCGAATTTGACCTTCTGGATCGCTACCGGAATTTCCTCGAATTTCAGGTGCTCAACGACCAGGTATTTTTGCCTTATTGGCAAAAAGGAACGGTACGTAGTGAGGCGGAAAAGAAGCAATTACAACAACTTTTTGAACGCCCCTTATTTCAATCTTCCGAAAATGCCCGCTCCTTTTACGCCAAATATTTTTATCACAATGCTCGCTTTTCTTTTCATCTGTTCTTAGGGGAATTTGCCGCCAGTTACCAGCACATTCGCGCTGTGGTGGATATGCTCGCCAAACAAAAGCTAAAGGATAAACTCATCCGCTATTACAGCAGCGCATTGATCAATCAGTACATCGTACAGCGAGAATTGGCGAAATACACCGAAATCCCGGCCACGCTGGAACTATTAAGAAATGTCCCCACCACCTCCAAGGAACAGGAACGCCGACTTTTTGTAAGGCGCTTCAATCTGGAGATGGATTTCTATCTGCATACCGGCCAATTTGTGGAGGGATTACAGCAGATCAGACCTTCTTTGCAACAATTTGAAAAATACAAAGAAGCCGTCAATCGCCAACAGCGGTTGGGTTTGTTTTACAATCTGGCCTACCTGCATTTTGGTGCCGAAGATTTTGATTCGGCGCTGGACTGGATCAATACCCTGCTTTCCGATCCCGAACTCAAAACCCGGCAGGACTTCAATAGTTTCGCGCGTCTACTTAACCTAATCATCCACTACGAATTGGGTAATGACCTACTGTTGGAATCCATCATCAAATCCACCTATCGCTTTCTTTCCAGTAGGAAGCGACTTTTTAAGGTAGAGTCGGTAATGCTCAAATTGATGCGCCGCTATCCCGGATGGCTAACTCGCCAAGACAAAGAAGAAGGCTTCCGCAAATTGATCGAAGAATTGCAGGCTTTACAAACAGACGAATTTGAAAAAAAGGCCTTTGAATATTTCAATTTTATCGCCTGGATGCAGAGCAAGGTCACTCAGCAATCATTTGCGGAAGCCGTCACAGAAATGACCACATAATCCTATATCTCCATCATTGTTTTACGCCTCTAAATTGTTTCTTAATTCGTCTCCCAGATTCATTCGTAACCTCATAATCAATGACCAATTCAGGGTCATCATGGTTCCTTTTTCCGCCACCAACAGGTCTGTGACATTGGTAAAATTCAGCATCATCAAAAACAAATGCTTGCTGAGAAACCAAAGCAGGTATACCATAAATCCGATCACAATCCGGGGGAATACCAATGACCCCATCTCCAATAACTTCGATGGTATAGATCAGTTCCGGCGAATCGGTATCATAACCTTTAAAGAATCCAATAGCCGGAAGCTCATCTAGCCTAATAAATGGTTTAATATAAAACCTTTTGGTCCGAGTATCCACTATTTTTCCATCAGGAAAACAATCGAGATCAGTATTATGAGTAACGGTCAAAGTAACCTCTATCTCACCGGGGACAGGGTCAAAATCCAAATAAAAGAGACTGTCCGTAAACTCACGAGGGTCCTGACCGATCTTCCAACTATAGTTTTCCATCCCTGATTGAGCCTTGAAATATACCTTATTGGAGCCACCTGAGACAACATATATTGTATCCGTCATCTCCAAATAATAAATTGTATCACCATAAGCGGAAAGGCGGCGATCAAAAAAGCCAAAATCCGCGTTCGCTTCTTTCAAGCCTCGGCAAGGGTCGTAATTGCTACATTCCGGATTGTTGATATCCATGCAGGGGGATGGCTTCCGACATTGGGTAATCAAACCGATTGCTAAAAGGATAAATAGTGTTTTACAGCGGTACATAAACCATTTTTTTGGGTTTGCCTATCAGCTTTAATTAAATTTTCAAAAATTTCATTGTCGAATACCTTTTTCCATTCACCGCAAGTTCAATCAAATACATTCCTGCTGTAAATGATTTACAATCCAAAAGGTAAAGGTGTTCACCTTTCGTATAGCTTAATTCAAAAGAGGGGATTACCATTTGGCCTAAAAGATTTTTTATTTGAATATGAATCTTGCTTTCTTCCGGCAAGAAAAATTGGAGATTTAGCCGCCCAATGGTAGGATTTGGATATAAATTAATGGTCAGCTCGTCTTTCACCGGCGGGTTTTCCTCTGTATTCGACCTAGCAGCAGCTACCGGATTATATCTTTGAGTATTAGCACAAAAACTTTCCAAAAAATTTTTATCGACTGGTGGTACCTCTTGAAAACAGCTGGGCGGGTTTTGAATGACTAAAGGTCCAGTAATTGTAGAACCTACTGGTGGTACAACCTGAAAAATGTTTTCAGTGGTTGTATATCCGGGTTCACCATTTTCACCAGGTACCTCCACCTCCACTACTTGCGGTGGAAAAAACAACTCTTCTAACCGATCCTTATTGTCTTCTGTTATCAGAATATTTCCAGTATAAGTAATATCATTCCAGGCAACCAGATTACCTCTAATTATTTGTTCGAGGTCATCCGTAAAGGTATTTTCGGGTATTGTCAAAAAAGGGTTTTGTCCTATAGTGCTTATAGTTGTTTTCATAGCAACTTCATACATTTGTGCAACCATTTCCGTTTCTGCCCCCGGAGCATTATCTGAGCGCTCAAAGCTGGCCATCACGTGTAAACGAACTTCTGGAATTGGATGACATTCGATACAGAGCCCCTCATTCAACCTCGTTTCATATAAGTGTACTGTATAATCTGACAAACAAGACAAAGGCACATACGGAGTTCGATAATGACTGTCTTCTACTTTTATTAACCCCGAGCTATAATAACTGCCAGGAAGTGGGGGATAATCACTTAGTGGTCCAGGATTGTAAAAATGTAAAGAAGCTTTAATATCAATTGGAGTAGTATTCAAACCAGCAGATGGATTAACTGCGTATTTCAGAGGAGCATTTAATACATAAGCATCGTGGTAATAAGCCCCATCTTCATCTTCATCATACCCCTTTTGATGATTAACTTCAATTTTCTCTACCACTGAGAATACACCCATCACATTGTTATAAACAGGAATTGTTGCTGATACCCCGGATAGGTTATCCGATCCAGGAGTATAAAATTCAATTGATTGTAATGGATTAGTGTTTGATATCGTTCCACTTCCTGTAAATGTGGAATTCGTATTAAATTTCATAGGCTTTGGAGGCGATTTTTTAGCCCCACTGATTAAGAAATCAATTACAGACAAAGCAGAACTTGCATAGGGGATCGCATCTTTAATCCATCCAGGTAAAATACTACTGACTGTTTGTGGCAACATGGTATTAAAAGCATTTGCTAAATTAGAAGCTGGAGGAACACCTGCTTGGGATATTGTTTCCCATATATCTCTTATTTCACCAGCATCAACATCTGGACCATATCCTAATTGTTCTAAGATATCCTGGACTTCAGCGTCAATATTTCCGTTTGCAATTTCAACCAATGTTTTGTCTAAATCCTTAACAAATTTGGAGCCATTTTTGTAGGATTTAGATCCTTTTGTAGCAGCCCCTCCAATAGCATCACCAATCGAATTGATATTAAACCCTTTTTCATCATTAGATACCGTATTTCCATCATCAATAATTTGTTCGATTGTTCCTGTGCCTTCCAAAACAAGATCAATATCCTCTGATTCCAAAGAAAAACTTTGTATTTTAAGACCTGATCCATATTGGCAAGTACAAGGGTCATATAAGATGGGCACGTCTGACATGATCCAGATACCGGAAGCCCCTTCAAATACATTTGGAGTTTCATTAATACGTCCTAAATCCTCATAATTTTCAATAGGCTGCATGGGAGTATTTGCATGTTCCAAAGCTGCACTGATATGGAAGAGAGCAGAATTATACAAATTACTCACCCTTAAAGCAGCTTCATTCACTCCTGAAACATCCGCCAGGTAAAAAAAAGACCTTAATTTACCTTCTATTCGGTTATACAAAACAAGTACAGGGAAGCGGATGCCTCCGCCGGGAGTTGGGTTTCCAAATTCCTTAATGATCAACTCCCAACCATCATCAGGATCAAAGTCAAGAGGTTCTCCATTAAGTGGAGCATGGGCTAAAAATCCAGTATTGGGTTGTCCAACTGAAGTAGAGAGAAAAAAAGGTGAATCGATGAATTGCTGAATACTGTTTTGTGTGCCTGGTGGTTTAATCCATACTTCAAATTGTGGCACTGTCCAATCCCAATCCAGAATAGTTGTGCCAGGAGGAATATTTTCATTGCAGTATTGTGAAAAAGCACCAGGAGTATACACAATAGAGAAAAGCACGATGTAAAAAAAATGTTTCATTCTATGAGCTTTAGATTATCTTCAAGATAACATAAAACAAATAAAATATCAATTTAAAAAAAACAATTTAACACAATTTATATTAATAAAAACATATCGATATGAAGCATTAAACAACTTCATACCGATATATTAAATCAAAGTCAAGGGTTCACAACAATCCGTTGTGTGGTCATTTTTTCCTGATTTTGAATCCGGACAAAATAGCTTCCGGCAGGAATATTGCCCAGTGAAACTTCAGCCACCATGCCGGCCGTGACCTGATAGTTTTGCTGCAGCACCTTTGCGCCAAGGTGACTGTACAATTCGACGGTTGTTGTGCCCACTTCGGCACCAAATTGGATATTGAAAGAATGCCGACAAAGTGTTGGATATACTGTCGTCTGCCTTGAAGAAGTATTGGCTACAGCCTCCTCCAAAATAGCCTGATAAGCTACCGGTTGAAACAAATAACGATCCGTAACTTCCGGATTTGTAGCCAGCAGGGTATTATCACCTTCAATGAAGAGCTCCGCAACCTCAGAAAACAGAATTTCTCCCTGACAGATCACCCGTGCCCGCACCAACACCGTTTTATCTGATGCACTGTGCAGAGGTGGCGTAGGATATACTTCGTCCGTTGCTCCGGGGATATTTAACCAGGGGGTGAATTCCGTACGAAACTGCCATTGTATCCCATTACCTCCCCAGTCGACCAAAGTAAAAGTAGTCGTCTCTCCCGATAAAATATGATCGGGATCCACCAGTGCTACTCCTCCCGCACATTGAATGGGATCAATAAAGAAAATATCCTCGGTCATACAGCCGTGGGCATCACGAATTTGCACCAAATAGGCTCCTTCCAAAAGGTCATACACGCAATGGCCATTACCGATCGCGGCATTGTTTGCCAGATTAAACCAACGGATCGTAAATGGTGCAGTTCCACCGGTTGGTTCCACACAAGCATATTCCCCAAATTGGTCAAAATCGAGATTACTCATCAGTCCTTCCGCTTCTTCAATCACAACCGTTATGGTGGCTGTACACTGATCTGCATCAGATACATTAATGGTATAAGTGCCCGCTGGCAGGTCTTCAAACAGGGCTGTTCCATCATCTGAAGTCATAACAATGGTGCCCAAAGCAAAGGTATAAGGAGCTTCGCCATTTGTTGCTCTAACTTTGATGGCACCATCGGCTACTCCATTACAACTGACATTGCGGCTTTCGACTTCAACGGCCAGGCTTCCCGGCTCTGGAATATGAATGCGAATCAGACGATAGCAACCATCACTATCAACCACCAGCACCAGATAGCGGCCAGGAGGAATGTCTTCCACACAACGCACAAATGGATCTGCTCCGGTATTTTGAAAATCAAGATCATCGGTTGGGGTAGCCCCGTCGATTTCGGGTGCTCCATCAGCATTAAATTGCACAGTTGGCAGCACATTGGAAGGGGTATTCCAATACCAGACATACACATCGTAAGGTTGATTGCCTCCATTGATATACAAACAACCATCTACCTGATCGGCACAGGCCTCACTGGTAATATCGAAGGTTACTTCCAATGAATTGCTATCCGGAATATGGACCGGCAAAACAGTGTAGCAGCCATTGGCATCGACCACAATCACCAGATAATGACCGGGAGGAATATTTTGTGCACAAAAAGGGCTGTTTACACTGGTATTGGGTCCAAATACAAAGTCGGCAGCTGGTTCAGCATTGGGCACATAGGGTACTCCATCGGCATCAAAAAGCACCTGCACATTAACGTCACCGGGAGCAGGATCATGCCAAACGTAGGGGTGATAAGGCGGCACGCCACCACTAACATACAAACAACCATCTACCCCATCCTCACAGGAAGAACTGGTAATTTCAAACTCCGCTTCCAGGCCTGAATTTGCATTGATAATTACCGTTTCGCTAAGCGTACAGTCACTGCTATCACGGGTCGTCACGATATAGGTTCCCGGAACCAAATTATCAAAACAACCTTCGGTACCAACGATGCCAACCGTCAAGGGCGAATTGGAGATGAACGTAAAATACGGAGGTGTTCCTTCACTGATGGCAAAACAAATGCTTCCGGCAACATTATCAGAGCAAGAAGGCTGAACAACGGTCAGCGTTCTATCAATCGGTTCGCCACTGGAAATGTCCCAGCAGCCCCTTCCAATACAGACGTCATCAATATTGGTGACGGAGACGCAATAGGTTCCCGGAGATAGATTCTCAATATCTTCCGTATCAGCCGCAAAGCCATTTGGGCCTTCCCAATTATAAAAAATGGGAGCAATATCGATGGGGATATGCAGGTCAATTGAACCGCCTATATTGTTGTTACATCCTCCCTGTTGTACAGTTGCTTCCAGATAATAGTCGATAGCGGGCAGCATAGCGGTCACTGTACCGGTACAGCCGTTGGCGTCCGTTACTTCAATGGTATAATTTCCGGGATTCAGTTCCGCAAAACAAAGCGAAACCTCTACCGAAGGATCAATTTGCGGTTCTCCATTCAGGGTAATCGTCAGGGGCAGGGTAGCGTCGGTGACTTCAATGCATACTTCCCAGCCTTCACAGTGGGGAATGGTTTCCAATAGGTTAACTTCCAGGTCACAGTCCACGGCCAGGCGTGGCTGAATAAACTGGACGGTGGGAGCTTGTGCAAAAGACGTTGCCGCGAAGAGGACAAACAAAAAGAGCAGCGTAAGGTGTTTGGTCATCTTGTACATAGGTCAAACATTTTGGTTCGTGAAAGAATGTTATTTCGAACCAAAGATCTGACAAAGCTGGGGAGGATTCAATTGAGAGTTTGGGAAAACGTAGGAGTCCGATCTAATTAAAATGAGACTTACTTGATGACTATTTCCGCTTGAATATCGATTCGGAATCCGTAGGTTTGAAAAAAGCGCTTGTTCTCAGCGTTTAGAATACTGAAAGCCCCAGAGTGTGGTCGTTGATATTTCTTTGCCTTCCATGTTTCAAGATAAAATCTCAAACAATCACTCTAAGTATCCTTCGAAAGAACCAATAGTACCGCACTTGTAGGGAAAGCTAATATAAAGAGTCTTACTATCAAAATAACAATACAATCCTGTTAACTCATCACTAACATAGATGACAGCTATAGAGTCTTCAAAAATTTGACATCGGTAAGGATTTAAAAAGCTGGTATCGAGTTCATTACTGATTGTCCCTAAGGTGATCTTCGCATCTTGACCAATGATTTCAACACTGGCTTCTGCTACCGGAAAGGACATCTCCGCTGGAATAGCATTGCAAACAAAAAAAGTACCGGCAAAGGTACCGGAGGTCATGATAGATTTGACCTGGTCACACAATTCATCAGGAGATAATATCGGATCATCTTCCGGATTGCAGGCAATGGATAAAACAAGGCAGTAGGCCAGGATAATAGAATTTATAATCAATTTCATGGCATTAACGAATTAGATACGATATGAATAAATTAAATGCCCGCCTGTTTCCAATTGTATTGGTCAGCTGTAAAGTATCCGGTATAAAATAGTATGCTGCACCACAACCTAAATGTAAGCTATTTTTCCCAATATTTGCCAGGCGATACGACACTACTAAGTCTAAAGCTAAGTTTTGTCGGGCCAATTCTGATGCAGCATGTTTTTCGAGTGATAAATCGGCAGAATTAGTATGTCCTAGTATTGTTTCTATTGTCAAATCTTGTGGAAAAACCCTTTCATATATTACTTGTGGACTGATACTAATTAAGCCATCAAAAAAAGAAAACTGCCAACCCAAAAGTGCCCCCACCGAAGGTGCTTTCTCTTGCGATACGATCATAGACTTGGTATTGGCCAGAATATCTTCTGTAAAAACGAGGCCTTCTATTTGGTGCATATACCGAATACTTGCATAGCTAATTCCAACACATATGGCGTGTTTATCTGATAGTTCAAATTTAGACACTAAACGTGCCGATGGACCTATTTGGGGAGAAATGGATTGTCTATTATTGAAAAATAATGTTGCATTATTGTCTCCAAAGGAAGAATTTGAAATATTTATACCCGTGCTTATTTCAACCTGAAAAGCTTGAGCTGATAAACAGGCGGAGCTGAAGAAAACATATACGGCCAGTATTATTAAGTTACGCATGGTCTTGAAGTTTGTATTAATTGAATAATATCAAAAATAAGCCATGTTCCCCAAAAGGTGTTTCTTTCGGGGAACATAGCTCGTTAGAAAGTTAAAGAGTAAGTGTTATATCTCCAGCAATAAGAGTTTCACCTGTAGTACCACAATGTTCTGTTTCATCATCGCAAACACACGGAGGATTACCATTGGTCACTTCCCAGCAGCTTTTTACGGTTAGAGTATAGACAAAGACGCCAGGGTTAAGTGGCGTTCCATTCACTGTACCATCCCAAGCTATCTCAGCGCCTGTAAGACCGGGACCGTTGACACCAGCGACTTGAGTTGATTCAAAGACCAAGCCTCCCTGACGGTGGAAAATCTTAAGCTCTAAACTATAAATACTAGTTTCTTCTGTAACTGTGGTTTCATCACAAACATTTGTTTGAGGGGAAGAAAAAGAGGCAATGTACGGCCTCCATTCGTCATTGATGCCATTTCCGTTAGGTGAAATATTTAGTGGTATATACATCCTCCAGGGATTGAAAAACGGGGAAGCAGCCACTGGAAATATTTTCATTCTTTTAGAACAAAATTCATTACCATAAAGACAATCTTCATCAAACCCGTTTGCCTGCGAATAATCAATTTCAACGACAATTTCTAAATCCGTATCACTTTCTCTACTAATTTCGCCAACAAAAAATTTCTGACCATCTGCATTTTCTTCAACAAAATTCACACTGAAAATTTCGTCTGTATTTCTGTCTTGTAAATATACATTGATAACACTGGTCTGGACATCCACTAAGAAATCCAAAATAATATCAACAGTGTAACTACAGTAATCTATTGTTTTTTCAAAACTAATCTCATAACCATCAGAAAAATCGACTGCTACCTGATCTGTATAGAGACATCCCTCCGGCGTAAGTACTTCAACGCTATATGATTGCTCTAATACCACATCAGTCCATCTAGTTCTGTCTATAATAGGAAATTGAGCAGTTGGGTCAGTAAAAAATTGCCCAGGTGTCCAAATGACATTGCAATTATTACAGTTGTTTGTACCTAGAATCATTGGTTGCTGTTCTGCATTACAAACAATCAGGTAATCACAGTAATCTACTTCATAGGCCCCACAGATAAGACTGTAATCCCTACTATCTTCGGCGGTAGCACAGTCATTAATCGCTGTAAATGTTACCCTTATATCCTGCGGACAATCTATTTTGAAATTTGAATTAGCTTCATATATGCTTTCAACATCTTCTAATATTGCTTCATAACCAATGGTTTGATCCAATGTAACAATTTCGTATTCATTGCCAAAGGCGTCAATTTTTGCAATACGCCATTCGTATTGAGTATATCCTCCACCCATTGCTTCTACTGTTATCACTTGATTTGAGCAGGTCACGTCATTTCCACTTAGACTGACCAGCGGTGTCACATCTTCTAAACTAGAACATAAACCATCAATATATGCATAGCCATAATGGCCCCCAAAACTGCAATCGGAAGCAATAAACTCAATACAAACTTCTTGCCCGATAAAAGTAGACAAATCCAGATTTACGCAAGTCCATCCTTTATATTTGATACCATTATTATCTGTTATAAGAAACGGATCATTGGATATTGTTTTGTCTTCTGCGATTACGTTTGTAGGATTATTACTTGGGAAAACTTTATACTGGAAGAATGGCTTATTTATCTCCTGATGAGCCGCATCATCAGGGTTTTCTAATACTAATGCATATATGAAATATAAATCTTGGTTATTAGCATCAATATCAAGGCAATAAGTTAAACGTTCTGCCGTCCCAGATTCCGGCATACTACCATCCAAATCAATTGACCCTAAACGGGCAACAAACATTCCTAAAGCGGGATATTGTCCGTCTATTGCCGTTACTATAGGGTCTTGGAACGTCGCTGTCGGGAAAATTTTGTGCCTAGGTTCAGCAATCGTTAAATTAGAAAAGACTGGTGATCCATCTGCATTGAAGGTTTGTCCTCCGGTCCAGCCGGTAAAATCTCCCTCTTCAAAACCTCCGTTAAAACAGTCCCCGTGTATTCCTCTTGGAGCGCTTAAATTTATCCTTTCCATTTCTACAGGACATTGCCCTTTAGTTGCAACTACTGCATATTCTCCTTCAGGTAAATTGTCGAAGCATTTTAGTCCATTTCCATTATGCGGATACCAGGTAATTCCACCATCAATGCTTATATGATCTGCATTGGTCGCCCGAACACAAATTTTACCATCATTACAATACGCGCAAGTTGGTTTATGAGGAAATACACTAAAAGAACTTACCTTACAAGAATAGTCATCACAATCAGTAAAACCATCGAAATCATTATCTACCCCATCATTACAGATTTCTAAAAAGATTAAATCGATACCTATAATATCAATTTCCTCAAGAGCCAGAACCCCTGTTCCTGTTTTCTGTATGCGAACATATCGACCAAGAGTTTCAGGAATTGTAATTATTTGCCCTGCGTAAGCATCTGTTGTAACATGGAAATACTCAACACTATTATCTGCTAATAGATCAGCAATATCAGATGAATAAAAAGGAACCTTTGATATAAATATATAATATCCTTCTATTGGAGAATAATGCCACAAGCGAATACCTTGTATTTTATAACCGGCTTCCATATCAACGTCCAGCCAAGGGTTGTCCTCTAATTCAGTTTCAGCTCTTTGACCATTTCCCTGTTGGTCATCAATTGCATACTGGGGCAAGTTGTTGCCCTTTACGGATGATAATGAGACAGCGAAATTTAACTTATTAATAACTCCTACATTATATTGTGCAAATAAGTTGCAAATAAAAAATAGCATTAGAAAAGAGGTGAATAAATTTTTCATATCAGAGTGATTATTTAAACTTTGAGAGAACGGGTTATTTTTGTGGTTCTTAGACAAATCTCGTGGAATAGCTAACTTAGAGCCATGACACAAGAAGAATTTTACGAAGATTTATTAGGTTTTTCGGATTTGAAAATTAATTCAATCGAAAAAACCGATCAAAAAATAATATTTCATTGTGAGGTTAAGACCAAGGTCTCGACCTGTCCAAATTGTTTGGAACCCACAGGGCTTATCAATCAATATGAGACCAGAAAAGTACAAGATTTAAAGATATCCTCTCGCGAGGTCTGGCTTCATATACGGGTTGGCCAATTTATATGTCCAAGCTGTAATCGTTACTTTTTTGATACGCCAAAATGGATTGCCCCAGGTAAATCGTATACCAAGCGGCAAGCTAAATGGATATTTGAGCTGTGTCGCCAGCAAGCATTTACTCAAGTGGGGGCATTAGTCAATTTAAGCTATAAAACAGTGGAAAGGCTGTTTTATGAGATGGCAGAAAAATTGATTAAGCTACCTGAGCGTTATGCCCGGGTTCGCAAGTTAGGTATTGATGAAATCAGCCACCGAAAGGGTAAACAAGACTATGCCTGTGTTTTGACGGATTTGGAACGAGGCATTCAATTAGACGTTTTGCCTGATCGCAAGAAAGAAACTCTAACTGCTCATTTTCAACTACTTGGAGTTGATTTCTGCAATCAAATAGAGGTGGTTTGCTGCGATATATGGAAAACCTATATCAACGTCAGTAAAGAATGTTTCCCCAATGCTGAAATTGTTATTGATCGTTTCCATGTCGTCAAAGCAATCAACGACGTTTTGGATTCGCTGCGAAAAAGCCTACGCAGAGAATTCAAGTACGAAGATTGCTTTAAATCCATCAAATGGAAACTTTTTAAGCGTCCCGAAAAATGCAATGAAACTGATTTTGCTCTTTTGCAAAATGCTTTTAACAAGTCCTGGCTGCTCGAAGAAATTTATCAATTAAGGAATACTTTCAATTCCATTTTTGACCTAGCTAAGAACAAACACCAGCTTGAGCAGTATTTGAATTCCTGGATTGAGTTCGCTGAAAAATTAAATTACAGCCACCTCAATACATTCATTCGTACCTTAAAAAATTGGAAGCCGCATATTGTTGCTTTCGCTTCTCAAAGGGTAACTAATGCTGTTACGGAAGGGCTCAATAATTATTTGCGTTACTTTAAACGCATTTCTTTCGGAATCCCTAATTTTAAACATATGAGGCTTCGTATTTTAGTCGCTTCTGCTTAATCCACGAGATTTGTCTAAGAACCATTTTTGTAACAGAGTCATCATTTTATCAATAGATAAAGAATTTTCTTCTTTCTCTTAAACCCTGGCTTTCAATCTCTATAAAATAAAGGCCACTTGGATATTTACTAACGTTTAGATCAAAAACAGATTGATCCATTTTAAACGTATTCAGTATTTTTCCTGAGGTATTAAAAATTTTTATCAACATTGACGCCACATTGAATTCCTTTAATCTGATATGCAAAATTTCATTAGTTGGATTTGGATAAATGCTAATTTCATTCCCCCAAAAATCGCTAGGATAGTCAATTTTTATCGGCCCCTGTTCATCACAGGATAACTTGATTACATTGGACACATTATTTGATAAAGTCCAATTTGACTGTTTACTTAGTTCCATAGCCTCAATTGATACAAACGTGACCCGATAAACTCCAGGTTTCAGGTTATCAAATACACAATCCTCATTTCGATTGGACAGTTCTGCTATTTTCATCCATACACCTTCAATAAGTTGTTGCTCTAGACAATACTCTTTGTAAGTAAAATCTTCTTTTACCTGATTTAAATTAACCCCAATACTTGAACAACTCTTTGAGTAGATGGTAATTTTAGCATGCCCTAAATACGGCATAAGGAATAGTACTAATAGTACATACAATTTATTTTTACACATTTTATTAAAATTTAAGATGGTAAATAAATAGAACATTCTCAAAAAGTCAATTGACGTTTTCATCTCAGCAATTTCTCATGCAGAGTATTACGTCCATTAGATTTGGGAGTTACGCAATCGTTTTTATTGAATATCAGATTTTTACAAACCTAGATTCCATTAAAATGACACGTGCACATCTAACAATATAAATTACTGCTTCAATCCAGCAAAAAAACACAATTACTTGATTATCAGCAACCTAATTTAATCTTTTCCGTATTATAAGTTTTGAATTAACATAAAAAATAGCAACACCCCAAAAAACGGGGTCATGCCGTTGCCAACCTTATTTCTATTAGTGTTTGTGAGTTTGAGCGCAGAAGGAAATATATTTATCTTAATCCTAATATTCAAGAATATCAGTCGCAATATCAAAAAAAAAAAATGAAAGTCAAAATTTCAGAGATATTTTTTAATCAGTAGTGTCCGGTTATAAGATAATCAATTGGTTAGAGCCCGGGGTGTCGAGGTTTTTAGCACCATCCTTCATAAATAGTTGATTTACAATTACTTTATCAAAAACTAACACACTCGTTTTTTGTAATATTCCATTCAAAGAGTGTTGTAAAGTTAATTTATATTTGAGGATAATCACCAGTACAAAGTTGCATACGGCAATCCAAATTTGAGTTTTGATAGCGTTGGGGCTTTCTCCCCAATTTTTTTTGATGCGGAGATGTTGCTTGCCCCATTTGAAGAAAATCTCTACTTTCCATCGATTAACATACAAGATGGTAATCTGTAGAGCAGGTGCTTCAAAATGATCATGGGCCTACAGGCAAACAACCGTATCTCGTAAGCTTTCTCGGTTGGTAAGCTGACCAAAACTCATGCACAGGAACTGATGCCAACAGGTAAAATTCCGAACGCGGTAATTACCGTCATACTTGTCAACATACTTGGTAAATTCCTTATGATTGATCAAATCCATCAATTGTGCAAAGACTTATTTATCTTGATTCATTAGCCATCCTCTTTTGGATGCTAATTTGGAAACCTTCGGAGCATTTCAAATCGTTCCCGAGTAAAACCTTTGTAACTAACTGAAAAACAACGCACTTATAAGTGTTTCTATTTTCTTAATCGGACACTACTGTTATAGGATTATTTATAACTTAATTCACTAGATATTTTGGAGAGATAAAGTCCCCTATCGGAAGATTATTTGACAACAATTTCAGCCTGTACATCCATTCGGAATCCGTAGGTTTGAAAAAAGCGCTTGTTTCTCTCATTGTCAATTGTTATAAAATGAGGATGCTTTCGGTTACAAGCAAATGCCTTCTTAAACCTAAATTTGGTGAGATCATGATTGTCATGTAGAAGCTTCATGGTATTTTCCAATTGCTCCACAGATTTCTTTATCCACTCTGAACGCTGAACTTTCAATTCAACTAAATATAGCGTATCTTCAAAAGTCAACATTCCATCGCAGGTACTTTCCTTGTCATTAGACGCCTCTCTAAGTATGATAATACAGTTATCAATTGCAATGAATTTAACTTCCTTGAGATTCTCATTTCTTACAATTGCACCCCACTTTTCATTGTCAGTATGATCGGTATATGCCTTTTGCCCATCCTGATCATCACAGATTCCAAATTTTTCATCCGTTCTGGTAGGTTCAGTGCAATCAGAGAGGAAGAAATCTACCTTCATAACGATTGCTCTATTTCAAGGAGTTTGTCAAAAAGATCATTGCCTTCGGCTAGCAATTCATTGAGATAATTCCTGTCGGAAGGAACTCCTTCGTAATTATCGAGTTTGTTAATGCTGCCGTCTTTCTCATCTAGTTGATAAATGACGACATCTTCTCCTTTTACTGTTGCCTCAGGCTCAATGATATTCTGAAGTCTTGCAAAATCCTTCATCTGCTCCAGTTTCCCCTTCAGTTCATCTGCTTGAATGGCAATACTGAGGTAATTGATGATATAAGGGCTATGGGTTGTCAGAATCAATTTATTACCCTCATTGATGTTGTTTAAAGACAAAAGACTGTACAACATCTCTTTTTGCGATGTGGGAAAAAGGTTTTGTTCAGGCTCTTCCACAATATTGATAAAGGCCGTTTTATTGAACTGTACTGACAAAGCAGAAATGGCTACTCTTTTTTGCTCATCAGTGAAATCATTGTTCGACCAGATATCAGCAACTGCTTTTCTAAATCTATCCAGTTCATCACTACTCATTGGCTCTCTAAAACTACCATTGTGCAACCTTACGGAATTGGCTAGATACCAAGAAACAAGAAATAAAGGAACTAAAGATTGAAAACCACTAGACGCCTCTGTTAAACGAATTTTGTAGTCCTTTCCCACTACCGTCAAAATATCCTCCAGTTTATCATACTTGACATTAGTATCATTAATAGGTAGTTTAAGTCCTCCATTAATTTGTTTTTTTGCATTATCAAATTCTGTGAGAAATTCAACTAATGACTCAGAGGAAAGTCTCAACAACTTTGGACTTTTGATAGTACTAATAAAGTTTCTTTCTGCTGGAATATACATTATCTGGGGGAGGGGATAACGAGCCGTAGGTTTTTGTTTTATGGTTAATTTACCTTTTTGGTATTTTATATTGTAGGAATCACCCTGATATGCTAACTCTGCAACATCATTCTGATTTAAATCAAAAAAATAGTTTTCTAGTTTATGATACGCACAATAGACTTCTCTAAACTTACTATTTGCTGTAAATTCCTTTATTTCATAATCTCCCCTCGTCAACGCTTTCTCGATCCAGGTAAATGTTGAAATGAGTTTTGCCACAGTGCTCTTCCCAGACCCCTGGTTACCAATAAAAACAGTAACCTTTTCAATATCCAACCAACCATCATTTTCCAGATAGCCTTTTCTAATGGGCCCGAAGTTTTTTATCTTTATTTTACTCATCTTAATAGTTCTAACTGATGCATAAATATAGCAAAATTACAGATGCAAAAAGGGGAAAAGGGGAAAAGCCTGAAAAGTAGATTTTTCAATTTCACGATGGCTAAATAACACGATTACTCAATCAATCACAACAAGTTTTCCGGTATCTTTAATTTCTCCCTTCTGAAATAACTTCAGGGAGTAAATGCCATTTTTAAGCGCCCTAATATCAATCACCTCATACCCTTCCACCGGCTTTCGCCAAACGGTGCGACCAGAGGCGTCAATGATCTCCATGAAGAAGCGGCCTTCTTTTTGAACTTGAATACTATGACTTGCCGGATTAGGATAAACACTTACGCCTGGGGGTGCGGTCGGATAACGCACGTCAGTCAGGTTATTAATGGTCAACAAGATGGTTCGATCCGTAACTTCCTGATTTTCTGCCATCCCTCCGGCGATGAGGTAGGCATTTCCACCCAGTTCACCAATCCCTCGCAAATCCATGACAGGCGGCATCACTCCAAAAACCTGACTTAGCTGCCCCGTCACCGGGTCGTATCTGGTAATGCGATCCAGGGCAGGTACACCACCGGAGCCATTGTAGGCAATACCATCAAAATTGTAAGTCACATCCGAACCACCAATCCAAAGGGGTTGTGCATTCCATACCGCAGCGCCCATGCGATACCCAAGCGCCAAGGGAGCATCATACCCGGTCCAGGTAATTTCTGCCGGATTATCAGGATTGATGTATCCCTTACGGAAAAAGCTCACTGCTGCAAAGCTGCCCGTAGACCGAGCACCTCCTGCATAATAAATCGTATCACCAACGATCGCCCCTGAACCGCCAAATACTTTCCAGTTGGTACTATTAGGCACGGAAGTCCCGGTTTGCCAACTATTCGTACTCGGATTGTAAATCTGTACATTGGCCACATTCCCGGTATTGCTCCAACCTGTGACCACAAAAATCAGGCTATCGCGCCACACGGCCTGCACTTGATCGTCGATTGGAATGGGAATAGGTGTGCCATCCGCTAAGTAGGTATTGGTTTCCGGATCGTAGATATGAACCTTATTAGAAGAAGTTTCGGAATAGTTGCTTGCCACATGATAGCCGCCAATGATATAAATTTTATTTTTGACCGTGCTGGCTGCTGCCGCAATTTTTCCTCCGTTCAGGTCGGGCAAAGGAGGAATGGTATCCCAAACATCGGTGTCTGTATTGTAGCGAAATGCCTTTAAATGAATGCCAAACCAGTCTTTGCTCGCATCTATGCCCCCAAATGAAAAAACGTGAGGGGTTCCATTAACAGTTGCACTCGTTACCGCATTGTTGCTCACCGGTTCAGGCATGGGGGCCATTTCTACCCAATTGACCATTTGTGCGTTTACAACAAAACTTGTTGCAACAAGTAGAAGAGATGCTATCGAGTACTTCATGATACAGGTATTTTGTACATTCAGGTGTCAGTAGGGATGTGGTGTTAGTGCCGGTTTCAGCCTTGATCTTTAAGAAAAGAACTGCTGCCCGTCTCTGGCCATTTTACGAAGTAACGGACTACAGCGATAGCGGTCTTCCAAATACTCCTGGTGAAGAGTATCCAACGCTTCTACACAGGCCGCAATGCCTTTCTCATCGGCCCAACGCAGTAATCCTTTGGGATAATTTACCCCTTTAGTCATCGCCAGATCAATATCTTCTTTGGTAGCAATATTCAGGTACAACGCATCCGCCGCCTCATTGATGAGCATCGCCAAAATGCGGTCTACAATTTGCTGTCCAATAATGACTTCTTTTTTAGGTTCCGGGTTGGTTGCCCCATCCCGATAATCGTAAAATCCCCGGCCAGCTTTACGGCCCAGGTAACCGGCTTCCATTAGCCTTTTCTGAGCAAACGATGGTTTATAACGCGGATCGTAAAAAAAGGCCTTGAATACACTTTCTGTGACGACATAATTGACGTCGTGTCCAATGTAATCCATTAGGGTAAACGGTCCCATGCGAAAGCCGGCTAGTTCCGTCATGGCCCAATCAATGGTCGCCGTATCGGCAATGCCTTCCTCATAAATCCTCAGCGCTTCCCCATAAAAAGGCCGCGCTACCCGATTGACGATGAAACCCGGTGTATCCTTGGCGACCACCGTTATTTTCCCCCAACCTTCAACCAATTGGCGCGCTTGGTTGAGACAATCATCACTCGTTTGAATGGCAGGAATAATTTCCACCAATTTCATCAAGGGTGCCGGATTAAAAAAGTGGATACCGATCACCCGTTCCGGATGATTGCAGGCCGAAGCAATAGCCGCGATGGATAGGGAAGAAGTATTGGTTGCCAAGAGGCAATTTTCGGGAACAATATCTTCCAATTGTTCAAAAAGGCCCTTTTTGACATCCAGATTTTCGACAATGGCTTCGATGACCAATCCGGTTTCATTACAGGCAAAAAGCGTATCTACAAATTTCAGGCGGCCATAGATAGCATCCGATTCCGCTTGAGTTATTTTGCCTTTTTCCACCAGTCGGGCCAGGATTTTCTGTAATTTTCCCGCTGCCTTTTTTAAAGCATCCGGATTATTATCGTACAAATACACGTCGTGACCAGCTGTCGCCGCCACCTGAGCAATACCAGAGCCCATTGCTCCCGTTCCAATAACCGCAATTTTCATTATTTGTAATACTTTTTTAGGTGTTAGGTTTTGGGGTTTAGGGGGCCGTATCTTCACTTGGGAGATATTTGCCACCCCGACCTTTGACCAGGATTTCCAGAATTTTGGAATTAGCAAAATTGCGAGCGTTTCCCTATAAACCGCCTCCCCTACCTAAACATTATAAACTACATAAACACAAGGTAAAATACCCGCAACTCAAGAATTTGCAGCATATATAGCTGTTCCAATCTCTAAACTCCTACAC
>CAXHCA010000118.1:0-22708 GCA_964015035.1 uncultured Saprospiraceae bacterium
GACTGAATAGCTTGCCCGAATATACTTCAGGGACTACCTCCAAACATGCACTAAAACCTATTTTTTATGCATAATCACAATCCAATGTCAAAGTATCTAACCACTAGTTTTTGTTTTTTACTTTTATTACTCACCGCCTGTGGTCCTCCTAATTCCACCAACCAAGAAGGGGAAAAGGACGGGATGGCTGAATTTTCTGAAGACAAGGAATTTCAGGAAGCCCATGAAGAACCGGTTGCGACTCACTACAAAGGAAAAGGACAAATGATCACTTTTCCCACGACTGATGGCGAGGAGGGAAGCGCTTATGTAATCGCTCCGGCGCATACCAGTGACAAGGCACTGTTTGTCATCCACGAATGGTGGGGGCTCAATGACCACATCAAACGCGAAGCGGAAATGCTTTTTGATAGCTTGGGAGACGTCTTGGTCATGGCACTGGATCTCTACGACGGGCAGGTGGCCACCACTCGTGAAAAAGCAGGTGAGTACATGCAATCTGCTAAACCCGAGCGGATCAGAGCCATCATCCAAGGCGCATTGGGCCAGGCCGGCTCCGGTTCGAAAGTGGCAACCATCGGCTGGTGCTTTGGCGGTGGTTGGTCGCTGAAGGCTTCAATCATGGCGGGAAGCCAGGGCGCTGGCTGCGTGATGTATTACGGTATGCCGGTAGAAAGTGCTGCGGATCTCGGAGCTTTGCGGGCGGACGTATTGGGCATTTTTGCTGAAAAGGATGAGTGGATCACACCGAAGGTGGTTGCAGATTTTGAGGCTATATGTAAAATGGCCAATAAAAATTTGGAAGTCCATTCTTATGATGCCGATCACGCTTTCGCTAATCCAAGTAGCCCGCGGTATGTGGAAGAAGCCGCTCAGAAGGCCAACAAATTAGCGTTGTCTTTTTTGCGTGAAAGATTGTAAATAGTTTCTTTGACAAAATTCTTAAGCCAATCCTAGTATGAAAAAAATACTACAACCCTTGTTGACGGCACTGCTGATCGGGGTGTCGTTGGGCGGAGTAATCGCCCAGGAAACATTCCCTAGGAATGGGGTCTATGACGACCGGGAAGGTTGGTACGCTCTAACCAATGCGACCATTCACACCACGTATAATCAAACTATTGAAGGCGCCACTATGGTCATCCGAAACGGCAAAATCGAGGCCGTCGGCAAAAGTGTGCTCATTCCGAAAGGCGCCATTGAAATGGACCTCAACGGGCAACACGTTTATCCTTCTTTTATCGATTTATACACCGATTATGGGCTGCCTGAAGCCAAACCGGTAGGTAAATCACCACAGAGCAAGCCGCAAATGCTCTCCAACAAAGAAGGCGTTTTTGCCTGGAATGAAGCGCTCAAACCCGAATACCGGGCCGCTGATGCCTTTGTTCCCGATGATAAAAGTGCGGCCGCTTATCGCAAATTGGGATTTGGAACAGTCCTAACCCACCAGATGGACGGCATTTCACGGGGTACTTCCAGCGCGGTGTTATTGGGTAAGGAAAAAGCCCACGAAATGATGTTGCAAGCGGATGTGGCGCACCACCTTTCTTTTAGAAAAGGCAAATCTACACAAGCTTATCCGACCTCTTTAATGGGGGCCATCGCTTTGCTGCGGCAAACCTATTATGATGGGCAATGGTACACGAAGCAAAAGGGAGAAACGAACCTTTCTCTAGAGGCCTGGAACGAAGTACAGGGATTACCGCAAATTTTCGAAACCGGCGATCAGCTAGACATCTTGCGGGTAGATAAACTGGCCAAGGAATTTGGCAAAAAATACATCATCAAGGGAAGTGGAGAGGAATATCAGCGCCTACAAGAAATCAAAGCGACTGGAATGCCAATCATTGTACCTGTCGACTTTCCGGATGCCTATGATGTGGAAGATCCTTTTGATGCCTTACAAGTATCCTTGGCGCAAATGAAGCACTGGGAATTGGCGCCAACCAATCCCGGCCAAATTGCCAAGGCGGGTATTGAATTTGCACTGACTACCAACGGACTGGAAAAGAAAGACCAGTTTTTAGCGCAACTGCGTAAAGCCATTGAACATGGATTGAGCGAAACCGCAGCCCTGAAAGCCCTAACGGAGACACCAGCTAAACTATTAAATCTGTCGGATGCTGTGGGCAGTTTATCACCCGGTAAAGTGGCCAATTTTATCGTGACGAATGGGCCGGTTTTTGATAAAGATAGCAAGATTAACGAAAATTGGGTGGCAGGTAAACGCTTTGAACTCGAAGACCAAAGTGCGGCCGGCCTACTGGGGAAATATGCCTTAAAGGTGGGCAATACCTCCTACCAACTTAATGTCGGGGGCAAGCCCGATAAGCCAGAAATGACCATCAATGTTGTCGATACGATCACCTTTGAAGTGGAACAAACTTACGACAAGGGGCTGATCACGCTCTTATTCTCTCCGGAAAAAGGAAAAGGCAAAATTCGCCTTTCGGGAATGGCCAATGGCAAGAAATGGTTGGGTAGGGGACAAGATGCTGATGGCAATTGGATAAACTGGTCGGCTACCTATCAGGGACCGCCTGATGCTCCAAAGAAAAAGAAAAAAGAAGCAACGGATTCGAATGACGAACCACTGGGTAAGGTGATCTATCCCTTCACGGCCTTTGGTTGGGAAAACCGCCCACAACCGGCCACTTATCTGATTCGGAATGCTACGGTTTGGACCAATGAGGCTGATGGCATTTTGAAAAATACCGATGTGCTGGTCCGCAATGGCAAAATCGCCCAGATTGGTACACGGTTGAGTGACCGGAGTGCCGTAGTAATCGATGGGACGGGGAAACACCTGACCCCAGGAATCATCGATGAGCATTCCCATATTGCGATCACCCGCGGCGTAAATGAAGCCAGTCAGTCGAGTTCGGCTGAAGTACGAATCGGGGATGTCATTAATTCTGAAGACATCAATATTTACCGCCAATTGTCGGGTGGCGTGACCACAAGTCAGTTGCTACATGGTTCGGCCAATCCAATTGGCGGACAGTCGGGGTTGATCAAGCTGCGCTGGGGATTTACGCCGGAAGAAATGAAAATGACCAATGCCGATGGATTTATCAAATTTGCCTTGGGGGAAAATGTAAAACAATCCAACCGCAGCGACGATTATCGCATTCGCTATCCGCAGACCCGAATGGGGGTTGAGCAGACTTATGTCGACCATTTTACCCGCGCCCGGGAATATGGTAGGTTACGTGATTCTGGTAAGCCTTATCGTCGAGACCTTGACTTGGAAGCCTTATTGGAAATTTTAGAAGGCAAGCGCTTCATCACCTGTCACTCCTATCAGCAAGGCGAGATCAATATGTTGATGAAAGTAGCGGAACAATTTGATTTTCGAATCAATACTTTTACCCATATTTTGGAAGGGTATAAGGTGGCTGATAAAATGGCCGAACACGGAGTAGGAGGGTCTACCTTTTCTGATTGGTGGGCCTACAAATACGAAGTGATCGAGGCCATTCCCTATAACAGTGCCTTGATGCACGAGCAAGGGGTGACGGTTTCCGTCAATAGTGATGATGCGGAAATGGCTCGCCGACTCAACCAAGAAGCTGCAAAAGCGGTACTTTTTGGAGGTGTTTCCGAAGAGGAAGCCTTCAAATTTGTCACCCTCAATCCGGCCAAACTCTTGCACATCGATGACCGCGTCGGCAGTGTCAAAGTGGGCAAAGATGCGGATATCGTGCTTTGGTCTGACCATCCGCTCTCGGTGTACGCGAAAGCAGAAAAGACTTTTGTGGACGGTATCCTCTTTTTTGATCGGGATAAAGATAAGGAATTGCGAGAGCAGGTGGCAAAGGAACGCACCCGGCTGATCCAGAAGATGCTGGCCGTCAAGAAAAAGGGAGGCAAAACCCAACCTGCGCGTGGGCGGAGCCAATCCCGCGAATACCACTGTGATGATATCGAACAAGAGTGAATCATTTTAAATTGATCAAATCACAACACCGCATTTATGAAAATCAACATATTCAAAACCATCCTGCTCTGTTGTTTTGGTGTGATCACCAATCTTTCTGCACAGGCTCCTGTACCAGCTCCGGCCCAATCGGAGGCAATTGCTATTGTTGGCGCTACGGCTCATCTAGGGAATGGGCAAGTCATCGAAAATAGCCTTATCGCCTTTGCGGAAGGGAAATTGACGTTGGTGGAAACCTACCAGCAACAACCGCTAGATGACTATCGGGTCATTCAGGCGGAGGGCAAGCACGTCTATCCGGGCCTCATTGCGCCAAATACCCAACTTGGATTGATTGAAATTGGGGCTGTAAGGGCCACCAGGGACGAAAATGAAACGGGCAGCCTCAATCCCAATGTCCGGTCATTAATTGCTTACAATACCGATTCTCAGGTCACACCAACGGTGCGCTGTCAGGGTGTCTTATTGGCGCAGGTGGTTCCGGAAGGTGGACTGATTAGCGGCCAATCGTCAGTGGTGCAGCTGGATGCCTGGAATTGGGAAGATGCAGCTTATTTGACCGATGGCGGCATTCACCTACACTTGCCGGTAAAGCGCTACTATTCCTGGAGAAGAGGCACCTTTCGGAAAAATGAAGCTTATGACGAACAATTGGAGGAGATTGAGCGCTATTTTGCGGAAGCACAAGCCTATTGTCAGCAAAGTGAGTCTGCTAAGGAAAATTTGAAGTTATCGGCAGCTTGCGGTCTTTTTAGTGGAAGCAAAAAATTATATGTGCACGCCAATTCTGTAGAGGCCATAACGCAGGCCATTCTGCTGGCCCAAAAGCACAATATTACGCTGGTGGTTGTTGGCGGCCGCGATGCCTGGCGCATAACTGATTTGCTCAAAGAAAATGAGGTGGCGGTTATTCTGGAATCCACCCAGCGTTTGCCGGGTACCCCAGATGAGGATGTAGACTTACCTTTCCGTACTCCTCAGCTGCTACAGGAAGCGGGCGTACTCTATTGCATTGGCCATGAAGGTTTTTGGGAGTACCGCAATTTGGCGTTTCAGGCCGGGCAGGCAGTGGGCTACGGCTTGGAATACGAAGCCGCGATCAGTGCGTTGACCTTGAATACAGCCCAGATTTTGGGTATCGACCATCGGGTAGGCTCGCTGGAGGTAGGCAAAGATGCCATGTTATTCATCTGTCAGGGGGATGTACTGGATATGCGCACCAGCGTGGTCGAAGCAGCATTCATTCAGGGGCGTGAAATCAGTTTGGACAATAAACAAAAGACGCTTTATCATAAATTTCAGGAAAAATACCGCCGAGGGCGTTAATTTTTTGCTAAATGTGTGTCTAAATAGGCGGAGTTGCAATGGTGGCTCCGCTTATTTCGTTTAAAAAGCGAGTTTATTTTAAACCAACTACCCTTGTGGAGTGGTTTATTATGGAAAATAGTTGGAAATTTGGGGAAAATCACCGTCTTTAGAACGCGTTGATATTTTTAGAAAAAAATAGATTGAGATGAGTAGGATAATGTTTATTGGCGCTTTGTTGTTCTCCGCTTGGCAATTGTCGGCGCAAGAAGGGTATACGGTTGTCAACGGAGAAAGGATGCCATTTACGATTGACGACTGTGGAGATACGCTCATTCTCGCCAGTTTGGAGGGGGTCTCTGTCTCTTCTTTGCGGGAGTTCCAAGATGATGATGAGTACCGCCGCTACCGCCGCTACCGCCGTTATGCCGCCAAAGTGTATCCCTATGCAGTAGAGGCCATTCGGATTTTCAGAGAGGTGGATTACGCCACCAATCACATGAAAAAAAGCAAGCGCAAAAAATACATCAGAAAGCTGCAAAAAGACCTCAAAGATCAGTTTTCCGATCCCTTAAAAAAGCTAACCAAAACCCAGGGCATGATCTTGATCAAAATGATTGAGAAAGAGCTGGATACTCCCATGTTTTTCCTGATTAAGGACCTTCGAAATGGTTTTACGGCATCTTATTGGGGAACGATTGGTAAACTTTTTGGCCACGACCTCAAAGATGGCTATGTGCCCGGTGTTGACCCTATTTTGGATGCCGTGCTCAACGATATGGACATCTCCTACGATGTTCGCCCACCCTCTGACCGCCCCATTGATACCAGTGATGATGAAGGCGATGAGGAGGAAGAGGATGAAGGCGACGATGATGGCAAATGAAAATGATTTTCCAACTACCGACCTTGAGACAGGGCGCAGTTGAGCTTCAATATCCTGTTTTATGAGGTAACGGGCAATGTCGGGTTGCAAATAAAAAAGCCTGACTCCATTGCGAAGCCAGGCTTGTATTTTTTGGCTGAAACAAGGTTATCTCAGCAGAGTAATATTACCTTTCTGAATCAATTCTTCTCCATCCGGACAAACTACACGAAGGTAGAATCCATAGCTGTCAGGGGGTAAGGCTTCCTGGCGGAAAGTACCGTCCCACGCATCATAGATATTTTGAGTACGGAAGACTTCTTCTCCCCAACGGTTGTAGATCAGCAATTCCATTTCTGTTACCTCATCCTCAAAGAAGGTACGCACGCGTAGTACGTCGTTGTCGCCATCGTTATTTGGTGTGAAAGCCGATGGAATGAAGACGTGGTCAGGATCACAAATGGCATTGATCACAAAGACTTCCACGGACAAGGACGTAGAACATTCTAGTTGGCCTACCTGCACCTCATAGATGTTGGAACCTGGCTCATCAGGAATGGCCGTAATCACAGGGCCTGTAGCGGGGTCAATCGTTCCGGAAGGTACATCCCAGGTATAGTCACAATTATCGCAGCCAGTCACCGTGATTTCGGTGGCATCGCCCAATAAAATAGTATCGGGTATTGCGGTAATGGACAAGGTCCCTTCCAGGTCGATCACAGTCACACTGGTGCTCAACTCCTGGCTACAGCCAAATTGATTGGTCACCACTACACTAAAATTGTTGATGCCCATATCAAGATCGGCGGTAACGATGGCGCCGTCGTTGGGGGTTACGCTACCCGTCCAGTTATAGCTCAATTCCTGTTCCGGATCATTATTGGTGACTTCCAGTGTTGTCATAGTCTCTGGTTCACAAATGATCAGTTCGGGGGTCAGATCGGCATTAATTTCAAAGCTATTGACAAAAACGGTATCGGTTTCCATACAACCGAGTGCATTTTCTGCCACTAGCAGGTATTGAGTGGCCCCTGTGGGGGTATCCGTAATTTCAGTCCCAGTGCCGATTGGTGTATTTGTATCTGGCAACTTATACCAGGTGTACGTCGCATCGGGCAAATCACTGGTGGCGGTCAACGTCAGTGGAGCCGTTTCGCAAAGTGTTGTATCCGGACTACCTACCGGGTTTATCAAATCAGCGACGATTACCTCTACGGTCCGTACCAATTCACAACCAAAGTCCTCATCAGTGATTGTCACCATGTAGGTCATATCTTCCGTGGTGGTCACAACCGGGTTGGATGGGTTGGTCAAATCCAAGTTGGTTTCCGGACTCCATACGTAAGAATAAGTAGGATCGAAATCAGGATTAATTGGCGTAGGTATGCCTGAACATACATCCACTGTATCCGCCGGTAATCCTTCATTGATCACTTTTACATTGATGACAACGGTGCTGGTATCCATACATCCGGTAGTTTCATCGGTGGCGATGGCCGTATAGGTGTTGACCCCTTCTACCGGGGTGACGGTAATCGGAGAACCCGTGTCAAACAGAGTGTTGTCTTGATACCATTCAATGTTAGCCGGTACATCGGTGCTTGCGGTCAATGTGATATCCGTGATCTCACAGAGCGAAGTATCACCCGTTGTCGTGAGGTTTAAATCCGGATAAAGGATGACCTGCACCTCTTGTACAATTTCGCAGGTAAAGCCATTGCTGTCATCAGATACCGTGACGGTATACAGGGTATTCATATCTCCCGAGAAGATCGGGTTGAAACTGGTCGGGTCATCAATGCCATCTGCTGGCGACCATTGATAAGTATAAGTTTGATTGCCATCCGGGTTGAGTCCTATCGGTGTATTTGGACAGACAAAAACAGTATCTGGCAAGTCGTACTCAAATGGTGCTACGGTTACTGTTACATTGACGGTATCGGCACAACCATATTGATTGGTGGCAATACCGGTGAAAGTTACCGTACCATCCACAACCACGATCGTTACAGTCGCAGAATCTGCTCCGGCAATGATGTTTTCAAGTGGTGTCCAACTATAAGTCAGCGTATCCAGTTCATCCAAGTTGAGGATGGTAATAGAAGTATCCACTCCTTGACAAGCGGTGATGGTGCCGGAAGGCATAATATTGATGTCTACGCCATTATCTGTAATTACCAGAGTATCCATTTCCATACAGCCATATTCATCCGTCGCTGTCGCAATGATGGTATCTCCCCGGAATGGATTGACGGTTACACTTGGACCACTCGGTAGTGGACCATCCAGTACGCTCATCCATTCAACCGTCGCATTGACATCAGTGCTGGCGGTAATGGTGACATCTTCCCCACAGGTGGTCACATCTGGTCCCAAATCCAGGTTGATATCAGCAGGAACAAAGACGGTGATCATTTGGGTCACTTCGCAAGTGTCTGTGCCCAGGGTCTGCACACTCACGGTATAGGTCGTTGTTTCCGTTGGGAAAGCCATTGGGCTAGCCACATCGGTAGCACTCAGGCCAGTAGCTGGCGACCAGCTGTAAATATAGTCTGGATTACCATCAGGATTGAGTATCGTTGTATCTCCTTGACAAAGCACAACCGTATCCGCTAATTCTAGCGTCACAATTTGTACATCGATAGTATCCGATACAGATGCGAAACAGTCATTGGCGGTGAAAATGGTCAGATTGACTATCAAGTCACCACTTTCGGTAACGGAAATCACTGGATTTTCTAGATTAGAAGTGTCTCCATTACTGAAAATCCATTCCCAAGCAATGGTATTATTAAAGGTATTGGTAGAAACATCATAAAATTGGATGATTGCCGAATCAGAAAGACACGTAGCAATATCGAAGTCGATGTCGGCTACAATTTGAGGATCTTGTACCATCACCGGAGCGGTAAAATCATCTACACAATCCACATCGTAAACGATAGACAAGGTCACATCATAAGTGCCGGCCATGGGGTAGGTGTGGATAGGGTTTTCTTCGTAGCTGATGCTACCATCCCCAAAGTTCCAAACGTATCCGAAAGCATTGGTACTGGTATTAGTAAATTCTACCGTAGCACCGTTACATTGTACCTCACTGGTAAAACTCAAGGATGTAGTCGTATCAATTACCGCAGTGATCACAGAATCCACATAGGTGCAACCAAATTGGTTTTCGATAGTCACGTAAAGTGTTTGTTCACCAATTTGCTCAATCACATCAGGATTGGCAGTAGTGTCGGTACCTATTTCAAATGCATCCACCGGCGTCCAGCTATAGGTCAAGATATCAATGGTATCCAGGTTGGTTACGCTGATCGCTAAGTCCTCTCCAAGGCAAACCGCCGCTGTATCTGGGATAGCGACATCAACGGGACCTCCGGTTACTCTGATATCTTCCTGATTGGAGCAGCCAAAACTATCGGTGGCGATCACAGAAATGCTGGTCACGCCAGAAACAGGAATGGTCAGTTCTCCGCCCATACCCAAGGTGTCTCCGGTAGTTGTATTGACCCAAACGATCTCGGTAGCGACATCTGTTGTTGCCGTCAAGGTCGCTGTGGCTTCACAAGTAGGGCCATCACCGCTAATCTGCAGGTTGATCGGATCATTTACAATGACCTCCACTTGTTCCGTAGTGGTACAAGTATCCACGCCGATATTACTCACCACTACAGTATAAGTTGTAGTGGTAGTTGGAAAGAAGGATGGCGAAGGAGAGGTAGGATCATCAATTCCCGTTGTGGGTGACCACGAATAAGTATAGTCCGGATTGCCGCCGGGCAGAAGTTGCGTGGTATCGCCAATGCAGGCGGTAAAAGTAGCCGGGAATTGATCGTCATTTTCCACCAAGGTGATCTCGATATCTCTGGTTACCATGGAACTACAGTCTTTCGACGTATTGATCGTCAAGATTACCGTGATCGTTTGACTGCTGTCAAAAGTGAATACGGGATGTTGTTCTGTACTGGTTTGACCATCGCTCAGCTCCCAATTCCAACCGGTAATTACTCCCAGATTGGTAAAGGATAAGTCAGTAAATTGAGCGGTCAGCACATCACTGCTACAATCAGTATATTCTACGGAAAAGTCAGCGCTGACTTCTACCATGTCTAAGGTGATTTCTCTGGTCAGCGTATCGGGACACAAGGTATTAGGGCCGGTAACTAAAGTCACCGTATAGGTGCCCAGTCCAGGATAAGCATAAGTTGGATTATCCAGGGAAGAGGTATCTGATTCAGTATTGGGGTCCCCAAAATCCCAAAAGTAATCATCAGCATTAAGGCTAGTATTGACAAAGCTCACCGTTACGCCATCACAACCGAGGTCAATGTCAAAATCGAGTTCCGGTAAGGGAACTACATTGACATTTACTGTTCTGACAATTTCACAAACATTAAGAGATGGCGTAATGGTTACTGTAAAGATGGTATTTTCGGTAACCGTGGCCACAGGATTCACTGCATTGGGGTCATCCAAAAACTGTGGCGGCGACCATACATAGGTAAACGGAATCTCGGCTGGGGTATTGGGGTTTAGCGCAACGGATTCTCCCAGACAAACATCCACATCGGATAAAAGAAAGCTCACCGGATTGTCTAAGCCACTTTCGAAAGGTAGTGTCAAACTTTGTACACACCCATTCTGTGAAGTGACGGTCAATTCCACGGTTCCGGATACCCCAAGTGGGACGGTAAAGGCTGGATTTTGACTGTCACTCGTTAAGGTATTGCCCGGATAAGTCAGGACCCATGACCAGGCTATCGGAGGAGAGATAGGATCGGTCGACAAGTCTTGAAGCTCGACTACTGAGGTGATAT
Organism: uncultured Saprospiraceae bacterium; assembly: GCA_964015035.1. GTDB lineage: Bacteria > Bacteroidota > Bacteroidia > Chitinophagales > Saprospiraceae > BQJU01. The sequence continues at coordinate 10,934 of CAXHCA010000118.1, forward strand.
CACAATCGAAAACGTCAATACTGAAATCGGCAGCCAGGGAATTGGTCTGTAGGTAAATGGTCTGTGAGAAGGTATCTGCACATTGGGTATTGGGTTCGGCAATCAGAGTAATATTATAGGTGCCCGTATCCGGGAACATAAAGGTAAAAGTATCTGCCGTAGTGGTTGACGTTGGCGTAGCATTGGGCCAGTCAAAAAACCACCGATAAGTATTGGCATTTTCACTTTGGTTGAGAATGGTTACTTCCTGATTGTCACACTGTGCTTCTGGTACAAAAAAGGCCGCAGAGGGTTCTCCACAAAGGTTGACATTGTATTGGAAATCTCGCAAGGTGACGGATAATAATTCTCCCGTTTCCCGATCATACTCCTCCACACAAACACCCACTACAAATTGTCCGATCGTACCAGGGGTGGCCGTCATCAATCCTGTTTGTGGATTGATGGACAACGGCATGCCCGTACCCAACATATTGTTGAGAGAATAAAGCGGTGACCGCCAAACTACTGTATCGTAGGGTGGGGGAGAGGAAGGAATCGGTTGAGGAGTGGTTAAACTACCTCCGGAGTAAGGGTTGCACAATCGATATACCAACGAATCCCCATCGAGATCAACGGCGGAATGGTCAAAAACCAAAGGCAGATCAGCACAGATATAAATCGGTGGATACTGTGTGAAGGTCGGACTAGAATTACAAGATAGCATGGCCGCCTCGGTCAGTTGTATCGGATAGGTTGCTCCGGTTTCTACGGGATTGATAATGTTGTCAATCGTTTCGTTTCGGCAGCAACGCTGGTAGGCCAGGGTGTATCCACCTTCAAGAAATGGCAGCGTTACGGTTTTACGATAAGTAGTTGTGTGTACACACACCTCTTCGAGGATGACCAAGCAAGGATCGCTGAAGTTGGTGGTCAACGTATCGTCTCCCAGGTAGGGAAGGGCGATGTTCTGTACCAACAGGCCGTCTTCGTCATATACGGCGATATATGCCGGGTTGTCAAAGGGCGCATTAGCCGCACCGTTGATGCAGTCGCGGTAGATAGCCAGACTGATTTCATATTCATCGTTACCCAGGCATTCGTAACTTATTCTACCACCCACAATGTGAGTGGCTTGCAGCGCTGCGGGCAGAAATAGACCGCAGGCCAGTATAATCGGTAAAAGATATTTAGGGATATTATATTGATTATTTTTCACTTTGTGTCTTTTTTTGGATGTATGAAAACACCATGAAGAAATTATTTTCCGACCTCAACCTCACTGATTTCTACCCGTCTAGATAAACTGGCGAAAATACTGTAAATAGATCCACCCACCAGGTCGGTCAGCGCTGCGCTGATTCGTCTGATAGTAGCTTGGGTTTCACCCAATGGCTCTTCCTTAAATTTCAGTTTGCCAGAATCGAGGTAGGGTTTCAATGCGCCGTCTGCATACTTTTGAAATTCATTCTTCACACTTTGAATACGACGGGCACTCAACCGCAAGTTGTAATCACTGGCTCCCCGGATACTAGTAAAACCCTGGAGATTGATAGTCAGTGACGTTCCTCCTTTCAGGATGCTGAGCATAGCCTTTGAGAGGTCTTCTAGGTCGGAACGGCCACCGCGTACTTCCCGCTCAAAAAAGTCGCGGAAACGGCGGGTGGTCCGGAAGGCTTCCTCCTGGGATAGGCCTTCGGTAACGGTTTTCATGAATTCATCTTTTTTCTCATAGTATTCTATATTCGTGGGAATATAGGGCGTGTTTGTGGTATAACTACGCGAGCGTGGATCGGGATAATCGTTATCAAAATAAAGCGTCAACGGAAGGAAGTCGCTTAGAGAAGTCCGCTTCAGGTACAACTCTACGGTCAATCTTCCACCTGCTTGCTTGACCACCTCAGGGTCGAAGTTCAAGTCCAGATTGGCATCCTGATACCCTTTGCGGGAGCCCTGGATTTTGTATTTTTTGCTCAAGTCCAATGGGAAATAAAAGCTATTGGCATCGGGATTGGTGCGCTTGTGTTTTGGTTGTGGCCGACCCTGGATCATCTCCAGAAGTTCTACTGTGGCATTAGCCAGCGGCTCCTTAGTGTCTTCGTCAAATACCAATACTTCGAGTTCCTGGCCGAGGTACAACTTCTTATCGATAGACCGCTGACCAACATACCCGGGATCGGTAAGATCAATTTCCTCAAAGGCATCCGGGAATCCGGGTTTCATCCCCTTAATGCGGTATTTTTTACCGGGTTCCAGGGCAAAAGTGAAGTCATTGCCAGTTGGATTTTCCTTGCTGTCTACCAACTTAAGCTCACCATCTGGGCCAACTTCAAACAATTCGACTGTGGTGCCAATTAACGGCAGTGAATCGATATTCTCGTAGGTAGTTACGTTCAAGCGAATACCCGGTTCCAGATACAGTTTTTGTTCGATCTCTGTTTTACCCACGTACTGTGGGTCTAATAAATCGATGGTTACGGCATCCGGCACGTATCCGGGCCGGGTCGCCTCGATCTTATATTTTTTATCGGCCTCTAATGGGAAGTTGAAGTCATTACCACCAGGATTGTCCAAAGAACTGATCAGCACCTCTTCGCCATTCGGTAATATCTCGTAGAGCGTCACCGTAGCTCCTGGCAGATCCGTCAGGTCCAGTTTGTCAAAAGTTAGTGCCAGTAAATTGACAATTTGATTGCGATCATAGGTATAAATATCGTTACAACAGGATTCTTTGCTGTCATCCCAGAAAATAGCTGTAGAATCCGGACGGTTGGAAGAAAAATAGGCCTTTTCTCCATCGGCAAATACGGTATAATAAAGATCGTTGTAGCTACTATTCACCGGAACGCCCAAATGGCGTGGATCCGTCCAGCTGTGTCCTAGATTACGAGATTCGTAAATGTCAAAACCTCCTAAGTTTTGATAGCCCTCAGAACTAAAATATAAGGTATGTGCCCGACTGTAATAAAAAGGAGTAGCATCGTCGGCTTCGGTATTCAATTCAGTCAGGTTCATCGGTGTACCGGGGGTGCCGTCTTCACCAAGAGGCGCGTACCAGATATCCAACCCGCCCTTACCACCTTCGCGGTCGGATACGAAGTAAAGGATTTCATTTCCCTCGCGATCCGTACCCACATTGGGTTGTGTGGTGGTTTTGCCTGCGGCGTTGATATTTAGCGCAGTGGGTTGGCCCCATTTGCCATCAGGCTGAATTTCACTGACAAACAATTCGCAGCGGATGTCAGCGGCTTCAATGTAGTCACACTGGGTAAAATAAACCCGCGTATAATCTTTGTTGAAAGCAGTATGTGCCGACTGGCGCTTCTTGATATTGATGGGTTTATCCAATTGGGTACCTTGCTGGAAAGTGCCTTCGGCATCAGCTACAGATTGGAAAATCTTGATGAATGGCCGCGGTGGATTAAAAGTATCTTGCAAATTAGGTACAAATGACGAATAATAAAGCGAATCGCCTTTTAATGCTGTACCAAAATCAGAATATGGTGTATTGATCATTGCTCCCATATTCCTAATGGTGATGTCTTCCGTTTCGTTGACCATTTGCTGTGCCCAGCTATTGTCTTCAATGGCTTTCAATGCATCTTCGCGATACGCGGCATTGGCGTTGGGTTGATCATCCAGAAATTTCTGAAAAAACAGGGAGGAGGTCTCATATTGCCCCAGTCGCTGCTTTACCTTTCCCAGCCAGTAGGCGGCTTCAGGGAAGGCATTGCTGGAATCTCTGGCGATAACGACTTGGTAAGCGGAGTCAGCTTTTGAGAAAATGAAAAATTCTCGGGCCGCATTGGCATATTGATAGAGTACATCGGTTTGGTCTTCTTTATACTCCAGTGCGATTCCGTAATAGCGGTAGGCCGAATAGTAATCTTGCCGTTCGTAGGCTTTGTCGCCTGCTTCAATCCAGGCCTCCAGTTTTTGAGCCTGTCCTAATTGCAGCATAACCACGGCAAAAAATGCGGATAGTATTATTTTATTCATGGTGATTTATCTTAATGCAGATTTTAAGATACCCCTTCAAGGGGCAAATCGTTTTGGGAAAAATTAGATCAACGGACAGATTTTGAATGCCGGTAGCGGACGCACGTGCCGAATGATATAGCGCAGCGTCAGTTCCGGGCCCCCTCTTTTGTTGGTGGCCAATTTAAAATCAGAAACGTTGACATCATAAGTAAAGCCTAGTTCCCAGCCGTTGTAAAAGACCTCAATGCCCGGGTAAAACGCATCGCCAAAATCATTGAAGCGATACCCGAAGTCAAGCTGAGCGGCAAATTGTCGGCCCAGGTTGCGATTGAAGTGTACTTTCAGCCCCAACATGCCAACATACTCTTTGTAGGGATTTTGAAATTGAGCATTGAAATTGCCAATTAGGTCGAATGAATTGCCCAGCATGAGGGTGCCCATCGCGTATGGACTCAGACGGATGGGGAGTTTGGCTTCATCTGCATCTTGAAAACTTTGGTCAGGGCGTAATAAATGGTGGATACCCACCCCAAAGTCAAGCTTGGAACGCTTGTCTAGCCGGTCCACCAGCATATCGGTCTGTTTGCTTTGCCAGCGGAAGTTAATACCCAGCGCCAGATCGGGAAAGATCAGGCTGGTATTGTCAAAGTTCTCCTGTGTTGGCCGGTTTGGGTTGAAAACACCCGTTGACGGATCGTACTGGCGGTCGAAGGTCAGGTCATCGATCTTAAAAGACCGTTGCCCCACCGAAAGCGCTCCGCCGAGTGTCCCAAAAAAGGTTTCGCTAAATCCCTGAGTGTAAGCGGCACTCACTCCGATGTTAATTAGTCTAAGCTTGGAAAGGCCTGCCTGGTCATAATTAAAGGCAAGACCTCCCGACCAATACCCCGGTCGACCGGTACGTCGCAGGAATTTCTTGTCAAACGCTCCCGTGAAAGTCATGTAATCCACCGGGACCGACGTCCATTGACTGCGATAATTCGCCATCACCCGGGCGTCGCCACGGAAAATACCCGTGAGGGCTGGATTCATGTTTAACGGTGCGTTGTGGTACTGTGAGTAGTGAAAGTCTTGAGCAGAGAGGTTACCCAAAAACATGAGGGTTAGGACCCCAAGTAGTAGCGTCTGTTTCAAGGCGGTAAAGTTTAGTTTTTTAATGTTGTTAGGATTACGATTCTTCATAATTGTATAGTTTTCTCTATGTTCTTTTAAGGGATTTAAAGAATTATGTTTCAAAACTTTGCATTTGTTTTGCAAATACACCAATACTCCGCCCCTTGGACGACAGCCGGTTCCCGAAAATTTGCTCAGTAGTTTTCCCTTCTGACTAAGCAAATCGAATCCTTGTTCAATTGCAGCGAATTGTTATATGGTGAATAATTGGTGCACTGCCTTTGTCAAAGAACCGATGTAAACGGGTAGCCTCTAATGCCCGTGACATAATTCCCCCAATATGGGTTTTTGATTAATGATTTGTTGGTTGATGTAGTTGTTACCTCACGCCTGTTGTTCCATGATAGGGCTCGTATCCCAGAAGTTGATGTTTCAAAAATGGAATATAGGTCGTAAATGTGGAATGCAAGTATTTGCCATTATTGCCGCCTTTCTGGACGAAGTCCGGTAAGACGGCTGAAAAATACGAGGGTTTATGAAAAAAAACAACTAATACCGCAATTGATTCCAAAAATGACCACTTTTTTCGTTTTTAGACCGAAAAATGCGATTTGGGTACCGCTAAATAAACCAAACCCGCCAGAAACGATATGGTGGTTGTGGGTGTAAATAAAATGAGTTATCATTGTAACGTGTTTGGGTTCAATACGATTGAAGAAAGATTTAAAAAAAAACAATCAAACTGAAACATAATCCCTAAAGCCTCGTTTAACAGTTTAAATCCCGTTTTTAACATCCCTATATTAGGTACTTTTAGTACCGCATTCTACCCAAGAACCGTGAAAATTTGCCATATCCCCGGTATTTTTATTTAAAAATACTTTGGCAATAAGCCCAAAATTTTATATTTTGGCACGGACTTAGTTATTTGTTTTGACAAACCATCCCTGTACAAATTATTAAATGCAGCCTTGACACCTGCATTTTATCCTATCCTATCCATTTTTGGATCTTTCGTTTGACACATCGATTGGAGTGTTCTGGGACAACTTTGTTTTATTTTAAAACAAGGTAATTTTCTCTGCAACCGACAATTACATGTCGTCCCTACACTACAACCTCTAATTTGACTTTAAGGCGATTAACCAATTATCCAACTTCAAAAAGGATTACACGTGAAAAGGGTATTACTACTTGCATCAGCGTGCATGTTGACTCTATGTCAACTCAACGCTACAGAGACGATTTTTGTAAAGAAAGGCAGCAACGGCAACGGCACTTCCTGGGCATCAGCTTTTGGCGATCTTCAACTCGCATTGGCAAAGGCTCAATACGGTGACCAAATCTGGGTAGCAACCGGACTCTACGTACCAACCAACAACCAAGATCGTACCGTATCATTTGTTATCAATGATGGTATCCAGGTGTACGGCGGTTTTGAAGGTACTGAAACGAGACTGGAAGATCGCAATCCTGATTTGTTCAAAACTATTTTGAGCGGAGAGATCGGGTCAGCTTCTACTAACGAAGACAATTCTTACACCATTATATATACAGAAGGTGTAAGCGAGCACACCGTTGTTGACGGGTTTGTCATCAGAGATGGTGTAGCAAACGGATTCGGTGATACCGGTGATTTGACTTCTTCGGGAGCAGCTTGGTACAACAATGGTGCCAACGGCAAAGTTTCTTCTCCTTCTATTCGCAACTGCATTTTCGAAAGCAATTACGCTCGTGACGGTGGTGCGATCTTCAACTACGCGAATGACGGTGCTTGCAATCCTTATATCTTTGCTTGCAGCTTTGTCGCCAACAAAAGTGATTTCGACGGCGGTGCTATTTATAACGATGGCAACTACGGGGTATGCAGCCCAATCATCAGAAGCTGCTACTTCATCGAAAATGAATCAACTTACGGTTCTGGTGTGCTGAATCGCGGTATGCGCGGAGAAGCTAGACCGGTCATCGAAGATTGTGTTTTTGCTGGAAATACTTCTATCGTTAGAGGTTCAGCAGTATATAACAGAACCGAAGATCGGGGCATCGTTGAGCCAATCATGCTGACTTGCCGCTACGAGAAAAATGTCTCGATGGTTAAGGAAGAGGTCAGCACAACTAGTCAAAGAATGGCGATCACTAATTTGGAGGAAGGCGCTTCTTCCGGAAGCTTGGTGATCCGTGCTACCAATCCTGCAAAAACTGCTGCTGACGAAAACGTTAGCTACGAAGATTAAGAATATACCTTTTATCCTTTTTACGTAAAGCCAGCCGGTTGCAATCATTTGCAACCGGCTGGCTTTTTTCATATCTTCCTTCCCTGTTTAAAAGTTAAATCATTTATGCGTAGATTCATCTTCCTTCTTTTGCTGGTCGGCCTGACCCAAAGTTGCCAACAAGACCAGGTATTATCTAGCGCCATAGCGCAAATTGAAGCCGTTCGCAGTCAATTTGCACCGGATAAAAGAGTCGCCTTGCTAAATCTGGAACCTAAAATGCAGGCTGGCCAATTGGTTATAACCGGAGAAACCAATCTGCCTGTGGCGCTGGATTCGCTGACCAATCGGTTCAATCAATTGGGGCTTTCGCCAAAAATGGAGGTACGGTTACTACCAGATACTTCTCTTCAAGGAGAGATTTATGGCATCGTGCGCCCTTCTGCCGCCAACCTCCGGTCAAAGCCGGGGCATTCTGAGGAATTGGCGACGCAGGCGACGCTAGGTACGCCGCTCCATATCCTTAAGGAAGAAAATCACTGGTATTTGGTGCAAACTCCGGATGGGTACCTAGCCTGGCTGGACCCTGGAGGGATGGTGCCGATGACAGAAACCGCTTTTCAGCAATGGCAATCGGCTGCCAAGGTGGTGTACTTGCCAGATTTTGGCTTTGCATTGGCTCAGCCTCAGGAAGAAGCTGTTCGCATCAGCGATTTACTCGCTGGAAACATCTTGCTGGATTTAGGGCAAGAAGCGGGTTACGCCAAGGTGGGGTATCCGGATGGACGGGTAGGTTTTGTGCCTTCTGATGCGGTAATGCCTTATCAGGAATGGCTTGATTCGCGCAACCCCACAGTTGAGCAAATCATCACTACTGCCAAGACCATGATGGGCCGCCCCTATCTGTGGGGAGGCACCTCCGGGAAAGCAATGGACTGTAGTGGCTTTACTAAAACGACCTTCTACCTCAATGGCTTACTCCTTCCGCGCGATGCTTCGCAGCAGGTCCATACGGGAGTGGAGATTCCTACGGACAGTACACTCACTAATCTTCAAGCCGGAGACTTATTGTTTTTTGGCCGAAAGGCAACTGCCGAGCAAAAGGAGAAGATTACTCATGTGGGCATCTATCTGGGAAATGGTAGAATGATCCACTCCGGCGCCTCCAATGGTGGTATCCGCATCGAAAGCCTCCGCCCCGGTGATCCGGACTTTGCAGAAGATCGATTGTCCTCCCTGGTCAAGGCCAAACGCATTTTGGACCAGCCGGGTGAAAATGGCGTACGTTGGCTACGGGACTTGTGGGGGTATTAGGAGTATAAATTATAGGCGTTGGGCGCTTTCTGTCAACTTGTCTCAGCCCGCGAATTCATGAAAAATTAGTTATCTTGATCGAGTATAATTGATGTTATGAAAGAAGAACCAACCACCAGTATACCCGAGCTCAAGGGGGTCGATACCTTTTCCAAATTACTGGACACGCGCTTCCGCATTCCGGGGACGAACATCCGTTTTGGCGTCGATTTTATCATTGGTCTGGTACCCTACGCCGGGGATTTACTGAGCTTTCTTTTCTCGGCTGGCTTAGTGCTGACGATGGCGCGGCACGGCGCCAGTGGGCAGGTCGTTGCCAAAATGATCGGCAATATTTTTCTCGATACCGTGGTGGGCAGTATCCCGATAGTGGGAGATATTTTTGATTTATTTTACAAGTCCAACCGCCGCAACTATCATTTGCTGGAAAAGCACTACGGCGAAGGGGCGTATGAAGGAAGTATATGGAAGGTCATTATTCCAATCTTAATTGCCTTATTGGTGGTCTTCGTCCTGATGATTTGGTTGATTGTCAAATTGGTGGCATTCAGCTGGAATGTGCTGGTGGGATAACCAGTTTTTAATCAGTTATTTAGCCGCGTTTTAGTGCCCCCAATCGTTGGGGCATTAGGATTGTGAAAAAAACTTTATGAAGCACAAGACGCTCAAAACCCTCAAGATTAGCTTTGTTTATGTTGCTTTTTTGGCATCAATGCATCTTTTGCACGCTCAAACGGCGCTTCATTTTCATTTGAATCCGGTGCATATTCCCGGGGTAACCCCTTTCAGTATAGGCATTGGGGTTGGACAGGAGTTTGAACAATTGACTATTGCGGTAAGCGTATTGTATACCAAAATGAATCCGGCGGTCTCTGGTGATGGCGATTATCGGGGAGTGCGGATCGTTGGAGATTTTAAATGGCCGCTTGGGAAACGAGCTGGTACCGGACTGACGATTTTTCCAACCTATTGGCAAACCACTGTTCCTGCGCCCGATGAACAAGACGAAGCAACGGTGCCCAAAAACCGGATCAAATGGGGCGTTGGAGCCGGCATTTTCAAAACTTTTACCCTCTATAAAAAGCTGGAGGCCGAGATCATCGTTGGCCCGGAAATCAATCAAAAAATCTTGTTTGGCGAAAGCTTTCGTGAAGTGACGTATGCTCCACGGTTGCGGACGGATTTTAAACTAGTTTGGAAATTATAAATGCGACACATCATGAAATTCCTAAAAGTACTTACTTTTTTAAGCTTGCTATGGTTCATCTCCTGTGATAAAAACTATTATTCGAGGACTGATGATCGTTTTTCAGCTGACTATTCCGGCGGCAATATTGCTGCCAACCAGCCGGGTGATGTGTATGAAGAATATCAGGAAAACGATTTTATCAATGTTGCGGATGAACCCGTTTCGACCTTCTCCATTGATGCGGATGGCGCATCCTACGCTAATGTGCGTCGGTTTTTGACCGTCGATAACATGATCCCACCCAAAGGTGCTATTCGTTCGGAGGAGTTGATCAATTATTTTGATCTGGATTATCCCTTCGAAAGTACCAGCGATCCGATTTCCCTTAACGGAGAAGTGGCCCAATGCCCTTGGCGACCAGCCAATAAACTGATTCGCATCGGGATAGAGGGCAAACCCATTCCCGAAAATGAATTGCCTCCTTCAAATTATGTCTTTCTGATTGATGTGTCGGGTTCCATGAAGAGTGATGACAAGCTAGAATTGCTAAAGTCGGGGTTTAAATTGCTGGTAGATGAGCTGAGTGATGAGGACCGCATTGCAATTGTTACCTATGCCGGTTCGGCGGGAGTCGTGCTGCCATCCACTCCCGGAACGGATAAGCAAACCATTAAAGCGGCCATTGACGACCTTGGTGCAGGTGGATCAACGGCCGGTGCCGAGGGCATCGTCACGGCTTATGAGATCGCCCAGGATTATTTTGTGGCAGGGGGGAATAATCGGATTATTATGGGTACCGATGGGGATTTTAACGTGGGCATTTCCGATAAGGACCAATTGGTTGAACTCATTGAGACCAAGCGTGATTTTGGTGTTTTCCTGACCGTACTTGGGGTGGGGCGCGGCAACCTAAATGACGCTGTGCTGGAGCAAATTGCCAATAAGGGCAACGGGACTTACGAATACATCGACAAAGTAGAACAACTTAAGAAGGTCTTTATTTTTGAAAAAAATAAATTCTATACTGTGGCCAAAGATGTGAAGGTGCAGATTGAATTTAATCCTAATGTTGTACAGGCTTATCGCCTGATCGGTTATGAGAATCGCTTGCTGGAAACGGAAGATTTTGAGGACGATACCGAGGATGCCGGAGAGATTGGTGCCAATCAGAATATCACGGCCCTTTACGAGATTGTTCCCCAAGAAGGAGGTGATTTCCTGAGTGCTCCGACCTTTACGGTCGACTTTCGCTACAAAGCTCCGGATTCAGATACCAGTGTACCCTTGAGTTTGGAAATTTTTGATGAAGGACATTCTTTTGAACAGTCTAGTGACTACTTTAGATTCACTTCCAGTGTGGCTTATTTTTCCATGCTGATCTACGGCTCGGCGTATCTGGATGAAAATAGTTATGAAGATGTACTGACCTGGCTAAATAGCACAAATTTGCCGGATCAATACGGATTTAAATCAGAATTCAAAGAAATGGTAGAGCGAGCGAAAGATTTATAGGTAAATCGCATCTTGACGAAGCGCTCTAGTTTTGTTATCTTTGTGGCGATGAAAATATTTTCCTTCCTCTTTGCCGTAACTATCCTTATTCTGGCGATTAAGCCCGGAATGGATATGCTTTGGCAGCAACTGGATCAGCAGGAAACTTGTTGTTCTGGTTCCTGTCAGCCGCCAATGGAGCTGGCTGCGGGGGAGGAAAACCATACTGATCATCTTCCGGGGAACTGTGAGGGCCAATCTTGTTGTAATCCTTTTCAGGTTTGTTGTACTTGTTTATTGCATTGTCTTGAAATTCCCGCCATTCAAGTGTCTAAACCCGGATTTATTAGTCAGGAAAATTTTACCTACCATACCGCCGCTTCGGCATTATTCACTTCTGAATTTTGGCAACCGCCGAGAATGATTTAACTATAATCACCATTTAGTGCATGTTTGGAGGTAGTCCCTGAAGTATATTCGGGCAAGCTATTCAGT
>CAXHCA010000119.1:0-22164 GCA_964015035.1 uncultured Saprospiraceae bacterium
TTCAGTGCATGTTTGGAGGTAGTCCCTGAAGTATATTCGGGCAAGCTATTCAGTCTGTAAATCACAGTTTTTGGAACCCCTCTTCGGCTATTTTTTCGTCCGTCTCGGCTCAGCCGAGACGGGCTCAAAGATGAGCCTGGCGAGAACCCAAAACCTGCAATTTTCGCTGCAAAAGCACCACCTCCAAACAGGCACTCAGAGATGCTTTTATCTCCCTATGTTTTTAATTTAAATAATGAGAAGATGAATGCTGATAAAAAAACCGCAAGGTTAGCAGGATTCCTGTATTTGCTGGTTATTATTTTTGGGATGTTTGCCGAGCTGTACGTGCGTGTCAAACTGATTGTCCCCGATAATTCAGCGGAAACAGTACAAAATATTAAGACCAACATGGAATTGTTCAGGCTTGGTTTTATAAGTGATTTAATGATGCAGGCCACCTTTTTTTTTCTGCCTTTGGTTTTGTATCAGTTATTCAAAAAAGTCAACAAAGTTCAGGCACTTTTGATGGTGCTCTGTGTCGTGGCGGGTGTTGCTATTATGTGTCTAAATATGCTTCATCAATACGCTGCTATTTTAATTCTGGAAAAAGGGAATTTCGCAGCAACCTTCAAAACCGAACAGCTAAATGAGTTGGTATTACTATTTCTCAACTTGCAAAAATATGGCTACCGAATTGCTCAGATTTTTTTTGGGACATGGCTTTTCCCATTAGGATATCTTGTATATAAGTCAGGCTTTATGCCTAAAATAATCGGCATATTGTTGATCATTGCTTGCTTTAGTTTTTTAATCGACTTCTTCCTTTTTTTTCTACTGCCTGGTTATAGCGCATTCCTTTCTTCTATGGTCACACTTCCAACAACTATTGGAGAGTTTGCCATGTGTTTATGGCTTCTAATTAAAGGGGTACGTACCAGCTAATAAATCTTATTTTGTATATGTTGCGACCTAAAATCAAAAGAAATATTCAACAGATAATTCCATTCGGAGTGATCTGGCTTTTGTCAGGATGGGTTTTCTTGATTGTTGAATTAGCAGCTTCCGGTAGTTTTAGCAAGCTTCCAACAACGGCAATCAAAATTGATTTTCAGATATTCATTTTGTCCAGCATAGCAATTACGAGTGTGGGATTGCTTACGGGCTTTATTGAACTGAAGTATCTCGGCAATATTTTCACAAATAAAAATTTCGCAATACGATTTATTTATAAATTTATTATCTATTCATTGCTCTTTCTGGTGATTGTCTTGGTAACCTTCCCCATAGCTGCAAGTTTGGAATTGAACACTCCTCTTTTTGACAAAAATGTTTGGGAAAAGTATTTTAATTATTTTACCAGTATTAGCCATTTGAGTACAGGAGTACAATTGGCAACTTCGCTTGTGTTTTCGCTCTTCTATCTGGAAATAGCAGAATTTATGGGGCATCGAGTTTTAAGAAACTTCTTCACCGGAAAATACCATACTCCGATTGAAGAAGAGAGGATTTTTATGTTTTTAGATATGAAATCCTCTACCACAATTGCTGAAAAATTGGGTCATTTAGAATATTTTAAATTGCTTCGAACATATTATGATTGCTTTACAAATGCCATTATCGACCATGAGGGAGAAATCTATCAATACGTAGGAGATGAAATTATTTTATCCTGGAGCGTTCATAAGCGCAATAACTATTGTATTGATTGCTTTTTTGCAATGAAGGAGCATTTAAAAAGTAAAGAAAACTTATTTAAAAGGCAATTTGGACTGGTCCCAACGTTTAAAGCAGGAATCCATTTTGGAAAAGTAACTACGGGCGAGATTGGAACAATTAAGAAGGAAATATTCTTTTCAGGTGATGTATTAAATGTAGCTGCAAGAATTCAAGGGTTATGCAATTCTTACAATGTTGACCTTATTGTTTCTCATGATTTGCTTGAACAGCTTGAGTTACAAGCTGCTTATGACCCTGAGTTTCTTGGAATGGCAGAATTAAGGGGTAAGGAAGAAAAACAGAAACTCTATACCGTATACTTAAAATAGGACTCTTTTTCCTGTCCCCTTGGTGTGTATTTGCAATGCACATCAAATGAAATGTATATTTTAAAATAAAAACCTAAACATATCCAATATTATTATATTTATTCCCGTTAACTAGTCAACATCCTGCCTCAGTTGAAATTCCCCCGGTTAAAAATAAAGCTGCAAAAGTTTTATCATTAACCAAAATTCATTCCTATGACTACGAGTTCGACGTTTGTCCGGCAAAAGCGCCAGGAACAAGCTACCCCTCCGACTCTTGGGTTAAGCCCTTACATTGGTCCATGGACCTTTGAACATGCTTCTCATCTTTTGCGACGGGGTATGTTTGGCCCCAGCTACGAACAGATCAAATGGTCTGTTGAAGTAGGGCTGCCCGCTACCATCGAAAAGCTTTTTGAAGAAATTCCCCTACCCGCTCCTCCGATCAATGTCGTTTATCAAAATGACAATCAGGTCGCCGTTGGCGAAACCTGGATCAATGCCCGCTATTCGCAAGGAAATTTGGTCGACGAAATGGACTACCGAGAGCGCAGTCTGTTCAGCTGGACCATTGGTCTGATGATTGAAGAGGGCATCTCTATTCGCGAGCGATTGACGCTATTCTGGCACAATCATTTCCCGGTGGAAGCCATCCTAGACCCCAAATTTTTGTACCGTTATAGCAACCTCCTCCGCAGCCACGCCTGGGGCAATTTCCGCGATTTGGTCAAGGAAATAACGGTTGATCCATCGATGTTGATCTATCTCAATGGCAAGCAGAATTCCGGAGAAGAACCCAATGAAAATTACGCCCGAGAATTGCTCGAATTGTTCACCATTGGTAAAGGCCCCCAAATTGGGCCGGGGGACTACACCAACTACACGGAAGAAGATGTCAAACAATTTGCACGCGTCTTGTCTGGTTGGCGGGATTATGGTTTTACAACTCACGAATCCGATGGTGATTTTGGTGCTGAATTTTTCCCTAGTCGGCACGATAGCGGGACGAAAACACTTTCTCACCACTTTAATAATGAAGTGATCAACAACATGGGGGATCAGGAGTACCGGCATCTGATTGATATCATTTTCCAGCAGGATGAAGTGGCCCGATTTATCTGCCGAAAACTCTATCGCTGGTTTGTCTTCCACGAAATCGATGAGGATATCGAAACCAATGTGATTGGACCAATGGCCTTAGAATTGATTGCCAATGATTACGAAATACGGGAGCCGTTGATGTCTTTATTAGCGAGCGAGCATTTCTTCGAAATGAAATTTCCGGGGGTGATCATCAAGAACCCCATTGAGTTTATGATGTCGATTTACAAGCCATTGAAGGTTTCCATTTCTCAGGTGCCTGATGAAAAGTACTATTCCTGGTATCGTTTATTTGGTTTCACCGATTTGATGCAAATGACCTACTACAATGTGCCACAGGTCGCCGGCTGGGGAGCCTATTATCGCGCGCCGCTCTACTACCGGGATTGGATCAATGCCTCTACCCTACCCTTGCGCATGGATTTTTCGGATACTGTCATTGAAGAGGGCATTTTTCCTTTCCAGGCCAACGGGCCAAAAATGCAGGTGGATGTATTGGAGTTCATTACCTCCATCGACAATCCGACTGATCCCAATTCGGTGGTAGAAGAATTTGCTAAAATTCTATTTCCCAAAGCTTTAAGTCAAGTCAAGCTAGATTTACTGAAAGGAGTCTTGATTCCCGGATTGCCCGACTTTGAATGGACCGCTGAATATGGTGAGTATGCTGCCAATCCAAACAATTCGCAGCTGGCGAATGCCGTGCGCAATAAGTTGCGGAATTTGCTAAAAACCATGCTCAAAATGTCTGAATTCTATCTCAACTAACACCTCCTTCAAAAACCGATTTAAATCATGAAAAGAAGACACTTTTTAAGAACCACGGGCTCCGCGGTCAGCATTCCCGTATTGCTCAATGGATTAAGTATATCGGCACTAGCCAAGCCAATACTATTCAATACCGTTAATGACGAATCCGACCGGGTGCTGGTCCTCATCCAACTATTTGGAGGAAATGACGGGCTGAATATGGTGATTCCAACCGATCAATACGATCAACTGGCGAATGTCCGGTCCAGTGTTATCCTGCCGGAAAACAGCATCCTTTCACTCACCGATACAGTTGGTTTACATCCCAGAATGGGGGGATTAAAATCCCTTTATGACAATGGACGTTTAGGAATTGTACAAAACGTGGGTTATCCTAATCCAAATCGCTCCCATTTCCGATCCATTGAAATCTGGGCAACGGGATCATCCACGGAAGAATATTTGTCTACCGGCTGGTTAGGACGGGCCTTAGATAAAAAACACCCGGGTTATCCCACGGGCTTTCCCAATGGCGAATATCCAGATCCCTTTGCCATTTCCCTCGGCTATTCGGTTTCAGAAACTTGTCAAGGCAGTGCAGCCAATTACAGCATGACCCTCACTGATCCATTTGGATTGACGCCCTTAGCAGAGGGAGAAGATGACGAAATCGATACCCTCTACGGGCAGGAACTAGCCTACCTCAATGCCACAATTGCCCAAACCAATGCCTATGCCGATCAAATTTTGAATGCCGCTCAGGGCGGAAGCAATATGGTCACCTATCCCGATAGTGAATTGGCCCAACAACTTCGGAATGTGTCCTTATTGATTTCAGGAGGCTTGAAAACGAAAGTTTATACCGTCACCCTTGGTGGTTTTGACACCCACGCCAATCAAGTAGAAAGCGGTGATTCGACACAAGGCAAGCACGCTGAGTTATTGGAAACCTTATCCAGTGCTATTGAAGCTTTTCAAAATGATCTCGAGGAATTGGGCTTGGAGGAAAGGGTTATTGGCATGACCTTCTCTGAATTTGGTCGCCAAATCCGATCGAATGGAAGTCGGGGCACTGATCACGGTGCTGCGGCGCCACTCCTCCTTTTTGGCAGCTGTGTTAATCCACAAATTCTCGGCGACAATCCCGAAATTCCGGATCAAGTACAAGTACAAGATGCATTGCCAATGCAATACGATTTTCGAGACATCTACGGTTCTATCTTATTAGATTGGTTTGAAATGTCGATTACAGATGTCAAAAAAGTACTACACGATGGCGTACAATACTTGCCCATTGTCAGTTCCTGTGGATCCACCGTTTCCGGCCAACAGGTCCTTAGCAATATTCCAGTCGAAATCGAATGTTACCCCAACCCTTTCAGCAGGTGGACCACCATTCGATTTGAGAGTGAAACCGAATGGGTACGGTTAAGTATTTTTAATGCCTTGGGAAGTGAAGTACGCGTGATCAGCAATCAACAATTTTCCGCTGGAAGACACGAGATTCCTGTTGACACCAGTGGCCTGTCCCCTGGCAACTATTTTTGTCGCCTACAGTTGGAACAACGTCAAAAAACGAAAAGGATCGTGAAGATTGAATAGTGAAGAAAAAATGGGAGAGGTGATGGCCTTGTGCTTTTGTCCACTTCTCCCATTCTTCTCACAATCATCCCATTATCCCAACACCTTCGTGTTTTTGATAAAAGGTTGTTTATACATTCGTTGGCCGGTAGCGGAATGAATGGCATTGGCCAAAGCCCCGCCAGCTGGTGGTAACGTTGGTTCGCCCAATCCAGTGGGGTCATTGTTGCTGTTTACAAAATGGATTTCCACCTCCGGTGCTTCGCTCATTCTAATCAAGCGATATTCATTAAAGTTGTTGTACTGTGGAACTCCATCCTCAAAACCAAAATCGCCATACATTGCATGACCAATACCATCTATCACGCCCCCCTGAGCTTGGTTGATTGCCGCTTGCGGATTAACCACAATGCCACAATCAATGGCACAGGTCACTTTTTGCACCTTTGGAGCGCCATTTTCCATCACTACACTGGCGACCTCCGCCACGTAAGAATTGTGGGAGTAATAGGTACTGAACCCCTGATAAATTCCCGGTTTGGGTTTACCCCAATGTCCTTTTTCGGCGGCCAATCGGATGACCCCAATGGACTTGTCGACATCGTATCCCAATTCTCCAACGGGTCTATTTTTTGCTTGCTCAAATAACTCCAGCCGGAAATCAACAGGGTCCTTATCAAGAGCAGCAGCAACTTCATCCAGGAAAGCTTGTTCGGCGAAAGCCAGGAAATTGGTCACGGGTGCCCGCCAAGCCCCTGTGGTAATATTCGATTCCAGATTATGGGATTCTACCAGATAGTTTTCTACAGCACCAGCCGGAAAGTTGTCTTCACGCGTCGTATTATTCATATTCACCCCCGCTCCCACTAAGTGATAAGCTGTTAGTTTCCCGTCTTTGATGCCCGCCTTGAATTTGTACTTAGAAGCAGGTCGATAAGTACCGGCAGTCATATCATCCTCGCGGGAGAACACCACCAATACGGGTTTCTTTGCCAGACTGGAAATTTCTGCCGCCTCCAGGGCAAAATCACCGTATAGCCGGCGACCAAAACCTCCTCCCATGCGCGTCAGGTCTATTGACACCTCTTTTTCTTCCCTTCCGAGCAATTCTGCCACCCTTTTACGAGTCCATTCCGGCGTTTGCACCGGACCGACCAGTTCCACCTTTTGATCGGTGACCTCTGCAAAAAAGTTCATTGGCTCCAGGCAATTATGCGGCAAGAATGGCGCTTCATAAACCCGCTCAATCACTTGGTCGGCTATTGAAAATGCATAATTGACATCACCATCTTTGCGCTTGGGTTCTTGTGCTCTGGTATTGAGCAGTTTATTTAACGCCTCATCGTGATAAGCTGTGCTTTCCAAAGTGTTTTCAGCCGTCCACTTGGCCGTTAACGCCTGCTTTCCCTTCATAGCTGCCCAGGTAGAATTGGCCAACACCGCTACCTTATCTCCAAAGCGGATGACGTCTTGAACGCCGTTAACAGAACGGGCCCCCGAATCATCAAAAGATTCCAGTTTTTGTCCAAAAGCAGGTGGGCGCAACACCACGGCAAAGCGCATTCCTTCTCTCCGAAAATCTAATCCAAATAAAGGTTTACCCGAAATGATGTCTTCTATATCGACATTAGGCGTACTTGTTCCGATAATTTTGAAATCGGATGGATCTTTCAGTTGGACTTCCTCGGGCACCTCAAGTGTACTGGCAGCTGAAGCAATTTCTCCGTAGGTCACGGAATCACCTTTACTGTTGCTAATCACGCCCTCTGAAGTCGTAATATCGCTGGGATCCACACCCCACAAATTGGCTGCAGCCAATACCAACATCTGTCGGGCCGTAGCTCCGGCCATGCGCAATCCTTGCCAGCTTTGTCTAATGGATTGACTCCCACCCGCTACCTGCCGCTGGAAAACATCTGTATTTAATGGTGCTTGCTCAACGATCACATCCTTCCAGGCAACATCCAGTTCCTCTGCAACGATCATCGGCATGGCCGTTTTCACATTTTGTCCGATTTCCGGATTTGGCGACATGATGGTGACCACTCCGGTGTCTCCAATTTTCAAATAGGCATTAATATTAAACCATTCAGATGGCGGCGCCACTGCCGCTGCTTCCTCAACCGTGGGGGTACAACCCGCCAGCCAATTGAAGCCCAACACCAATCCGCCACCAGCCAAACCAGATGCCTTCAAAAATGATCTCCTATTATATTGAGTTTTAATTAAGGTCATTGCAATTCCAGTTTATAGATTATGATGAAAAGAAATCAGCTATTCTTAACTGCGGACTGAATAGCCGATTTAATTCGATTGTAAGTGCCGCAGCGGCACAGATTGCCGTGCATGGCACTTTCGATCTCTGATTCGCTGGGGTGAGGATTGTTTTTTAGGAAGGCTGCCGCATTCATGATCTGCCCCGCCTGACAATAGCCACATTGAGGGACATCATACTCCCGCCAAGCGTTTTGCAGAGGATGGTCTGCTTTTTCAGAAAGACCTTCAATGGTAGTGATCGCTTTATCGCCTACAGCAGAGACCGGCAACGAACAAGATCGAATGGCATTCCCATTGAGATGGATCGTACAAGCGCCACACTGCGCGATGCCGCAACCGTATTTGGTACCTAACAAACCAAGGTGGTCTCTCAGCACCCACAGAACCGGAGTATCTGCATCGACCTCTACCTGATGTGCTTTGCCGTTAACTGTAAGCTGGTAAGTTGCCATAGTGAGTTGTTTCAAGGAATTGATAAAATGGATATTTTTAAAAATAGCAAAATGCCCAGACTTGTTCAAAATACCAGCCATTTTTCACTGGTTAATTCTGTGAACTGCAGACATTATGGTGTGAACTGCAAGATCAGTTTTTTGAAAATATATAGAAGTTGTTTAAAAACCACTTACAATGCCCAAAATCGTCCTTTTTGCCCTACATTTCGTTCCGTTCTCGCATTGACAGCGCTGCTATCATGCTCCGCGCATGCCTCAACCAGGACAAAAATACCTGATTTTTGACTATCGCAGCAATTCTTAAACAACTTCATAGGATAAAAATAAAAAAGGGTATAAATTTGCCCGCAAACAGCATGGTGTCATGGCAAGAAATTACGACCTATCAGATCCAACTGATCTAGAATTGATCAACGCAGAATTCGAAAGTTATACTCCAGAAGATTGGCAGGAGTATATTGATTTTTCCCTTCAACCGGAAAACAAAAAGATCGTTTCCTACGATGAGCGGGGCATCTTAATGCAGATGCGAAAAAAAGCGCTATACAAGGGGTTTCCAACTGCAAAGCAAATCCTTTGGGCGCTCAATGTTGTGGACAAAATTGAGGAAAAGAAAGGTAAACCTTGAGTTGATACCAAGAGATGATGAGGAAGAATTGTTAGGCCAGTTTAGTGCATGTTTGGAGGAAGTCCCTGAAGTATATTCGGGCAAGCTATTCCGTCCCGGTAAAACCGGGATTTTGGAACCTCTTTTTTTGCTATTTTTGAGTCCGTCTCGGCTCAGCCGAGATGCACTCAAAAATGAGCCTGGCGAGCCCCCCAAACCTGCAACTTTCGCTGCTAAAGCACCACCTCCAAACAGTCACTTAGGGTGCACAGTCTTCCCAATTGGTTTGCCGGACTGGAATGATGGTGATAGATTTAACGCTGATCAAACCGACAATAATGTGAGCGATCAAAACCAAATCGGGTTAAAAGAAGCCATATCCATCGGTATCGGGGGAATGGTAGGAGGAGGCATTTTTGCTGTACTTGGCTTGGCCGTTTCCTTGGGGAAAGGAGGTACGCCGCTCGCTTTTTTAATTGCCGGGATCATTACTGCACTCACTGCTTACGCCTACGCCCGCCTTTCTACAGCATATCCTGATGAAGGGGGGACCGTTCGTTTTTTGAATGAAGGCTTTGGCATTTCGATCTTCAGTGGCGGTCTTAACAACCTGTTGTGGATCAGTTACACCATCATGCTGTCGCTCTACGCCAATGCCTTTGGTGCTTATGCTCCCAATTTGCTGAGTATCACGGGTAATCAAGCCATTGACAGCCATATTTTTACTTCCGCAGTGATCCTCATTGCCGCCTTTATCAATTATTACAGCATCAAAATTGTTGGAGAGATCGAATCTGTCGCGGTGATTATCAAATTGATCATCTTGCTAATTTTCGTTATTGCTGGATTTTGGGGGATTACTGAAAACCCCAATTTTGGCCAACTTGCTCCCGCAAATTGGGAAAGTCCATTGCCATTAATTGCCGGAGGGATGGTCATCTTTGTGGCTTACGAGGGGTTTGAATTGATTGCCAACTCTTCACCTGACATCAAGAATCCGGAACGTAACATCAACCTAGCCTACCTCATTTCGGTCGCCTTTGTCATCTTATTATACATCGCTATCGCCATTGTGACAGTGGGCTCATTAACCTTTGATAAAATTTCGGAGGCACAGGATTATGTTTTAGCGGAAGCCGCTAAACCCAAGTTCGGTCAATTGGGTTTCACTGTCATCACCATTGCGGCATTGATTTCGACTTTTTCAGCCATCAATGCTACCCTACTGGGTGGTACCCGTGTCAATTATGAAGTAGCGAAGGACCGAGAATTAGGGGCTGAATTCACCAAACAACTTTGGGGCAAACCCATTGGACTAGCGATTGTAACCGCTATTACTTTATTGATTGCCAATACCTTAAAACTAGAGAGTATTTCCACCTCCGGGAGTGTTGGTTTTTTGTTGATTTTCGCCATGGTCAATTATACGGCCTTTAAAAAAGGGGCGGATATTGATGCCAGTCGCATCATCACTTTTTTGGGTACAGTCTTGTGTCTGATTGCCTTTATAGTGTTGATTATTCAGCAAATGCAAACCAACACACAAGGGATCCTCATTTCACTGGGAATCGTTGCGGTTTGCTTTTTAGGCGAGTGGGTTTATAAACGATTTTAAGACCTCCAAACATGCTCTCTAGAATTCAACCTTGGCTATTTGTCCTCTTTCAAGCGTAAATTCCATCCACTTTTCTCCCCGCAGATAAGAAGGCTTTTGGTTGTCAATGATCAGTGAAACCCTGTCCTTGACGTAATCCGGAATTTTCACTTTGAAGTGCTTTTTTTGTTTAGCGGTAAAGGACATTGTTGTAAGCTTGTTGTTGTTCCAACTGGCGGCTACTTCACCACCACCACGCACACACATTCCGGAAAAGGAGCCTTCTCGCCAATGATCTGGCAAAGCCGGCAATACTTCTATAAAGCCAGCATGACTTTGTACCAACATTTCTGCAATACCGGCACAGGCACCAAAGTTGCCATCGATCTGAAACGGAGGATGAGCACACCACAAATTAGGATAAGAACCACCTTTAAAATTTCCATCCATCGTTTTGCGATCTTGTGGAGTCAGCAAATTGGTCAATAACTTACTTGCGTGATTGCCATCGCCCAAGCGAGCCCAAAAGCAGATCTTCCATGCTCTTGACCACCCAGTGCTTCCGTCTCCACGACGGTTGAGGGTTACTCTGGCGGCTTTCGCCAAATCGGGTGTACCAGTGGGGGTAATCTGATTGCCGGGATACAAACCATACAACTGTGAAATGTGCCGATGCAAGGAATCTACCTCTTCATAATCTTCCAGCCATTCCATCACTTGCCCATATTTGCCGATGCGCGTGGGGGGTAATTGCCCCTTAGCTATTTGCAATTGTTGGCGAAACGCTTCATCAACATTCAATATTTTTGAGGCTTCAATCACGTTGGTAAATAACTCTCGAATCAGTTGATTGTCCATAGTCGGTCCTATACAAATGGCTGACTTTTCCCCATTGGGTAAATAAAAGTGATTTTCCGGTGAATTGGAAGGTGCGGTCACCAGCCAACCACTTTTGGGGTCTTCAACTAAGGTGGATAGGTAAAACTCCGCCGAACCTTTCATTACCGGATAAACATACTCCAAATACGCTGGATCAGGATTAAAGGCATAACTTTCCCATAAATGGGCACACAACCAGGCACTGCCCGTATTAAAGGCTCCCCAAGAAGCATGCTCTCCCGGAGCGGTGTATTGCCAAATGTTGGTAATCACATGCGCGACCCAACCATTGGCATCATAATAAGCTTTTGCTGTTTTTTCACCGGCAGGTTGCAGTTTCCTGATAAAATCGATCAAAGGTGCCTTTTGAGGAGCAAGGTTAGTCACCTCCGCCGGCCAGTGGTTCATTTGTACATTAATATTAAGGTGATAGTCACCATTCCAGGGCGTCTGAATGGTATTGGCCCAAAGCCCCTGGAGGTTGGGAGGTAAAAGATACCTGGTACTGCTGATCAAGAGATAACGGCCATATTGGAAATAAAGCGCGGCAAACGCTACATCCTCCGGATTTTCCGCAAAGGCCGCCAACCGTTGATCTGTGGGTAAGTCATACTTATCTAAACCCGATAATGAAAGGCTACAGCTATTGTAATAAACCTGGTAGAGCGATACATGGTCTCTTCTTAAATCAATATAGTCCTTGGTCAAGGCTAATTCCAAGGTTCGCTCTACTGCCTCTTTAGGATCCATTCCCTCAAAGTTGGTATTAGCGGCTATATAAATCACCACGTTACTGGCATCTCGAACCCGTAGTTGATCTCTGGTGAAAAGCGAAGAACCATCGATTTCTGCAATGCGCAATTCGGCAAAATATTGCATGCCATTATCAAGGGTTGTTCCGGACAATTGGCCAGACATTTGCAGGGCCTGCTGATTGACTGCGGTAGTTTTAAAACACTCGGGACGGTCTAGCCCGATATCAAAATTGAGTTTTTTTTCTCCTTTTGCCGTAAGGCGTATTGCGATGAGATCATTGCTGAAACTGGTAAAATATTCCCGTTTGTAAAGGGTGTTGCCGAGTTTAAATTGGCAGGAAGCCAATGCACTATCCAGCGATAACTGGCGAATGTACCCTTCGGGTTGCAGCAAAGAATCGGTTCCATAATTAAACCGCAAGTGTAAATTACCCAATACCTGAAAACTTCCATACGGCACCTTGGCACCACTCCCAAGACCTGAGCCTTTACCTTCACAAACAAAGGTTTCATTGATCAAGGCCTCTGCTTCGTTATTTTTTCCAGCAAAGAGCAATTGGCGAATCTTGGGAAGCGCTTTATAGGCATCTTCCTTATTGGCTTCTTGTGCCCCACCTGACCAGAGGGTTATGTCATTTAAACAGATCAACTCCTCTTGTACACCGCCATTGGGACCTGCCCCCAAATGGCCATTGCCCAATGGAAGTGTGGCTTCCCAAATTTCAGCGGGGCGATCAAACCAAAGGCGATAGTGGCCTTGTGCCAAACCGGTTAAAGTAACTAAATTGAACAGGAACAACAGCAGCGTGTGTGGGTAGTGGATCTTCATGTCAAAGTGGGAGGTATTCATGAAAGATAAAAGTACAAAAAAGCGAGCCCGATCAACAGGCTCGCATTTAAATTTGGTTCAAAATTGCAAGGAGCAATCTGTACCCAACTTAACCAATTTATTTAATCTTAATTTGACAACGTTGTTATAAGGGGGAACAGTATTGGTTAATCATCATCTCCTCCGCCACCATCGCGATCACCATCACCGCGACCTCCGCGTTTCTTCTGTTGATGCAATCGGTAGCTGAAGGTTAAATTCGCTTGTCGAGAACGCCATTGTCCGTTGTTATACTGGTAAAAATTCTCGCCCTCAGAAACAGACCGCCATCTCCGAGTATTAAATAGATCTCTGACATTTAAGGTAATGGTCCCATTGCCTTTCAATATATCTTTGCTCAAAGCCAAGTCCATAGACCAGCTTGGCAGTCTATATCCCTGTGTGGTTTGCCTTCTGGAGCGATAATGATAGCGTACCTGAAAATCTGTGTTTTTCCAAAAGGTCACTCTGGAGGTAAAACGAGTATCCCAGCCATAGGTATCTGCGTAAAAGGATTGCTCGCCTACTTCTCCATCAGTAATGGACCGATAAAAGTTAAAATTACCATCGAGTTTCCACCATTTAAAAGGAGTATAAGTCGCAGTCACCTCAGCGCCAAAGGCATCCTCAGTGGCCAGGTTTTCGGGCCGGGTATAGGTGATGCCATCCTCTCCAAGAGTACGGATGCGTTCAAATTCCCCGTCTGTATGGCGGTAATAAATAGAAGAACTAATGGATGACGATTCCAGGTATTTGATGTGTCCGATTTCAAAGGAATGGGTCAATTCAGGGTCAAGATCGGGATTTCCACTAAAAAAATTACGATTATCGGTAAAGGTAGAAAAGGGACTGAGGTCCCAATAACGTGGTCTTCTGATTCTTCGGCTATAGCTCAACTGTAGCGCATTCTCATTGGGCAAATCATAGGTAAAGTGCGCTGTTGGAATTAGGTTGAAATAATCCCTCGGATTGACTTCACTCGTTTGCAATAATTTCGTAGTTACATCGCTATATTCTACCCGCAGCCCCAATTGAAAAGAGAACTGCTGAATTTTATTGCCAAATAGAGCATAAGCAGCATGGATGTTCTCGTTGTAAATAAAATTGTTTGTCAATCGGGGGTCTGCCTCCCATTCTCCGTCTACCAAATGTTCGAGGAGGTAGTCGTTCGTCATTTCGCGAAAGCTACTGCGCAAACCAACTTCAAATTTGCCATCTTTTTGGAAAGGGTGAACATAATCTGCCTGGAACAGTAGCATTCTATCGGTCTCGAAATTATAGGCATGATCATAAATCGTTGCTTCCTTCTTTGTGCCATCTGGCAGATAAACATTTTCCACAAAATCCTGATCAGAATCCTCCCAGTTGTCTTGGTAACGAGCATCAAGTGTCAATTCATGGCCCTCTCGTTTAAAGCTCTTTTTATAGGTTAGTGTATATTCCGAATTGGGTTCAATTTCTGTTTCATCCTGAGTCCGATCACTGAACCCAACGAGGTTATCCTGATTGAAGAGGTAATCATTGTAGCGCAAATAAGAGGTGCGCTTACCTTTGCTACGACGCCAAGTATAAGAGGCGGTGAGCACATCTTTGGGCGTAAAAAAATAGTCCAGTCCACCGCGAATACTATTATTAAAGCCTATGCGTGCCCGCTCGCTGCTATTGTCATAAATCAGCAATGTATCATTTCTATCGGTTTCCTGATAAGTCTCGCCAGTTGAAGGAGAGTCGTTGTAAGTCAGGCCATAATTCAGGAAAAAATTGAGCTTGTCCTTACGGAAATTGATATTCGCTGCGCCACCATAATTAGTCGGATACCCCGTGATGAGATCAAACGCACCGTTGATACCTTGCTTGCGATCTTTCTTCAAAATAATATTGATGATCCCCCCAACCCCTTCTCCTTCATAGCGAGCCGAAGGGTTGGTGATGATTTCCACACGATCAATCATATTGCCTTGTAGCAGGCGCAACCCGGCGGACCCACTAAAGCTCATCAAACCAGAAGGTTTTCCATCGATCAAAATGCGGACACCAGTACTTCCGCGCAAACTAACGTTACCTTCGACATCTACAGATAAGGAGGGGATATTATCCAAAATATCTGCAGCCGTATTTCCGGAATTAGCCAGGTCCTTACCCACATTAAAAATCCGCTTATCAAGGGCCATTTGCATACTACTTTTTTCAGCTTGTACGACAACTTCATCAAGCGTAGCCGATGCGGTAGACATTTCTATCATTCCAAGATCTACCGGAGTTCCTTTTTGCACTACAATTTCATCCAAAGTCAGGGATTGATAAGACAGGAATTCCACTTTCGCGTAATATTTCCCAGGCTTAGTCTTTATTTCAAAGAGGCCTGCATCGTCAGTGATAGTCCCATCTACCAAAGTGCTATCTGGAAGCTGATACAAACTAAATGTAGCATAGGAAAGCGGGTCGCCGGTCTGGTCATCTATGATGATGCCCTTGATGGTTTGGCCTATCAGAGAAGTACCAGTGAATAGAGCCAAAAAGAGGGTCAGGAGTTTAAGTTTCATAGTCGCTATTTTATTGCCCGCAAAAGTCCGAACAGACTTTGGGTAGAATTTGAAGAGAATTTGAAGGAAATTTGAAGTTGATTACAAAAATCCTCAGGGAGAGCACTTGCAAACCTATATCTGACTGATTACAAGTAATATATACAAATCTATTTTGCCATATATAAAGTTGTTATAGAATTGTTAAGATGAGTATGCTCTTCAGGTTATGGCTTACGCAGCCCGATTTCAATGTTGTGTATCCCATCTTCATAGTGATAAATTATGGGCAATTCATTGACTTGGCAAATTTTCTTGACAATCGCCAAACCGAGCCCCAGAGATTTAGAAGTTTGGCTACTTTTTTGAAACCGCTCAAACAAGAGATCAGTAGATACCGCTGGCGGTGGCCCGGAATTGATGACACTCAAGCGCTGTTTCTGTAGGATTACCTTGATCCAACCATCCGGTAGATTGTGGCGAATGGCATTTTTCAGAAGATTGCTCACCAAAATTTTTGCTAAACCAGGGTCCAACTTCAAGTGGATGTCAGGTGCAATTTCCTTTTGGAAATCTAAGCCTTTTAAATTGGCCAATTCTTCAAAATTGGCAACATCCTTACGCAGGATTTCGGAGAAATTAAAAGACGTTTGTGGAGCAAATTCCTGATTTTCAATTTTGGTCAGTAATAAAAGTGCTTCTCCTAATTTAGATAAATGGGAAAGCGCCTGTTGGGCTTCCTGAACCAATGACAATTGATCTAGATTCAAATCACTGGATTCCACCAATAATTCCAATTTGCCACTAGCCACCGCCAGTGGTGTTTGCATCTCGTGTGAGGCATTTTCTGAAAACTCCTTCAGGGTCAGATAATCTCTCCGGTTTTTTTCCAGCATTTCTCCCAAAAAACCATTGAGGTTTCGAAACTCAGTGGTAGTGGTTTTGGGAAAGTCGGGCACCTTCCCCGATTGCAGATTAAAGGTTTTTATTTTCTGCATGGTTTCTTTGAAGGGCCGCAACAACAATTTTGAGGTAAGGATACTGAAAATAATGAGCATGCCTCCCAATACAATGAAGAGGTCTTTCAAAACATTTTTGGTAATGCGCCTCACATCGCTTTGTTCAATAAAGACATTCATCACCTTAAAACGGTACCATTGTCCGTTTATATTCCGGCTGGTGGTCAGTAACCTCAAGTGGTCTTTTCGATTGATTTTAGGATGTGGATGGAGGGCTAAGGTATCAGTAAATTGATAGAGTGTATCAGCGGGCATCACCTGATTTACCTCACTGATGAAGACCATCCTGTTTTGCAATTCCGAAGCAGGTACGCCGCTTTCCATAGCTGTTTCAAGGGGCCAAAAAGTTTCCAACAAGGAAAAATCCGTTTCCCGCTTCACTTCATATTGAAAAGTTTGGTACATGCGGATACCGCCAATGCAAAAGGCGATCATCGCCAATAGCAAGGTAAATATGGTGGTTTTGGCAAGTAGATTCATAAGGCAGGTTTAAGCTTCGCTCATCTTATAGCCTAGTCCGTAGATGGTTTTGATATAGTCTTCTCCTCCGGAAGCGGTGATCTTTTTGCGCAAGTTTTTAATGTGCTGGTACACAAAATCAAAGGAATCCTGCAAGTCTACCGAATCCCCCCACAAATGTTCCGCAATGGTTTGTTTGGTCAAAACCCGGTTTTTATTGGCGATAAAAAAGACCAACAATTCATGTTCCTTTAGGGTCAGTGTGATGGGGACATCATGCACCTTCACTTCATAGGTATCAGTATTGACCACAATCTCCTTAAATTGGATGGAGGTGTGTCCCTGGAATTTCCGGCGACGGAAAATGGCCTTTAACCTGGCATTCAATTCCGGCAGGTGAAAGGGCTTGGTCAGGTAATCATCGGCTCCAAGCTCCAATCCCAACACCCGGTCGTCAAGGGCATTCTTGGCAGAGATAATCAACACTCCAGCTTCGGGTTGACAATCCTTCAACAACCGAAGTAAATTTAATCCATTCCCATCGGGCAACATGATGTCCAAAACGACGATGTCGTAGGCAAAGGACAGCAATTTGGTTTCCGCTTCCACAAAATTAGCCGCTGCTTCACAAACGATATCTCCCCTTCCCAGGTAAGAGAGCATGTTGTCCATCAGGGCTTTTTCGTCTTCTACGATCAATAGTTTCATAATAAAAACGGTTCTTTGACAAATTCCGTGCTTCAGGGTCAACCGAAAATGTAAACCAACGATTCTAAAGGCGCTTTTGGGCCACAAAATTTGTCAAAGATCGATAAAAACAAAGGTAAATAATGATTTTGAGGAAATATTGAAGAGGTAATTGTACTAAAAACACCACTAAAACAGCATTTTTTTGTCGGCCAGACGTCATTTGTAAGTAACTGAAAGTCAGTACTTAATAAAAAACATATCTGTTGTCAAAAACCAAGCAAAAATATTTAAAACTAAAATATTTGGTCAATTAACATAATAGAACTACTTTTAATCACAAGGATTGTATGGAAAAACACGCAACTTGCCAAATTTTAACTGGTAAGCCTTCCTGCAATTTCCTGCCATACTAACCTCAGTTAAAATTTGTTTGGAGGTCAAACTTCATGCAAACAACCCCTAATCTAGCCAGTTTTATCACAAAAAAATCAGAAATAGCTCACCTCTGATGTAATGTAATTTTTCTACCCGGGTATCGTCATGCTAGCTTTTTGTTTTTCTAGAACCTCTCTATGCTGATTTGCATAAGGGTTCACCCCATGCTGTACTAAAACACATTTTCTAACTACTAACTTATCTTACATGAAGACAATTCAACTGATTTGCCTTATGCTGTTATTGTCATGTACAATGATAGCACAGAACACCATTTCAACTCGTGTTCAAAAAATGTCCAGTAAAGCGAAGTCAAGTATTGCTGATTATTCGTTGGTCAACGTTTCCAGTACACCGATTAAATCGGTGGGCATAGAGGAGACTGAGTTAACAAACGGGATATTGGTCAATCTGAACACGAAAGCCATACAAAGCTTGCAAAAACAGCAACCAGAAGTGGTCGAACTAAGTTTTCCACTTCCTGAAGTAGGTGATGTACAAATGACGCTGGTGAAAAATGAGGTATTGTCCTCTGATTTTATCCTTCGCCAAAGTTCCAACCCAGAGGCTATCGTAGATTACAAACCAGGTTTGTACTACCATGGCGTTTTGAAGAATGATGCAAATTCTTTGGTTTCTATCAGTGTTTTTGATGATGAAATCATTGGAATGATCAACACAGACAACGGCAATTTTGTAATTGGAAAGTTAAAAAACAGTCCACAAAACCACATCATTTACAATGATATGGACTACGTGGGCCTCCCTGCTCTAGATTGCGGCACGCCTGATGATGGTGTCGTGTATAAAGAAAGTGAATTGCAGTTTGATCCCAGCAAAAACGTGGGCGATTGCATTCGTGTCTACATCGAAATTGATGACGACATTGTATCCAACAAAGGAGGAACTACCGGTGCGACCAACTATATTACTGGTTTGTTCAATGAAGTGATCACGCTTTACGCGAATGAAAGTCTGGCTATGAGCATTTCTGAGATATTAGCCTGGAATACACCTGCTCCATATTCCGGCAGTAGCTCCAGTGCCATGCTCAGTTCTTACCAGTCAAATACAGGTTCTTTCAACGGTGATTTGAGCCACCTGGTTTCTTATCAGGCCAGTGGTGGTATCGCTGCCGGTTTTGCTGGAATTTGTGCATCTAACCCTGACAACAGTAAGTGTTTCAGCAGCATCGACGCCAGCTACAGCAATGTACCTTCCTACTCCTTCTCCGTTATGGTATGTACACATGAGATGGGCCACTTGATCGGCTCACGTCATACCCATGCTTGTGTTTGGAATGGCAATGGAACGGCTATTGATGGCTGTGCCGGCGCCACAGAAGGCAGTTGTTCACTCCCAGGAAGCCCATCTGGTGGTGGTACTATTATGAGTTATTGTCACCTGACCACAGGTATTGATTTCACGCAAGGCTTTGGACCACAACCAGGCGCAGTGATTCGAAATACTGTTGCTAATGCAAGCTGTTTAAGTACCTGTGGCGGTCCTGCGCCTACATGTACGGATGGCATCCAAAATGGCCAGGAAACAGGTGTAGATTGTGGTGGCCCTTCTTGTCCTCCATGTTCTTCCAACTGTGAAGATAATGCCGTGACGATTTCTATTACTTTGGATAACTACCCAGAAGAAACCAGCTGGCAAGTTAAAAATGCAAGTGGTTCTGTAGTGGCCTCCGGAGGCACTTATGGCAGTTCTCCTGATGGCTCTACGATAACTGAAGACCTTTGCTTAGTAGATGGCTGTTATGATTTCATCATTTTTGACTCTTACGGCGATGGTATCTGCTGCTCTTACGGATCAGGTTCTTATACCGTAACTGGCCCTAGTGGTGTCGTCGCTTCCGGCGGATCGTTCGGTTCCAGCGAGACGACCAACTTCTGTTTTGGTTCGGTGGCGCCTACTTGTAACGACGGCATTCAAAACGGCCAGGAAACCGGCGTTGACTGTGGTGGTCCAGATTGTGCCCCTTGCCAGACTGGCGGAGAAATCCTCGGTTCCTATTTCGAAACCGGCTGGGACGGTTGGTCTGATGGCGGTAGCGATTGTGCACGTTACAGTGGATCAAGATCTTACGAAGGATCCTACTCTATCCGTCTGCGGGATAACTCAGGTACGGCTTCGGCAATGACTTCCAGCTCTCTCAATGTAAGTGGCTACAGCAGCTTGGAACTCCAGTTCTACTTCTACGCATACAGCATGGAGAACGGAGAAGATTTCTGGGTGCGGTATTACAATGGATCCAGTTGGACAACCATAGCTTCTTATGCTGCTGGTTCTAGCTTCAACAACAATGGTTTTTATGTAGCAACGGTCACATTGAATAATGGCACCTACAACTTCCCCACCAACGCTCAGTTCCGCTTCCAGTGTGATGCCAGCGCCAATAGTGACTACATTTACATTGATGCGGTAACGATAACGGCAACTTCCGGTGCTTTAATTGAAGGTGGTACCGAAGGACCAATTACCACTATTGAGCAGATTGGTACCGTTGAAGATATGAATGACCTGGCACTTGACGGCGGACAAACGGCTAGCCATCAAGTGAATCTCTTCCCGAACCCAGCCAAAGAATTGCTGACCGTAAAAACCCAGCAGGAAATTCAATCCATCCGGATTGTTTCTATGGCAGGTCAAACGCTTGAAGTAATTCCTTCCGGCAATCTGAGTGAAGCGTTGGATATTTCCCATTTACAGCCCGGTATTTACTACCTGCTGTTGGAAATTGACGGCGAAATGGTCCCTCAGAAGTTTGTGAAGATGTAAACACCGTGAAGAGCTGCATGCAAAGAAAGCAAATGCAGTAGCTTGGCATGCAGCTTTTCACCTATTTTGCGTACCCCTCGTTACGCCTCTAGTACAACCTCTAAACCAAAAAAGTCACTCCGGAAAATGCATAGCACCCCGGAGTGACTTTTTAAATTAAGCAACAAAACGTCTTTTTCAATGTCGAGTTGACCAAGCATTATACCCGCCCAACATATTATATAGTTTACCAAAGCCCTCCTCTTCCATCACTTGGCAAGCCTGTGTACTGCGATTGCCGCTGCGACAGTAGACCAAGTAGGCTTTTTTCTTATCCAGTTGCCGAATAGCTTTCGCAAAATCTGGTGCCAAAAAATCAATTTCAATGGCTCCGTCTATTTTGCCTTGTGCTATCTCCTGAGGCGTGCGCACATCCAAAATCACCGTATTCGACTCCTTCGACAACTCCGAAAACTGTTCGATATCTATGTCTATAATAAACGGCTGTTCCTGAGCCGGCTCGCCTTGCTGCTCCTGTTCTGTTGGTTGGCAAGAAACCCAAAACAAGCCAATAAACAACAATATTAATAGTCTCATAACTGATTGTATTTCTTTTTTTTTGAAGAGGAGTTAGCACGCAGTTATCGCTGCTCTTATTCAAAACAACATGAGACCATTCCTAACAACTCCCCATCCCCCTTCCTTTTAAACGTTCACCTTCTCTTCCAGCATCGCTTTTACATCCCCTAAACTACCGCCATTGAACACATTCTTAATGCCATTCGCTTTCAAAAATGCCGTGGCCTGCCCACTCCGGTTACCACTCCGGCAATACAAAATAATCGGTTGATCCATCTGCTTAAATTCCTCTATCCGAGAAGGCAGGCTACTCAAGGGTATGTTCTTTGCTCCTTTAACGTGTCCAAAAAAGTATTCAAAAGACTCCCGCACATCTACAATAGAGGCAGAAGGTTGATTAATGGCTGTTTTTAAATTCATTGTCTTATTGTTTTAAATAAATGATACTACAAAGGAAAGGAGTTTTGTGGGTAGGGTCAGTGATTTTTGTCACAGAGGAATTACACCGATGTGCTGACGACCAAGAACAATCTATTATCGGCCCAATTGGACAGGGTTAATGACAAACAACAGGAATTGCAGGCCGTAGTTCAGCTTTATCGGGCTCTTGGGGGAGGATGGTTAAATTAGGCGTGATTGTTTCAACAAGTTTGCCCGGGAAAAGGCCGATTGGGGCCAGGCTTTAAATACCGTACCTCCGGCACGGCGATCAGCCGTTGACCGGGGTTACCAAGATCGGGTTCCTCCGGAACCGGTATTAATGGTCGGGTGAAATTTATTTCGCCCTAAATTTTCTATGGCTTCCTGTTAAAGATAGCGCA
>CAXHCA010000120.1:0-22056 GCA_964015035.1 uncultured Saprospiraceae bacterium
TGACAACAAATTATAACAGTATTCTTACTGAGACAGGACGGAACTGCGCCCTTCAGGGACTACCTCCAAACATGCACTTAAAATGACAAAAAGCAGTAGCCCCGCCCGAGCTACTGCGTCAAAGTAAGTTTATTTAAAAACTATTCAATCACTAATTCTTTTATGGTTTTGTTACCTCTTTGGTCGATGATACAAACGGTATAGAGACCTGAAGGGAAATCCTGAATATTAAGTGTTGTGGTGTTCGCTTCTGCTTCAACCTTCTTTTGGATGAGCTGCTTGCCACTGCTATCGAATAACTGGATGTGATAACTGGTCGTGGATGATTCCAAATCAGGAAATTGGATATTTACTATTTCAATTGCCGGGTTTGGGAAAGCCACGATGTCCAAAGGCGCATTAGATAATGCAATGGTTTGTTCTCTATCCGGCACGGAAAATGGAGAAGGTGAGTTTTGAATCCCCCCGGAAATCGGGATCGACAGGTACCGATTAGAACAGGAAGCAAAACCGATTTCTACGGCAATTTCACTAAGTCCAATGCCGTCATTGCCGGGGGTGAACTCATTGTTGTAGTTGTCGTATACGCCCACCTTGTAGCTGATATTTGGGTCCACCCAGTATCCAATACTGAATCCTGACAGACTTCCCAGCCCCAGTGTATTGGCAACGGGTTGGTTGACATAGATTGGGCCAGCTATTGGTTTGACGATCACTCCATTGTTCTGTATATTCATCGAGGCAAAAGCATTGGTAGGATCATGAATGACGCCATCATTTAAGAAGGTAGCTGCCGCACCATTTACATGATTGGAAGTAGAGGTAGAAAATAGCCAGGCTTCATTTTCAAATTCACCATTGCTAATATTTCTAATCACATGGCTAAAATACATCTCACCACAATCCAGATTATGGACGATGCCGGTATTAAATAGATCATTTGCACCAGTTGTATGGTTCAGGGTTACAATGCCATTCGTGTTTTCAATAACACCGAGATTCGTGTTTTGAATGCCATGCTGGTTATAGTCATTAATATGTAGTTCTCCGGGGCTTAGATTGTTCCAATCATCTTGGTTGTACAAACCTATATGAGCATCGTCGATAGTGATGGTTCCTTGATTAACTACTGCTCCATTATTTAAGAAACCGAGATAACTATCGTTAATATCAAGAACAGAGAGACAAACAAAAAGTCCTTGGTTGAAAATTCCGGAGGAGGAGGTATTATCAATATTCCAAGTGCCTTCATTGTTGGCATATCCACCGACAGCATTGTGAAATCCCCGCCACATATCTTCAATGAGTAAGAATCCGCCCGGGCGGTTGAAAAAAGTACCGACGTTGTAGATTCCAGTGGAATTAGGGGAAGTACCGTTAAGCACCTCTAAAGTACCGTAGTTATTGATTTGCCCTGAATTATCGATGGAACGGCTGGCTGTACTTCCCGATACTTGCAACTGATTCCCTGGCTGGATATAAAGACGTGCTCCTGAAAAGATTTCAATAGAATTCACTGGGGAAGTGGGATTCATCAGATAGACATTACCCGAAGGAATGATGGCTCGATCATTGGGGCCGGGTACTTGAGCCGGTGACCAATTGGCCGCTCTGGTCCACTTACCGGTGCCACCAACCCAGGTAATGGTGATGGCAAAACAGGAATAGCTAAGCATTAAGCTTAGTGCAACAAAGAATACTTTTTTCATGATAGGGATGGTTTCCTAACTTAAGTTAATAGTGTTTCTAGTGCAAATATCTTGTTTGCAAAGATTAGAGGCCTCTATGAAATCGGAGAAGTTGAAAAAATACTGGAATTCATGGAGTGATTGAAAATGGAGTTCTTCTGACGCAGGTTTTGGCGTTACAAGAGGATTGGAATTGAAGATATAAACGTGTGAATATTGGGGAGACTACTACTCCAGTAAGCCATACTCCAAGCTGGTTCTGACCAATCCGGCGGTATTACGGGCGCCCAATTTGATCAATAGGTTACGGCGATGGGTTTCTACAGTGCCGAAGCTAATAAATAGTTTTTCAGCAATTTCGGAGGTCGTGTATTCTTCTACAATGAGTTGAAGCACTTGTTTCTCTCGCCGGGAAAGCTTTGGGAAAGGGGAGGTCTTTGTCTTTTCCTGTTTACCGGTAAGGCTGGACATGATGATTTCAGAAACCTCTTCACTGAAGTATTTTTTACCAGCTAGTACTGCCCGAATGGCCTCCAACACTTCATCTTTTCCGGCGTTTTTGAGGAGATAGCCGTGCGCGCCGTTTTTGAGCATGAGTTTGATCAGGCTGGCTTCTTTGAGCATGGATAAAGCCAGGATTTTGACATTCGGATAGTCTTTACTGATTTGTTTGCAGGTTTCAACGCCGTTGAGCACCGGCATATTGATGTCGAGGATCACGAGGTCGAAAGCTTTTTCTTTTAATAAGACCAATGCTTGCGCCCCATTATTGGCTTCACCTGTACAATAGAGGTCTGGCTCGTCGGATAGCATCAGCTTGATACCATCAATGACAAGCTGGTGATCATCGGCAATCAGGACATTTATCATCATGTTGGGTACTCGTGTTTCCCAACAAAGATACGAGGTTCTTGGAGAAATCAGATAATTCGAGCCTTGGGCATGTGTCGCTGTAGAAAATAAAAAACAGTTCCACCCTTGCTCAATTAGTGGAACTGCCTTAAAATACAGATAAATGTCCCTTCTTTAGTTCTTATGTTTTAAGTCCCACGAGGTAACCGTTTTGGTCATCGACAAATCCAAATAGTAGACTACCAAGCATGCGGTAGATACTTACATCTTTCATAATGATGAGCTTGGACATTAATTGCTGGAAAACACCAGTCCTAATAAAGTGCAAGGTCGGAATACCTTAAAAAGAGGAGGTCCTTGAATTCAGGTAGTGAAAAAAAATACCGGAATTCATGGAGAGAAGTGGGAAACGGTTTAAAAACAAAGTTAAGCTGCGTAGCAGCGACACATTTTTTAACCCAACAACTAGCCCATTATGGGGATGCTAAAATCGTGTGCCAGCCTTTCGTTTTAGCAAGAGCAAGCTCCAAACATGAAACTACTTGCTAAGTGCTTGTTTGGAGGTAATCCCTGAAGTATATTCGGGCAAGCTATTCAGGCTGCAATTTTCGCTGCTAAAGCACCACCTCCAAACAAGCACTAATACACCTATTCTTTGCGGTACTCCGGAATGTGGGCCGTAACCGTAGTACCTTCTCCGAGCACACTGTCTATGTCGAGGGAGCCTTGGAGGAATTTGACGCGGGATTCGATGCTGGTCAGCCCGACTGATTTTTTTTGGCGAGCAGTTGCCAGGTCGAAGCCTTTGCCATCATCTTCGACGATAAGGGTGACTTCTTTGTTGTCTTGTATGAGTTGGATTAAAATGTTTTTGGCTTCAGCGTGTTTTAGAATATTGTTGATCAATTCTTGCAGGATGCGGAACAGCATGATGGAAACGGTTTTGGGCGGTTCCTGTTCGAGTTCGATGATGTCCAGTTGACAGTCTATGCCCTGTTGCCGTATTTGTCCGGCCAGATCTTCCATAGCGCCTTTCAATCCGGAAAGCATCAAGGCACGTGGCATTAAATTTTGAGAAATGCGACGCACCTCAACACAGGCTTCATCGATGAGATTATTGGTCTTTTGGTATAAACTTGTGGATTGCTCAAGGGGCTCTTTTCCACGGATGGCCCCAAAATGAGCTTTGACCGTAGTGAGCAGTCCACCCAATCCATCGTGTAAATCCTGAGATATGCGAATGCGTTCGTTTTCCTGACCTTCCAACATGGCATTGAGGTTGCCCAGTTTCTTTTCTTGTTCCAACTGAAAGATGCGCTGTTCTTGTATTTGTGTGGCCTGGTCGGTGAGCTTTTTATTGGCCTCGATTCGTTGGCGTAAGCCGATAAAAATAGCGGCTGCCAGGAGGGCCAATAAGATCGAACTGCCCAGCAGTATATTGCGTTCCTGTGTTTTTTGATTTAATTCCAATTCTTTGATTACCAAGGCATTTTCTTTCTTTTCGGTCTCGTATTGAACTTGCAGTTGATTGAGGTTTTCTTCCGTTTCTGCACTGCGCAAACTATCGGCTATGGTTTTGTATTGTTCCAGATAATGCAATGCTGCTGCTGTCTGGTTAAGGGATTTATTGATTTCGTACAGCTGGTACAGCGACCGGCCTCGACGGTAGGCAGAACCTGTGTGGTGGTAAGCGACTTGAGCGGAATCATAGGCGGCAAGGGCTGCGTTATAATCCTGTTTTGAACGATAATAATCTCCAAGATCTTCATGGCACCATCCCGCCAGAAACCGGTTGTTGATTTTGCGATAATGCTCAATGGCCCGGTATAGGCGAGCCGTAAAATTTTTTTCGTCGTTGCTGTCGAAAAGATACATCCCTACGTGCTCGGGAATTTCCATAAGTTCTTTACTCGTCTTTTTTTCCTTCTGGAAAGCTTCCCATTTTTCTCGAAACGCTACAAATTGATCAAATTGCTCATGGGTGAAGTAAAACAGATTCAAGGTGTACAAAATGAACCCTTTGTCCATTCGCCGGTCTGCTCGATTGACCACTTCATAGGCCTTGAGCAAATAACTTTCGGCCTTATCTATCTCACCAAGATCAGCAAACATTTGGCCCAAGCCAGAATAGACGTACCAAACTTCATAGGGTTCTCCTCTGGCAATGAGTAATTTCTCCGCTTCAGAAAAGTAGTAAAAAGCGGAATCTTGCTGAAAACCACGACGATAGGTCAACCCCAAATTGGTATACAAGGAGGGGCGTTGTTTGGCAAGGTTGTGTTTTTTGACAATGGAGAGCGCCTGGAAATATTGTTGTTTGGCATCGTCAAGCAGCCCTTTATTGTGGTACCAGATGCCCAGGCGCAGGTACATCATTACCATACTTTCGTAGTCCTGAATTTTGGCCGCCAGAGCCAATCCTTGCTCACCGAGCACTTTGGTACTGTCGTGGGCCCGCATTTGATAATATTGGAGTAAATCAAATAGCGCATAGACTTTTTCCTGATCATCGGTGGTGCTTTGCACAATTTGTCGCAAACTATCCACCCGCTGAGAGGGAAAGGCAAAAATTGGGGGCAGCAAAAAGAGGATCAAGACGATTTGTCGAATCACGGGACAGACTTTTTTATAAAGTTAACAGGCTTTCTGCCAATTGGGGGAGGCTTGCCAATTTAGCTACCAGTTTCACAAAGGTACGAATGGGCATGGCTTTTTCCTTACGGAAATGGGATTCGACTTCTTTGCGAATGTCATCAAGCAAGCTGTGTGGAAGCCTTTCCGCTGGTTCTTTTAGCCAAAAATAGATGTCTTGCTGTTCCAATGGCTCAAGATGCGACAAAGCGACGAGGTTGGGATTTTCCACTTTGTGGAGTTGCGGTAAGGTCTCTTCAGAGAGGAAATAGATCAATAGACGATTGGGCGTTTTCCTCAAATCATTAAAAAATAGTTCGTAGAGTTGATCCAACACACTCACCCAGTCTTTGGATTTGAAGTGTTGTAGGTTGTGACCAACAATGATCAGATTTCCCTCTTCTAACCTTTGATTAATGGGCTCAACGATATCGGTTATCTCTTGAATCCCTTCCAGATTTAGGGCTTTAGCCAGTTGTTGACTCAGCCCTACATCCCAATTTTCAGCGTTGATTTCACCAAGATCAAGATATAATGTTGGCGTTTGGGGCTTTAATTCACTGATTTGGAATAATCCCTTCAACAGCAGACCCGGTGCATTTTCTTCCCGGCCCTGAATAATGGTGATCGGGTGTTGAATTTGTCGTTGTTTTTCGGAGTAGTTGGTTTTTTGGCGGACGAAGTTGAGCTGGAGGAGGGCGTCTTGGATTTTTCGCTCAAACTCCTCAGCTTGCTGTGCCGGAGCGGTCATCTGCCAGTTACCTATTTTTTCATTATTTACAAAAAGACCTTCTTGCAAGGACGGGACACTCATAGTAGACTGTGATTGCGAAACCTGGAGCGTTTGAAAACCTTGTAATTCCTGAACTCTGGAAGGTAAATGCTGTTCAACTGTTTCGTTCCAGGCTTCTACTAAGGAGCGGCCTTTAGCCATTTTTTCGTAGAAATCTTTTAGATAGGAGCTTTCATCTGAATTGCCCTCTTGTGGACAAACCAAGACTGCTGGAATGCCAACCCCGAGTAGGTTTTCTACTTCTACGATATTTGCTGTCTGGTCTAAGATGACGAGTTTCAAAAAAGGAGCTTTGATAACCTGTTCAAACACTTTTACATAGTCTATTCCGGTTTCCCCTTTTCTGGTATTACTCCTGTAAATGTCGTCGCGCAATAGGTGGAACCAAATCAATTTATCCCGGTAAGCAACTAGCTTAGACAAAAGATCTTTTTCATTGACGTACTGTTCCACTTCCCAATCAATGGCCCTGTTGGATAAATGCCGGAGGTAAACTTGCGAAAGCTGACTGGTAATGCGTCGGGCGTTGGTGCCCTGCAATGCCAGATACATCCTTGGGCGGTCCGGCATAGCCATCACTTCGGCCCTTGGAGGTTGATTGCGCTTTGCCATCAGCTGTCCGGCCTTTTCACCAATCTGATTGGCAACTCCCCGGATGGCGCCATCTATATCTTTCACCATATTGATTGCCGGCCCACTGGTTGGCAAGACTTGCCTTTTAGCTAATGCCGGAACACTTCGCCAGTCACAGTTTTGGTAAATGACCGGAAGAAAAATGCATGCCTCCGCATCTGCCCGTCGGGCGGCGACCTGCATTTCCTGTTGGCAATATTCGGATTTTAAATAAGCCGGACTAATAATGCTAATCACCATTTCCGACTCGTGCAATAGATCCTCAATCGATTTTTCAGCATCTACGAGACTACTTTCCTGGGCGATAGACTCGCGAGGGTCGTAGACTTCTACACCGGTCAGACTTAAGTCCTCCAATTCTGCCTTTAGGCTGTTGACCATGCGCTGGTCGGCTTCAGCGTAGCTGAGGAAGATTTGCATGGGGGAGGGGAGAATATCTAAAGGATCATCTGCTCTTGGAATAAGTATACCCGAGTTAAGATTATCTTCCTCAAGGCTATTGATCAGCTGCAAAGTGGCTATGATGATTTGGTTTTTGGTCACATTTTGCTCACTGCGGTTGAGGGTGCCTCCGCGATTTTTTCTATTGAATTCACTTAGCCTTCGCTGTAAAAGCACTAATTGATCCCTAACTTCGGATTTAGGCCGGAGGCAGCGACTCATTTCCGAAAAGGTCATGTCGAGATCGCGAATTAGGATGTCTTTCAGGTGCGCTTGCAGGGCACTAAGACTTCCGTATTTCCCTTGTTCAGGTTGATCCCAGGGATATTTTTGGGGTTTACTGGCATAATCATCCGCATCAATTTCCTGGATGGTTTCCAATAACCCGCTTCTGATCTGATTGTATTCTGATAAATACTGGTCTTCCGTAATGATGGCAATGACATTGCGGTCATGATCAAGTCTTTGATACCTGGATTCTAAAATGATAAAGTCATCAAAAATTTCTCTTTCACGAATTAAGCGCTGCTTGGCGACCAAAAACAACTCTTTCAATTCATCTTGTTGTATTAGTGCTAGCAGTTCATCCTTAAATTGGTCAACGCCAATATTCGAAGTAGCGGTTTGCTGTTGCTGAATCACCGTACTGGGAATACTCCAGGCCTCAACTCCTGAGAAATCCGGATTGGTAAAGATCTCAT
This sequence comes from uncultured Saprospiraceae bacterium, assembly GCA_964015035.1. Lineage (GTDB taxonomy): Bacteria > Bacteroidota > Bacteroidia > Chitinophagales > Saprospiraceae > BQJU01. Next base: position 7,740 of record CAXHCA010000120.1, read on the forward strand.
AATTCGGGTCTATTGGCTGAGAACTGACGGCAGAGGCTAAGGTTTGTCCTTGTGCTAAGCGTTCATAAAATGTTCGCATAAAAGCATTAGGATCGGCTCCTCGGGGGAAGTCCAAGCTGCACATTAGAGCGTGAATATTGCCGGTTGCCATTTCCCTGGCCTTCTCTTGGCTCATCGCCTGTGTATTGATCAGACAGTGCAAGTTGCTCAGCGGAGACAGCAGCTGGTGTAGAACGGTCTGAGCAATCTTCACCGGGCTTTTGCCCAGATGCAACTCCAACCTTCCGGAATTGGTGTTGGAAAAATTTAAATGAATTAATACCTGATGCGGCGCATTTTTGTGACAGCGGATGTATAGTTCGTCCAGGGTACTAAAAGTGAGTACTTCCGCTTCAATTCGCCCTTCTTTTGCAGCGTCACGGATTGGAGTCAGCATGGCTTCCGCTTCACCGGCTTGCACCAAAAAGACCACCGCAGATTTGGGTGAACTACCCCTCTCCTGCGACCACAATTTCCGTAAATAGCTTGTAGTAAATTTCTTGCGCCCCTGCGGAATATTCCAAACCGGATTTTCCCGTAGGTCGATCAGTCTCAGTTCGGATAGCTTTTGTATATCAGGTGATAAAAATTCAATGCCATTATTTTCCAGGGAAAGGTCCTCAAGGTTTTCGAGGGAAAAAATGACTTCGGGAATATGCCCCAGCTGATTGCTGTCAAATTTGACCGTTTTCAGATTTTTCAGTGTAGCCAGACTCTCGGGTAGGGTAGTGAGCTGGTTTTGGCTGGCCATCAGTTTTTCCAGATTGGTCAGTTGGGCTATGGCGGAGGGTATTTCCGTCAAGGCATTATCATATAAATCCAGGACCTCTAATTGGTCTAGTGCAAATAATTCCTCCGGTAAATAAGTTAACCCCAGCTTGGACAGGTTTAGTGTTGGTGCTGCACTTTCTCGTGCAGTACGGATGCGTTTCAGGGCCTCTACTTCTCCCTCTTGGGTGATCTCTCGGCGGTAGGAGAGGAGTTTATTCCGCAAATTCTCCGGTAGTGTGATGCGCACTCCTTCCGCCTTGTCTGAAAGGGATGGATCGATCTTGATGACTTTGCCAAAAGCTTCCTGGATCTGATCATCAGATAGGATATCTCCGGTCATTGAGCCTTTAATCCCCTTGCTAAAATGCCGCAAATTCGCGAACGCCTGGTTTTGCTTCAGCAAGGCTTCAATTAGGCTGTCCATACGGTAAATTTCCGGCCGATGCCCTTTGTCCAGCTGCTGGTTAAATTCCTGGGCCAATCGTTCTACCGCCAGATTAGGGGCCAGGGTGCCCAGTGCGATCATCTTTTGCGTATCTCGGAAGGAAACGGGAATATCCTCGGCCTGAATGGCATCGGCATATTGGTATAGAAAACGCGCCAGCTGCAGTTCTCTCTCCGTGCCAAACACTCGCCGCAATTCCTCTAGCAATTCATTGCGCACCTCCAACTCCATTTCAAAAATGCCACGCTGGGTCGTCCGGCAAAGGTCCGACTGCAGCAGGTCAGAAACGGCCAGGCGATCGATTGATCCCTGGGGTAAGTCTTTGAAATTGGCCCACAATTGGTACAATAAATCAACGGTGAAACCCACGGGAAAGGCTGCGTGACAGACAAAATGGTAGTGCCCGTCGCCGTAATCAGCGCGGAATTTTTCGCGAAAGCGGTCTATTTTTGATTTACTGCTCATTTATTTGGTAGCGGCCAAAACTTATTTGGCTCACTAGTTTTTTTATTAAAGTAGTTATCCTTTTCAATCAAGTCAATAATTTCTTCCCATGCAGCTTGGCTTTCAACACCCGGACGGCATTGCCAAATTCCAATCCATTGGCATCAAACATATTGACATAGTAGGAAATGTAGTCGGCGGTGGTGCGCTTCCAGCGATGTCGGGGCATGGGATTGAGCCACGCCACCCGGTGGTTTTTCAGTGCCTTCAGCAAATGGGTGGTATTCTGTAACCGATCCCGATCTAGTCCACCGGTAGCGGCACCGCCATCACTGAGGATGAGGACAGGGCTTTTATGCTTTTTAGCAAAATAATCTAGCTCGACACCCTGTAAATGATCCTCATCCCGGAAAAGGTGTTTAACAGGGGCCCGGTCAAAATAAAACACATTCAGCTGTTGCTGCTGATCGGAATCCTTTCGTAGCACTTCAATCAATTCATCAATCATTGGCTGAAAGGCCACCATCGAGCTTCCATTGTCAATTAGTACCACTAAATCGGAGCGCCACTCTTTGGTTTTTTGCCAACTCATTTCCTGAAAGTAGCCTTTTTTTGCCGTAGCCTCAATGGTAGCATCCAAGTCGAATTCCTTTTTTGTCAAACTATCCACGCCGCTGCGCAGCGCTCGCAGGTCCTGCTGCAAACGGCGCGAAGAAAACTCAAAATAATTGCCCTTCAGCCAGTAATTGTGTTGATGAATCTCTTTTTCAAAAGCTTTTTCACTGGTACTAGTCACCCGATTGTCCGCATTAGGCCGGGCCTTTTCAAAGCTGATGATAACGGTGTTTTCTGATGCGGATGGAGTAGGCGTAGGCTCATTTGTAGCAGCTCTTGGTGCCTTCTTTTTCCCCTCTTCATTGGCGGTCTTGCCTTGATTGGTGTTGGTAGGCGTTGAGTCTGGGTTTTCTTCAGCAGTTGATTGTTGCTGGTCCGTTACATTTTGTTGAAAGAGGATCATTGCAGCTCCGAGTTCCTTCCGGAAATCTGCTTCATCGTGATGAGGCCTTAACCAAAGCAGGACGCACAGTTGCAAAAGCTGTTCGCGACTATTGAACCCGATGCCCATTTGCAGCGCCTCCAGCAGCGCCAAATAGTTGTCGAAGCCCAGGGCCTGATGACCGGTACTCCGATCATAGAGCCTGGCGGCTTCAAAGAGTTCATATAAAAGCGGTCGCTGCATGATGCTATTCAAAATTTAAAAGTGTGTTGTGGTTTTTAAACAGCACCTGCTTAAATGGGATCTCCTTCAACGTAGTAGCCGGGAGTTTTTCCATTTCCTTGATCATCATGGCCAGATGCTCTTTTTCTTCGGTGATCAGACCGCTGTCTTTCGCTTCGTGGTAATGTTTGATGGCCTGAAACCAATCGATTAATTCAGCGGTAGAAATATTTTTGCCGACGATCAATTGCTTGTCATTCAGTTCTTTGCGGATATTGATAAAACGATCCACCACTTTGTCAACAAGATTTTGATCCACTTCACTTTCTTTTTTGTAGAAACGGTTGGCCAGGATATTTTTCAAACGCGTATCATCAAAAGGTTTGATAAAATGGAAAACACACCGCCGCAGAAAAGCATCGGGCAGGTCTTTTTCCCGGTTGCTGGTAATGATGATGATCGGTTTTTCATCTGCCTTGATCTTGCCGTCTTTCTCCCCCAATTCAGGAATCACATATTCCGCGCGATCCAGTTCGTTGAGCAGGTCGTTGGGGAAATCCAAATCCGCCTTGTCGATCTCATCGATCAGGAGTACCGCTCTAGCTCCCGGCTTAGAATTTTCGATGGCCTCACCCAGTGGTCCTTTTTTAATATAGTGGCTAATGCTGAGGTCCTGATCTCGATCCGCCTTGGGAATTTGCGCATTACCCAGTCGTCGAATTGCATCGTATTCATACAAACCTTCACGAGCTTTGGTCGAAGATTTAATGAGCCATTCGTAGTAGTATTTTTCATAGTCATCTGCATCTTGATGCAATTCGCAGGCCAAGACGCGGGCCAGGCTACTTTTTCCGCTGCCAGGTTCGCCCATGAGCAGTAGCGGCTTTTGTAGTAGCAGCGCTAAGTTGACCGCCTGAATCAAGTCCTCATTGGCATCGTAAGGATAGTGCTGTTGTTTGACCACTTTCCCGCTTTCTAGCTTTCGCTCAATGATGCGTCCCTTTTTGAGGTAGTTTCCGGTAAATATATTTTTCATAATTAAGATTGTTAAAATAACATCAAGCCCTAAACAGTCTCGCCACATAAACCTTATAAACCCTACTCATATTTCGCAAAGTAGTCGTTGTAGATGGTTGTTTCGGTTTGAGTGTGGCTACAAATGGCTTTGATTGTAGGTAGTAAAAAGCCCTTGTGCTTATCGATAATGGTCTGAAAAACATTTTGTGAGAGGCCCAGGTCATCAGGTAGTTCCTTGGACCAGGCGTTTAGGTCTTCCAGTTTGAAAATTTCAACAATTGGCAACACAAAGGCGTGATTTTCCTTGAGTTTATCAGCATCAATTTTTTGCACATATTCTTTGGGAATACAACTTCCCGATTCCTTGTTTCGGCAATTGATATCACTAATAAAAAGTAGGGTCTTATTGCCATCGGGATTATTGTCTGCACTATTGTGCAAAAGCGCCTCTTTCTGGAAGAGAAACCAGAATTCTTTGATCAATTGAATATTAAATTCAATATCCGGATAATTTAAATTTTCAAAAAGGAGTAATAAGTGTTTATACCTCAAATGACCACTTTTGTAGATGGCTTGCACCAATTGAGGTGGCTGGAGATTTTCGTCCAGTTTAAAGTATCGGGCCAGTGTTTTCCAGATCGTTTGTTCATCTGGTGCCTCCGTTGATAAAGGAGCAAAGTCGATGGTCACTTTTGAATAGGAAAATTGAACACTGGCTTTTTTTAGCAGACGATCGCGAAGGAAACCTAGTCCACACAAGGGGCTCCCCTGGATGACAAATGCGCCAATATTATCCTGGAGATTGACCGTTTCGCTGTAAGCATTGAATTGATCTTTGTAATTAATGCGTTCCAATTCTTTCTGTAGCAACTTCTGTGATTCTGACAGCTCCGCTTCGCGCTTTTCCGTCCTCAGAGCTTCATCCTCCTGTTGAATGGCTACTTCCTTATTTTGAATTTCCTGGTAGTAAGCATCAATTCGATCTTTTTCTTCATTGATCAGGTCGGCAAAATCATCGCCATGTTTTTCAAAGCGTTTGATCTTGTCCTGAGCCTTGGCGATCTCTGCTTCCAAGTTGTGAATGACTTCTCGAAGCGAATCGATCGCTTCCTGTTTTTGCGCCAGCACCATTTCTACGGGATCTGGCTGATAATCAGGATTAAAATATGCTTCCTCAATTTTCCAATCAAGCTGTTCCTCATATTTCACATAGAGCACCCAAGGAAATTCATCAGTATCTTCTTCTTCATCAATATCAAGACTGCCCCGCAGCACTTTAAAGGACAGCCGCATATCAGCCGCCATGCCCAGCGCTATAGGCTGGGCATTTGCAAAAGCATCCTGTAGGGAATTTCCCGAAAGCAATTGTTCATAAAAGGCTTCCGCAAAGGCTCTGGATAGCCCATCTTTAATTTTAGAGGTCGTGGCAATCACCGCAGCGGCCCCCGCTTCCACCAGCTTTTCTACTTGTGCTTTGGTAGAACACCCGTTAAGGAAAATCAATAAATCCTTGTTTTGATTGGCTAGGGCTTTAGCTAGCCCTACGGCATAATTGGGCTTGTCATCTAGCATGAGTAGATGATCCTCCGCGTGCCCTCCGTAGTGGAAAATGAGGATGCGGCGATGAAACTGATTGATGTCTTTGTAGAGTTGTTCAATCTTGACATTGGGCCGGTTGAAGTGCTGGAGCTTATCGGCATTGTTCAGGGGTAAAAACAGATTGATCAGTGCCCCTTCCTCCTCCTTGAGTTGGCGCAGATCATCCTTGGGGTTTGCAAATGCTGTAAAAATGACTGGTTTCTTCATGCTGCCGCCCGCTTGAATCGTGAAAATAAGGAAAATTTGCATATCATGGGTAAATGTGATTCACATCCCAATCCAATATTCCTTAGAGCATGATTGGCGGTCGGATTTGCTGGCGAAAAGCATCATTTTTTTTTGGTAGAACAAGGCGTTTTTTGAAATGCATCTCGGCTGAGCCGAGACGGATAAGAAAAAGAACGATGCACTCAACAGAAAAAGTGCTGTTTTGTAGCCCAAAGTTTGACCTCCAAACATGCTATTAGGGCCTTTTAGATCGCCTCATTTCTGATTTTAGGAGTATTCGGTAATTTGTTTTTGGCATTGTAACAGATAAAAGTATTGCTATTAGCCGTAAATTGAATGCCTTTATCTGACCTACATGATTGGGTAGTTTTTGCCACATTTAGTCTACTTTCTGACGAATTTAGCAGCAATCTTTGATACCTTAACGTTGTGTTAAAAAAATGTAAACTCGAGAACCTTCAAATTACAAGAAGGTGCCTGAAGTCAATTTCATTAGTTCAAACCAATTCAGGCCTATTCTATTGGATCAGTATTAATCTAACGCTCATCGGTATTTACTAATGCCACATTAGTTCAAGGCACTGGCGTCTTTTGTCGTTTTGGCTCTTGCCGAAAGTTTTCACATCACTTACGGTAAAGCCAGCTGGTTGCAAAAAATGTCCAGGTAATCCTTTTCCAAACTGCCATTTGCTATAGGCAGCACGGTACTGTCATGTCTATTATTAAGGCTTCTGGGCTGGAAACGCTGCTCATTAGCCCAGCCATTTATTAAGCCAAAACACACATCATGATTATTTCACCAACTCACAAGTTTATATGATGAAATCACTTTGTACTATCATTGCAGTCCTGGCAATGACCCTGAGCCTTTCTGCTCAGACGTCAGTTTCAGGACGGGTCACCGATGAAGCGGGCGATCCACTGATCGGAGCAAGTGTGCTTGTAAAAGGCACCTCCGACGGAACCATTACTGATTTCGATGGAAACTTTAAACTGAATGTACCGGAGGGCAACAAAATCCTGATGATCAGCTACACCGGATACAAATCGAAAGAGGTTGAAATTACGGGAGCAGGGCCGATGAATATCACCCTATCGGAAGGAGTCTTCCTGGAAGAAGCCGTGGTTACCGCCCTGGGTATTTCACGCGAGAAGAAGTCGTTGGGTTACTCCACTCAAGAAGTGAAAGGAGAAAATCTTTCGATTCAAAAGACCGATAACTTTGTGAATTCGCTCTCCGGACTCGCATCGGGTGTACAGGTCAAGCGGACCACCAATATGGGTGGGTCAACCAATGTGGTCATTCGGGGAAACACCTCACTAAAGGGGAGTAACCAAGCCCTTTTTGTGATTGACGGGGTGCCGATCAATAACACCAATACCAATTCTCGCTCGCAGGAGCAAGCGGGTAGTGGCTATGACTACGGTAATGCGGCTTCGGATATCAATCCCGACGATATTGCTTCCGTCAACATCTTGAAGGGCGCCGCAGCAACTGCCCTGTATGGTTCTCGTGCCGCTAATGGGGTGGTCATGATTACCACCAAGAGTGGCGCTACCAAGAAAAAGGGGATCGGTGTAACCTTCAACTCCAGCATTACTGCGGGGTTTGTCGATAAGAGCACCTTCCCTAAGTACCAGCAACAGTACGGTGGAGGCTACGGACCTTATTATGATGGCCCGGGCGCCAACTGGTTAGTCGGTGATCCTGATGGCGACGGCGTAGAAGACTTGATCGTTCCTCTGTCTGAAGATGCTTCTTACGGTGCTGCTTTTGATCCTAGCCTGATGGTCTATCACTGGGATGCCTTCGACCCGGAGTCAGACAATTATCTAAAAAAGAAGCCTTGGGTCGCTGCCGAAAATGGCCCCATTGAGTTTTTTGAAACACCGATGACTTACGTCAATACATTGTCGTTTGATCAGGGTACGGAAAATGGATCTTACCGGTTTTCATATACCAATTTCAAGCATGACGGTTTACAACCTAATAGTTCGCTGGAGCGCAATAATTTCTCACTGAAAGCGCAGTTTGATCTGACCGATCGCCTGACGGTTTCCGGCTTTGGAAACTATGTCAATACTGAAGGGTTGGGAAGAAACCCAACGGGTTACGGAGATAACATTATGGGTAATTTCCGCCAATGGTGGCAAACCAACATCGACTTGAAAGAGCAGGAAGAGGCTTATTTCAAGTTGAGAAGAAACCTGACCTGGAACTATGCTGATCCAGAGCAATTGTCGCCTATTTACTGGGATAATCCCTATTGGACCCGCTTTGAAAATTATGAATCAGATGAGCGCGGTCGTTTTATTGGCTACTTCACCCTTAACTATAAATTGGCCGATTGGCTGAGCGTTTTTGGTCGCGTATCTGCTGATACTTATACCGAATTGCAAGAAGAACGCAAAGCCATTGGTAGTGTACCTGGCCGCTTTGGTATTGGAACCGACCGCATTGATGGTAGTATCGGTCGCTTGGATGTAGGATCGGGGTATTCTCGTCGGGATATTACTAATTCTGAATTCAATTACGACTTGATGTTGAATTTTGATAAAGACATCTCAGACAAGTTCAACATTGCCGGGGTAATTGGTACAAACGTTCGTAGAAATAAGCTCAATTCTGTTTTTGCAGCAACCAATGGTGGGCTGAATGTACCACGTTTGTATGCTTTGCAGAATACCGTGAACCCATTGCCTAATCCAATAGAAAGAGACGAAGAGATTGGCGTTAATGGAATTTATGGTAGTGCATCAATTGGTTATGATGGGTTTTTGTATTTAGAAGGCTCATTGCGTAGAGATGTTTCTTCCACCTTGCCAGCAGAAAACAATACCTATTACTATCCAGCAGTGGCCACCAGTTTTGTTTTCTCAAGATTTGTGCAAAATGACTGGGTTTCTTTTGGTAAAATCAGAGCCAACTATGCCGAAGTAGGAAATGATGCACCTTTTGACTACTTGCGCGATACTTACATTGTCAATACTGCAATTGGCGCTCCCAGTTCTTCCGTAGCCAATACTAAGAAAAACCCGGATTTGAGACCAGAACGCACCAAGAGTTTTGAAACTGGTTTGGAAATGGCCTTCTTTAATAGCCGTCTGGGCTTTGATGTCGCCTTTTACAAAACCAATTCTGTCGATCAGATTCTCCCCGTACGTGTGACCGAAGCAACGGGATATTTGTACAAAGTACTGAACGCTGGAGAAATTGAAAACAAAGGAGTGGAATTGTCGCTCTTTGGCTCTCCGGTTCGGGGTAAGGACTTCTCATGGGATGTCAATTTAAACTGGACGCGCAATCGCAACCAGGTTGTATCCTTGGATGAAGGACTAGATAACTTGCAGTTGGGATCTATGCAAGGAGGAATTACGGTAAATGCACGTGTAGGACAACCTTACGGCGTCATCTTTGGTACGGACTATACTTATGTTAATGGAGAGCCTGTTGTGGATGCGACTTCCGGTCAATACATCAAAACCGCCACTTCTGACAATGTCATTGGTGATCCAAATCCAGACTGGATTGCGGGTTTGAACAACCGTTTTTCTTATAAAAACTGGTCTTTGAGCTTCCTGATTGATGTTCAAAAAGGTGGTGACATATTCTCACTGGACATGTACTACGGGTTGGCAACCGGTTTGTATGAAGAAACCGTGTTTATCAATGAATTGGGCAATCCGGTACGGAATAGCCTGGATGAAGGTGGTGGATTTATCAACGAAGGGGTTAATCCTGATGGAACACCAAACCAAACCCGCATTCGTGCGGATCGTTACGGTGCTTTTGGGTACACCAGAGGTTTGCCTGATCAGGCATTTGTTTATGATGCCAGTTACGTGAAGCTGAGACAATTGGCGCTGACCTATTCATTGCCACAATCAGTGGTTGATAAGTTGCCGGTGACGGGCTTGTCTCTAAGTTTGGTCGGTTCTAATCTTTGGATCATCTCTAAAAATCTGCCTCATGCCGATCCAGAATCAGGACTTGGCTCAGGTAATTTGCAAGGATATTCTACTGGTTCATTGCCTTCTTTGCGCGAGATTGGATTTAATCTAAAGGTACAATTCTAAAACCAGCGGGTTTTGATAAATATAAAATAAAAAGCATATGAAAAGATATAATTTCTTATTAGTCATTTTGGTATTGCTCTTCTCTGCCTCTTGTGAGAAGGACCTGACCGATCTGAATACTAATATCAAAAACCCGGCTCAAGTGCCGGGAGAATCCCTCTTTACCTCAGCACAGAAGGATTTGGTAGACCAAATGGTCAGCACTAGCGTGAATTATAATGCATTTCGTTTGTTTTGCCAGTATTGGACGCAAACCACCTACATCGATGAGAGTAATTACGATCTGGTAACCCGGAACATTCCGGAACAGCACTGGAGTGAATTGTACCGATATGTATTGAAAAACCTGGATGAAGCATCTGTGGTAATTAGCAATACTGAGGTACTTGCTTCAGAGGAAACAGCTAAGAATAACAAATTGCAAATCATTGAGATTCTCAAGGTCTTCACCTACTCCGTATTGGTGGAATCTTTTGGCAATGTACCTTATTCTGAAGCTCTGGATATTAATACGTTATTGCCCAAATACGATGATGCTCAGAGTATTTATACGGATTTGATCACCAAATTAGATGCCGCTATGGGCAAATTGGACGCGAGTGCAGGTAGCTTTGGTGATGCCGATAATATATACGGTGGCGATGTTGCTGCCTGGCAAAAATTTGGCAATTCACTCAAGTTGAGAATGGGTATGACCCTTGCCGGCAAGATGCCAGACTTAGGGAAAGCAACGGTAGAAGCAGCCGTTGCTGCAGGTGTATTTAGCAGCAATGCCGACAATGCGACAATGACTTACTTGAGCGCTACGCCTAATACCAATCCATTGTACGTTGACCTAGTAGCCAGCGGCCGTAATGACTTTGTTGCAGCCAATACCTTGGTAGACAAGATGAACGAACTGTCAGATCCGAGAAGGGCCTTCTATTTTGATGACAATATGGATGATCCGAACACTCCGGAGGTGGAGTATATTGGTGGCATCTATGGTGACAATAACACCTATAGCCAGTACACCCACATTGCTGATGCAATCAAGGAGCCTACTTTTGGCGGTACCATTATGGACTACGCCGAGGTTGAGTTTTTATTGGCGGAAGCCGTAGAATTGGGCTTCAATGTAGGTGGAACGGCAGAAGAACACTACAACAATGCCATAGAGGCTTCTATCCTTTTCTGGGGAGGTAGTGCTGCTGATGCGGCTGATTATCTGCAAAAATCAGAAGTAGCTTACAGTACCGCCACTGGAACTTGGCAGGAGAAAATTGGTATCCAGAAGTGGATCGCCCTTTACAATCGCGGCTTTGCCGGTTGGTTGTCTTGGCGTTGCCTGGATTATCCTGTTTTGGAAGCGCCAGCTGATGCGGTTTCTGATATTCCCGTACGGTTGACCTACCCAATTGTAGAACAGACCTTGAATGGTGGCAATTGGAGTACTGCATCTGATGCTATTGGCGGTGATGCGGTCACCACTAAGCTGTTTTTTGACCTAAATTAATATACGAGAAATCTCTTTAGGTTTCTTAAAAAATGGAGGCTATTCTGCTGATGCGGAATAGCCTCTTTAATGTATAAAACTTAATTCGATTAGGAAGGGGAACTGATCCACAAGGATCATTATCAGATCTGGGAAAAAAAAGACGGCTACCTTAAAAAAAGTAGCCATCGAAGAGCCCCAAATAAATGTATCTTCAACCGCGGCTGGATGGCAAAGAAGGTGCTCTTTCCTTTCTAGTGGATTGATGTAGAAACAATTGACTTTTAATGTTCAGCATAGTCAATGCCTGATAAAACAAGCAATCATTTCGGACTAGTCGGACTAGGCGCTTCTTGCCGCAGTTATTTTTCAAATGGTTTGGCGGTTATTTCTTTGATCATTGAGGTGTACTTTTTTAAGTACTGTATTTTGTGTTGTTGACAGTGGGGGATGAGGTGCTCTTAATTCAATATTGCTTAGGCCAAAAATGTGCCTAATTTTAAACTATTGATAGTCAGTTAATTGTTTGTTTTTTCAGATTAGAATGTTATTGTATTTCAAAAAGTTTATTATATTTAATAAATTATTTGAAAAATAAATCATTGCTTGCCAGGCCCGGGAGTAATCCCTCCGGCAAGTCTTCTTATAAAATTTCGTAAAAGCCGCAAAAGGCCTTTTCCTTTTAATTTAAACTCTGGCCTCGAATTTATGCGTAGGAAACCCATACTTTTTGATAATCCGCTAAAAATTTATACGTTCTTGTCTCGTTTTGTGCAAGGGTTGTTAATGGTGGATCAAAGTGGCAATATTCTGCAAGTAGATTCACAAATTGAAAAATTGGCTGGGATGCCAGGGACACAGCTGAACCAACTCAATTTGATAGACCTTGATCGGGAGATGAATCAGGAAAAACTTAGTGAGTATTGGTATAAATTGGAGACCGGTGAACGGGTGATTTTGAAAACCGTTTGGAGGTCTCATCAAGGAGAATCAATACCGCTGGATTTTGATGTTTGCCTGATTAGCAAGAAGGCTTTGGGGGTTGCAATTTGTCGGGTTATTACCTGTCATCAAGTACTGGGAGAGCAGCGCGCGTTGTTACAACTTTTTGCGGAAAAGCAGGGGGTTGCTTCTTGGCAATGGAATATTGACGATGGCACCTTCAGTGCAATGCCTAATCTTTTAAAGATACTGGGCCAATCTTCAGTAGAAACGAACGGCACCCCAACCAATATTATCCAGCTACTAAAGCCTGGTTTATCCATCAAACAACAGGAAGCTGTTGTGAAGGCTATCGGCCAATTGAAAAAAAACAAAAAAGGCATTAAACTTCCATTGGCCTATCACCACCAGAATAATCAGCACCGGAGCAATCTAGTGCTGGAAGCGGAACCGATGTTTGAAAACCAACGATTAGTAGCCATATACGGAGTCATTCAAGAGGTAAGTGACCTTCCGATATCGGGTGAATCGGATCGTTTGGCACGCATCACCTTGGACTGTGCTGATGAAATGGTTTTTTGGATAAACGGGCAGGGATTGATTACTTACGCCAATCATGCTGCTTTAAATAACATAGGGTACGACAAAAGTGATTTGCTTGACTCCCTTCACCTGCTCAAAATAGCTGTTGAATTACCTCAACTGGAATGGAAGCGTTTTCAAAGGGAGTTAGAAGCAGATGAGGTGGTGAAGATGGAAAGTACACTACAACGCAAAAACGGCACTGTTTTTCCGGCCATCCTCTCGTTCATCAAATTGGAAAATGAAGTGGTTTGCCTGCTGGCGAGCAATATTACCCAACAGCGACAGGAAGAGGCACATTTACAATCGGTCCTCTTACAAGTGCAACACTTAAGTCGCCAACTAGAAGCCGAAAATAGGTGTCTCCAGGAAGAGGTTCGTTTTAATTTTGAGGAAATCGTGAGCATTAGCCCAGCCTATAAACAGGTCCTGAAACAGCTTGAGCAGGTAGCTCCAACCAATTCGACCGTTTTGATAGAGGGCGAAACAGGTACCGGCAAGGAGCTGATTGCGCGGGCCATTCACCGTCTTAGTCGACGCAAGGACCGCCCTTTGGTTAAAGTTGATTGTGCCGCATTGTCCGATGATTTAATTGAAAGTGAGCTTTTTGGTCATGTCAAGGGCGCTTTTACAGGAGCTGATAAAGATCGTGTGGGGCGTTTTGAATTGGCAGATCATGGGACCATTTTCCTGGATGAAATTGGAGAACTGACTGCGGAGTTGCAGGTAAAACTGCTTCGAGTCTTGCAAGAGGGAGAGCTCCAGCGGCTGGGCAGTAACCGCACTGTAAGTATCAATGTACGGGTGATTGCGGCAACCAATAGGAACCTAAAAAAAATGGTGGAAGAAAAACAGTTTAGAGAAGACCTCTATTACCGGCTTCACGTGTTTCCAATCGAAAATATCCCACTACGGAAAAGGGCAGAAGATATTCCCTTGCTGATTCAGCACTTTTTAGAAAAATTTAGCAAAAAAAATGGGAAACCCATACCAAAGGTGGCCTCCCAAGACCTGAATCGCATTAAAAAGTATGAATTTCCGGGCAATGTACGTGAACTGCAGAATATTATTGAGCGAGCGTCTATTCTAACCAATGACGAAGTGCTTGATTTTAGTTTTTGGCAACCGGGCATTAATAGCAAGAAAGTAAACAACCAGTTCAGAACCTTGGAGGAGGTTCAACGTGATCACATCATAGAAGCACTTGAACGGACCCACTGGCGGGTGAGCGGGCCTGACGGCGCTGCTCGCTTGCTTGATATCAATCCTCAAACCCTGTTTTCCCGCATGCGTAAGCTAAATATTTCCATTCGTAAAGACCTTCCCGTTTAGGGGCTACTGTGGGGCCGGTTGGTCTGCGGCTTGCCCGATCAGCGCAACATATTTTACCTCCCCATTGACCGAAAAAATAGCCGAAAAGAGGTGTCAAAATCCCGGTTTTACCGGGACTGAATAGCTTGCCCGAATATACTTCAGGGAC
>CAXHCA010000121.1:0-22046 GCA_964015035.1 uncultured Saprospiraceae bacterium
CTGAATAGCTTGCCCGAATATACTTCAGGGATTACCTCCAAACAAGCACTTAGGGCTAAACCTTCTCCACCGCCTAAACGCTAAACATCATAAACGCTCCTCGCTGGAAGGATTTTTTACCTCCGACCACCTTATTCCTCCCCCGCCTCAACATCATAAACCCTCTCCCTATTCCATCTGAACCGTACTTTGCCGTTCTCGATTGACGATCAATTTGGTTACATCCGGACGGGAGTAATGACCGGCTGAATCAAAATTTTGGCGCTCGCGGCGCACTTCCCGATGATCTAGTGTGGCAACATAAACGCCTTCATTCCCTACCTGTGGTTCGACCACCCAATGACCATCCGGGGCAGCGATACAGGAGCCCCCATTGGCTAATATAGTCGGCGCATTGTCTCGAATTAAGGCAGCATGAGGCAGCTTATCGTCGATATCTTTCCGGCGCATTAGGCCGCTGACGGAAAGCACGTAGGATCGGGATTCTTTAGCAATGAAGCGAGTAATATCTTCGGTATTGCGGAATTGACCGGGCCAGATGGCCACGTGTAGATCCTCGCCTAAAGCATAGAGTGCTGCTCGAGGTAGCGGCATCCAATTTTCCCAGCAATTGAGGCCACCGACAGTGAAAGCGCCAAGCTTTTGCACCCGTAGTCCGTAGCCATCTCCCGGCGACCAGGACAGGCGCTCCTCATAAGTGGGCATCAATTTACGGTGTACATTGGCAATAGCACCATCGCGGGAAATGTAGACCATCGAGCAATATAGACTGTGCCCCCCACGATCGACGGGGCGTTCGATAACCCCCAGAATTAGGGCCATCTGATGAGCAAGGGCTATTTCCCGAAAGGGAGATAAATGCCCCGCTTCTATCTGCACAGCTTGATCCAGGTAGTGCGCGTGAATGTCTTTTTGACGATCGGAATTAAAACGGGCGCCATCGGTAAGTTCCAGCCAGAAGGGATAACCGGGTAGCAGCGCTTCGCTGAAGACTGTAAGCTGGCAGCCACGGCCGGCCGCCACTTCTATATTTTGCAACATCTTTTCCAACGTGGCTTCTCGGTTGAGCCACACCGGGGCCATTTGCACCAGGCCAACAGTGAGCAGATCGGATTAGGCACTTTGCATATTTTTCTGCTAAAATATAATTTCCCAATCCGATCTACAACTTATCATTCTACTACTAAGCTATTTAATTTCCGTGAATATCAGAAGCGCCGGAAGAACGCTGGTAGGCAACTCTAGGATTGCCGGAGTAGTGGATATCACTGGCCCCTGAAGCTTCCATTTCGATTTCTTCGGTCACGTGAACCCAGGCATCGGACCCGCCACTCGTTTTGACCTCGCACTTTTTAGCGGTCAATTCCTTGGCTTTAATGTCGCTGCCGCCACTGGCTTTCGCCAATAATAGATCAACCGTTCCACGAAGATAGATGTCGGAACCGCCCGAAGACTTGCAACGCAATTCCTGGGCGTTGACCTCCAGTTTGACATCACTGCCGCCACTGGTGTAAATCTCCAAAAGGTCGAGATTCAAAGTGCCTTGAGAATAAACGTCAGAGCCACCACTTGTGCTGATTCTTTCCAGGTCGGGCATGGTCACATAGACCGACATTTCTTTGGCTTGCCAGATACTGCCATCTACTTCAATTTCCAAGGTGTTGTTTCGCACCTCAGTCTTGATCTTACCTTGAATGTCTTCATGCGTTTTGACGATCACTTTGGTGGAATTGCCCAAAGCCACATACACATCAATGCCATCCTCCACAGCAAGGGCCGTAAATCCAGATACATTGCGATCTTGCTCCACAATATCACCGCTGGCCCGCACGCGTAGTTTTTGCCCCCAGGCCGATGAAGAAAGTAGCGTGAACGATAAAATGGTCAACAGAAAGGTGAATTTCTTGAAATTGTTTTTCATGATTGGTATAAGTTTAATAAGAATGAGTTCAATTTATGACAGGCTTTGGGATGGTGCACAAATCATCTACCAAGTCCGATATATTATAGATGTAATTTGATTGATCCCCCCCTTACCTCGCAATTGCATTTTGCTCTGGTTTTATAAAAGCATAATCATCCATTTCAATTGCAATCTACCTTTGCTTTGCTTAATTTTCGTGATCAAATCAAATCCCATCATGATGTCCCGTTTCTTGCTGACCCTATTTGTGAGCTTTTTATTCATCCACACCCAACAGGCACAAGTACTTTCCGGTGCCGCGGCTCAGAAAAAATTGGCTGGTGCCGAATTACTCCGTTTTAGCAATGGCCAATCGCTGCCGGCCTACATCCGTCTGAATCATGAGGCGTCGGTAGCCGAGAGCGAGGGACTTGATTTCTTAAAAAAGCATCTACAATTAGCCGAAAATATTGATTTTGAATTATTGCAAACCACCACGGATGAATTGGGTTTTACCCATTATAGGTACCAACAAACGGTTAAGGGGTTCCCTGTTTTTGCGGGTATTTACCTTCTGCATTGCCGGGAAGGCAGAGTCGTTTCATTTAATGGAGCCCTTTTTGACCAACCCACCACACTCGATGCACAGCCGCAATTGTCGGCAGATGAAGCGATCTCTTTGGCCATGCACTATTTACCTGCCGAGACCTACGCCTGGGAAATAACCTCCCCCCTGAGCGGCAAACCCATGACGGAATATCCCAATCCAGAACTCGTTTGGGTACCCCGTCATCTCGATTACAAAGCCCCGGAATTTCGATTGGCCTATCGACTGGATATTTATGCCCTCCAACCCTTGCAACGTTCCTGGGTTTTTGTCGACGCCAAAACCGGCATCGTGATTGCCACCGAGAATCGCATTTGCCAGGTGGATGAAGAGGGCACCGCCCTGACTTCCTTGAGTGGCGAGCGCTCCATTGTAGCCGATCGTATTTCTACCACCCGGTACCGTTTGCGGGAAAGCGGCCGAGGAAACGGCATTGCCACGCTCAACATGCAGCAGAGCATGACTTATGAAGATGCCGTTGATTTTGAAGATGAGGATAATTATTGGCATAATGCCAATGAATTTAGAGACGAAATCGCCACCGATGCTCATTGGGCGACTGAAAGCTATTTTGATTATCTGCTGGAAAGACACAATCGGGAAAGTATTGATGGGGCAGGTGCCCAGCTCGTATCCTATCTCCATTTTGATGTGAATTTTGGCAACGCTTTCTGGGATGGCATAGCGTCTACCTTTGGCGACGGAAACCCCGATGGCTCACTCAACCTTCCGGTGGTGGCTCTCGAAATCGTGGCCCATGAATTCACCCACGGCCTCACCGATTATTCCGCCGACCTAATCTACCTGAATGAATCCGGCGCACTCAACGAATCTTTTAGCGATATTTTTGGCGCCGCCACCGACATCTACACGCGCCCGGGACAGATCAATTGGCTGATCGGTGAAGAGTCTACCATTGGCGCGGTGGGCATTCGAAATTTCGCAGATCCCAATACCCACGAAGACCCGGACACCTATCTCGGTGATTTTTACCAGGTAGGCGGTGGGGATGGAGGAGGTGTACACACCAATAGTGGCGTAATGAACTACTGGTTTTACCTACTAAGCGAAGGTGGATCAGGTATCAATGATAATGGTGATGTTTTTGACATTACCGCTATCGGTTGGGAAAAAGCCATGCAAATTGCTTATCGCAACCTGACCGTTTACCTTACCCCTTCTTCTTCTTATGAAGATGCCGCCTTCTATGCCAATACGGCTGCCATTGACCTTTTTGGGGCCTGCTCGGAGGAGTTTACCCAAAACAACAACGCCTGGTATGCAGTGGGGTTGGGAACACCACAACAGCAAGTTACCGAAGCCTCTTTTTCGGCCCAACAACTGCACTGTAGCCTGCCTGCGGAGGTGCAATTTTTTAATACGAGTTATTGGGCGGTCAATGCTTTTTGGGATTTTGGCGATGGGCAAACGACATCGACCTACAACCCTATTCATGAATACAACCAACCGGGTGCTTACACGGTCAGTCTCATTGTCACCGGCTGCGATGGCACATTGGATACCCTGACATCCTCTAGCTATATTGTGGTGGATACGGCACAAACCTATTGTAATCCCATCCAAATGCAATTTATTGGAGAAGCAACCATCGGCAATTGCTCTGGAGTAGTTACTGATCCCGGTGGCTTTAGTGACTACATGAATGGCAGCTACACCATTTTGACCATCGCTCCTCCGAATAGTAGCTCATTACAATTGGATTTTATCGAGTTTGAAACAGAAGCCTGCTGCGACCGCCTCAATGTTTATGACGGTCCCAATATCAATGCTCTACGCATTGCCAGCTTTGAAGGAACCGAAGGTTTAGGCCAGACACTCACCGCTAACTCCGGCTCGGTAACCCTGGAATTTTTGAGTAATGGGAGTGTGACTTTTCCCGGTTATGTCATCAGTTTTAATACCACAGGAGGACTTGATGTACCCGATGCGGCATTTACCGTCAACAATCTTCATCCGCCCCTACAGTTCCCGGTACAGTTTACTGATGTATCCGATCCTGGTGGCCGTATTGAATGGAATTTTGGCGACAGCCAGACCTCAGAAATGCAAAATCCTGTTCATCAATACTCAATACCCGGCACCTACACAGTGCAGCAAACTATTAGCAATTGCTACGGCCAGGATACCAGTTTTCAAGAAGTAGTAGTGCAGGAAAGCGGCACAATCAGTTGGTCGCCGGATAGTATTTGTGTCACCCTGTTTTCGGGAGAAGACCTGGATACGTCGGCATTGGTTCAAAACGCAGGACCGGGAGATCTGTATTACCATCTGGAAGCACCACAAGCCACCTTTTCAGATCATAGCGTCATGGATTATTTTAACGCTGGTGCAACAACGCAGCATTTCTTTGAAAACATTTCCACTACGTTGCAAGAACTCACCATCACGGTTGTTTTGAGTGGCGACTACGATGATGTATTGGAATACGCTGCGCTCTACGTTGATGGCGAATTAATCGAAGAAATTGAAGACGGGAATGTATCAAATGGAACGCCAATTATCCAAGCTTATACTTTTGACGAATCCACCATTGCGCCCTGGATAGCGGACGGAATGTTGGAAATTGCGCTGGTCAATTCAGCAATGGTGGATGTCGGTTTTGGTGGTGAAGACCGCCACCAGATGAAGATTGAAGGGAAGGGGCCCGGTTGGCTAACCCTAGATCAGGAAGAAGGGATTCTTTCTCCAGGTCAATTAGTCAGCATCCCCGTTCACATTAGCGCCGAAGGCTTGGTCGAAGGGATTTACCAAACGGCCATCCCCCTGATCCATGGAGATATTCAACAGCAAGACATTACCTTCCCCGTCAAACTCACCGTGATCGGGACTCCCGAAATTACCGTCAGCCCGGATACCATTGATTTTGGCTCCATTTTTCTGGGGTATTCAGCTGTAGATTCAATGACGTTAAGCAATCCGGGCACGGGTACATTGACGGTGAGTAACATTAGCTCGGGAGATCCCATTTTTGCCTTAGACACGATGAACCTGATGGTTCCTCCTCTCGATTCTACCCGTGTTCAACTGACCTTTACACCCTCTTCCACCGGAAACTTCATCACCGAAATCCTTTATGAAAGTGATGCTGGCAATGCCCGTGTTGTGGCAGTAGGTAAGTGTGTAGCCCCTCCAGTCATTGCCGTGCAGCCCGACTCTATTTGTGTTACGCTACTTTCTGGAACTACTACTACCGAAATCGTCACCATCAGCAATGCCGGCCTGGGAGATTTACGATATGAAACCCTGGTTGATGCTGGCCTTGTGGAAATACTGGCTTTATTACATGGGGTTGATACCGATGAAGAATTTCCCACTATGATCAACGGTCTAAACCAATACTTTACCAATTATAACTTGACCGCCACACTTACTGATGATCCTACTGAATTAGAAGCGATATTGCAAGGAAAAGAGGTGTTGCTGCTCCCGGAATCCGAGTCTGGTTCCGGTTTGGTGTTTAGCCAGCTGGCCCCGGTGATTCAAAACTTTGTAAATGCCGGTGGTGGGGTGATTTATTGTTTTGTGGGAACCGGCACACCGGTTGTCCATGGAGGGATTTTTAATATTGAAGCCCACACTGAGCTTACTGGAAACACTTTGGAAATCCAGAATTTAGAGCACCCTTTGGTGGCGGGAGTAGTTCCGCCGCTAGTGGCATCAAATGCCACCGAAGGCATTCAATTAAACGATCCCAATACAGAGATGATCGTGTCTGCTGCTTTCGCAAATTGGGCCTCCCTCGCTGCCAAAAGCTATGGTCAAGGAAAGGCCGTCTATATTGGCTCCGACTACTACGAACCAGATCCTAATGCCAATCAGATCTTAGCAAATGCGGTAAAATGGACTGCGGGAAGAAGCTTACCTGAATGGTTACAGATCACCCCGCTTACCGGAAATATTGCCCCGAATGGAGCGCAAGTTTTAACCATCGATTTTGATGCTACAGGTCTGCTGGCCGGCACTTATGAATACAAGTTAATCATCGGCTCCAACGATCCCGAAAACCCAGAAATATTGATCCCGGTAAAGATGATCGTGGAAGCCTTACCACAGGCAGCATTTGCCGCTGATCCTGTTTTTTCCTGCAATGGCATCGTGCATTTTTCTGACGAAACCGTGAATGAACCCAATACTTGGTTCTGGGATTTTGGTGATGGCGAAACTTCCACTGAAGAGCACCCTACCCATGCTTACAGCATGAATGGCGCCTACGATATTAGCCTGATTGCCTGCAATGACCTGGGTTGTGATACTTTAGTTCGCGAAAATTATGTACAAGTGGACTTGGCCGCCAGTTTCTGCGATACGCTGACCCTGGGTACTACCGGCACCACTTTTCACAGCTCCTGTACCGGACTGCTTTACGACAATGGTGGTCCTACAGGCGATTATGCCAATGGCGTGGAAGTTGCAGCAGTGATTGCCCCTCCCGGAGCCACAGAAATCACGCTGCATTTTGATGAATTTCAATTAGAAAATTGCTGTGATTACCTCTGGATCTATGACGGACCAGACGCCAGCTCACCACTCATTGGCAGCTATAACGGGACCAGTCTGGCCGGACAAACCATTACTTCTACTGGAGGCGTTGTCACCCTTAGGTTTTCAACAAATGCGTCCACCGTTTATCCCGGCTTTGCCATGCGTTGGGAATGCTCGGGACAATCGCCAGAAGCGGCATTCTCCGTATCGGAAACAGGAGATTGCGGCAATGAACGGGCCTTCAACAACCAATCCAGTGGCGGCAACTCCTTCCTTTGGGATTTTGGCGATGGCTCTACCTCGGAAGCATTTGCACCCCAGCATGCCTTCGGAGGAACGGGAGATTATACCGTCACCCTAACGACCGTCAACGACTTTGGGGCTGACACCTTCAGTCAAACGGTTACTATCGATGAAGTACCGTTTAACCTGACAGTAAATGCTCCCGATACTGTGCTCTCCAATATGGTGGTCAATTTCAACTATACGGCATCCGAGGCGGTGGACTTACAGTGGGATTTTGGTCCTTACGGAATAATCCAAAGTCCAACTCCATCTTTAACTTTCCTCATCCCGGGAGAATACGACATCTTCCTGCTGGCCACTGCGGCGGATGGCTGTCAAATGCTGGTTCATCACCGGTTGACGGTATTGATCAATACGGCAGCAACAGCGGTCAATAAACCCATTGCGGTCAACCTATTCCCAAATCCAACATCTGGACTTCTCCATTTAGAAATCCAGTCCGATCAATCGCAGAAAATACGATTGGAATGGTACAATATATTGGGACAACAATTGCATGCAAAACAGCTATCCCCAAGAGCCATGATCCAGGAGACGTTGGACATTAGCCATTTTCCGAAAGGCATTTATTGGCTGGTTTTAAAGGACAACACCGGATGGCAAACGCATAGGCAGGTGACCGTGCAATAGGGCATTTGGGCAAAGGAGATAGAGCGCTGGGCGGCTTTGGGATCGGCCTTTCCACTACACTAAATAATCCTCTGTTTTTTGAAAGCTTTACCCTTATTCTTGACGGTAAAAATATTAGGTGTATTAAAGATATTTTAAATATTTTCCAGATGATTATCTAAAGCAAAATTTGACTTACCTTACTTCAAAAAGCTCATGTATATTGCCATTTTATTGATCTTCATTGTGGGCTATATTGGCATCGCATTGGAACACCCCCTCAAAGTTGACAAGTCTGCTTTTGCCATTTTAACTGGCGTATTGTGCTGGACGGCTCTCGTAGTTGGTGAACACAGTATTTTCCCGGGAGTTGCCGACCCCGGAGAAAGAATTTTGCTATCATTGGAGGAGCACCTCAGTGATATATCAAGCATTTTATTTTTCCTGCTTGGAGCAATGACCATTGTTGAATTGGTGGATGCACACCAAGGTTTTTCCGTCATTACAGACAGCATCAAAACCACCGGTAAAACAAAATTATTATGGCTCCTCTGCGGCATTACCTTTTTCATGTCAGCCGTACTCGACAACCTCACTACCGCCATTGTGATGGCCGCCCTTTTGCGTAAGCTAATTCCTGAAAAGGAAGACCAATGGTTCTTTGCCGGTATGGTCATCATCGCCGCCAATGCCGGTGGTGCCTGGTCGCCGATTGGTGATGTCACGACAATTATGCTCTGGATCAGTGGCGAAATTACCACCGTCAATATCATTAAGGCGGTATTTCTACCCAGCTTTGTATCGATGATTGTCTCTTTAGGGTTGGCCTCCTTTTTCCTCAAGGGGCAGATTGATCCGGATGCGGGCAATCGAGAAGCAGAAGAGAATCTACCTCACGTTTCCAATCGAAATAAATACTTGGTTTTTACGATGGGTATTGGCCTGTTATTGTTTGTACCCATTTTTAAAACGGTAACCCATCTGCCACCATTTATGGGTATCTTGCTAGGATTGGGTATACTGTGGTTAACCACTGAAATCTTACACCGCAACGACGGTCATGACGGCCAGCGAAGTCCACTTTCCGTAGTAGAAATTTTGCGGAGGGTAGATGTACCGAGCGTCCTTTTCTTTTTGGGTATTTTGCTGGCTGTGGGGGCTTTGCAAACTGCCGGACACCTCAATCAAATGGCCGTATTTCTAGACGAAAAATTTCAAAATATCTACATCATCAATACGCTCATCGGCTTACTTTCCGCCATCGTTGACAACGTGCCACTCGTAGCTGGGGCCATGGGTATGTATTCGCTGGAACAATACCCTCAGGACCATGCCTTTTGGGAATTGTTGGCCTATTGCGCCGGTACCGGAGGTAGCAACCTAATCATCGGTTCCGCCGCCGGTGTAGCTATGATGGGGATCATGAAAATAGACTTCCTCTGGTATTTGAAAAAGATCTCCTGGTTAGCCCTGGTCGGGTATTTTGCAGGAATACTAGTCTATATGGTGATGCAGAATTAGCAGGTAGGTTTTAGGGATTAGGATAGGTTGGAGGTTACGTTTTACATCCGTTAACCTCCTCACCACTCACCATTCCCCCATTAATCTTCCCGCGCCTAATATGCTTTCGCAAACAACACCCGCCGCTTGGAAGGTTTGCCCGTCAATACACACAGGCCGTCCTCATCTACTGCGTCATTAGGGATACAACGGATAGTGGCTTTGGTTTGCTCTTTGATTTTTAATTCTGTCTCTGTGGTTCCATCCCAGTGGGCGGAAATGAAGCCCGGAATATCCTGCTCAAGTACCGCCTTGAAGTCATCAAAATTGTCCACAGTAGTCGTATGTGCTGCACGAAAATCAAGCGCCTTTTGGAAGAGATTTTGTTGAATATCTTCCAGCAATTGAGCGATATAATCCGCCAGTCCTTCGAGTGGTACAGACTTTTTCTCCTTGGTATCTCGGCGGGCGACTTCCACCACGCCATTCTCCAAATCGCGCTTACCAATACCGAGCCGCACGGGAATGCCCTGCAGTTCGTATTCTGCAAATTTAAAGCCAACACGTTTTTTACTGTCCGTATCAAATTTGACCGTAATGCCTTTGGCTTTCAGTTCGGCCATGATTTTATCCGCTACCTCTCCGATAGCCGCATCTGGTTTTGGAATAGGCACAATGACCACCTGTGTAGGTGCCAGCCTTGGAGGAATGACCAAACCGTCGTCATCGGAATGGGTCATGATCAGGCCACCTACCAGCCGGGTAGACACTCCCCAAGAGGTAGCCCAAACGTATTCTTCTTTATTTTCTTCACTCAGGAATTTGACATCAAATGCTTTCGCAAAATTCTGCGCCAGGAAGTGAGAGGTGCCGGCCTGCAAGGCCCGACCATCCTGCATCAATGCCTCGATGGTATAGGTATCCTCCGCGCCCGCAAAGCGTTCATTGGCGGTCTTGACGCCACGAATCACCGGCATCGCCATGTATTCTTCCGCAAAAGTGGCATAAACTTCCTGCATTCTTTTGGCTTCTTCTACAGCTTCTTGGCGGTTGGAGTGAGCGGTATGCCCTTCCTGCCAAAGAAATTCAGCGGTACGCAAAAACAAACGCGTACGCATTTCCCAACGCACCACATTGGCCCATTGATTGATCAATAATGGCAGATCGCGGTAAGAGTTAATCCAATCCCTATAGGTATTCCAAATGATGGTTTCAGAAGTAGGGCGAATCACGAGCTCTTCTTCCAGCTTGGCGCTGGGATCAACCACCACCCCACTACCGTCTGGTGCATTCATGAGCCGGTGGTGAGTCACCACGGCACATTCTTTGGCAAAACCTTCCACGTGCTCCGCTTCCCGACTCAAAAAGCTCTTGGGAATAAATAATGGGAAATAGGCATTGACGTGACCAGTTTCTTTAAACATCCGATCTAACTGTGCCTGCATATTTTCCCAAATGGCATATCCATTAGGTTTGATCACCATACAACCTCTCACTGCGGAGTTGTCGGCCAAGTTGGCTTTTTTGACAATATCGAGGTACCACTGTGAGTAATCTTCGCTTCTGCTTGTAATTTCCTTTGCCATGAATGAACCCTGCGTTTTAACACTTGTTTAATAGTAAAGGCCTGATTTTCAATAGTTAATTTTGTGACCTTCAGGCCGAAAAATCGTCTTAACAATAGTTAAAAGACATCTTTTGAGAACTTTAACAACTTACTTTCTTGATTTTAAAAAGCCTTTAACTAAAAATTAGGCACAAAAGTAATAAATTACGTGTTGTAAGCTGTAAGAGAGCTCAAGTAATTACGTTTAAAATCAGTCTTTATGAAAAAGTATAAATTTCCCTTCTTTGTCACCGCAATCCTCTCCTTGATGTGGATGGGTGTGGTTCAGGCGCAATATGACGACCTGTATTACGATCCAGACACCGATAGTGACTACTATGATTACAGTGATAATACCTCCAATAGTTCCTCCTATTCTTATAATGACAATAATTATCAAGAGGAGGAGTATAGCTATGATGACGACGATTATGAGTATTATGACGAATACGACTATTACTACACGTCGCGCATCAAGCGTTTCCACCGACCATACTACGGGTTCAGTTATTATGATCCTGTATATGTAGATGCCTATTATTACGATCCATTCTATAGCCCTGGGGTGACCGTTTTGATCTACGATAATGCATTTGGCTACAACAGATGGAATCGTTGGAACCGTTGGAACAGATGGAACCGTTATAACCGCTATAGCTCTTGGGGATATTATTCTAACCCTTGGAATCGTTGGAATGATCCCTGGTACGGTGGAGGTTATGGCAATAACTTTTACGTAAACAACTACTATGGTGGCTATGGAAGCTACTACGGTGGAGGTTATGGTGGATATTCCAATTACTACTGCCCGCCATCATGGGGTAATGGTTATGTTTACAACACCGTCAATACCGTCAATAATAATCCTAATGGTACGCATTACGGCCCACGCCATAATGGAACAACCACCGTACCTCGTAAAAATGACAGAACAATCCGTAGCCAGACTCCGGGAGATGCAACCAATGGGATAACGCCAACCAAAGGGGTAACGCCAAGAACAAATACGAGAACCGGAGAGCCTGGTGTTAGTACGCCAACTGATGGTGTACGTAGCCGCACTCCTGACCGCACTCGTCGGGATGACCGTTCGGTATCGCCTACCAGAACGCCTCGAAGTAATGATGCAACCCGGAGCAATACAACTCGACGGCCAACGACAACTCCGCGGACCAATACTACTCGTAGAGACAATAAAAGCCGTCCAAGTACAACGACGACTCCGCGTACAACGACTCCGCGTACAACGACAACTCCGCGCCGGCAGGAAACCCGAACTTATCGCGACAACAGTAGCTCGCGCCGAAGCAGTACCCCTTCGACTAGTCGTCGGAGCAATACTTCTACGCCTCGCTCCTACAATCGCAGTAATAGCTCCAGTCGCTCCCGCTCTAGTATAAATACAGGAAGCAGTCGCTCTTCTTCCAGTGTCGGCCGAAGCAACAGTAGCTCCAGCAGCTCGCGTTCCAGCTCTAGTAGCAGCAGTAATAGTCGTTCTTCTTCAAGAAGAGGAAATTAAAGACCTATTTTGAGCGTAACAACGCAGGAGAGGGTGGATGTGGTGGTACATTTCCACCCTCTTTTTTGTAAAACGCGTCTCTGTTAATACTGATTCCCTACGGGAAACACCCATTCCAACATTTTTTAGACATAAAGGGTTATAATAATAGACTTCACCTATAGACGACTGAAGACCTGCTACCCTAGTTGTTCATTTAAATTTCGAATTCAATGACATTTACCAAACGTTTATCAATACTTATTTTGATAGTAGGTGCTTTATTGACACAAGCCTCTGCGCAAAATGAAACAGATGTTTTACGGTACTCTATGTTTGAGTACGGTGGAACCGCACGCGCTATCGGCGCCGGCAGCTCACTCGGGGCATTAGGTGCCGATTTCTCAGTAATGAATACCAACCCTGCTGGCTTGGGTTGGTACCGGAGATCTGTTTTTTCCTTTACCCCCGCCATTGCCGGATCGCGTATTAGTTCAACCCTGACTAATGATAGTGATGCCTTTGTCAACCAAGAAAACCATAGCAAATTTAATCTGGGAAGCCTAGGGATTGTGGTCACTTCTAATCCTCCGGGCCGGGAATGGAGTACCTTCAATTTTGGATTAGGCTTCAACCGGGTGGCCGATTTTAATCAGGAATTCTATTACGAAGGAGCTTCTGAAGGTTCTATTGTCAATCGCTTTCAGGAATTGGCCAATAGTGATTTTGGCTTTGATGAATTTGAGTCGGGCTTGGCCTATGATGCAGAAGCGTTGTACGATTACCTGGATGACGGTTACTATGATAGTGATTTTGATCTGGCTCCTGATGCGGACATCACTAAAAGTCAAACGGTTCGCACCAGAGGTTCGATCAATGAATTGGTATTTGCCTTTGCGGGCAACTATAAGGAACGCCTTCTTCTGGGAATGTCTGTAGGGGTGCCTTTTGTCAGCTTCAATGAAGACAAGATCTACCAGGAATCCGATCCCGACGATTTAGTGCCGGCCTTTGAAAGCCTTGAATATATTGAAAACCTGACCACTACCGGAGTCGGTATCAACTTGAAGTTAGGTCTATTGCTTCGCGTCAACCAAATGCTGCGCTTAGGGGCAGCAGTACATACTCCTACCGGGTACACCTTTAATGACAATTACACCTCCGAGATGACGTACAACTACGTTGCCGATAACACCCAGTACCAAGGCTATGATAGATCGCCAGATGGTAGTTTTGAATACAAAATGCGTACCCCTTGGCGGGTGATGGGAAATGCCGGTCTGGTCTTTGGAAAATCAGGCTTTTTGTCGGGTGAAGTGGAGTATGTCAATTACCAAAATGCCGAACTACGCTACCGTGATTTCCCTCAAGATGAGCGGGAAGCCAATCAGCTGATTGCCAAGAACCTAAAGTCTGCTATCAATGTACGGGTAGGTGGAGAATTTGCCTACGATATTTTCCGCTTCCGCGCAGGATTGGGCATGCAGCAGTCTCCTCTGGCTGGAGATGACACCGTCAATCCAAGTATCAGCTTCGGTCTTGGTATTCGCGAGCAATCCTTATTCATCGATTTTGCGTACCGCTATCGAGCGATTCAGGAAACCTATGTCCCCTACCGCACCGCTGAAGCGCCTATGCAGTTTGTAGACAATGATCTCAATAAAAGTTATATCGCAGCCACAATAGGATTCCGATTTTAGTGCATGTTGAGTGCATGTTTGGAGGTAGTCCCTGAAGTATATTCGGGCAAGCTATTCAGTCGCGGTAAAACCGGGATTTTGGAACCTCACTTCGGCTATTTTTTCGTCCGCCTCGGCTGAGCCGGGATGCACTCAAAAATGAGCCTTGTGAGAAACCAAAACCTGCAATTTTCGCTGCTAAAGCACCACCTCCAAACATGCACTTAGAGAAGAGGTCGATGCGTTTTTTTCGGGTGAAGAAGGTAAGCGTTTAGCGTGCAGTAAAATGCAGTTGAATGCCATTCTTTGGGCGGAGCGTAATCAAAGGTTGTAATTCAACCGTTTGACCGGGAGTAGGATGGACCAAAGTTTGATCTGTGGCAAAGCGCTCCGGATCAAACTTTTTTGGTTCAGGCCAAAGATCATCGCGGTGATGCACACCATATATATATAGAACCATGATAGTGCCTTTGGGAATGTGGATGCCCTGAAAGTGGTCATCCTCCGCAGCAATTCGATTGGTTACCCAGGCGGGTGGAAAGAGGCGCATACTTTCTTGAATGACCTGTTTGGTGTAAGCCATTGCCGGCAAATCGGCAAAGCGAGGGCGTTGATTGTTTCCTAAAACGGTTTGTACTTCCCGCCTGATTTTGGTCGCCATTTCCGGATGCTGACTGAGTAGGTGCCAAGTCCAACAAAGCGCATTGGCAGAAGTCTCGTGGCCTGCTTCCAACAAGATGTTGATCTCATCGAGGAGTTGTCGCTCGGACATGCCTTCGTTGCTGTCTTGGTAGCGAGCATCGAGTAACATTTGCAGCAGATCAATTCCCTTTTGGCCACTATTTTTTCGTTCGTGGATATATTTTAAAATGATGGCTTCGGATTGAGCAGCCAGCTGTTTGAAGTGCTGAATCCGTCCCGTCCATTTTAGCCAGGGCTGCAGGTAGGGCTGACGAATCTGTTGTACGATAAACGCCTGGATTTCCGTCAAATTACGACTCAACTCCTGTAGGTCTTCCACTTTTACTTCCTTGCCAAATACTGAGCGGGCAATAACCCCGAAGGCCAATTCCATCATTTCCTGGTAGATATCAACGGGACCATGTTTTACCTTTTGGGCGAAAGCCTGTAAAAAATTATCGATCACCTCCAACATGATTTCCGTAAGGGCTTCTAGTTGCTCCTTGTGAAAACCGGGCTGGATCAGCCTTCTTTGCTGAAGCCAATAAGCGCCATCACTGGTCAATAACCCATTACCCAAATAGTCGGCCATCTTTTCAAAATGCAGGAAGGACTTGTGGTAATTGCGATGGTTCTTTTGTAAGACATGGCGGATAAAATCCGGATCTATCGTAACAATGGAGGGGTAAATGCCGCCGATGTATCCGCGAAAAGAAGGCCCCATTTTTTGCAGATTAACATCCATTCCCGGAAGGGGGTTATCAGCATAACGTAGGGCATTGCATAAAGCCTGTAGACGGGATAGCTGCGGAATTACCATAGCGGCGAAGGTAATTCTTGTTTTGGGAAAAATTACGCAGAATTGCGGAATAGTTAGTGTGGCTTGGCTACCTTTGTTTTATGAATAAACCAGCAACACTCGTCTGCACACTGACTTTTTTTCTACTCAGCCTGGTGCTCAGCACTGGCTGCGACACAGAAACCAGCCCAAATGATCCGGCTTCTCTTTACACCAAACACGCCACTTTCAACTACGATCTGGCCAGTAAGGACACCAATAGCCAGCTCCTGGCGATGGCCGACGAGCAGTTGAAAAAGGGCAATTACCAACAGGTCGTTACCCACCTGGAGAATTACCTGGCCGAGCACCCCAATGCGCCTTATGCGTCACTCGCTTTAGCGGTAGCACAGGTACATATGGACCAAGATCGGCGGGCCAAAACCTATTTAAAAACTCTGGAAGGAACCGGCACCGAATACGAAGATGCCGCATTTTGGGAAACGGCCATGATTTATTTGAAACAGGAGTTTCCACAAGCCAGTATATTTAATTTGCAGCAAATTTCTCCGGAATTTCCTCGCTATAAAGAGGCTCAGGATTTGATTACTACCTTAAAGTGGATGCTGGACGAAAAGGAAAAATAAAAATCGGTTCCGTCAAACAAACAGAACCGATGTACGGTGGAAAATCATTGCGTTCGATTACGCTCCCGCAACTTCAGGCCAGATCAATGCTCCGGCATTCCTGAAGTTGGTAAGTTCTTCTGCAGTGAAGCCTTCGGCTAAAATAGCGACGCGGTTTTGGCCCTTGTCGGCGAATGTTTGAATTTCTTCCTTTGTGTAGTCATCCTTGCGGAATACTAATGTCAAAGGAGTAGGCTTATTCAGTATGTTTCCCACCCAGAATGGCGTCAGTCCCTTAGCAATAACTACAACCTGATCCGGGAATTCATTGGCCAGTGATTTGATGACAAATGGTGAAATATTCCCGGAATCTTCATTCCAAATCAGTACCGTGCATTTACGCTTTAAGTATTTCTTTACTTCATCACTGTCAAATTCACGAGCATAGATAAACACATCACTTTTGGGTCGCCCTACCGGGCAATTGTCGATGAAATTCAACCGGCTCTCCGTGTCAAAGGAATCATCATTAGAAAAGGCTACCCGGCAGTTGTTCTCATTAAAACACCGATTCAGAAAGGCCTTGTTAAAACCACTAGCTTCTACATAAAACCGAGCGGATGGTTCATTTTTGATGACCTGTAAAATATCATCCTGGCTATGACCATCGGCTTTTTTAATCACCTTTATCAAATAGTTCTTTAAGTCCATGAATTCGGGGTTTTCGTTTTGTTTTTGATCATTTTTTCCCGGAAGTCTTTTTTCCCTTTTTATTTTTCTTCCGCTTATCTGGATATCCTTGCGGTCCGTTTGCCAGATTGAATAAGGGTACATCAATTCCAGCAAATAACAAAAACCGACTGGCCGAAGAAGAAAGGTTGGGATCAGTCAGACTGGTGCCACGAATTTGCGGTCCGTACTGCCATCCACCACCAAAAGTAAATGGGGAATTATTAATATTATAAAACAGGAATGCTCCGGGAGCAATGAAGTTGTTAAAATTCAATTCGGGCAGATTGTCTGCATTTTTATCATTCAACCTGAAATAGGTCACTGCACCAATATCCAGCACCGGAACAAAAAGAGAAAACGAATTCTTGTCGGTCTTGTCCCATTTCCAGCTAAACGACAGGCCAACCGGCACTGACAATCCAATCGTACCGGAGTTTTGATTACTTCCGGCCGGAGGCCTTCTCAGGCGCTCAATACCAAACCCTGGGCCGATGTAGGAATTGACGGCCATATTGTATACCAACTCCCTTTTGAGGCGGGAAGATCCGGGAGGAGATGCTGCTGCCCGAAGGGCCTCCTTGACCTGATCGGAACTACGCGCATTGACAACGTCGGCCATAAACGTACCGTATAAAATGACGGCATTGCGCACCCGGTCTCCCCGAGAAACTTTTTTACCCTCACTCTCCTTTTTGTTGGATTCTGCCTCAGCAATCACGCGGAAAATTTCCATCGCATTGTAAATGGCATATCCATACTGCTGCTTATCAATATTATTGTACAACGATAATCCCTGCTGAGCGACTTTGGTAATGGCGTCTAAGCCGGGCTTTCGCTGAGCCATGGAGCTGTCCTTATAGACAGGAGTTTCCACCACCGTAGAGAAGAGATCAACCGTGGTTTGGATAAACGGATAATAGTCTTTAAAGGTAATTTTCTTACCTGTTAGTTTTTTATAGTCCAGCGCATCTCTATCAGATTCTATGCTGTATACGGTATTGATCAATTTGGTGGTCAAGGTAGCCAACCCATCTGCGGATAAAGCTGGACCGCTTTTTAGCGCCTTTAGCTGTTCGTACAGGAGCCCTAAAAAGATGGCGCGTGCCTGTGCATTCAGCATCACAGAATCAAAGCTTTCCTTTTTTAGCCAGTTGGTTTGGGAACGGATGGCTCCGGTTTTTCCAGGTTCGATCAATTGGCGGGAAATCACACTAGAGGAATCGACTTGCCCGGCATCATCGCGATGCATGATGGTATATTCAACTTCGCTGGTATCTCGGATCATGGGTTGAAAATCCTTAACAACCGACCGTTTCAAACTGTAGAGCAGGTGCACACACAGTTCAGAGGCAGTGGCCAAATCCTGTGAAGTGCTGCGCGCTTTAACCAGGTTTCGGGGAACAAATTTGTCGTCTAGTTGAGACAGCTTTTTCTCCAAATCGGTCTTATGCTGATCAATTTGTGTCATTTGCAATTGACTAAGCCGAATCAAAGAATCCGCGTTGTTGAGCTTAACAAATTCAGTAGGACTAAAACTGACCGCCTTCCGGCGAATATTTTCGTATTGTTGAAATCCCTGGTTTTTCGGGCGTTTAATTCTTGGGTTTTCCTTTTCCAGTGAAGCAATACGCCTTTTCGCCTCCCGAAAGATGCGACTAAGCTCATGATCCGCCTTCACGCGCAATTGCGAGAAATCAATATCGGCAAATGCCGGGTCGGCCATCAATTGCTGAACAGTAGTCGGATCCGGATCCTGAAGTGCATCTCCAAAGGTGAACAACTGATCCCACATGACCTCCACACCGGGGTCAATTAACTTTTTAAGATAGGTGAGGCCCGCCAAGTCCACATTGGTGGAGTCACTCATTTTTTTAGACGCCCAAAATGTCACTTCGTCCGTTAGGCCTGATTCTACAGCGGCGCGCAGCGACCGGACTTGATTGATCAGGGTATCGAGTTTTGCTCTACGGCGGAGAATGACTTGCTCCTGAATCATCCTGGCCTCAGGAGTGATCGCCGACAATAAGGTACGCCAGTCGGTAAGTGTGGAATCAAACCGCTCCTCTACTAACAAGCGAGTCAACTCTACTCCCCGGGCGACATACGCTTTCTCCGACAGATTGCTGGAAAAGTAGGTGTCGTAGTCTTTGAAAGACCCACTACGGCCTTCCAGGTAATACCCAAAATAGCCCTTTCCATCCAGGTTGTTTCCGGCATAATGGGTATAGTAATCATAAGCCTTTTTAGGCACGTCAAGCAAAGGAACCGGATAATCAAACCGGGCGGAATAAATGCCACTTTCCCGGCCTAAGCGATCTTGTAGTTCCTCCACCCTGCTGGCCAATTGTGGGCTGGCCTTGGGATCAACCTGTGCTTCCAAATCAGACAGAAAGTCCCTTAGAAAAAGGTTGGCATCTCGGAGCGCAAGGTAATTCTTTTCTATTTCACTATTGTAATTGATCACCTTAGGACGAAGCTGATCAAAGGTGTTGCGCAGTAGTTGACGTGAGGCCAGTTTGTTTTTACTAGTATCCGCTGAAACCACAGTTGCCTTCATGAGGGTATCAGCCAGGGTGAGATTGATGATTTCTCCCATCTCCAGCGAACGGCGGCGCATTTGCTGAAAGGAGGTCACCAGAATATCTTCAATCGGGCGTTCATTGTACACCATCCTCGTGACCTCATAAAACAAAGCCAGGTTGTACACTTCCGTGGAATAATTAAGCAAGTCCTTGTACTTATCCAGTTTTAACAAATGGGGCAAATGTAATCCCAGGTTTTGCAAATCGTTGGCAAATACCGGCCGTGCATTTTGTAGTAATTTTTTATAATTGGCAATTTCAAACTGTAAAAACAAATCATAAGTATTGGGGAAAAGCACCGAAAATTCATTGGGTTCGGAAGTGGTCAGGCGGTTTTTAAACCGGTTCATAAAGGTGATGTTCAACTCTTCCTGCGCGCGTTCTGCAATGAAGTCTGATAATCCCACGATAATGCTAGTCTGATCAAAACCACTAACTTTGGTATAAGCCGAATTGGCTCTCTGTGAGGCATTTTGTAATAGCTGAGAAGAAGACTTGGTGTTCGGATCAAGATTGGCATAATAGTGTACATCTTTTTCCTGCAAAACCTGCTTTTTATTATCGAGCGTAGGGTCCTGATACATGGCCCTGAGCCACGGGTAGTGGTTGGCTAGTTGCGCTTGAATCTTCTCTTCAAAAAGCTTCTCATCAAAATCGAGAAACGGAGCAATCTCCTCAAATTTGTAACTATAAAGTAAGGTGTCCAGCAATGGTTTTAAGAACGGATTATCGGCATATTTTTTGTAAACATTTTCCAGGGTATTAAACCCAAAACGCTCCTCTTTGTATTCAGAATGCACCGCCAATAAGGTCATCAAATCATAAAAATCGGGTTTAGATATTTTTCCAATCTGGAAAGCAGAGACTTGATAGAAAGAAAGGTCGCTCTCGGTCAATTCGATCAATAGACGAAAAGATTCGGGGATATCGATGGTATAAATAGAGTCGTTAAAATTTAATTCTAATGTGTCTGATGCACGCACCATGTATTTCCCCGGAGTATCAATAGTAAAAGTAGACGGGTCTGCCCCCGGATGGAGGGTTTCCATATTTTGTTGGATCACCCAAGGCAAGCTATCCGATTTGCTGAGAGTGACCGCCCCGGAGCCTGGCAAACGCGTGGTTTCTGAATACAATGTCCACGCCACGGCGTTGGGCATATTGTCTATTCTGATGGAGTTGGGAACAGCAATCTGAGAACCGGACTTGCCATATTTGATAAAAAGGGAATCAAATGACGGTCTTTTCCTTTTCAAGGTGTACTGACCAATTTGACCAAGCTTCAAAGAGTCCGTCACCTTGAGTTTCTTGCTCTCAAACGTGGCTTCCCACCCCTGAAGTCCGTCAGAAGCATAAATGGTAGGTACATTGCGGGCATCAAGAATCCGCTTAAGCTCCTGTGTTTCGTGGTAAAGTGATTGGGCGGGGGCACGATTTATCCATATCAATCCTATCGCTACTGTGATGCAGTAAAGCAAGGGTCTAGGCATAATGCTTTGGTTTTTTAGCATCGAAAGTGGTTCCAAATTTTATGGGTGCAACCCCAAACTGTGAAGAACACGTACTTTCTCAAGGCTATTTTAACCAAAGATACTGACTTATTTCCAGATAACAAATGATTGGAAAATAGTAGAGACTAGGCTTACGCTTACCCCGGGCCAATTTCTAAAATAGCCGTCTTCTTGATGGCGTGAAGCATCGACATCGGATCAATCTTAACAATCTCGCCGTGAATGATCAACGAACTGGCCCTTCCTTGAATGCGATCGTATAACCACGCTACAATGTCTTCCGTTGCATCATTAACACCAAAAGTGACGTACATACGGATGGTTTCCCGATATCCAATACTACTGCCACGGTGGTCTTCGTCGATGATGATAAATGCTTGGGTGCCCGGTATTTTAAACTTGTCACCATATAAAAGCCAGCGGTAAGCGGTACCAAAAAGGTGGTATTTCAAGTCCTTATCCGATGTAATGACTTCAATTTTCATCTTTTCAAAGGCAAACTGTGCGCCTGGTCCAAAGTCACCTGCCTGGGCTTGAATGATGCGGGTTTTGCCATTGTAAAATGCAGCCATACGCTCCGCCAATCGTTCGATGGCTTGAAAACGCTCGGTAGCCATTTCCTTCACCGTGTCGTCTTCAAATTTCTCAAAATTATCCGGATGGAATTTGGCGCGCAAGGTCTTGTGTAATTGCTTAAACTCTTCCGAGTCCATCTCCTCCAGCCCTTTGCCAAAGTATTTGCGAATTTCTTCTTTTTCCGTTGTTGAAATTGGTGATTGATCCATGTCTATCTTAAATTGGAAGAAATGGAAACCTTGAAATAAATGGATAATTGTTGTACTTCCAATGCTTACATTTCCTTGTGAATTGTCTAAGTGCTTGTTTAGAGGTAATCCCTGAAGTATATTCGGGCAAGCTATTCAGG
>CAXHCA010000122.1:0-21912 GCA_964015035.1 uncultured Saprospiraceae bacterium
CTAAACCCTAAACTCTAAACCCTAAACCCTAAACTCTAAACCCTAAACCCTAAACCCTAAACCCTAACCCCTAAACCCTAAACCCTAAACTCTAAACCCTAAACCCTAAACTCTAAACCCTAAACCCTAAACTCTAAACTCTAACCCCTAAACTCTAAACTCTAACCCCTAAACTCTAAACTCTAAACCCTAAACCCTAAACTCTAAACTCTAAACTCTAAACTCTAACTATGCGCACCAAAAAAGTCTTATTCAGCAATCCTCAAGGTATCGAATTATCGGCTCGGCTAGAGCTTCCTGTTGATCAGCATCCACATACCTATGCCATTTTTGCGCATTGTTTTACCTGTAATAAAAACCTGCAAGCGGTTCGCAATATCAGTCGGGCCTTAAATCTCAGAGGCATTGCCGTACTACGATTTGATTTCACCGGATTGGGAGAAAGTGAGGGGGATTTTTCGGAAACAAATTTCTCGTCAAATGTGGGTGATTTGGTGGCTGCGGCCAATTTTTTGGAAGAATACTACGAAGCTCCGGGCCTATTGGTGGGCCATTCGCTGGGAGGTGCGGCGGTCATTGCTGCTTCTGGGCAAATTGAGACCGTACGGGGTATCGCCACCATTGGAGCGCCCTTTAATCCGGGGCATGTCAAGCATTTGTTTTCTGAAAATATTGACAGAATTACGGATGAAGGAGAAGCGGAAGTCAATATCGGTGGCCGCCCCTTTAAGGTGAAAAAACAGTTTCTTGAGGATGTGAACGATCACAATTTAAATCAGGTCCTCAACAATATGGATGGGCAGGCTCTCCTCGTCCTGCATTCGCCTCAGGATGAGATCGTAGGGATTGATAATGCAACCGATATTTACAAGGCTGCGCGCCATCCCAAGAGTTTTGTTTCGCTGGATGGAGCCGATCATTTGTTGTCTGATAAATCCGATTCTGCTTACGTTGGCGACCTGATCGGCTGTTGGGTGAAGCGCTACCTCGAGATTCCCGAAAAACAAAAGCTCAAGGCTGAAAAAGCCGTTGCGGTGCGCTTGGGAGAGGAGGGTTTTACCACGGAAATAATGGTGCGCCAGCACGGCCTGGTCGCCGATGAACCCGAAAGCATCGGCGGTAATGACTTTGGTCCTTCTCCCTACGAACTGGTAGCCGCCGGATTGGGTGCCTGTACGGCCATGACCGTTCAAATGTACGCTCGCCGTAAAAAATGGCCGGTCCAGGAAGTGATCGTTAACCTGGAGCATTATAAAGACTACGCAGAAGATATGCGGCAGGTGGAAGCACCCGGTAGCAAGATTGATTACTTCGAAAGAATAGTGGAGTTTGTAGGTGACCTGACTGACAAACAACGCCAGCGCCTTCTGGAAATCGCCAATAAATGTCCGGTGCACCGCACGTTGCACGGAGATATTGAAGTGAAGACGAGTTTGAAGGAAAACTAGCTTCAAAAAGCGTAGGACGTGGAGTAATTGGAAGAAAAAAGTTAAGCGGGGAGGTGACTTATGGTATCAAAAAATGCGCTAAATCAATAATTAAATGAACCACTTCAGAACCTTCGTGATCTGCCTAATCTTGTGTAGTCCATTTCAGCTTGATGCACAACTGTCTTTTGGAAAGGAGTTTGATACCCTGATGGATCGGGCGAATGATTTGTATGAGGAGAAGGACTATAAAGCAGCAGGGTTGCTATATGATGAGGCATTGGCCTTAAAAAATGGAAACTATCCACTCACGGGGTATTACAAGGATGGCATTAAAGCCTGGGCCAGGGCGGGGAATATGGATAAGGCTTATCTCTACTTATTTAAGCTGCTTGAAAAAGGCTGGATTACTCAAGATGAATTGACACAAAGTGAGACGCTAAAGCTACTGAAAGGGGATGCACGCTGGCAAGAAGCATTGCAGCGCATCAACCGGAAAAACCAGCGATATGGTGCCGAAACAGCGACCTTGATCGACATTTGGCATAAAGATCAAACCCTGCGACGGTTGATGGCTTGTGCTGAAGAAAAATTTCAATCGGATAGTGTGAGTATGGGCTATTTTTGGCAAATGATGAATGTTCAGGACAGCCTCAATTTGGTGACAGTTGAAGCGATTATCGACAAATACGGATGGCTGGGGGCCAATAAAATTGGAGATCAGGCCAATCGGACGCTATGGTTGGTAATTCAACATTGCAATCAAGTAAAGGTGCAGCAAAAATACTTACCCCTGATCAAAGCCTCGGTCTTGAAAGGAGAAACACCCGCCTCAAAATATGCCTTCTTGGTGGATAGAATTGCGGTGAACCTTGGAGAACCCCAAGTGTACGGAACCCAGATATGTACGGATAGAGAAACCGGCCAAAAACAGGTTTGCCCAATTACAGACCCCGAAAATGTAGATGAGCGTCGGAAGGAGGTAGGGTTTGAACCACTGCAGGAGTATCTGGAGTTTTTTGGTGCGGACTTTAAAAGTTAATGACTACCGAAAATGAATATACCCTGGACTATATGGGACCAATAGAATATAGAGATGGACAATTGGATGCCATCTACCATTCGGCAGGTAGAGCCTATTTTCAGGACTTCCCCAGTGATCCCAATCCAACTTTTGAATATGTGATCAGGGACCATTTAGGGAGTACGAGATTAGCTTTCTCGGACCTAAATGATGATGGTTTGATCATCGTTAGTGATGATCCACAAACCAATGAACTCCTTCAAGAACATCACTATTACCCATTTGGAATGGAGTTTGAAGGACCGTGGATGATGCATCCAATAAGAGAAAGTGCCTACCAGTATAATGGTAAAGAATTGAATGAGGATTTGGAGTTGGAGTGGTTAGATTATGGCGCTAGGTGGTATGATCCGGCGGTTGGGAGGTTCTCTAGCATTGATAGGTTTGCGGAGGATTTTGCTTATCAATCCCCTTACATATATGGAGGGAATAATCCGATTAAGGTTATTGATATTAATGGAGATAGTGCATGGGTTGTTACTAATTCTTGGACCGAAGAGCAAATTTCGAATTACCAAAGCTATGCGGCAAGTAAACTAGATGAATACGCAGCATCTGGAACTAGATTTACTTGTGAAGATTTGGCATTATCCCTAATAATAGATTATGCTTCAGAGAATGAACTTCCCTTAGAAATAACCAATGGAACCGGAACCTACTCTGCTCTTTCTGATGATTTTGATAATGTACAAGATTTTAAAGAAGCAATTTTAAATACAACTGCAGCCAGTGATCTAGCGAACGACGAAAATACTGTGGAAATAAATAGTCCTAGATCAGGAGATATCCTATTATTTGATCTCAGTGGAGCAGGTAGAATAAATCATACGCAAGTAGTCCAGACTAATAATCGATTCAAAGTAGAAATAAGACAGGGGAATTTCAGGGAATTTGGAGGGCGACTTACTCACTCTTCTAATCCAAATTCTTGGAGGTACATTGGCTCGAAGGTACAATCAGGTTCGCACTTTAAAAGAAGTGGTGAATACTTAAATAAAACAACGGGAAGTACTTCTGCAGGATTATATGATCAGGCTTTAATTAGGCGTTGGAATTTTGCTCGTTGGAGGTAAAACTATTAAAAAATGAAAAAGAAGTTTTTTCTATTATTTGGCATATTAATAATTCCCGTTCTCATTATCGATATCTTGATGCTTTGGGGCTATTTTTTTGATACAAAATCTTGGCTATTTAGTAATAATTCGTTACGGACGAAGATAGCTTCCATATTATATGAAAGCAAACTGGTATTTATTGTTATTATTATTTTTGCAAGTATTTTTTTCAAAAAGCATAAATCCACATTAATTCTTGCATTGTCAATCATAGGTTTCTTTTTTTATCTTCTTTCTATAAGATATATTTCGCCTGTGTAATCAACGATCGTTTAAGGGTCTTAGAGTATGATGATAAACTTCTCAGTCTGATAAAGGGGCGAAAATTGTGCAAATAGTCCATCCCAAAGCCATCTGTCCAACTCCCAGCCAGGTGGCTTTGAGCTTAATCAAGCATAAGCCTGTCGAGTCTTAGCATCCCGGATATAAGTATCAATCAAGTCGTAAGGGATTTTTCTTTTAACAGAATTCACCTTCAACTAAAAAAGATTAGTTTAGCAAATGTATCCAGGCAAAAGTGCCCTGAGGTAGAATGGATGCAGGGGAAAAGTGTTACCAGTATAATGGGAAGGAGATGAATGATGACTTGGGGTTGGAGTGGTTGGATTATGGCGCACGGTGGTATGATCCGGCCATAGGGAGGTTTACTGGGGTGGATCCGATTAGTGATCAATTCCCGCATGTGAGTACGTATAATTATGCGGAGAATGAGCCGATTGCCAATATTGATTTATGGGGGTTACAGCGGTATAGGCCAAACATGCAAGAGTTGAATGGACCAGGAGACTTATTTTCGACCAAAATGCTGAATAATTTATATGAAGGTGCTAAAACAATGACTCGGGAATTTTTCACAAAAGAAGTTGGGGAGACTCTCAAATATGGAGGTGATAAGATTGAGAAAGTAGGTTTAGGCGTTGCTACAGTTGCTCCTCCTGTCGGTGGAATAATTGCAGGTTTAGGGAAAGGAACTCAATTAGTAGGACATGCAGCTGTCATAACCGACGAACTCTTGACAGAAGGTAATCTTAGTGAAGGTGAAAAAACGGATATCGCTATTGATGTTGTTTTTGAATTTTTACCTGCTCCATTTGAGAGTGCTGTTGAAAAATCAGGAATAGATGAAGTCGCCGAAAGTTTTGTTAAAGCTCAGATTCAGGTAGTTAATGAAACAGTAAAATATACCACTTCTCAAAAAGTAAAGGAATATCAAAATAATTCATCAAATTGTGAAAAAACATGCAACAATCAATAATAGGGTTGATTTTAATTTGTGTCGGAGTTTTATATTTTTTTTATGCTTTTTCTAAGAAAAAACAAGGGATTGATTCCTACATTTTTATAAGAAATATTTCAGGAAGTATTCTCCTTATCTTTATAGGAATAATGGTGCTCTTAGGTAAATGGTAACAAAAAAGCCTCGCCCATTGGGTGAGGCTTTTTCAATGGTAAAAAGATAAAACAAAAGGCAAGAAAGTTGTCCAAAAGATATAGGTCAAAAAACTAAAACATTTTATTTAGCAAAGGCCATTTTGGTTCTTACATTTTGGAGCAAGCCATCAATAGTATAGAGGATGTGGGGAGACCGTTTCGCTCGTGAGGTTTTTAAACCGACACGTATAAGCTGAAAATCTCCAGATTTGCGTAGCTCAAAGCCAGCTGTCCAAGTCCCGGTCAGGTGGCTTTGCAATTGACTCAAGAGGCATAAGCCTTCTGTGTTTTGTCAAAATCCATCTATTTAGCTAGAAGGATTGGAGGTTCCTTAGCTGCAATATTATTAGGAATCATATTGCTGAATCTTTAAAGTTATTTTAGGACGTGACAATGTGAAAAATTAATGCAAAAACTCCCCATACCTTTCCTCAAACCCTGCAATCCCCTGCAAGCCGCCTGAGTGGACCACCACAATCCTACTCCCTTTCGGAAAATACCCCGCTTTGACTAAATCAAATACTCCGTAAAACAACTTACCGGTATAAATCGGATCCAA
The DNA here is from genome assembly GCA_964015035.1 of uncultured Saprospiraceae bacterium. Classification (GTDB taxonomy): domain Bacteria; phylum Bacteroidota; class Bacteroidia; order Chitinophagales; family Saprospiraceae; genus BQJU01. Next base: position 5,617 of record CAXHCA010000122.1, read on the forward strand.
TTGAAGATCGTAAACGGTTTTGAAACGGCGAATGAAGTCGATCAATTCAGGCCTAAACTTGGCGTAGCCGCCAAAATGGTAGTCGGTCTGGATTTGCCAGGGAGCGGAGGTAGTCAGTTCATTTTGTGTAAGCAATTGCTCAATTTCACCGGTTAGGAAATCGCCTTTAAGGGCGGAAAAACCAATGACCTTGGTTTTGGTTGTGGTCAATCCGCTCAGTAAGCCCGCCATCGTACCGCCGGTGCCACAGCTGAGGGCAAGATAGTCTGGCCTATCAGCTTCCTTTTTCAAAGTCCGCAGGTCTTGGAAAGTGACATCAGTTAATTGCAACTGAATCTCCACCCCTAATTCCGCACATCCGCGCAAGGCCAAAGCATTCGTCCCCCCTTCGGGAATGAGGTAGCAAGCGCCAAATTTTGCCAACAATCGGGCTTGAACCTCCGCGGAATTTTTATTGCGATAAGTCGTCCGGTCCAGATAGTGCAGCTGCATGCCGCGTTCCCGGGCATTCCGCAAGGTGAAATTGAGTGGTAAGTGCTGCTCTCCGCGAATGATACCGATGGTTTGAAAACCCAATAATTGTCCCGCATCAGCGGTGGCCAAAATGTGGTTGGAATAGGCCCCGCCAAAGGTGAGCAAGGTGTCATCACCCTGCTCTTTGGCAGCCAATAAATTATACTTGAGTTTGCGCCATTTGTTGCCACAAAAATAGGGTGCGCGGTGGTCAAAAAGTAAGTCGTCCCGCTTGACGAATAACCGTACGCCATGCAAGCCCCATCGGCTCAAATCCAGCTCTTGTAATGGACTGATTTTAATAGCCGAAAACATCCTGGAGTTGCAATTCTTTTACCGGCCCAAAGGTGGATAAATAATTCATATCCAAGCGATCTTTGCTGCCTAGAACTAAGAAGGTATACTCCCGGCCCTTGACATACTTTTGATGAAAATCAATCAAATCTTGAGGTGTGGCACGACTCAATCTTTCATAGATGTCTCGATTCAGATCGTGGCTGTAGCCTTTGTCCAGGTTGGCGCGATATTCCCAGAATAACTTGGATGGAGCCACTCGTTCGCTTTCAATCTGCTTGAGAATAGACAAGCGGGCATGCTCCATTTGGGCTTCTACCACCGGCATATTTTCCAGAATTTCTTTCAGCGCCGGAATGGCTTCGGTCAGCTTATCGGGCTGCGTACCCACGTAGGCCAGCAGGTAGTGGCCTTTGTGCTGATGACTGGGAGTGCTGTAATAAGCATAGGTGGCATAGGCCAGCGCCCGCGATTCCCGAATTTCCTGGAAGACAATCGATGACAATCCATACCCAAAATATTCATTGTACCAGGTGCGCATGATGTGCTCTTCCAGATTGAAAGTGGGCGTTCCTTTGGACACCAGCATCACGTCGGCCTGCACGATTGGGAAATCCAGGAAGAGGATTTCAGGGTTCGTATCTAGCTGCGGGAATATTTTATTGGGCAACACCGGTTGGAGCGATGCGGGTAGTTGATGGTGCTTCTCCAACAAGGAGGCTACGGCCTCCATTTTCCGCGGCCCGTAGTAATAGAGTTGGTGCTCAAAGTGGATCAGGTTCTTGATTTTTGCCGTCAAGGCTTCGGCATCCAGTTGGCGCAAATCGTCAACAGAATGGCGATAAGTGAAAGGGGAATCGGCACCGTGTTTGGCATAATTACTCATGGCTTCGCGCAAGATGACATTGCGGTCGTGTTTGTCATTTTCTCGCTTTACCAGAATATCCGCCACCACGTTTTGTAGTGCTTCAGCATTGGGCTGTACCTCCCGCAATAGGTGACTGATTAGTTTTAATCCTTCTTCCAGTGATTCATCCAAGCCCGTCAGGGTGAAATAGGACCGTTCGTCATAGCAATTGGTGCCAAATGATAAGCCCAATCTAAAAAATTCTGTCTGCAGAGCTTCAGGCGAATACTGGCTGGTTCCGAGATACGGCAATTTCAGTAAAGCAATGGACAAGTCACGATCGCTGGATTTGCCCATTTCAAAGATAAAATCCAGCCGGAACAGTTCGTTGTTTGGATTCTTGACGTAAAAGAAGGGCCTGCCATTTTTGAGCTGATGTTGCCGGATGTTTTTTTCAAAATCAGCAAACGTTGGTTCCAGGCGTGGCGCCGATTTGCTGAGAAAAGACTTGGCATAGTCGGAAATAGCTTCTCTTTTCAGACTAACCGGAGTAATTTCCGGCTTTTCCACTTTGATCACATTGGGATCATCACCCTGGCGTTTGAATACGGTGACAAAATTATCTCGTCTTAGGTGTTTTTTGACAAAGTTGACGATGTCTTCTTTGCTTACCTTCGCATACCAGTCATAGCGATTGACAAAACGTTCCCACCCCATACCGGTAACAAAGACATTGGTCATCATGTTTACTCGAGAGGGATTGTTTTCAAAGGACTTTAGTTCCGTGACCCGCATGTCTTTGATCACCGCTTCCATCAGCCACGTTTCAAAATCTCCCGCTGCCAGCCGATCTATCTGCTCCAATAGCAAGGCTTCTACTTCTTCCAGGCTTTGCCCTTCGCGAGGTTTTCCGTAAAGGCCAAAGGCGGCGTAATCCTCATACATCCATGCCCATGTTTCCGACTCCAATACCTTCTGCTGTTGATTGAGGTAAATGTCCATTAAACCTGCCTGATCGTTGTGCAGCAAGCCGGAAATCATCGACATCATCAATGGGTCATCAGTTTTGCTACCTCCTAGTCGCCACCCGATTTCAAGATAAGGGCTTTCCTGACCAAAGACTTCGCGGTGTACGGGTTGTGTCAGTTCCGGTTGTTCCTCAAACTGAAATTCGGGAATAGATTTGGCTTTATAGCCACCAAAATATTTTTCGGCAAGGGCCACCACTTCATCGGGATCAAAGTCTCCGGAAAGAATGATGGCCATATTATTGGGTACATAGTAAGTGCTGAAATACCATTGAATATTGACGTGGGATGGCTTACGCAAATGTTCCGCACTGCCAATGGTGGTCTGCTGACCATACGGATGATTGGGAAATAATTCCTGGCGAATGGTTTTGCTCACCTTGCGGAAGTCACGGTCCTGGCCAATGTTGAATTCTTCATACACGGTTTCCAATTCCGTGTGGAAAAGGCGCAAGGCCATCATGCGAAAGCGCTCAGATTCCAATTCCATCCACCGTTCCAATTCATTGGTAGGAATATCATTGACATACACGGTTTGTTCCACCCAGGTGTAGGCATTGGTGCCTTTTGCCCCCAGCGCACTCGCCAGTTTATCGTATTCATTGGGTGCTACCAATTGGGCAGCCTCATAGCTTACCTGGTCAATTTCGCGATAGATGGCTTTTCGCTCTTCTTCGGTTGTGGCCTGACGATGTGCCTCATACAGGTCGGAGATGCGCTCCAGAAAGATTTTCTCCTGCTCCCAGTCAACGGCGCCAATTCGACTGGTGCCTTTAAAGAGCATGTGCTCCATGTAGTGTGCCAATCCTGTGGTATCTGGTGGATCGTGTTTAGAACCGGCCCTTACGGCAATATTGGTATGGATGCGCGGTTCGTTTTTATTGACGCTGAGAAAAAGGCGCAATCCGTTGCTAAGGGTGTACGATTGTACATTGAGTGGGTCGTTGGGTACGCTTTGGTACACACGTTTTGTAGGGATGGTCTCTATCATGGAATGATTGTTATTCTTAATATCTAACAAAGCTACAAATTCCGTAAGGAATTTACTTATCGTGGTAGAGAAACAACGGGGACTGCGGTGAAGTTTAATGATTACCTGCCGGGATTGCATAAAATCTTATAATTTTAGCCCAAAATCAGTGCTTTGAGATTAAAAGCATTCTTATCATCCAGCTATTATCGGAATGTATTGACCCTAATCACCGGATCGGGACTCTCCCAACTCATCTTGATTGGGCTTACGCCAATATTAACGCGGGTGTTTAGTCCGGAGGAGTTTGGGGTTTATTCCACCTATCTAGCCATCGTCATCATTTTGGCCATGATCGCCACGGGGCGTTTTGAGATTGGCATCCTGATCCCTGAGGAGGAGCGGGATGCTTTGGGCTTGTTTCTCGCGGGGTTTTATTTATCCATCATTTTTACGATCGTACTATTTTTGGCTGCTCCATTTTTGGTAAAGCTGGCCTGGGTGAAACAATTATTAGGTCCCGGATTGATCGAATATTATTACCTGCTGCCAATTGGTATTTTACTACACGCTATGCTGGTATTGGTGTCCTATTTGGCCAATCGAAGTAAGCATTACCGCCAACTTTCAGAAGGGCGTATTGTGGGAAGTTCCTCCAATGGATTGCTGAGCCTGGCGTTGGGCTTTGCGGGGTATACGGCGGTTGGTTTGTTGTTCAGTAAATTGATTAGTTTGCTACTGGAAAGCTGGTTTACCGGCCGCAAACTATGGAGCAAAGTCAAACACGCTGTACAAAATATCGGTTGGACAGAGATCAAGAAATTGATCCAACAATACCGGAACCTACCCTTGTTTTCCACACCAGAAGGATTGTTAAACAATGGCTTTCGCCAAATGCCTGTGCTCGTGCTGACCGCGATCTACGCGCCTGAGTTGGCCGGTTTTTACGGATTGGCCGTCAGTGTGTTATCTAAACCTCTGGGAACTATTTCCACGGCTTTTGGGCAGGTCTTTTTTCAACGCGCAGCGCAGGAAGCCAAGAATGTATCCAAGCTACAGCGTTTGTTTCGCAATGATCTGTTCTTCCTTTTTGGCATTGCCGTATTGCCCAGCTTGGTTTTGATGATTTGGGCACCACCTATTTTTGCCTTTGTCTTTGGCGAAGAGTGGCGCACGGCTGGCGTTTATACTACCTGGCTGATGCCGTTGTTGTTTCTTACCTTTTTAAAAACGCCTTTTTCCTGTATGGTCGATATTAAGAATCGGATCCAGCAGAATATCCTTTTTGAAGGCAGCTTTTTGCTCTGGACAGTCTTATGTGCCTGGTTGGCTTCACAGCAACAGTGGGAGGCCTTGCAGTTTGTACAATGGTATAGTCTTGGTTGCACCTTTCTGGGCTTGTTTCAATTGGTGTGGTTTTATCGGCTGACTGGGGTTGAGGGAGGATGGGATTGAGCATGTTTCTTCAAATCAGTGGTTTGATGGAATTTATTCCGGCCCATACAACGTAAGGCGTCATTGATTAGCAACGATGACGACTTTGCCCATTTTTTGCGGCATCATGTATCAAAAGAGCCTTCTACTGCTCGTTTTAAATGACAACAAGCTATCAATTCCTGCGCTTTTGCTCAATTTCCGGATCCAGGCCCTTTGCAAAAGCGATATGTTCCATTCCGGTTTCCTTGTCACCTGCCTGGATGTAGGCGATGCCAAGGTCATACCAGGCCCCGGCATTGTTGGGGTCGAGCTCAGTGGCTTTTGTGAAATAAGTGATGGCTTGTGCCGGTTGTTGATTGATACCGTAGGCTACTCCCAGAAGCCTTAAAGTTTCGTACTCATTAGGGCGCATCTCGTAGGCCATGGTCAGGTATTTGATGGCATTTTGCGTATCTCCTTTTTTCTCTCCATAGTATTTTCCGGCGTCGCGATAGGTGATGCCGAGATTGTTCTTGGCTTCTCGATAATCGGGATCAATACTCAAGGCTTTTTGATAAGCCTGAATGGAGGCCTCGAAATTTTGTAGCAGGTTATTGGCATTCCCCTGAAGCAAGTAGGCATTTTTATACGTTGGATGCAATTTGATGGCTTCCGCCAAATGTTGCGCGGCCTCCGTTAACATTTCCCTCTTTTTGGTCTCGTTGGTCTCTTTATTGGCTTGTGCAATTAATTCACCGCCTACGGCATTGCGCAACTTAGCGCTGTTTTTCGACACTTGAATGTCGGTAGTAAACAAGGTGAAATTATTGGCCCAAGCCTGGTTTCGGGTGATGGTTTTGATGCTAAATAATAACGCGATCACTACCAATGCACCCATCAGTGGCTTAAACCTGGCGGACTTCAGACTACCCTGGAATCCGTACCGATACAACAGGATGGCTGCGGCCAGACAAAGTCCGACAGAAGGCATGAAAATCAATCTTTCGGCCATGTGCACACCCAGCGGGAACAACACATTGGAGACGATCGATAAGGTGGCCAGAAAAAACAGAATGGCAAAGGCCAATGCATCTTTCTTTAATAAACCACGGATCGCTACCACCACCAATCCCAGGTAAGCCAAAAAGCTCAAAATTACCTGCCAATTGCTCCACTGCATCAGATCAATGTGGCGAGGATAATAATCGTGTGTTAATGGATGCGGGAAGATGAATAATTGCAAATACTTGCCCAGGGTGAAGAAGACCGTAGCCAATTTTTCCCCTGCCGTGAAAGGTACCCATTGGCCATTTACAATTTTTAAATACGGATTATTCATTAACTCCATGGACGTTTCTCCCAGGCTTAACCCCAAAATAGAGGTACGCAACAGGATGAAAAAAAACGCAGCAACTACAAAAGGAAGACTATAGGTGGCAATATTTTTGATGCTGGTTTTGGTGAAAAAGTAATAGGCCAGTGGGACGATAGCCAGGAAGGTGATGGCATTTTCTTTAGACATCAATGCCAGAAAAAAGACTACTCCAGCTGCGAGGTGCAGCATTTTTTTGTTTTGTAAAAAAGCTTGCAAGGAAAGGTACAAAGCCCCCAAAGCGCCCAATAAACTAATGATTTCATCGCGACCTTTGATATTGGCCACGGCCTCTGTATGCAAAGGATGCGCCGCAAATAGCAAACTGGCTACCAAAGCAATGAAAAAGGCCCTGCCTTCGTCTTTTTGTTGCCGGAAAAGGGTCAAAAGCACGAGGTATAGCAGGAGAACCGTAAAGGCATAATAAGCGGCATTCATCAGGTGACCCAGCCAAGGATTTTTGCCCACAATTTGATATTCTAAGGCAAATAAAATAGGCGTCAACGGGCGATAGCGCCCCCCGGTAACCAGATTGGCTTTGCCGGCTTCCTTAAAAAAACCATAAAAAGTATCGTATTTTAGGAGTCCGGGAATGCCAGAGACCCCCTCGGTTGTAAACATGTTGTCCGTGATGACAATGGCATCGTCCTGGGTATAGTCGTGGCTGATGGTATTTGCATAAAGCAAAAAGCTAAAAATGCCCAATACCCAGAGGTGGAGTTTTTGATTGTTGAGCCAATCTGGATAACCACTTGTTTTTACTTTGTTCGCTTTTGGTGCCGCTTTTACTTTCCTTTTAGGTTTGGCCATCTTGTCGTCCAATTTTGTAATTGGCCCCCAAATTAGGGATTTTTGTGGGGATGTTACAATAGACCGACAGGAATTGTGTTGATGCGCTTTTTACCACAGTTGGCGGTCGTCTTCAGGATAACCCGCTACCCCCTGAATAACTTCCCCCCGGTAATAAAAACCGGCCAGAATACCAAAAACGAAACCGCCGATATGCGCCCACCAGGCAGTGCCATCGTTGACCACTCCGGCATTGGTGAGGGAGGCCGTCCCACTCATCCACTGTTGCCAAATCCAAATGCCGAGAAAGATGAAGGCAGAGATGCGGAAAATGAAGAAAAAGAAAAATATCTTGACCTGAGATCGGGGAAACATCACCAGATAGGCACCCATAACCGCAGCAATAGCCCCGCTCGCGCCGACCGTTGGCGCAATACTAGCAGGATTAAAATAGATGTGAGTAGCGTGCGCCACCAACCCTCCGACCAGGTAGAAGATCAAAAAACGGGTGTTGCCAATGGTGGCCTCAATGTTATCGGCGAAGACCCACAGGAAGAGCATATTGCCAATGATGTGCATCCACCCACCGTGAACAAACAAACTGGTGAGCAGGGAAGGCCAATTTTCTCCGTTGAGTATTTCAACCGGGACTGCGCCGTATTGCATAAAGAAAGCTTCGACATCCTGAGGAGGAAGGCTCAACTCGTAAATGAAGACCAAAACGTTCAGTATAATGAATCCATAACTGAACATTGGAAACTGTCCTCCCTTGACCTGATCGTCACCAATTGGAAAAATCATAGTACTGGATTTTGACAAAAGGTAAAAATTATCTGCATGATTCTGTTCGGTTTTTCTACAATTGGTGGCCCGGAGGCGATGAAATTGGCCTCCAGGCAACACTTGATCAGAAAATTCGATTTATTTCTCCTTGACGATCAGCTTTGCAACATAGCTGGCCGGATCTATTTTCTCTCCTGCTACCGGATAGGGGTTGACCTCCAGTAGTTGTACACTGTAACCTTCCACTTCTACTGGGGGGGCAGGCTTACTGTCTCCACCAAGCTTCAATTCATAAGTAGTACCATTGATGATCATACTTGTTTTAATCTCGCCTGCCCACACACAATTGGTGTTTTTGGGACAGCGGGAATCTTCGGTTACTGCCGTAAACTGGATGCCTACGGCTTTGCAGGTACAGGCACCCGCTTCACCAAGTTTTAGTTTGAAGGTATCACCTAGGGTGAAGAATAGGTCGGCCTCCTCTTTACATTTGGCAGCACCTAAAATCAAGGCAAGACTGAGTAAGAAAAAGAGATTTTTCATATTGAGGGTTTTTGATTGCAATTGTGATGGCATCAACGGTTGGCATAGGTGGCAAAATATTTGCATTCCTGAATCAGCCGATCGTAAAACTTGGTTTGGGAATAGTCCTCTTTCAAGATTTGAAAATTATTGAACGTTTGACCAATGCCTTTGTTCCGGTTGGCAAAAAAGTAGTTTTGCTCACATTTGGCGGCCAGAAAAATGGCTTGTGCCCGAATTTCAGGATCAGTGGCTCTGATACTCGCCAGTTCAAAATAGGAAAGGGCTTTGCTGCAATCAAAATTCTCCTTATTGCCAAAAGGATAATCCAGATAACTGATCACATTATTTTCCGGTCCTGATTTGGGGCGTTGCAAACTTGCACCGCTGCGGAAATAATCCATGGCGTGCCAACTATAGCTGAAATAGGTCATATTGTACCAGCCCAGCCCTAGTTTGATATAGATTAGAGCTGATTTATTCGGATTTAATTCTGAACGGGCGTCGTATTCCAAATCAAGGAATTTTTGAATCAATTCTGCTTTATTATAGACTTGCATGGTATCCGGTAAAGGGCAATTTACACAGTCTATGACTCGGGGTACAAAAGGATTGTAAAGCCCGTAATTATCCCATTCCGTCTCGGGAATTCGGCGAAGGGCTTCCATGGCCGCTTCGGGCCGAAATTGGGTGAGGTGGTGGCTGGCTTTCATATCCAGCAAGTCATTGCGAACCGTAGTGCCATCGGGTTTTAGGATCATCGACCGCTCAAAGGCATTGGAAATGGAATCGCGATTGGCGATTTCCAGCAGGTCTTCAACAATATTAATTTTTGGATTGGGCCGCAATTCTCTAAAATTGTGGTAACACATAAAGGCCTTGCCTTCCATACCGCTCGCCTCATAAAGTGAAGCGAGTTTGTCGCGTAGAAAATCTTTAAAATCGGGGAAGACCTTAAAGTATTTATTATTGCGGTTCAGGTTGTAGAAACGTTGCTCATCGGCCGGCGAAATGCGCTCCATAGAACTGATGTTGATCACTAGCTCAAATACTTCTAATTGAGTTCGCAGGGTATCATTGCGCACCATTTCTTTTGCTTCCGCAAATGTTTCCCGAGCGAAATAATAATCTCCGGCTAGTAATTCCAGGTAGCCTTCTACGATCTTCCAGAATTCGGGTCTTTTGACCAGGCCATCTTCTAATACTTTGCGCACAAATGCCTGTAGGTCGATCACTCTTTGCCCCGCATTGGGCTGGGGAATGTTGTGATAGCGCTTGTTTTGCTCCCGCTTGTCGTTAAATTCATAGCCTAGCAGGTTTTTTTCCAGCTTTTGCAATTCGCGCAAAGTCAGCACTTCCAGGCTTGCATTGGTAGGATCTAGTTCGTATACCTCCAACATCTCTGGTACCAGCCTACTCTGGTCACTTTCTGCGCGCAGCAGGTATAAAATGGCGCGTTCGTGATCATTTTTGCACATTAAGAGGCATTGCCGCCACTCTTCATCCGTTTTGATCTTAAAGCTGCGAAAGGCCGATTCGCGTTTGCTGGGGCATTTTTCAAAAATCCTCGAATAGAGATAGGATGCCTCCACATTTTGTCCGAGGGCCATCAGTGCACCCGCTCGATGTCCCATGATCCAATATTCGATTAGACTGGGGTCATTATCGATTTTGGGCATGAGGAAATCATAGAGTTCCAGGGTTTGTTTAAACAATCGGGCATAGTGGGCGAGCCTTATGATCTGATAGGCGTATCGCAATCGCAAGTAGTGAGATTTGGTGCCCATGAATTTTCGGCGCCCAATGTCAATCAAATCCTGCATGGCGCCACGGTCTCGCGGACGATCTTCCCATTCTTTGGGGGCTGTCACGTGAATTTCACAACGCTTGGCAAAAATGAGGTAATCGAGGGTCTCCGTGCATTTGTTGCGGTAAATGTAGCGGGCAAAGGAATTGTTGGCTATTTCCGGCCCCAGATAACTCAACGGTATGTTATCATTGCCGATGGTTGATTTTAATTCTTCCAGCGTACCTGCTGAGACCGTATAAATGATGAAATACAAGTCTTTGATGGCTACTTTATTACAAAATCGTTCCCGCCATTCCGTGAGGTTGTCTTTGGCCTGAATTTCTGGTTGCTTCATGAAGTCTTCGTAAAGGCTCGCAATGTCCAGAATGAAGGGTGCGTAGGTTGTATTGAGGTGGGCAATGTTGGGGTCGATAAAGGAATAACCATGAAAACTGCGATCAATGGGGCCGCAGGCCTGGGAAATAGGGACCGGCACTAATAGAAAAACCCCAATGGCGATGGTTACAATCAGGGTAGTTCCCATTTTGTATCCGTTATTCGAGTGAGGTTTTGGCCAATTCTTCCAGGCAAGCGCGAAGGCTGTCATAAGGGAAATTTTTTATCGTTGACGAATCCAGGTGGTAAAAAGCAACCCTGGGTTCGATTTGATTTATTTGTGTTTTCAGCATCCGGCTGGCTTCCAATAATGCTTTCTGATCAACACCTTCCAGTCGGATCAAATCATCTTTGTACAGATAATAGCCATCAAGATACGTACTTTTCATTATCTGAAATCTTCCGGGTCCAATTTTATGAAAATGCAGCGTATCCTGCAAGACCGTCGTATCCAGGGCATGACTGAGGTGAACCAATGCTCTTTCCCGGAATACGACGCCCCAATGAAAAATGGGCAATGCCAAATCCAATGGCAAGGCATAGTCACCGCTGAGATAGGGGCGTGCTTTGTCCAGATTGAGAATGGAATTGGGCTCCTGCCAATCTTCCAGGTCTCCCATATTGTAAAACATCAACATGCCCCGGTCTACCGGAGGAATACCGGTTTGGTCGGCGTACTTCAGCTGGTGCAGGCGAATGGTAGCGGATAGGGCAATTGGGTCGGTCATCCGTTGGCGAAGTGCTTTCAATAAAGCAAAATATTTTTCCCGACTTTGGCTCGACCAATCGCAATCGATCTGAATCTCAGCGGGTTGCCAATTGGGGAGCTGTTGCCCCAGCCGGTAAATGAGGTTGTAGATGTTATTGGCCAGTTCACCAACATCGCCTTGCGGCAAATTTAGCATACACCGATTGGTAATAAAGATGGTGGGAATGATTTGTAAATCATCCAAATATTGAGTGTCGATCTGGATTTGGGCCAGTGGCACCCCCATTGCTGCTCCAGCGTCCCAGTCTACGTCAAAAAATTTGGCGTACAGCCGCTGCACGCCGAGGCTATCCAGATACCCGCGTTCCCGGGAGGTAAGAGATAAGTGGGTTTGCCAGTGGTAGAAGGCGGGGGTCGGGGATAGCGGAAATTCGGCCTGTGGTTCCTGGCAATTGACAAAAATTAGGGATAGTAGAAAACCGTAGATTTGAAAGCGAACTTTATTATTCAATCTTTATGGACTTAGTAAGTGAAATAAGTTCTTTTGTTTTTGGCGTTGTGCCATTATCCAATAACAATTGGATTCTAATAGCAAGTCAATAGACTGCCTTTTAAGCGCTATGTGTGATGGTAAGTCGCTGGTTTAGAGTATCTTGTAAGCATTGTAGTCAAGCGGGCACTTAGACCAGTCCCTCCTTGATCAAGTTGTGCAAATGAATCATGCCCACATAGCGATCCTCTTCCAATACGATCAATTGGGTGATGCTGTTTTCTTCCATCACATTTAATGCGCGTACTGCCATTTCATCGTGAGCCACAGTTTTGGGTTGACGGCTCATCAGATCGGCTGCTGTGACTTGGGTGAGATCAGAGGTACGTTCCAGCATACGGCGCAGGTCACCATCTGTTATGATGCCAAGTAATTTTCCCTCGTCATCCAGCACGGCCGTGGCACCGAGGCATTTGGTGGTCATTTCCAGGATGGTTTTGCGCAGATTGTCCGTCGAGTTCACCGCCGGTTTTTCATTGTGTGGATAGACGTCCCTGACCCGCAGGTAAAGTTGTTTGCCCAAAGCACCACCGGGGTGGAAACGGGCAAAATCATTGGAGGAAAAACCGCGCATGGCTAATAAAGCGGTTGCCATGGCATCACCCATTGCCGCCTGAGCGGTGGTACTTGCGGTTGGTGCCAGATTGTTGGGGTCGGCCTCCAGAGGAACCGGCGTGTGAATCACGAAGTCCGCCTGCTTACCCAGATAGGAATCAGGGTTGCTGACCATGCCGATTAGGCGGTTGCCCAGCGTTTTGAGTAGGGGCACCAGTACTTTGATTTCCGGAGTCTCCCCGCTTTTAGAGAGGCAAAGCACCAAGTCATCTTGGCGAATCATGCCCAAGTCACCGTGAATGGCATCGGCAGCGTGCATAAAAAGGCTCGGTGTACCGGTAGAGTTAAAGGTCGCCACGATCTTTTGTGCGATCAGAGCACTTTTCCCTACTCCGGTGACCACAACCCTTCCCGGAGACGAAAAAATAGCCTTTAAACACGCCTCAAAAACAGAATTGATGCTGTTTTTTAAGGTCAACACGGTGTTGGCTTCAATCTCCAGCGTTTGTAAAGCGGTTTTTATGATTAGATTTTCGGATTTAATCACAGTTTTTTGTATTTTTAACGGCTTTTCTCAGGAGGGTGTAAAATTGCACAACTCCCTGAAAAAAATGGCGTTATAAATGAATTTGCCCTAAATTTTTACTAAATTTAAGCACGCGTAGTATTTTACTACATGGCCTTTTATTTTGGTGTTTACCCAATTGGCCAAACAAATGTAAAAACGAAATTTATAGTCGCAGTTGTACATTTTTTGAGGAAAAGACCTTACGATCTATTCGTTTGCAAAAACATAGCGCGTAAGGCCGCAAATTTAAGTAAAATTTCAAGTCTTAGAATTGAGAGCCATGACAGTGACGAAAGAAACTTTGCATGATTCATTGCAAAAGTATTTTGGATTTGATGGGTTTAAAGGAACTCAGGAAGCAATTATCAAAAGCGTTTTAGCCGGGAAGGATACTTTTGTAATCATGCCGACGGGTGGAGGCAAATCCCTCTGCTATCAGCTACCCGCCTTGATGTTGGAAGGAACCGCAATTATCATTTCTCCATTGATCGCCCTGATGAAAAACCAGGTGGATTCTATTCGGGGCTATAGCCAAAATGATGAAGTTGCTCACTTTTTGAATTCTTCGTTGACCAAAGCTCAAATGAAGCAGGTCAAAACTGATATTACCGACGAAAAAACGAAGCTGCTTTTTATTGCACCGGAAACCTTGACCAAGGATGAAAATATCGAATTTTTCAAACAGGTCAATGTCTCTTTTGTAGCGGTAGATGAAGCCCACTGTATTTCCGAGTGGGGGCACGACTTTCGCCCGGAATACCGCCGTATCCGCGCTATGCTCGATGCTATCGGGACTCAAATCCCCGTGGTCGCCCTGACGGCCACCGCTACCCCTAAAGTACAGTCGGATATTGTAAAGAACCTCGATATGGAGGCAGAGAATACCTATATCTCTTCCTTCAATCGCGATAACCTTTACTACGAAGTGCGGCCAAAGGGTAAAAAAGAGCAGACGATCAAGAGCATCGTACAGATTATCAAGGGTATGCCCGATAAATCGGGGATCATTTACGTGCAAAGCCGCAAATCAGCTGAAGGCATTGCCGAAATGCTGAGGGTCAACGATATAAAGGCCTCGCCCTACCATGCCGGATTGGACGCCAAAACGCGGAGCAAGACTCAGGACGATTTCCTGATGGAAGAACTGGATGTGATCGTGGCAACCATCGCCTTTGGTATGGGGATCGATAAGCCGGATGTCCGTTTTGTCATCCACTACGATATTCCCAAGAGTATTGAAAATTATTATCAGGAAACCGGCCGTGCAGGGCGTGATGGACTAGAAGGAAAGTGCATTGCTTTTTATTCTTATGCCGATATCTTGCGCTTGGAGAAATTTTTGCGTGACAAACCAGTTGCTGAACGCGAAATGGGTACCCAGCTGATGCAGGAAGTAATGGCTTACGCCGAAACGACTTCTTGCCGTCGCCGATTCCTGTTACATTACTTCGGGGAGCAATATGACGAAACCAATTGCAATAATATGTGCGACAACTGTCGCCATCCCAAAGCCAAAGTAGAGGTCAAGGAGGAAATGGCCCTCGCTTTGCAGGTAGTAGAAGATCTGGACGAGAACTTTGGCATCAAAACCCTCATTGAATATGTGATGGGTAAGGGCACCAAAGAAATCAAAGACTATGGCTTTGACCAGAAAGAATCCTATGGAAAAGGTAAAGACCGCGATTTTACCTTCTGGAGTTCGGTATTCCGGCAGGCCCTGCTCAACGATTTGTTATACAAAGATATTGAAACCTACGGTCTCTTGAAAATGACCAAAAAAGGACAGGCGTTTCAGAAGAATCCTACTTCCATAGAGATTCCAATGAACCACAATTATGAGGAAGTGACCGCAGAGATGAATGAGCCGGTTACCAAAACGGCCGTTTTGGACGAAGCGTTGATGCGTTTGCTCAAAGATTTACGCCGTAAAGAAGCCAAACGCCAGAATGTACCACCCTTTGTGATTTTTCAGGACCCTTCTCTTGAAGATATGGCCACCCAGTATCCCATTTCTATGGAGGATCTTGCCCATATTCAGGGGGTAAGTAAGGGCAAGGCCATGCGCTATGGAAGGCCTTTCATCAACCTGATCAAAGAATACGTAGAAGAAAATGATATCCTTCGGCCTACCGAATTTGTGATGAAGCAGGTGGCCAATAAATCAAAAATCAAAGTAAATATTATCCAGGGGATCGACCGTAAGATTCCATTGGAAGACCTCGCTTCTTCCAATAATATCACTATGGAGGAACTGCTGGAGGAACTGGATGCTATCGTTACTTCTGGTACTCGTGTGAATATCGACTACTATATTGAAGACAATGTAGATGAGTATTCTCGCGAGGATATTACTGAGTACTTTATGGAAGCAGAAACAGATTCGATTGATGTGGCGTACTCGGAATTGAAAGATGATGACATCAATTTGGAAGAAATCCAGTTGATGCGCATTAAGTTTTTGTCGGATATGGCCAACTAGTAGAAAGGACGCGGAGCGAGGAGGGGCTGCGTTAGCGGAGTTTTTCAAATAGCCATCGGAAATAGGGAATTATTAAGAACAGGTTCTTTTGCAAATTCCGTGATTCAGCGTCAATCAAACATGCTCATAGCTTGACCACAAAAATTTGTCAAAAAACGCATGAAATTAATCATCATCAATGGCCCCAACCTAAACCTGCTGGGCAAAAGGGAGCCTTCCATCTACGGAAACGAGAGTTTTGAAGACTACTTTGCCCAGTTGCAAATGGAGTACCCCGGTATTACACTGCACTATTTTCAATCCAACCATGAAGGGGTGCTTATTGATAAGTTGCACGAAGTGGGCTTCAGCTACGACGGGATCATCCTCAATGCCGGAGCCCTTACTCATACCTCTATTGCCATTGCCGATGCCATTGGGGCCATCGACGCACCCGTGATTGAGGTCCACATTTCCAATGTACACGCTCGGGAGTCCTACCGCCATCATTCTTTCCTCTCCGCCAAATGTGAAGGGGTGATTGTCGGATTGGGGTTGAAAGGATATGAATTGGCGGTCGAGTTTTTTGTTTAGAACGGGGCGCAGTTGCGCTCTGTCTCAAAGTTGGTAGTTAAAAGATCATTCTCATTAATAGGACTAGGGGTTCATCGTATTACTTGTCTTTTTTGTCAAAGAAGCAATTTGAATATGCCTCCGGCGGTATCTTTTCCTTGATG
>CAXHCA010000123.1:0-21873 GCA_964015035.1 uncultured Saprospiraceae bacterium
CCCAAAATCTGCAATTTTCGCTGCTAAAGCACCACCTCCAAACAAGCACTTAGCGGCCGTTTTTAATAAAAAATTAAAAAAAATGCAGCGTACAGGCAGCAACATTTAAAATCATAGGGTCTACCCAATAACTGATGAGTTTTGCTCACCGTTCAAATACTGCAACATCACCAATTGGTGAAAATTATTATTTCAACTAAAACTTAGCACACGCAAAGGTGATTGTCCCTTCGTATAGGTAGATTTGGGCCAGTCACATTAAATCATTCGTCTTTTGATGGTAAAAGGGGAAACATTATCCCAATGCCCAAAAGCGAGCAGTTTATCATTTAAAACCTAAGGTTATGCTATCCAGATGTATCCAAATGCTGATTATTTTTTGTTGCTTTTCTACTGTGCTCTCTGCACAGGATGACCTTGAAGTTTACATTGAAGGGCCCTCAGAAATTTGCCCTGGCTATTGTTATGACTACTATATTCATCACACCACAAACAGCCCTGATGACCCGGAAATCATCACCGCAGACTGGATACTGCCTTGGGGCGATGTGATTACGACCGAGGGGGATTCTGTTCATACAATATGCTGGGACTTTCTTCCACCAGGACAATATACCATTCTCGTTGTCGTCTCTTTCAGTAATGGGCAAACGGTCGAAACCTTTTTTGAGGTCTACACGCTGGGCGAAGAATTTATTGAAATCTATTCAACGGCCAATGAGGTTTGTCCGGCAGCTAATGATAGTACGCCATCCGGGCCGGGTACTAATGATTGTGAAAAACTTTGCCCCAACAGTACAGTCACCTACACTGTTGAGGCCCAAACCTCTCAAATATCATGGAGTGTGGTCGGGGCGGTTGATTGGGAACAAACGAATTATAATTCGATTACGGTAGAATGGGGCGGCCCAGGTACGGGAGAAGTGTCCGTCTATACCTTCGATTTTTGTGAGAATTATGCTTCGATCTGTGTGGAAATACTGGAGGAACCTATTGCCAGCTTTAACACCAATCCTCCCTCGCAGGGCAATCAACTGAGTATCTGTGAAGGGCAGACGGTCCAATTTGAAAATACGAGCCAAAATGCAGCAACTTACGAATGGACTTTTGGCAACCTGGGTACTTCTGATGAAGTTAATCCCGCACAAATTTTTCAATCACCGGGGACTTATGAAGTGACCCTGATTGCTTATAATGAGTGTTTATGTGCAGATACGACCTCTTTATCTATCGAAGTCATTGACGCGGAAAGCCCTTTTATCGATTGTATTGGAACGATCTGTGAAGGCGAAACCATTACGTATACTTCTGACGCGGATTGTGGTATATTCAACTGGGCGGTGAGCCCCAATGGAACCATTACAGAGGGCGGCGGTGCCGGTGATAATTTCATCACCATCAGCTGGGGGAGCGGTCCGGAAGGAAGCATTGAATTGACGGTTTCTGACTGTCCCAACGGCAATTTCTGCCTGGAACCCAACCTGGCGCAAATCCCTATATTATCGGATGGCGCCAATATTGACGGCCCCGAGATTGTATGTAGAGGCCAGATTGTCAACTATTCGGTAGTCCCTTACGAAGGAACAGATTTTGTCTGGAGCATCTCCAATTTTGGCACCATTCTGGAGGGGCAAGGCACCAATGAAATTACTGTAGAATGGTTTGACGGCTTTATCGTTAATGATCCACAAACGGTCAGTGTAACCTACGAAAATTGCTACCTCGATTGTGGCGGTTCTTCCTCTCTGACTGTCAATATGCAACCTGAACTTTATGTTGATGGGCCCATCGAAGTATGTGAAAATGCTTCGGAGACTTACGCGGCCATCAATACCCAAAATAACATGCCATCTCCGGCCAACTGGACGTTGACCGCAGCAGATGGCTCTGTCGTATGGACCTCAAGTGGAGCCACGGGGTCACCTATGATTGATTTTACTTACGCACCAGGCTCCTACACGCTCTCTATGGTTCCCGCTAATCCGCTGGATTTTTGTGTGGAAGGTTTTGAAATTACGATACAGATTGTTGCTGCGCCTCCTGCGGTCAATAGCATCAATGGAGAAGATGAGATTTGTCCGGGGCAGACTTATACTTATGAAGCTGTTTCCGGTTTGTCCAGCAGTATGTTCCGCTGGGCCATCAACGACGGTGGTACCATCAGCGAGCGTATTGGTAATCCCATAAATGTGACGTGGGGAGCAACGGCTCCTTACGAGATTTCCGTCATTCAAGTCAGTACCAACGGCATTCCGTGTGAATCGGATGCTGTGGTACTGCCTATTCAACCTTTGGGCGGATTCACCATTAGTGGTAATGCAGATGTTTGCCGGGATCAGATCAGTACCTTTAGCACTACTTCCTACGATGAAGTGGATTACGAATGGATCATCACTCCAGCAGGTGTAGCCACTATCACCGGTGATCCCAATGCCAGTTCCATTGATGTATTGTGGCATTCCGCCGGAGCGGCAACGGTGACCCTTGATTTGTGTGGACAAAATGCCACCTTTGCGGTGAATGTGCGGCCATTGCCCGAACCGGTAGCCCTCTACCCTGATGAATTGTGTGCTAATGAGACAGCCACAATTTCTACAACGGTGCTCTTTGATAGCTACGAATGGAAGAATGAAAATGGCACCACCATTTCTACTGACCCTACGCCGGATTTAGGTCCCGGATACTATCAGGTCGTCGTCGCTGATGCCTTCGGCTGCGTGGGGGATACAACTTTCTTTATTGATGCCTTTCCGGAATCAGAAATCAATATTACCACCCCTGATCCCAATTACTTCTGTAATGCGCCAATTTCTACTAGGATGTATGGGTTAAATTCCAGTGCCGGATATACCTACCAGTGGTATCAGGATGGAACACCCATCGGTGGGGAAACTGGACCAATTTATACGGCTACTGCAGTAGGGACTTACCAATTACAAATTACAGACATTAATAATTGCCAATATTTTTCTAATTCTATTATTGTTTCCGATGACTGCAACGGTGGCGGCGGTGGCCCCGGTGGTGGCGTAGATTGCGGCGGACTTTCTGATATTGATTTTAACTTTACCACTACTGCGGAATGTAATGTGGTCGATTTTCAAAACCTCTCAACCAATGTAATCCCAGGAACCATTGAATGGTACTTTGGCGATCCGGGTAGTGGAGTAGACAATTTCGCCACAGGGCCTAATGCTACTCATACTTTTTCAGCTCCTGGTTTTTACAGAGTGTTTGAATTGGGAGAGTTTGATGATGGTATGGGCGACACGATTCGTTGCTTGGCGTTCCATGTAGTGGAAATTCCAGTTGCGGCTAGTTTTGAGTATGATAACGCTTGTTCAGGAGAAGTCGTGGCTTTCGCCGATTTGTCTACTTTCCTTCCGGGAAATAGCATCACCTCCTGGTCTTGGGATTTTGGTGACCCGGGCAGTGGGGCCAACAATACCTCAGCGGATCAAAATCCAACTCATATCTTTACCAACCCTGGCGATTATGATATTACCCTGACCATTACTGCTGCTTCGGGCTGTACTTCTACCAAAGTACAAACGCTTTCTGTCTATCCGCCACCACCTACCAATTTTGAAGAACCGGTAGTCAATTGTGAGCGCACGGCTTCTAATTTTGTAGCCGATGTACCCGTTACCGTCACTTACGTCACCTGGGATTTTGGCGATCCAGCTAGCGGGGATGCCAACAACTCGGACCTGTTTAGTACCTATCATGTATTTGATAATCCAGGGACCTATACCGTGACCTTATCCACACAAAGTATCTATGGATGTACCAATAGCTTTACCCGTACCATCACCATCGAACCCAATAATCTGGCCGGAGATATCAGCCTTTCTATTCCATCGCCGCTATGTGAAGGGGATAGCACCGTGTTGACTCCTCCGGCCGGCGGGGTGGCTTGGTATTGGTCAACAGGAGATTCCACCCAAACCATCACGGTAGGGGAAGCGGGCATTTATGCCGTGACTATTACTGATGAAGATGGCTGTAATTACGAACCGGACGCTGTGATCATTGATGTTCTCCCTGCACCGGAAGCGGCCATTCGCGCAGTAGAATACAATGAATACCAGCAACCAACTGCCTATTTTTATGAAAGCTACGAATTATGTGAAGGCGAAGATGTCTTCCTACAGACTATTGAAACTACGGGATATACCTACCAATGGTCAAATGGCGATTTTGGACCAGAAACAGAATATTCTGATGATCGGGGCAATCAACTCGCTGCTGGTGAATATGAAATCTCTCTCACGGTTACCGATCAGAATAGCTGTAGCAATGTGATTACCTTCATGATCACCGTGCATACTTTGCCGGCCAATGTATCGATTACGGCTTCTAATAGCGGACTCATTTGCGAAAGCACAGAAACTACTTTTAGCGTATCCAATCCGGACCCCGCGCTGGAATATGTCTGGAACACAGGTGAACAGGGAACCAGCATCACCACCAGTGCAGCGGGTGACTACTATGTGACCGCTTTTAATGAATTTGGCTGTGAAACGGAAAGTAATGTACTGACCATCGTCGCCGGACCAGACATTAGCTTGGTGCCTTCGGGTTGTCATACTCGCTGCCGCCCAGATACCCTTTGTTTGCCGCTAGTCCCCGGCGTGGTCGCTTACCAATGGTATTTTAATGGCGCTCCGATCCCTGGCCCCAATGGCACTACGCCAGATTTAATCGCCGATCAGGATGGTGATTATTACCTGGAAATGGTCAGTGATCAAGGGTGCGTATTGAACTCAGGCACGCTCTCTCTCGAATTTTACGATGGTTTTGGCACCTTTGATGGCAATGTCTATTTTGATGTCAACGAAAATGGCATCATTGACGGGCCGGATACATTAATGAGTGGCATTGATATCAATCTTTTGGTGGCCAATACCATTACGAACACGACAACTACCGATGTGAATGGGTTTTATGAGATTGCCAATGTTTTGGCAACCAATTACACGGTACAATTGGATTCCTTTACCTTCCCACAGGATGTGAGCGCGTATGAATTACAAATTGATACGGCATTGGTGGGCTGTGATGACCAGGTGACCCTTAACTGGTTGCTATACCTGGATTGCCCGGATATAGTGAATAACCTATCCCTTTCCGCTTGTGAAGGAGAAGTGATTACCTACAATGGGGTGAATTATACCAGTGATGCTACCGTAACCGCGACTTATACCTCCGTAACAGGCTGCGATTCTATCGAAATGGTGGTGATTGATTTCATTGAAGAAGAAAATTCTCTGCTGGAGTTGGGAGCCTGCCCTGGGGAAACGGTAGACTATAATGGCACACAATTGGCCATCGGTGATCAACAGGATTTTGTTTTTGCCAATGCGGCGGGCTGTGACTCTACGGTGAGTGTTTCGGTGATAGCCTTGCCTTCATCCATTGAGCAATTACAATTGGATGTTTGCCCTGGGGAAACGGTGCAATACAACGGTATGGATCTAGTTGCCGGGGACCAAGAAAACATAGTCTTCGTAAATGCCGCTGGTTGTGATTCGACCATCAGTGTTTCTGTGGTGGCTTTCGCAATGCCGGATGTAACGGTAGTAACGGATGAAAGCTGTCCAAATGAAAGCTCTGGTCGCATGGAAGCCACTGCTAACGGCGGAGTTGGCCCATTTACTTACTCGCTGGATGGACAATCTTTCCAAAACGACCCTGTTTTTGAAGATTTGCCTGCAGGCAATTATACCCTGTATACCCAAGGCCCCAATGGCTGTACCCAAGAGATGAGTATCCAGGTGGATGCATTACCTTCTTTGGAGGTCAGCGCTAAAGAATTCTTTTTACCCTGTGATGCCCTCGAAACGACATTGGAAGTGGATGTGCTTTCCGGAGAAGATGGTCTGACTTACCTCTGGGATGACGGCTCTACCGATCCGCAACGGTTGGTCACAGAAGCGGGGACTTATACCCTCACCCTGACCAACAATTGTGAAGTAATAGAACAGACCTTTGCCGTAGATTATGAAGAACACAATATACTACGTGCCATGTACGTCCCGAATGCTTTCTCGCCTAATGAAGATGGTGTCAACGATCGCTTCATGCCAATGGCTTCTCAGGGAATTTCAGTGGACGAATTTGAATTGAATGTCTTCGATCGTTGGGGTACGCAGGTGTACCGCTCCAAAAATCCAATCGAAGGTTGGAATGGAGAACGCAATGGCAAACCGGTCAAACCCGGTGTTTACGTCTGGCGTATGAAGGCCATGGTCAACGTATGTGGACAGGTGATGGAAGTAACAAAACAAGGAGATGTAACCCTATTGCGATAAAAAATTCAATTGGTAGATTCTTAGGTAATAGATTGAGTTGCACTGTTATTCTACCCAAATGGGAGAACGGTGAAGCAGCCCCGGGCGCTCTTTGTAGTGGCCGGGCGCTGCGCTTTTTAGAGCTCAGCGAAAACTGGAATGGAAGTCGCACTCCTAGTGGGATGAACAATTGGCTACTGCCAAATGAAGCCGCCTATTTTCCCGCATACAACAAGAAGATCGCCGGTCGTTTGTGAAAATCTGGTAGTTTTTGTTTTTTCCACTGATGGATAGGCAGGGAGATAATCGTCTCGGTGGGTAGACTTATGTCGACCGCCACGGCAAATTGGGTGTTTGGTGAGAGGGTTTTTATCATCATTTCCAACAAATTATTATTGCGGTAAGGCGTCTCAATAAACAACTGGGTTTGTTGGTGTCTCTGGGATAGCAGCTCCAGTTGCTTGAGCTTGCTGCTCAGTTCATTGGGTTTGTGCGGCAGATAGCCGTGAAAGGTAAACGACTGGCCGTTCATACCTGAAGCCATCAATCCTAATAACAAGGAGGATGGCCCAACCATAGGCACCACTTCAATTCCTCTGCGGTGCGCTTCCTGCACCACCAGTGCACCAGGATCAGCGACGCCCGGACACCCGGCTTCCGACAAAACGCCAATATCGTGTCCCTGAGCGGCAGGTTCCAAAAAGCGAGCAATGCCATCGGCAGGATCGTATTTGTTGAGTTCAAAAACCGTCAATACATTGATTGGCCGCTCCGGTTCGGTACTTTTGATGAAACGACGAGCGGTCTTGGCCCTTTCCACGATGAAATAGTCTAAACGATGTAAAGTTTGAATCACGTAAGCCGGAAGGGTATGAACGGCATCGTCACCAAGCGGAGTAGGAATGAGGTATAGTTTTCCTTGATTAGGCATAATTTTGTATTTGTGGTGGTCAAAATAACAAAGCCGAAAGCAAATGTATTGCTTCTGCTTAAAAATCTTTGTGCCGAATCCCCAATAGAAAGCGCTAACTTCCTTAACTTCGTTGGTGATGTCAATGCCTATAGCTTCCATCTTACGCTACTTTCGGGCCTGTTATGCGGCCGATTATAAGGCGGTGCAATTGCTGAATTTCTTTAGTAAAAAGATTACACATCCGCTATTACTCCCAGAGGCCAACTTGCTGGATGGCTCTCTGATGCAGGTCCCCGTTGATTCAGCGTGGGGGCAGACCGTAACGGCTTATTTACTGTTGCACAGTAAGGAAAAACAATTGGTGAGTGGTTCTCTTTTCTTATTGGGAAAAACGACCCTTTTGGGAAAAGCACAACGAATTTGTGCGCCACTTTACCTGCATAATGTAGAGATTTTGCACGAAGATGAGGTCTACTACCTTAGCATCAATGAAAATGATCCTATTATCAATCCCACCGTCATCGATAGTCTGAAAAATGCGAGTCATAACAATGGATTGTATGAAGAACTCGTCGATCAATTGCCCAAAGGGTACTTGGGATTTGATCAAATGCACAAGATTCAGACTTTGTTTGCCAAATATTTCCCGGAGCTGGATATCAAAACGCTCGATGACTATCCGCAATTGCATACCAGAAACCAACTGCGGGCGCCACAAAATGGCTATAAATTGGTGCCAGCTATCGGCGTTGGTTTGATGGATAAATCTTCCGGTTCGATGGGCGTCTTGAATGAGTTGGAAGAAATTGCCGATGCTGAAAAATTTTCAGGACCTCTACAAGAATTGTTTGGTCAACGGCAAACGCCAATCCGGGGAAAGAAAAAGACCGCCATCTGGCTGCCCGTCAGCCTCAGTGCCAACCAGCAACGCATTCTGCAAGACACGCCGGGACATCGCTTGAATATGGTGGTGGGACCACCGGGTACTGGCAAGTCATTTACCATTGCAGCCCTGGCCGTCAATTGTATGAGCCGGGGGGAATCGGTATTGATTGCCTCCAAAAATACCCAGGCAGTGAATGTTGTGGCCAACAAAATTGAAGCAGAGATGGGCTTGCACGATACCGTGGTGCGGGCCAGTGGTCGGGATTACAAAAAATTCTTGAGAAGGCGATTGCAGGATTGGCTGAATGGTATTGGGCTAAAGCCCCAATCTTCCTTTTCACTGCTCGAAACGCAACTGGAGATCAGTCGATTGGAAAGGAAGGTGAAAAAGATGGAAAAAATTGCGACTAGGCGAGAACTCCATGAAATCCAACACGGCGAGAAATTCTTGCAAGAAGGTGGATGGTGGCACCGTTGGCAATTGCAGTGGTTACAACATCGACTAAAGCGCAAGGTACCCATGTGGGAGTACCTGTTTGACCTGGAACAAAAACTACAGCGATTACATGCTGAGATTCGGAACTATTTATACATGGATTTTCAGCACCGACTCATCAAGACGTTGCGGTTTTATCGGGGTGATTTGATGCAATTTTTAAAGGGCTTGAAATCCAAAACAGGTAATGAAAAAGGAAGTTATTTTGCCAATGTACGTTTTTCGAAAGTATTGCAGGCTTTACCGGTTTGGGTGGTGAATGCCGCCGATGTACACCGGGTACTTCCCTTGGAAAAAGAGTTGTTTGATGTGGTCTTAATCGATGAGGCCAGTCAATGTGATATTGCCAGTGCACTCCCCTTGGTGCAACGGGCAAAACGTGTGGTCGTGGTGGGTGACCCCAAACAATTGCGACACATTTCCTTTTTATCGCACGCTCAGCAAGAACAATTGGCACGTCAACTTGGCTTGCAAGCTGTTCCTGCCGATTGGCTCAATTATCGCAGCAAAAGCCTGCTAGATTTGGTGAGTGATGTGCTGGAGAGCCAGGACCAAATACACTTTCTGGATGAACACTTCCGCAGCCAGCCCAGTATTATTGCCTTTAGCAATGCCCAATTTTATCGCAATCAGCTGAAAATAATGACGGCAACACCAATCAATCAGCTTCGAAATAGTGTGTACCTACACCCAACGGAAGGCAACCGAAGTGCCCAGGGCCACAATTCCGCGGAAGTTGCTAGGGTGTTGGAAAAGGTGGAAGAAATTATCAACCAGGAAGCGCCTCTTTATGAAACCCTTTGCCAGTCGATCGGCATCCTTTCTCCTTTTCGAGATCAGGTCAACCAGTTGCGAAAGCAAGCACAGGAGCGCTTCTCAGAAGCACAGTTGTCCCGCCACCAACTATTGATCGGTACGCCTTTCGAATTTCAGGGAGAAGAGCGCGACATCATGCTACTCTCTTTTGCGGTAGACAATGAAACGCCGGGCGGGGTGTTTCATTACCTCAATCGGGCGGATGTCTTTAATGTCAGTATTACTCGGGCACGGGCAAAACAACTGCTGTATCATTCCTTCGATCCCAAAAATCTCGACAGGAAATCCCTGTTGCGGCAGTATTTTGATCACCTCGCCAGTCGAATTACGCCTCCGTCCAGCCAAGAAAAAACGTTGCCGAGGGATCCTTTTCTCCAGGAAATTTACGAATTGTTGCAACGTTGGAAAATGGAAAAGGTCTATGTCCATTACCCCATCGCTGGCATGAATATTGATTTGGTAGTGGTTAACCAAGGACGGACTTTTTGTATAGATTTGGTGGGGTATCCGGGCCAATTTGCCGAAGCTATACCTATTGAGCGGTGGCGCATTCTAGATCGAATTGGACTCAAGAGTTTTGCCTTGCCTTATAGTCTTTGGTGTTTCGAAAAAGAGCGCTGTGCAGGTAGCCTATCTCATTTTCTGGAACAAAATTAACCGGTAGTTCTGCTTTTTGTCTACAAATTCGAGACAATCGATTCTTTTTAAGAAGTAATTCCTCTTGAAAAACCAGAAAAGTAGTCACATTTCACTTTTTTCGAAAATAGCTTTTTCATTGATTATCAATCAACTAAAGAACTGGTGGAAGTGAATTCTGATTGGTTAAGTTCTTTTTTTTAAAATTTTACTATGTCACAAAAAATAAAAAAACGTCGCTTATTTTTCAATAACCCCTGGTTAAATTTGAAGACACACATTGTTATAAGTCCTTTCAGAGGGCTTCAAAACGTTTAAGAAAGTCCATATTTGATCTCCTTGAACATTCTCAATTCCAACGTTATACTCTGTTGCTAAGTGCATGTTTGGAGGTGGTGCTTTAGAAGCGAAAATTGCAGGTTTGGGGTTCTCGAGAGGCTCATTTTTGAGTGCATCTCGGCTGTGAGCCGAGACGGACGAAAAAACAGCCAAAAAGAGGTTCCAGAATCCCGGTTTTACCGGGACTGAATGACTACCTCCAAACATCCACTAAACCTCTCTATTTACATGAAACAAATTGTACTTAGGTATGATTTACGAAATGGTTATTGGGTACAGTTAAGGCTAGTTCTCCTTTGATCATCGCCGTCGGGAACACTGCGAACAACAACTTTTTGTACTTATTTACCCCGATGGTGTACCGGTTGCCCAAAGTTGGTTTTCCGCTAGGGTAGCCGGTAACCATAACTACCCGTGGAAAGGTAGAGCAATTTTAGCAGCATCTTATCCTCCCTTTAAGATGCTGCTTTTCTGATTATTTCCATTCAATTTTGTCTTCAATTGGCCCTCGTGTGGCGGGCATTTCCGAAAGGTCGTGATAGCCCATATAAAAGAGGCCCAGACATCGTTCTCCCGGTTGGAGGCCAAGCCATTCCTCCGCTTCAATTATGGATCGCGGAGAACTCCAATAACTACCAATACCATAGGCAGTACACGTGAGCCACATATTCTGTACGGCACAGGCCACTGCCGCAACTTCTTCCCACTCGGGCAGGCTTTCATGGGGGTCTCGTTGCATACAAATGGCAATCACACAGGCACTTTTTAACGGTTTTTCAATCGTCTTTTTCAGCTTTACAGTTGAAAATTGCTCTTCTGGAGTATGTTCTTGGTACCATTTGCCTAAATATTCAGATAGTCCGTTAAGGGCTTCTCCTCTGAATATCTTGAAGCGCCAAGGTTCTGTTTTGCGGTGGGTCGGAGCCCAATTGGCATTTTCCAAAATATCTTTAATCACTTCTACCGCGATCGGTTGATCCGTATACGTACCGGGAAAGACGGATCTGCGTTGGCGAATAAGCGTGCTGATTTGATCAGGAGTCATAGCAGAAAATTAACTTGCCGTTAAATTTCAAAAATTATTGAAACTTATGAAATATTAGTGTATATTTGTAAAGCATCCAAAGATAACCATCATGGAACCAATTCAGGTGATTAAACGGCCAGATTTATTAATGCAGGGACTAACTTTATTGGGAATTGTAGCTTTTGCTTTATCTGGTTTATACGAGGGAGGCATGTTGATCTATAGTTTGTTAGGCTTGCTTTTTCTTGGGATATTGCAGTTGATGATCGCTATTATTCGGGGTGCAGTGATGAAAAGCAAAGTAGACCTCATTTATTTTTTCTCTGCACTAATGTACTGTGGTTTGTTATTTACCAGCACCGCTTTACGGGATTTCATCCCAGGAGAAATAGAGGAAGCAATTTTTGCTTGGGCAGTTGCTTGCTGGACGATTATCCCGTTTATTGCTGGTACCTGGTACTTCATTTATCAGGTGAAAAATGATTTGAAAAAAGCAAAAAGTGATTTTGTATAACTATGGTACCTAGAAGCAGAATGAAGGTTGATTTATTGGGGCAGGGCGTTTTGGCAGTAGCGCTACTATTGCTGGTGTTTTACACTAGCGGCATGAGATGGACCCATACCATGTTGATTTTGTTGGCCATCTGGCAATTAGGTAGCGCCATTCACCTATTTTATGTCTATCGCCATATCCGACGCATTCGTTACCTCCGCACAGCACTAATCATTGGCATCAGCCTCCCCATTTGGTATCACCTCATTGGGAATGCAGCCTTCTTCTCCGTGGTCGGCCTGGTGGTTTGGTACTTTATCCAAACCATTCGCGATACGATTACGGTCTATCGCCGTCCTCGGTCTTTTTGGGATTTAATATAAATCTAAATTACTTTTTAGATTGGTCTAAATTTAGTATATTTGCAGGACTATTTCATTTTTCAGTAGCGTCCATGCAAAACCTATCACAAACCGAGGAAAATTACCTCAAAGCTATTTTTAAATTATCAGAAGGAGTTACCAGTCCTGCTAGTACTAATGCCATCTCTGGCGAGATGAACACCAGTGCTGCATCAGTTACCGACATGGTCATCCGTTTATCCAAAAAGGAATTGGTGGATTACAAAAAGCGGAAGGGGGTCAGGCTGACGAATCAAGGCATGAAAATCGCGACCCACCTCATCCGAAAACACCGACTTTGGGAGGTTTTTTTAGTGGAAAAACTTGACTTTTCCTGGGACGAAGTGCACGATATTGCAGAACAGCTGGAACACATCAAATCATTGGATTTGGTAGAACGCCTGGATAACTACTTGGGCAATCCACAATTTGACCCACATGGCGACCCCATTCCGGATGCAGATGGAAATTTTGCTTATCGCAAACAATTCTTGCTTGCAGAACTGACGCCTGGAGAAAAAGGGGCGGTAGTTGGGGTTCAGGATCACACCACCACTTTTTTACAATATCTCGATCAACTGCATTTGGTACTTGGGGTTCAGATTGAATTGCTGGAGCGTTTCGCCTATGACGAGTCTGTCAAAATCTTACTCAATGGAGAACAAGAAATGATCTTGTCTAAAAAGGTTTGTCAAAATTTATTTATTCTGAAAAAACCGGCTGTGGCCAATGGCAACACCGGGCGGAAATAGGT
The DNA here is from genome assembly GCA_964015035.1 of uncultured Saprospiraceae bacterium. Lineage (GTDB taxonomy): Bacteria > Bacteroidota > Bacteroidia > Chitinophagales > Saprospiraceae > BQJU01. The sequence goes on from CAXHCA010000123.1 coordinate 13,054, forward strand.
TCATGACTGAACCCAAAAACAAGGACTTATGGTAAAGAAATGGATCCTTTTAATGCTGATTGTTGGGGCGGCTATAGGAGCCAAAGCCCAGGAGAATAAACCATTGGTAGTGGCCACGGCCTCGATTTTTGCCGATATGGCAGAAGTGATTTCTGGGGGATTGGTGGAGGTGAAAACAGTGGTTCCCATCGGTGGTGATCCTCACATTTACGAACCTACTCCGGGAGATGCTCAACTCATTGCTAAAGCAGATTTGATTCTCAAGAATGCCCTCACCTTTGAAGGATGGTTGAGTGAGTTGATCGAAAATTCTGGCACCAAAGCCGCTGTGGTTACGATCACAAAAGGCATCAACCCCATTGAAAGCATTCAATACAAAAACTCCACCGACCCTCACGCCTGGATGTCGGCGAGTAATGGCGTCATCTATGCCAAGAACATCAAAGATGCGCTAGTGGCACTGGACCCGCTGCATACCCGGGAATATGAATTTAACTATGATATTTACAAGGAACAATTGCTGGAAGTAGATCAATACATCGAAACGGAAATCCAAAAAATCCCGGAACAACGGCGCATTCTCATTACTTCCCACGATGCTTTTCGCTACTACGGCCAACGTTACGGCATTACCGTAGAGGCGATACTTGGAACCTCCACTGATGCGGATGCTCAAACCTCTGATTTAATCCGACTCAATAAGCTGATTCAGGAATCAGGGATTCCGGCGGTATTCATTGAAACTACTGTCAACCCTAAATTATTGGAACAATTGGCCACCTCCAACCACATCGAAATCGGTGGAAAGCTATACTCTGATTCTATTGGAGATAGAGATAGTCCGGCACCGACTTATCTTGACATGCTTCGGTTTAATACCAATACCATTGTTGCTGCGTTGTCAAAACAGGTAAATGACGGGGGAGAAGTCACTGAAGTGCCTCCCTCTTCCTCCAATTGGTGGTTATTTGGTGTGCTGGGCCTGCTTTTGATTGGTGGCTTTTTCATTATGTTCAAAAACCTAAATGCATAAACTATGGAATCGGTGATCTCCATCAATGGTCTTTCCGTATCCTACGAGCGCAAACGGGTGCTGACCAATATTTATCTGGAACTCGAAGCGGGTAAGGTCTATGGGCTCATCGGCCCCAATGGGGCTGGAAAGTCCACACTTTTTAAGGCCATTCTGGGGTTGGTAGAAACCAATTCCGGGGCAGTATCTATCCTAGGAAAATCGATCCAAAAGGTGCGCAAACAAATGGTCTATGTGCCACAAACAAGTGAGGTTGACTGGAACTTTCCGGCTACGGTTTTTGACATCGTATTGATGGGCCGATATCCACACAAAAAGATCTTTCAAAAAATTGATGCCGAAGACCGTGCACTGGCGCAGCAAGCCCTGAATAAACTTGGAATTGAGCACCTGCAAGAACGCCAGATCGGAGAGCTGTCCGGAGGGCAACAACAACGGGTGTTTCTGGCCCGAACCCTTTGTCAGGAAGCCGATATCTTTCTACTTGACGAACCCTTTGTGGGGGTAGACATTACCACGGAAGAAAAAATTATTGAATTGCTGAAAGACCTCTCCCTGCAAGGCAAAACGATTCTGGTTATTCATCATGATCTTTCCACTGTGGCCGAATATTTTGATCGCGTGATTTTGCTCAACCAACGCCTCATTGCTTTCGGCGATACCGATACGGTTTTTACCGAAGAAAATATTGCCATGACCTACCGCAGTCAGTCTGCCATCCTTCACCAAATGGGGTTGTTGGATAAGTAAATAAAAGCGTAAGAGTCCGCGATACCCTCTTCCGTTCAACCTAGGTTTACCAAACATTCACCCGAGCCTCTCTCTTGCTATTCCTTTTCGAAACCACTTTCCAGTTGATGGGATTGTTTTGCCGATCAGCGTGATCAGCTTTATATGTCGAAGCCAATTCCTCAGAGTATGTTCGGCAATCATCGCCGTTTTAATGGTCGGTTTGCAGGCCAATAGGAAAGACAGAAGAGGAGCAGCAGAAGGTGTTTCATCGATGTAGTTTTCGTCAATAACATTGCATGATTTATCAAGGACGCATAAGTTTTACTGCTATTTTGTGTTCAAATGAACACTTATCCCACCTCTTATTATTAAGCCTTCGTCTAACCGCTCACCCTGCATAAATCCACCGGTTTTATAACCTGCTTCCAGCATCAATCCCAACACTGGTGCCTTTTGCCAATCGTAATTCAATCGGCCGATCAGGGCACCACCTACTCCTTCTGTCGCAACGTTTTGTTGGTCTTTGAGAATGGTCAATGTGGGTTGTTGCCAGAGCTGCATCTGTCCACCGAGAGATAATGAACCCGATAAAGACACATTCCAAAATCGCACCCTGGTGCGCCAAAATTTTTCAAAGGTATTATCCGATACCGCAAAGGAAATGGCGTACAATTGACTATGGATTTTTAAATAATTATCGAGGTATACTTCCGGGCCAAAAGGAGTGAGGTGGAAGCTAATCTTGGGTAAGTACTTCACTTGATCATGTAAAGAAAGAAAAGGCGTTTGGGTAGCTGCTTGTCCTTTCCACCCATAGTTGAAGACGCTGGCAAAGGCATAATAATTGAGTGGATCAAAGAGGATGCCCAAAATACCGTAGCGAAATAGCTTTTCCTTCTTGAGTTCTCCTTTTGTATAGAAGCCATTGATGCTAGCCACATACGTATTCAAATCACCACCGAGGTCGCCACCAAAGGTGACATAGCTGGTCAAGTCGTTATTGGCATAAATGTACAGGAGTGCATCGTGGTAATCCATGGACTCCCGCAGCAGTACATTGCGGTGAATTTTTTCACTGAAAATGGAATTGGCTTCCACCCCAGCAATGGTCATCACCAATTGTTCCTGGGCGGTACGGTCCAGAATGGGTTTATAGCGCACATGCGGTGTCTCCAACTGAAACGGGGGAGGCAGCGTAATTTTCAACTCTGTCACCCGACTTCCATACTGTCGCGCCCGATAGCCATGACCAAAGTATTCATGTTGCAAACTGGGCAGGACAAAGGCAAAAGGGTAATCTAACAACAGCAATTTGCCCAAGCGATAAAAACGGTTGCCCCAGCGCTTCTCCTCCGGAAATAAGTGCTGGGGTAGAAAGTGTTTATCCAATGTTGACCACAAATGATTGGCCAGCAGTAGATTTTCTGCGCCAAAGTGCTCCCCTAGGTCCGCTTCATAAATCAGGAGGTACCGATCCTGGGCCTGAGTGGCAAATATGCCCAGCATCATGCTTATAAGTAATGGGTAAAGTCGTTTGTTCATTGGCTTGTTTTGAGTTTATCGGTCTCAAGATACGGGATGTGGGGAGAGCCGGGAAGAAGAGCGATAGATAATTGCTTGGTTGGGGAATTTTATGGATATTAGCTAGAAAAAAACTTATCTGATTTTTAAGTCCATTGAGAGCCAAACATATAGCTTGCAAACCGCCCTGCTTTGGCCGATACCGGGACATGGCCTAGTATAAAAGAAAAACTGTGAAGAAAATAAAATTTAAGAATTGGAAAAAAAGCGGATTTGAATTTTTATCCATTTTCATTGCTGTTATTTCTGCATTTGCATTAAATAATTGGAGTGAAAACAAAAGAGATGCGCACTCTGAAAACAAAATTCTTACAGAAATATCAAACGGACTTGAAAAGGATTTAGGTGACATTAAACTGAATGTAGCTGGACATAAAATGGGCATTTCTGCCGGTGACTATTTTAGAAAGGTATTTGCTGGCAAAAACATTGAAACAGACTCGTTAATGTATCATTATTTCAACCTCACTCGCGACTTCATATCCATTCAAAATGTTGCCGGATACGAAACCTTGAAATCTAAAGGTCTGGAATTAATAAATAACGACTCTTTAAGACTTAAAATAATATCTCTTTACGAATATGACTATAATGCTTTACGGAAATTAGAAGAAGAATATTCCGAAATGCAGTTTCAAGACAATTACTTTAAAGAAATTAATGAAGAAGTTGCACCAATTTTTAAATTCGATAGTGACGGAAACATAATTGGGTTTGATTTACCATTAAAACTTCAAGAGAACAAAAGAAATAAGCTACTGCTTTATCTGTGGAAAATTCAATCAAATAGAGCTTTTATCCTTCAATATTATTCAGAAATTGAAAAGAAAATAAATGAAGTAAGAACAAGTATTAATAAGGTAATAAAACCCTAACTAATAGATAAGTATCAAAGCACCACCTCCAAACATGCACTGTGTGTCAAAATAACCTGAAATTAATGTAGGATGAAAATAATCGACCTCTCCAAACCGATCAAATACAACAAGGCAGCCCCTTGGGTTATGAAGGTCAAAATCAAACACAAGCCCCACCGGAAGGCGAAGTGGCTGATTCGGATATTGGGGTGGCCGTTTTTCCACTGAAAATTGTAGGCGCTTCTGCTGCCCCGGCAAGAGTGGTGGCTATTTTTGAGTAGGAGGTGTTGCTGTGAAGATTCTAAAATCTATTTCATAAATCAGAAAATTTGCAAATATCCCGCATTGGTCTGAAAAACCGTGTGGGTAAAGCGCTAAAAATACGCGCCATGAAAAAAAGCGAAGCAATCGCCAATCGGCTAAGGGAAGTCTTACTCAATGGTCGGTGGATAGCCAATACCAACTATCAGGAATTGATCACCAGTGTGACCTGGGAACAAGCCACGCAACAAGTGGGTAGCTTAAATACGATTGCGGCATTGACCTTTCATATTGACTACTATCTGGGTGGACTTTTAGATGTTTTTGAAGGCGGGGCGCTGGAAATCAGGGATAAATATAGCTTTGACGTTCCGCCTATAACGTCAGAAGCGGATTGGAAAAGATTGATCCATCAGTTTTTAACCCATGCAGCAGCATTTGCCGATCAGGTGGAGCAGCTGTCTGACGAAATGTTAGAAGGGCCATTTGTAGATGAAAAATACGGGACCTATTTACGAAATATTGAAGGCGTGATCGAACATAGTTATTATCATTTAGGGCAGGTTTCTTTGCTGAGGAAGCTAGTTTTAGAAAACGAATCAATCCCGTGAAGTAAAGCATCAAAACAATGCTTTACTTACGGGATTGAAGAAGATATGCCTCTGCATTTATTTTTGTCTAAAGCTCAAAACCTTAAGCCAGATCAAAACGATCCAGGTTCATCACTTTGGTCCAGGCGGCAACGAAGTCCTGCAAGAATTTCTCTTGTGAATCCTCGTATCCATAGACCTCAGCGAGGGCCCGTAGCTCTGAGTTCGAACCGAAAATCAGATCGACACGAGTACCGGTCCATTTGACTTCACCGGTCTTGCGATCACGGCCTTCAAATACTTTTTCTGACTCGGAAGTTGCCTTCCAGGTGGTCCCCATATCCAGTAGATTGACAAAGAAGTCGTTGGTTAAGGTCTCTGGACGGTGGGTAAATACGCCATGTTTTGAATGGTCGTAGTTGGTGTTCAATACCCGCATTCCGCCAAGGAGTACCGTCATCTCAGGTGCAGTTAGTGTCAACAATTGCGCTCGGTCTATCAACATTTCCTCCGCTGATGCACGATGTTTAGGTTCGTAATAATTGCGGAAGCCATCTGCTGCAGGTTCCAGTGCGTCGAAGGATTCTACGTCAGTTTGTGCTTGTGAAGCATCTGCACGTCCAGGAGTAAATGGAACCGTTACGTTGTGACCGGCATTTTGGGCTGCTTTTTCGATGCCGGCGGAGCCTGCCAGAACGATCAGGTCGGCCATGGAAACTTGCTTATCACCGGATTGAGCGTTATTAAAGGCTTTTTGAATGCCTTCCAAGGTATCCAATACTTTGGCCAATTGAGCAGGGTTGTTCACTGCCCAGTCTTTTTGAGGAGCCAGGCGAATGCGAGCACCGTTGGCCCCGCCACGTTTGTCAGAACCACGAAACGTTGATGCGGAGGCCCAGGCAGTAGAAACCAATTCGGATACAGACAACCCTGAAGCCAATATTTGGCCTTTTAGGTGAGCAATATCCTGGTCGTTGATCAGCTCATGTGTAACCGCTGGAATCGGATCTTGCCAGATCAACTCTTCCGAAGGTACTTCAGGACCTAGATAAAGAGAAACCGGCCCCATATCGCGGTGTGTCAGTTTGAACCAGGCGCGAGCAAAAGCATCGGCAAATTCATCAGGATTTTCGTAGAAACGCCTTGAAATTCGCTCATAAATAGGATCCTCCCGCAAGGCAATATCGGTGGTCAGCATAAATGGTGCGTGACGCTTCTCGGGATCGTGTGCATCGGGGACCAGACCAGCACCAGCGCCATCTTTTGGCCGCCATTGATGCGCACCAGCAGGGCTCTTGGTGAGTTCCCATTCGTAGCCGAACAAGTTTTCGAAGAAGTTATTACTCCACTTTGTTGGGGTCGTCGTCCAGGCTCCTTCCAGTCCACTGGTGATCGTGTCGCCGGCATTACCACTGCCAAAGTTGTTTTTCCAACCCAAGCCTTGTTCTGCTATGCTCGCTGCTGCCGGTTCTGCGCCGACATACTTCTCTGGATCAGCCGCGCCGTGGGTTTTACCAAAGGTATGGCCGCCAGCAATTAGTGCTACGGTTTCTTCATCATTCATTGCCATCCGGCCAAAGGTCTCGCGAATGTCACGAGCTGCGCCAATTGGATCAGGTTCTCCTCTTGGCCCTTCAGGGTTAACGTAAATCAACCCCATGTGAGAAGCACCAAGTGGATTTTCCAATTCGCGATCTCCACTATATCTTTCCTTGTCGCCCAGCCATTCTCCTTCAGCCCCCCAATAAATGTCTTCTTCAGGTTCCCATACATCTTCTCGGCCACCACCAAAACCAAAGGTCTTTAAGCCCATTGACTCCAAGGCGCAGTTACCGGCAAGAATCATCAAGTCTGCCCATGAAATTTTATTGCCGTATTTTTTCTTGATCGGCCAAAGCAATAGGCGTGCTTTGTCCAGATTCGCATTATCCGGCCAGCTATTGAGTGGCGCAAAACGCTGCGACCCGGAGCCACCACCACCACGACCGTCAGCAATACGGTAAGTACCCGCACTGTGCCAAGCCATTCGGATGAAGAACGGGCCATAATGGCCATAATCAGCCGGCCACCAATCTTGAGAATCGGTCATCAAGTCGTAAAGATCTTGCTTTACGGCATTCAAGTCGAGTTTCTTGAATTCCTCTGCATAATTGAAATCCTCGCCCATTGGATTGGATAAGGAAGAATGTTGACGGAGGATGTTCAAATTCAACTGGTTGGGCCACCAGTCACGGTTTTTGGTGCCACCACCAGCACTGTGGTTAACTGTTCCACCCGTAAATGGACATTTGCCGGCTTTTGATTCGTTGACATCCCAAGCTTGGCCATTCCCTGAGGTGCTCGAATGTTTTTTATCTTCCATTTTGATAGATAGATTTGAATTATTTAATGAAGCGAATTTACGATTATCTTGACGATAATTTTTATCTATATTTTCTATGTAGTTATAGATGTAGTCTATTTGAAGGATTCGAGTAGGATCATAAATAATAACAACCTAAATAGCCATTATGATTAGACCAATCCATAAGTATTCTGGTTCTTTAATAAGCTTTTTAAGCCAATGACCTATTTGATCTTGATAAATTTGCTTCTATTCACCAAATACCGTCATTCATGTCCATCCTCCTTATTATCACCGATCGTGATGCAACGCCCTTGCGGGAAAGTTTACAGCAGTTATTACCGGAAGTGCCAGTTTGGCTTTATCCGGAAGTGCCTGATCCCAATCAGGTGGCAATGGTTATTGCCTGGAAACAACCGGCAGGCATATTTCAGCAGTTTCCCAATTTGAGGTTGATCAGCTCACTGGGAGCGGGAGTAGAACACATCCTCAACGATCCTGACCTGCCAAAGAATGTCGCCATTGTCCGTATGGTTGATGAGCAACTGGTGCATTCAATGCGCAATTATGTATTGATGGCTATTCTCAATATCCAGAAACAACTGCGTTTCTACCAAAAAAACCAGGAATTCAGTACTTGGAAAAAAGCGGAATTGGTGAACTTGCCAGTACGCATCGGCATGCTCGGTATTGGTGCCTTGGGGGGATCTATTGCTCAATATTTGGCGGCTATGGGTTTTGAGGTGTGGGGCTATAGCCAAAGCGAAAAGGCAATTGACGGGGTACGCTGCCTGAGTAGTGAAGAAGTGCCGCTCACTGCTTTTGCCAGTCAGGTAAATGTACTGGTGTGCCTCCTGCCCAATACACCGGATACGACCAATATTCTAAATCGACAGCTTTTTGAGGCCATGCCACGGGGCAGTCACCTAATCAACGTCGGGCGGGGGGCTCAACTGGTGGAAGCTGATCTCCTATGGGCTTTGGATTCAGGGATTTTAGATAGTGCCTGGCTGGATGTTTTCAAACAAGAACCCTTACCTTCGGATCATGCCTTCTGGACTCACCACAAAATTGTGATTACGCCACATATTGCCAGCGTGACGGATTTCCAAAGTGCCGCTGTCGTTTTTGCGAAGCATTATCGGCACTGTATGAATCATCAGCCATTATTATTTGAAGTCGACCGAGAAAAAGCGTATTGAGGAAATGCAACTTTGTGAAATTGTGAGGTGTTTCTTTGGGAAGAGCATTTGAGAAAAGGAGGCTTGGACGACCCATTCAAGTCAGATCCCCATTTTGCAAGGATGCATTATCGGTAGATATACGGGTTGATGGGGTTTAGCGTATGATCGATGGCTCAAACAAGCACTTAGTGCTTGTTTGGAGGTGGTGCTTTAGCAGCGAAAATTGCAGATTTTGGGT
>CAXHCA010000124.1:0-21214 GCA_964015035.1 uncultured Saprospiraceae bacterium
TAATAGAATCCCACCTGCTCAATCTTTTTTTGGGGACAAACCTGAACTGCACCCCTTTAAATGTTAAACCTTTTAAATAAACAGGTACTTAACAAAAAATGAACAGAAAAGATAGGTCTGATTATCAATTTTATGATATCTTGCGGCATCAGACTACTATACGCCTGAAACATTTAGGTGGGTTCATCTAATTGTGGCGATAAAGGCTAACAAAAGCGCGACACCAAAACTCCTTTTACCTTATTATAAAGAACCCTAGACAAGTGTAATTGAATGGACTTAGCGAGGTTAATAGATCATACGTTACTGAAACCAGATGCCAGTCAGGAGGACATCATCAAGCTTTGTGAAGAAGCATTGGCTCATGATTTTGCTGCCGTCTGTATCCCTCCCTACTGGGTTTCAGAAGCCGTGCGTCAACTAGAGAAAAGTAAAGTAAAAGTGGCCACGGTCATTGGTTTCCCTATGGGCTATAGCGCAACTGCTGCCAAGGTGGAGGAGATAAAAAGATCCATTGATGAAGGTGCAGATGAATTGGATGTGGTGATCAACATTTGTGCTATTAAAAGTGCCAATTGGAATTATCTGCAAAACGATATCGACCGCACGACAACCGCGGTACACCTTAAGGGCAAACAGATCAAAATCATTATGGAAACGGGGCTGCTAACCGCACCGGAGATTAGTAAAGTCTGTGAGATCTGCCAGGAATTAGAACCTGATTTTGTCAAAACATCTACTGGTATTAATGGCCCCGGAGCCAGTGTAGAGGTCGTTCAACTACTACGTCAAAACCTCAGTGATAGTATTAAAATTAAAGCATCCGGTGGCATCCGTACGCGTCAAGATGCCATAAATCTTGTCAATGCCGGCGCACAACGCCTGGGAAGCTCATCAGGGGTGAAAATTATAACGGAATTGTAGTATATTTGGAGTATGAAAAATATACTAACTAATACGAATAGACTATTATATCTTCTTGGCATTCTGGTCACTATGGCCATCGCAAATCCTGCACAGGCTCAAAATATACAGATTACCGAAGATCCATTGATCGCCAAGATGATGGAGCGTTTTGTGGAAATCAATAAGGCCAGAACGAGTGTAGAAGGTTGGCGAATTCAGGTTTTGGCAACCACCGATCGGCAAAAACTGGAGGTGACTCGTCAGAATTTTCAATACCGTTATCCCAATATCCCAATTGATTGGGTACATTCAAAGCCATACTACAAATTGAGGGCTGGTGCTTTCGTGACCAAATTGGAAGCTTTGCGCCTCAAGCACATTCTGGAAAGAGATTACTCCGGAATTTATTTGGTAAAGGACGACAATATCCGTCCCTCCGAATTTATTAACACCTACTAGACGACAACCGCCCTTCATGGCTGGATGGAAGGCCCTCTGTTATCTATCGTTTTAACCGATTATTGCTGCACCAATGCTACAGGGCTTAAGAAAAAAAATTGATCTCGTTACCTTCGGGCTCTATTTGGGACTTGTTTCCATTGGATGGCTCATGATATTTACGGTAGGCTACAAAGAAGGCTACGAGGAAAACTTTTTTAATACCCCGATCGGTTCTCAAACCATCTGGATCGGCATCTGCCTGACCCTATTTGCTTTTATTCAATTGATTGACTGGAAATTCTGGCAGACCATGGCCTTCCCCATGTACGGGGTGTCGATGGCATTGCTAGCGGGTGTACTGGTGTTTGGCGTCACGATCAAAGGGGCTACTTCCTGGTATCGTTTTGGTGGATTCACCTTCCAGCCCTCCGAATTGGCAAAATTTGGCACCTGTTTGGCCGTGGCGGCTCTTTTAGGGCGTTACAATGCGGACTTACGCAGGTTCAAATGGGTCATTTATACCCTTGGGCTGTTTAGTTTACCCATCTTCCTTATTCTTTTACAACCCGATGCGGGGTCAGCGCTGGTCTTTGCTTCTTTCCTAATCGTTATGTACCGGGCGGGCTGGGCACCGGCAATCTATGTCTTTGGGTTTTACAGTGCGGGACTTCTCATCCTGGGGTTCGTTCATGCGCCCATTTACATCATCCAATCATTGGTGGTGTTGGCTATTTTTGCCGTGATCTATCATTTTAAACCAAAGTTGTACTGGCGTCTGGGGGCGCTCGCTTTTGCGGCGGGAATCATTTACCTCTACATGGATTTGCCCGATTTGCCCAAAGAGAATATTCCGGTGGAACAGAATCCAGGCAAAGACTTTAGCAATGCCTATTTTTTCCTGGGGGGGAGCATTGTGGTATTACTGGGGCTCGCCTACACGTTGTGGAGCAACAAAAAAGAGCGCAAAGGACGATTGGTCAGTTTTCTGCTAATGGCTGTGATTTGGGGGAGCATGATCGCCGTTGGCGCAAGCTATATCTTTAATGATGTACTCAAACCTCACCAACAGGATCGAATCAATGTTTGGCTACAGCCCGGCAAAACAGACCGTCAAGGTTCTGCCTACAACCTGATCAATTCACAAATGGCCATCAGTTCAGGCGGATTGAAAGGCAAGGGATTCCTTAATGGCAATATGACCAAACTCAACTACGTGCCGGAGCAAACCACCGACTTTATCTTCTGCACCATTGGAGAGGAACAGGGTTTCATTGGTAGCCTGGGTATTATTTGCCTGTTTCTATTGCTCCTTTACCGCATTACCATCATTGCCGAAAGGCAGCGCAATAACTTTATCCGTTACTACGCCTACGGGGTGGCGGGCATTATCTTTATCCACTTTTTTATCAATATCGGCATGACAATGGGTGTGGTGCCCATTATTGGCATTCCTTTGCCATTCATTAGCAAAGGCGGATCTTCCCTGTTGGGTTTTACCATTATGCTGGCTGTTTTGTTGAAAATGGACAGCAGTCGCCACGCGCGGATCTAGTTACCTAAAAGATACACACCATGTTACGCAATCGAATCGACCCCATCATTCTGGTTGGCATACCTCTTTTGTTGATTGGCATATTTTTGATGTTTATTGCTTTGCAATTTTTTCAGGAATTACGAGCGTATTCCTCCGGTGGTGATCGCTTAGCAATGGCCTTGTTTTTTGCCAGTGGCCTTATTTCCTGTATCCTTTCCATTGGCTTTATGCTGAAACAAAACTGGGCGCGCATTGCTTTAATGGTGCTTGTAGTTGGAGGCGCTGTTGCCTGGACGTTGACGGTTTATGTCGCACTTGCTGACAATGGCAGCTCAGACTTTCCCCCGGTCATCATTGGCTTATCTATTCTCCTTTACGGAATAGTACTGGTCTATTTTTTATTGCTGCAAAATGACTTTGTGCTACAACATTTCAGAGGGGAAGAACATGCACCAGGGGCTGAGTGGACAGATATTTTGGACCAATAAAAAAGGGTAGAACGGCAGTCATAACAACCCTTCTACCCCGCTGGGCGTCTGTGATGCGAATCCTCACTTGCGCCCGTCTAACTAATGCCCTTATTTACCGGCCAAGGCCTTAATTTTATCTTCCAACTCATACTCGTCACCCGGCAGGTAACCAGAATGTTCATAAACGATATTTCCTTCTTTGTCTAATAAGAAGGTGTGCGGAATCGATTGGAAATTCAGCGCATTGCGCAGCTGATTGTTGGGATCGGAAAGGACCGTATATTCCCATCCTTTGGTTTCGATTAATGGCTTTACTTTGCCCAATGCTCGCTGGGTATCAATGGTGATCGCCAACAATTCCATATCGTACTCTTCCTGCCAATCAGGATACAAGTCAGCAATGGCATCTAACTCCTTCTGACAAGGCTTGCACCAGGTTGCCCACAGGCTAATCACAGTGATTTTACCTTTTCCGGTATAATCCTTCAGATTGACAGTTTGGCCGTCTAAAGTTTTAATATCGGTAGCGGGAATTTCTTTCTGTGCGAAGGTGGTGGTGGTAAAAAACAACATCAGGGCTAAAATGGAAAACTTCAGCAACTTCATATTTTTACTAGTTTTTATTGAATAAAGATGTTTTTCAAATGACTATTTTTGACTTAAATTTTTTATCCTCAAAAATTTGCAGGAAACTTGTACTCAATTTCAAAACGTCATTTTTTTGACGTCGGAACAATCCAATTGTCACAACTGCGGAGTGAAATCCGCCTTTTGTCATATATTCAAAAAAATTCTGTTTCGTTCGTTTTTCGGACTTTCAGGGTGTTTACAAAACGAGAACAAAGCTAAACTATTTTAGATGAATACATTTAAGGTTACATTAAATCTACTGCTGTTTTGCCTACTTTGTCAGGTAGCCAACGCTCAGGAAAATGGTGGTGGCCGAATTTCGGGAAGTTTGGAAGCCAATGGCAACTTCTTTATGAGAGATTCCGCCATTGGAGCATTCAATACGCCACAATATGAAAACCAATTGTATGGCGCCGACGCCTGGCTAAACCTCAATTACAGCAATTGGGGCTTTGATTTTGGCCTGCGTTTTGACATGTTCAACAACTCTTATTTGCCCGATCCGCGCAACTCCTATACCGATGAAGGCATCGGCCGCTGGTACATCAAAAAGCAGATCGAAAAGCTGGATATCTCTGCCGGTTATCTGTATGATCAAATCGGTAGTGGCATCATCTTCCGGGCTTACGAAGAACGTCCGCTATTTATTGATAATGCGTTGGTGGGTATTCGTTTGGGATACGAAATTGCGCCTGACTGGAAAATTAAGGTCTTTAGCGGCCGCCAGAAGAATCGCTTTGATACCTATAAATCGGTGATCAAAGGGGGGAGCATCGAGGGCTTCCTTACTGGCGGTGAAGACAGCAAATGGTCCATAGCGCCCGGTATCGGAGTGGTCAATCGCACCCACAGCGATGAAATTATTGAGCAAGTGGTGACCACTATTGCGACCTATACCGCGGAGGATCAGGTCAAGCCCAAATACAATACCTATGCTTTTTCACTGTACAATACGCTGACGGCAGGTGCTTTCAACTGGTACATCGAAGGGGCATATAAAACAGAGGAGGTATTTTTTGATCAGTTTGCGGAGAAACTCAACTTTAATGGTTCCACCTCTTTGGGTAAACTGGTCAATCGTCCCGGCTCAGTGGTGTATACCAGTCTGAGTTATGCCGGCGGCGGGGTAGGGGTTACCCTGGAGGGGAAACGGACGGAGGATTTTACGTTCCGGACCAACCCATTTGTGGTATTGAACCGTGGTTTTATCAACTTTTTGCCACCGATGACTCGTATCAATACCTTCCGCTTGAATAGCCGTTACAATGCGGCCACGCAAGAATTAGGAGAGCAAGCCATTCAACTGGATGTCAAATATGCACCAAGCCGAAAATTGTCGTTTGGGGCCAACTTCTCTAATATCACCAACCTGGAAAACGACTTGTTGTATCGAGAAATTCACGGAGAATTCACCTATAAGTACAAGCGCCTGTGGTCCTTGAATATGGGAGTGCAAATGCAGAATTATAATCAGGATATTTACGAAGGTAAACCCGGAGTTCCGACTGTTGAAACCATTACGCCTTTTGCCGAATTTCTCTACAAGTTTGACCGCAAGAAAGCGGCTCGCATTGAGGTGCAGTATATGAATGTGGGCGAGGATGCCAAGGCACACGCCAAGCAGGATTATGGCGATTGGTTATTTGGTTTGGTTGAGCTGACCATTGCGCCGCACTGGACCTTTACCGCTTCTGATATGTTTAATGTTGGGCCAGGCAAAAATTCTCCGGTTGATGAAAATAATGATAAACGATCGATTCACTACCCACGTTTTGATATTTATTACACCCACAAAGCCAATCGTTTCTCCTTGAGCTACGTCAAGCAGGTAGAAGGGGTGGTTTGTTCCGGAGGTATCTGCCGCCTCGAACCGGCCTTTAGTGGCGTAAAATTGACCGTCAATTCTTCATTCTGATAAAGAAAAAACATGAAAAAGATATTTTTTACACTGGCCCTTGGCCTGCTGCTTTTTGCCTCTTGTGAGGAAACCATGATTACCATTCCGCAAATTCCTCCATCTACCGGTCGTGTAGTCTTGATGGAAGAGTATTCCGGGGGAAAATGTGCTCCTTGTGCCGGTGCTCATGCAGAAATTGAAAACCTGCTAGGGATCTATAGTGAAAACCTGATTGTGGTGACCATGCACACCTTCATTGGTGGTCAGGGCAACCCGGTGGAGGGCAGTAAATATGACTTTCGCCATGAGGATGCACAGACCATCATGGAGTTGACCGCTGTACCCATTGGTCTTCCTTCCGGAGTGATTGACCGCACCTTGTTTGATGGAGAAGAAAGCCTCCAGGTGCAACGCGGCGGTTGGGCAGGACACATTGCTGAAGATGTTGCCAAAGCCCCCGCGTTGGGACTGAGCGTCAATGTGGAATATGATGATGCTACCCGGCAGTTGGATATTAACGTAGCTGGACTGCCTTTCGAAGATATTACCGGAGATGTACGTCTTACCTTGGTGATTACCGAAAGCGGCATTGTTAATCCACAATACACCGATAATGGCACCGTTGAAGATTATGTACACAATCATATTTTCCGCGATGCGATTTCTGCCGCAGAGGGTGATGCTATCGGTGATCTGACCGCAGAGGTGCCTTTTGACAAAAAATACCAATATACCTTGCCAGAAGAAGATGGCAGTGGGCCTTGGATTGCTGAAAATTGCACTGTAGTGGCTTATATTTCAGTCAACGATAGTGCGAATAACACCAAAACCGTACTGCAAGCCGCTGAAGAGCATTTGCATGAATAAAACCTGAAATAATCTTGCGGTTTTTTTGTAATTTTGGGCATTATCAAATCAGGGAATTGTGCTTTGGGCCAATGGTCAGGTATGATCCCCACGCAATCAAACTTTGTTTATGTCATTTGAAGTGGAAGGTAAACTTCACAAGAAGTACGATACAGAAAACAAAACCGATAGTTTCCAGGCCCGTGAATTTGTGATTGAGATTGATAGCGGAAATTACCCTCAATTTATCAAATTCCAACTCGTACAAGACCGATGCGCTCTTTTGGATCCCTTTGAAGAAGGAGGTCCGATTAAGGTGCATTTTGACCTGCGTGGCCGCGAATGGAACGGTAAATATTTTACCAATTTGAACGCATGGAGACTCGAACAGGTGAGCGCTGGGCAGGCTGGCCCACCACCGGTTGAAGAGGATGGCTCCTTCCCCTCCATAAGTGATGAACCAACCACCGAAGCAGCGGATGACGATCTTCCGTTTTAGGTGCGCTTAATCGAGTCGAGAACGCATAGCAAGAACAATGAGACTGTCACCAATTGTATTATTGGAGGCAGTCAAAACACTCCCCCCCAGAAGAGTGCGCTTGGGTCTAGTACCTGAGCCACTTTTTTTTAATCTTCAACCTAATGATGCGTTTCCTTGTTTTTTTATGGTGTATTATGCCTTTTTCGATGACGGCGCAACAAGTCATCGGATTGGCCACCCGTTGGAATGATACCTTTCGGGAATGGTCTATTTATACAGAGGATGAAGAACTGGAAGGTACGCTCAATCTGCGCTGGCAAGATCGCTGGTCTGAATGGGAATACCGAATCGGGGAGGTGACTGGGCAAATCCGGCAAAAGTGGCGGGATGATCCCAGTGCCTGGGAATTGCGCAGTGGGATGGATATCATCACCATCCGCACGGTTTGGAAAGATGATTTTCGAAATTGGCGCATCAGCAATGGCCGTAAGCAGGTGACGTTAAAAACCCGTTATGGCAATCTGTGGGATGAATGGTCTTTGCGCGAAGCTGATGGCTTTTTTAATATCTACACCAACTTCGAAGGTGATCCCCGCGATTGGGTTATCGAGCACGATATGGACGACTCATTTAACCTTTCCATGCAAATGGCCCTGGCATTTATTGCAATTTATAATAGCATACCGAAAGAGTAATATGGACCTCAATTTTAAAGAATTTGGCAAAGGCGATCCGTTGATCATCCTGCACGGCATGTTCGGCACACTCGACAACTGGCAAACCTTAGGCAAACAACTGGCAGAACATTTTACCGTTTTTTTGGTCGATCAGCGCAATCACGGCCGTTCTCCACACACCGACACCCTCAGTTACCTCGAAATGGCCGAAGATCTGGGGGAGTTTATGACGGCCAACTGGATCTACAAAACCCATCTTCTCGGTCACTCAATGGGCGGCAAAACAGCGATGCAACTAGCCACAACCCATCCCGATTTAGTGGATAAATTGGTAGTGGTGGATATTGCGCCAAAGCAGTATCAAGGCGGTCACGAGCAAATATTGGAGGCTTTATTAGCCCTTGATCCCAACAAGATTGAAAGCCGGCAAGCGGCCAATGATTTTTTGGAATCCAGAATTGAGGATTTTGGCGTTCGGCAGTTTTTGTTGAAAAACCTGACCCGAAACAAGAATGGCAACTACCGTTGGAAAATGAACCTGGAGGTTATCACCCGTCACTACCCCGATATTCTGGGGCCGGGCATTGGCGAGGAAATTTTTGAGGGAGATACGCTCTTTATTCGCGGCGGTAAGTCAAAATACATCCAGGATGAAGATTGGCCGGAAATTCTGGAGCACTTCCCCAAGGCACAACTCAAAACCGTTCCCAACGTCGGCCACTGGGTACATGCCGAAGCCCCTGATGAACTCTTGGCAGAAGTAATGGCCTTTTTGCAGGGATAAACCCTGAGTTGTGTCCAAAAACACCTAAATTGTATCCTCACTGATTATTGCCTGAAGCTTGACTTTGAACCACGAAATTTGTCAAAGAACTAGCTTTTAGGTTATTTCGGCATAGTTTTTGGTTTAAGAATGCTGAATTGCAAATTGATCCTCCATCTGTTGTTGGTCCGGGCAACCTTGTTGGGCTCCTGGTGGTCTTTTAGTAGGGGTAGACTCATTGACTTGTCCTGAAATAGGTAGTACCTTGTCACTAGAAGACTGGAGTGGTATATCTGTATCGGTAGGGGTGATATAATAAGAAGTACTGGCGCTGATACTTTGGTTTATTCTCAGGGTATTGTCGGATAAAGAATAATTACGTCACGTTTTTAACGTTTGATAATAGAATACATGTGAAAAACAATAATTATGAAGCAGCGATTAGTTAAAGTAGCCGCGGTCCTCGTCGTGATGGTCTTCGGTATGGCAGCAACTTCCAATGTGGAAAACAGTCGATATTTCGACATCCTCAAGAATATCGAAATATTTACTAATCTCTACAAAGAGGTCAATACCTATTACGTCGATGAGATCGATCCCAGCGAATTGATGCGAACCGGTATCGACGCGATGATGGCCTCCCTCGATCCGTTTACTAACTATATTTCGGAGACCGATATAGAGGGGTATCGCTTTATGACAGAAGGGCGTTACCGGGGTATTGGAGCACAGAGCAACAAGATTGGGGATTATGTCACAATTACGGAATTGTACAAAGACCAGCCTGCCGACAAGGCGGGAGTCAAAGTGGGCGACCAATTGATTGCGGTTGATGGCAAGGATGTAGTGGGCAAGGACCCCGATCAGGTCAATGATATCCTGCGGGGATTTCCCGGTACGGAAGTCGAACTGACCCTGCGCCGTCCGGGTGTCAAAAATGATGTCAAAGTCAAATTGACCCGCGATGAGGTGAATGTACCCAATGTTCCTTATTCTGGAATGGTCAGCGACGAGGTGGGCTATATTGCCTTGACCACCTTTACTCGCGATGCAGGCCGTAATGTGGCCAATGCATTAAAGGAATTGCAAGCAGAACATCCCGATATGAAAGGGGTCATCCTCGACTTGCGGGGCAACGGTGGGGGCTTGCTCAACGAGGCGGTGAATGTCTCCAATGTGTTCATTCCTCGTGGCGAAGTGGTCGCAACTACCAAAGGCAAAGTCAAGGACTGGGACCGCAGTTTTAAAACAACGGGGGCACCGGTTGATACCGAGATTCCTTTGGCTGTATTGATCAACAAAAACTCCGCTTCCGCTTCTGAAATTGTTAGCGGTGTGATGCAGGATTACGATCGTGGGGTGCTGATTGGACAGTTGTCTTACGGCAAAGGATTGGTGCAAAATACGATGGATGTAGGTTATAATTCCAAGGTGAAAATTACCACCGCGAAGTACTATATTCCCAGCCAACGTTGTATCCAGAGTGTGGAGTATGCCAATGGAGAGCCCGTACACATTGCCGACGACAAGCGGACGCCATTCAAAACCCGCAATGGCCGTACCGTACTGGACGGTGGTGGGGTTAAACCTGATGTGTACATCAAAAAGGCG
Organism: uncultured Saprospiraceae bacterium; assembly: GCA_964015035.1. GTDB lineage: Bacteria > Bacteroidota > Bacteroidia > Chitinophagales > Saprospiraceae > BQJU01. The sequence continues at coordinate 10,257 of CAXHCA010000124.1, forward strand.
ACCGAAAGTGGTCTGATTAAAAGCTTGGTGGAGCAACACCTGATCTTTGATTTTGTTACGGACTATTGCTTGAACAAGGACAGCATTACCGATGTAGAAGATTTCCACTTTACCGATTTTGATGCTTTTGTACAGTTTCTTACCGACCGGAAATTTGAATACAAGTCCGATAGTGAAGTTCTGCTGAAAAAGTTGCAGGAAACCTCTGAAAAAGACGGCTTTGCATTGGATAGCAATATCAAAAACATGTTGACTTCCATCGAAGAAGCCAAAAAAGACGAAGTGATGCGTCACCAGGCTGAAATTATCGATCAAATTGAGAAAGAGATTGCGAGCCGCTATTACTACCAATTGGGCAAGATCAAAATGGGCTTACGCAACGACAAAGAAATCAAAGAAGCCGTAACGATATTGCTTGACCAAAAGCGTTACAACGAGGTATTGGGTAAGCAATAAGCTCCCTGCCTCATATTATACCGGCGACATCAATCGCCAAGTTAATTCCCTCACTACTTTAGCAAAAGTGGTGAGGGAATTTTATTTTTAGGACCATGATTAAATTCTTGAAATTTTACGGTCTCTTCTTGTCGATTTTTTGGGTGTAGCGAGAGCAATATCTTTGTTTCATATCTCTGAAGGTCCTCGGTTTTACGGAAGCCTTAAAGAGGGCGTTCTTTTTATTGATTCACTGCGGGGTAAGTGCATGTTTGGAGGTAGTTGTGTATTCGGGGCAAGCTATTCAAGCTGCAAATTTCAGCTTTTGGAATCCCGATGTAAAATCGGGACAAGCTATCTTTTCGTCCGTCTCGGCTGAGCCGAGATGGGCTCAAAAAGGAGCCTCGCGAGAACCCAAAATCTGCAATTTCCCCTGCCGGGGTATCAAGTTTGCCTAATGAAGCTCTAGGTTTTCCAACTTATCAATGAGGGGTAATATCTGTTTATTGTATCGTTTCATGCGCTGCCTGATCAGGAAGGGGATGGTGATGATGTAAAGCAGGTGAAATACGATTCTGAAAGTCAGTGGCATATCTTCAAATGCTTGCAGACACAACACATTGAACCCAATGATTAAAAGGATGGCAGAAATCCAAAGGCAGGTGGAGGCTGTAGTCAATCTTTTTTTCAATTTAGTAATCTGAATGTTTATAAAATCTTTGTTATTGAAATGGGTATTGCCATTTAAAAGCGGAGACTTGTTCTTGTAGTTTTGTACCAAAATCATGAGCATGCCCAGGAAAATAAATATAATGGAAACCAAATAATAGTTGTTTTCTAAAATTGGGAATAAAAAAGACAAGACCACAATGACTATGGGGACACCGATGGTCAATTTTATTCGATCCGCCTTTGCCTGTTTTTCGATAAAGGTGATTTGTTCGATAAATTGATTGGTATCGAAGGATGTTGCTTTTTTCTCCAGCCACAATTTGCTCCAGTTTAATTCATCAGGCTCCATGATTACGATAATTTTTCACTTAATGTTTTCTTTATTCTGTTGATTCTTACGCCGACATTAGAGGGCGTTAGTCCCGTAATATTGGCGATGTCTTCATAACTGTTTTTGTCCAGCAATAGGGAAATAATTAGTCGGTCGATCTCTTTCAAGCTGGAAATTGCGGTGTATAATTCATTGATCTGTCGGTCCTCGTCAAGCGGGTCGATTTCATTGCTTTCTATCCGGGTATATTCAATACTTATGTTACTTTTCTTTTGTTCACGTCTCTTTTTTTGGCTGACGAATAAGAGAGCGGTATTGGTAGCAATTCGGTAGACCCAGGTTTTTATGTTGCTTTCCTTTCTAAAGCTTTCCAAATGGCTCCATACCTTGATTTGAATCTCCTGAAATAGGTCATAGGCATCGGCTTCATTTCCGGTAAATCCCAGGCAAAGTCTGTAGACTTGATCTTTGGTTGCTTTGTAGACTTGCTTAAATTGCTGCTCTTTATTCTTTGCCATCGGCCATAAACTTTTTGATCTCAAGGAAGAAACAAATAGGTTGCTCCTCACCGTTGTCCAGCGTTATCGGGTTTTGATGATTTACCCTTTAGATCAGCATAGTGCCTAATTATTACACTTTTCCCGAAGTTTTTTTTGAAGTTTCTGCATTGGGATGCGATGTATGGGAAAGGGCGGGAAACCGCCAAGATTTTTTGGTTAACCATCCAGTCCGGTATTTTTCCTGTTACTTCAAGCCATATCGGCATCGGTCCATCCATGATAAAAGATCACCTACGGGCTTGTCTATTTCACGATTTATAAGTCGGGACTAAATTGCTCAAAAGTTTCTCCATTGAATTGATAAGCGCCCGCGTTGTGCGTCCCCAGCCAAAGCATACCTTGCCGGTCTTTGTAAATGGAGAAAAGTAAAACAGCTGTTTCCCCATCGTTGATCGGATAATGGAGAAGTTGCTTCCCGTCATATCGCCAAACGCCATCATCATAGGTAGCCATCCATAAGTTGCTGCGGTTGTCTTCCACAATGGACATGAAATACGGGAAATCTATTGCATCATCGTCGGTGGTATCTGCCATTCCACGCGCTTTTTTGTAATTCATAAGGTTGAGACCATTTTTTTTCGTCGTATCCTGCAGAATTTCGTAGCGGTAACGGGTATTGCAAAACCAAAAGTTGCCGTTTCTGTCTTCTATGATGGAACGAATGCCAAAAGCACCACCTTCGGGCGTTTCCGTCAAATGTTGCTCATACATCCAACTCACTTTTTTTCCATCAAACCGATAAATGCCTAAACTGGAAGTGCCAAACCAGATATTGCCCTGCTGATCGGTATATAATGAATAAATACCATAAGGTTCAAAAGGTGCATTCGGGTATTTGGCATAGAATTCACCCTCCATTGGGTTTTTAGGGAATGGCAAATGGTACAAATTTTTCCCATCATATCGATAAGGGCCATTTTTGTCCCATCCCATCCTGAACCATAGATCATCCGGGGTTAACTTCCAATCATGCTCCGATGCATTCACTACAGGCAACGTGGTAAATTGCTGTCCATCAAATTTGCAAATTCCTTCGGTGGTGTCGAAGTAGAGGTTCCCCAATTTGTCTTCCTGGATGCCCAAAATCGAAGGACTGCATAATCCTTCTTTCATGGTAAAAAGCACCATGCTTTTTCCATCATATTTGTAAACCCCTTTTTCCCCGCCGCCAAACCAGTAATTGTGACGGCTGTCTTCAAAAATAACCGTAATTTTCCTATCCATTTCTGAGACGGATTGGCCGGTAGCGACTATTTTGTTTTGATTGATACCTGTAGGCGTGTTTTGTCCAATACAGGATGAAAATATGGACAAAAAGCTGAAAATCAGCATATTGATAAAGGGGTTTGTCTCAATGGTCATGCTGTTTTCTGCTATTTTTTCAATAATTTATAATGAGATAATTCTCTGTCCGTCTGAATTTTAAGGAAATACATACCTGTTGGTAATGAGGCTTTATCTATGGTTATCGCATTCGTTCGAAGTTCATCATTAAATAATACTAACCTGCCATTCACATCAATGAGTGAAAAGTCTGTAATTTTATCTTCTGACTCAATGAAAAAAATAGTACTAAATGGATTTGGATATACTTTCGGTGCGCGGTAATCATGGTCATTTGTAGACAAAACGGAACAATTTATTTGAGTGCCTGCGGATTCAAATAATGTTCCATTGTCAACATACCAATTTTCCCAACTCCCACCATGACCGGTGCGCCAATCACTTAGAGAAAAAGTGTTAGCTCCATTATTGGTTCCATGTACTTTGTATACTCTAATTGATGTCCCGTTTAAATTCCAATTAAGCGGGGTTGAAGGGCTACAATTTTCTGGACTAAAATCGGAAAGCTCACAATTTGTTTGGAGGAAAAAGGCTGTTTCGGGATAATTTGGATAGTCTCCGTATACTCTTGCCAAGCCATTTTCATCAATACAGACCGAAGTATATTCATTGCAGGCGATTCCTTTGGCAGCCGCCCCATAATCGGTTAAGATTCTTGCTAAAAAAACGACATGCCGCCCTTTTCGGTCAGGGTCATCATAGTGAGTATCAGTAATGACATCATTCATATAATCAACCTGAAGAAAGGTGGTTGAGTCAACGGTTACGTCATTGTCGTATGGGTTGTTTAATGCGGTGGAAGAAGTTACCGTGCCATTGTAGGCCGAAAAATAATATTTACCAAGAATAGCCATCCCCGCACTGGTGCCTCCAATAACGATGTTTCTATTCTGCAAGGCATCATTAATTAGACTATCGATGGGAGAATCCCGCCAATAAGAAACATAATTCCATTGATCACCGCCAGCAAACCATATCGCTTCTGCTTTCCTGATTTTATTATGAATATAACTCTCATTTGCGGCACTTGAATTGTTAAACACAATCGTTTCTACTGAATTTACCGTTATTCCTAACTCAGTATACATATAATCATTGTAACCATCAGAACCGCTGGCTCTGAGGACAAGAATATCGCCACCGTTTGCTCGTTCAAGAAACCATTTCATAGCTTCGTCATGTTCAGCTGCCCCGCCCATCATGCAAGTCCCCCCTCGTGGGGAGGTTACCACATCGACAGTGTTTCCGGTAAAATAGGAAGTATACGACTGCGATGACACCTTGAGGCAGGTAAACAATGAGACAAGAATTAGTAAATATTTCATCTTTAAATTTATTTTATGGTGTTCATTGAACGGGAAATTCTAATAAAGTTATCGGGTAACAACTGATTAATGTCCTTGAGTAGAATTCGCATGATCCTCCGATGGATTTCAGTACCTGAAACTGGAAGTGAAAGAGGATAGTACATTTGTTTCGTTTCCGTATGAATTCAGACAAACATTCCAATTTGATGTAAAAGCAGAAGCTAATTGGTGGCCATCAGTATTTTAACAATTCTATTATTTATGATTTCTGACAAGTTCCAATTGTACAATTTAGGATCAGTTGTGCTGTAAAACTCAATAATAACAGCATCAAGGTCTTTGTGATATTTTGCAAAACTTTGGTATCCCGGCACCCAACCGGTATGTTCATACTTATAAATGGAGGCATATATTTCCTGTTCTTCCGGTGTAAACAATGATCCATCGTTCAATGCCCTTAGGAAAGTACCCACGTCTTCTGCGGTGGCTAACATACCATGTTCGTCTTCCTTTAAATCAAAGGGATATCCTACATGATAGCCACTCATCACATCCTCTATATTCACCTCACTTAGCGAACCGAAGGTATGGTTAAGATTTAGCGGCATTAAAATGTGTTCCTGAATGAATTGAAAGTTATCATAACCTAGTGCATCATCCATTATCTTATTGATTAAAAGGTAATTCGTATTACAATATTCATAGTCTTCACCGGGTTCAAAGTTGGCCGGCTTATCCAGAATCAATGCAAGACTTTTTTCGTAGGTTTCTGTAGGAGCTGCCCAAAAATTCGGAGCGTCCGTAAAATTGGGAATGCCACTTCTATGCTGGATCATCAACCTCAAAGTGATTTTGTCTGAGTTTTCGATTCTTCCCACAAGTTCCGGTAAATAATCGGCGATTGTTTTATCTAGAGAAAGCCGTCCCTTATTCACCAATTTGGCAACAGCCACTGCATCATATAGCTTGCTAATGCTGGCAATCTTAAAGAGTGCGTGAGGTCTGGCAGGTATCTTAGATTCTCGATCATGCCAGCCGGAAACAAAATACTGAGGGGGTTGCCCCGCTTGGTCTACATAAACAATCATTCCGTCAAATCCATGACCAATGGCTTCATCTGCCTGTTCCTGAATCGTATCCGGTAGCGGAAGTATCCATGCCTTTACCAAGCGCCATGGTACAAAGAACATGGAGCTTATGGTTCCAATAAGCAATACTATTCTAAGTATTCGAGTTAATTGTTTTTTTGTCATACTATTTCAGTCGAATCCCTCAATCACCCCAATTTTTAGTTGCTATCAAATGTCTTTGTGTCCTGTCTGTTTCTATTTCATCGCTAAAGGTCCAAGACATTATATACCATCGATTATTTTCGTAAATTAATTCGATACTTTTTATTCCTTTTTATGTTCTCTTTTAATTGCCACTAACTCAATTGATATAGTCCCCTCCCTTCTTGCTATTCTCAACTGATTTTAGCCACGCTGAGAAGTCTGACTTCATTTTTTCTGCTATTTCAGGATATTTATCAATAATATTTTCCTGCTCATATTTATCGTTTAATAAATCATACATTTCAAAATTCGCTCCTTCTATATCGCCGATAAGCTTATATTGATTGGTCACCCATGACATTTTGGGTCTACAAATAAAACCCATAGGTTTTTCTCTTTCTGTTATTTCACCATGAATAGCATCCAAAACACTCATCCCATCCACGGGTCTGTTATCAGGGTATTTAATCTCTAATAAATCAAGAATTGTTGGTAAGTAATCGCTAGTTACTATTGGGAAATCAATGCTGTTATTTGCTTTAAATTTATTTGGCCAAACAGCAAATGCGGGTACTCTTACCCCGCCTTCGTACAAACTTCTTTTGCGTTCCCTAAATCTTCCGGCACTGCCAGGTGTTTTTGCTTCCGGGCCATTATCGCTACAATAAAACAGAATCGTGTTTTCGCTTATCCCAAGTTCTTCCAGTTTTTTCCATAACCTGCCAATCTGTTCATCCATTGCTGTTATGGTTCCATAATATATCTGTTTTTGTAAGTCCATTCCATCGTATAAGTTTCTGTGGACACTATCGCTTACCACCGGTAAATGTGGGGTATGAAACCAGACTGTTGTAAAAAACGGGCTGTTATTATTGTGTGCCTCTTCAATGAATGGAATAACTCTATCCATGATGACACGAGAATCGTCTCCCTCCAGGTTTGTTAATACTTTCTTGTTATGACCATTCCAATATGCAGTGCCATATCTTCTAACAGAATCGCTGTTTTCAACTGCACGCCAACCAAATCTTTTACTTTCTCCTTGAATAAATTGGGCAGGATAAATCATGGGGTCATAGGTGGGTACTTTCGATTCGGTACAAAAGTATGTATCGTATCCATGCGCTGTTGGAATGGTATACTCATCCATAAATATTGACCTTCCTCCTCTATTGGCATCCAATTCAGATTGGGTTAAAGTTCCTAAATGCCATTTTCCATAATGCCCGGTTACGTATCCATGCTCTTTTAGAATTTCGGCTATGGTAATTTCCCCTGTTCTCAAGTGACCATCGTTTGCATAGGGGATATTTGTTCTTAAAGGATTTCTACCAGTAATTAAACTAGCTCTTGTTGGGGAACAAACTGCTGAGGCAGAATAGAACCTGTCAAAAATCACCCCTTTGGCTGCAAGTGCATCCATGTTTGGCGTTTTAATTTCAGCATTACCATTAAATCCTACATCATACCAACCATGGTCATCAGACATAATTAGAACTATATTTGGCCGCTTGCTATTTTTTTCTTGTGTCGGTCCTGTATATGAGGTCAAAACTAAACCTAAAATTAGTATTTGAAATGAAAGGTTTTTATAGTTCATAATATTATGTATTTATTTTAGTGCAACAGCAACGGTTCGGTGAGCTTCTCCCTAAAATTCGAGCCAGAGGCTTAGTTGGTAAAAACCGTAAGGTTAAATTTCAATTAAATGATTCCTTTATCCCTTTTTGATAAACCTGACCGAGTTTCCAAATGAACCAAGAAAGCTTCCTGATAAGGCGTATTTTATTTTGTCTTTTTAGTTTTACTTTCTTCGTAAAAATTCCGTACTAATAAAATTATTGGCAGCCCTATGATCCACCCCCATTTCATATCCACAATATGATATGTTTCCCTATATAGAAAAGGTGCGGCTTCAAAGATTAACACAATAATAAATAGTAAGATCGATTGAAGGTACTTGTTCATTTTTTATTTTTTTTGGTGAAAGTGTGGCTACCCGACGGCCGACTGAATGGGGGGGCTGGCCGGGTAGCTGTTTGTTCCATCCAGTTTTTCTTTTAAATTTCGTATTTTATTAGTTTAATTTCAGAAACTCACTCAAAGCCTTTGTCTGCCGAAATCAAGGGTAGGTTCATGTATTTTGAGGTGGCCGCAATAATCGCATCTGGAAGTTTGAGCTTATGATTTTGCTTCAGCTCAATTGTAATGCGTTTGATGGTCTGATTAATATCAATAATGATGCAACTGCTTAAAAATTCTTCAATCAAGAGAAGGGCTTGTTTTTTCAAATCTTGAAAACCTAGTAGCGCAAATTCAGGAATGGACGACTTGTAGACATCCTGACCATCTAGAATTTCAGCAATGGTCGTATCTCCATTCAATAGGTACAAAGCGATATTGGTATCAATCAGGAGACTATTCCCATTCATCCCTCATCGCTTTTAGGATGTCAAGTGGTGATAAATCCAGTTTTAAGGCTCCACAAAACTTATGAGCATTGAACTTACTGGTCTTTGGTAATGATCCAAGTAGTTTTTGAATACTTGCTTTGTCGCTTGATCGCTTGATTACGACTGTCATGAGTTATTTTTTTTCATAAAAATACTAATTTTTATTCAAACAATTTTTGAGCTTAATCAGTTTCTGATTGTCGCTAGTCGGTAGTTTTCTTTCATTGGATACAACGGCTCGCATACCTGACGTAGCCAGCTTTTGCTGGCTATGGGTTATGCATTGTGTGTGTCTCGAATGGACATCACTTCTTACAAATAAAAGTATACTCGATTAGCCATAGTTTTTAGTTGTTTTTATACCTTTTGCCTACCGGGGAATTACTCGAAAGTAGTCGGGGTCTTTCGGGTACTTTGATTAAGCTTTCCAATTCCTTCATAGCATTTTTTCCTACCCAATTTCTATCTTTATTCTTATCAGCTATCATCTTTTTGGATAGTGAAATTGCACGGTCTTTATTGTCAAAGTTGATTTTACCCAATTCTCTAATCGCCCAAGAACAGGCATTTTTTATGTGTTTTCTATTGTCATCTGAGGTTGACCAAATTATCTTAGCATAGGTGTCAAATTCTTTTTCAGATAGTTTGGTAAGGTCTTGTGCGTGGCAGGCTATCGAAGAGATTGCACCTCTTTTTATATATATTTTTTCTTCTTTTGCCCATTCCTTACAATGGGAAAATATTTCTTTGTTGTGAGAAATGACTTCATTGGCTATTAAGTCGCATATTGCCCATGATTCGGTTTCCGACAGCCACCCCTTCACTTGACTTACTTTGACCTCTTCAACTGGACAAACCAAAACGGCAATAACCCGAGATTCATAACTGTTTTTTCCCCAAAGACACTGAGCATTGTCTAAATTGGGTAGACTTTTTTTTGCTATTTTTCTAAGCACGGAAGTGCTTACGCCTAATCGATATTCTACATCGGAAGAGCTTGTATGTTCTTTTTGACTTGTCTTAGAATTGGCCTGTTCGTAGAGCAAGTTCATAAGTTCATCACAGGTGTATTCTTGTTTTTTGGTCATTGTTTAGGATTGCGCTATTATACGTTTTGCATTTTTATAATCTCTGCCTGTATCAAGCATTTCTGACAAAAAAGCATCACTTAGGTGATCCGCCCAATTTAAGTTTTTCCGTGCAAAGTTGCTGATGATTTTAAAGATAATGCTTTTCCGTATGGGCCATACTCATTGGTTTTTCTGTTTATGCCTGTTTTGCTAAATTTGAAGCATAGCAGTCCCCACTCATCATCATTACGATGAGGTCAAAACACTTGTCGATCTTGTGGTGTCCTCAAAATTCAAAATTTCGATTTAGTGAACCGCCGTATACGAGACCCGTATGTGCGGTGGTGTGAGGGGCGCACCCCATTAGTTAGCGCTGGTGGGGCTGTCTACTCGATTAGCGCCTGGCTTTTTATATACTTTCTAAAATTCGTTTGTTTCTATTATTAACTAAATCAGTTGTATGTGATTTAAATTGATAATATTCTTCTATTGACTTAGGAAATGATGGGCTTTTAAAATCATCAAATGGAAGAGAGAATTTCACTTGTTCTTTTTCATCAATAAAATCTTGAAGAAGAAAAAAATCTATATATTCACGAAAATTGTTGAATAATGAAAAAAAACTTGAATATCGTTTAAAGACTTGGTAAAGTGGACTATCCTCACCTAAATAATATCGTCTTACACATTCGATAGTTAAATCAAGTCTATCAGCAATTAACCTATTAAATCCTCTTGCTCCGTTAATAGTCATTTTATTGTTGATTCTAATACTTGGCCAAATCATTGTTCCTCCAAGTGTATTTAGCGTCAATTTTTCAAATTCTTTGATTTCTGTTTCTGATATTTGAGAAACAATAAATTTTGTTCTATGACACTTGCGTACAAAACCATAGAAAGCCATATCACTTGATAAATAAAACTCGCCTAATTCTGATTTATGATAGAGTCGATTCTGACTTGTTTTATTTAAAGTAAACAATTTTCCATTTGGCAAAGGTTTACTCCATACAATTCGGTGATATTCCTGTAAAGTAGGACTCCATCTATCTGGGTCTCTACCTTTAGATTCCTCTCGAAAATCAAAATTAATGTCAATTTTATTCATTCTTGCAGTGTCGTTTTATGCTTGCCGCTAACGTTTCTGCTACACGCCGTGCTGACGCAGGAAGCATGGTCGGGTAGCTATTGTTGAACGAACCCGCTAAAGCGGGAACCTACCTTATGGCCCACTCAAGATAGCATAAATTCTCTTATCTTCCTGTTTCACTAAATCAATATCATCATGGTAAAAAAAAGCATTATACCCGGCACGAAGTGGTTGGGGGAAATTAGCGCGCCGTTATCGTTGTTCTCAACAAGGCGCAAAAAGTAGGCGAAGCCACTGTTTCGGCGAGGCTTTGCAACGCAGTGGAGAGCGAGGAGAACAAGTGATAAATTACCAAACCACTTTGTAACGGGAGTATTTCATAAAGTGTGTCAAGAGTCGGCGGGAGATATCCGCCCGCGGGC
>CAXHCA010000125.1:0-21078 GCA_964015035.1 uncultured Saprospiraceae bacterium
AGCGCCAACCATTCTCAATGTGGTCAGCACTCAGCCAAGTGATTGTGGGGCAAATGATGGCATGATTGATATTCAAATGGCGATCCCTCAGAATAATTACTTATTTAGCATAGATGGCGGGCAAAACTGGCAATCAGAGGCCATTTTTTCTAATCTAAGTGGCGGTCTATATCAGTTGGTAATCACTAATCCTGATGGCACCTGTTTGATAAACTATGGTACAATTCAATTGACGAACCCCTCCTCTCCACAAATCGATTTTATAGAACCAACTCCGCCCAGTAATTGTGGAAGTCAAGACGGTACAATCACCATACATGCAAGCGGAGGGATCGGTATTTTCCAATACTCAATCAATGGAGGAAATACCTGGTCTACATCCGCTACTTTTAGTGATTTGCCTGCCGGTTCGTATTTCATAATGGTCAGAAATAATGATGAGACTTGTAAAGTGTCTAATGCCAGTACTTTATTATTGGAAGACCCATTGGCAGTAGATATTATTGACATTGAATCCAATTCTCCTACAGATTGTGGACTCTCTAATGGAACGATTAACATCATCATCGATGATAACCCCGCGGACTACGAATTCACAATTGACAATGGTGAAACCTGGATCAATAGTAACCTATTTAATAATCTGTTTGCAGGTAATTATTGGATTGGGGTGAGGAGATTAGGTGGCAACTGTGAAACGATTTTATCCACCCCCATAATTCTCGAAACCCCTCCTACGCCCGTATTAATTAATGTGGATGTTGTTCAGCCATCAGATTGCGAAGTCAACAATGGAACCATCCAGATTTTTGCCAGTGGAGGTATTGGAAGTTACGAATACACAATTGATGGTGGCAATAACTGGTTTGCTAATAATCTCTTCCAAAATTTATCACCCGGCACCTATTCTCTACAAGTGAGAAACATCAATGGCACCTGTCCGGTTGCCTATACAAATTTAATTCAACTAGAATACCCTACTACACCGATAATCAACGAGATCAACACTATTCCATTATCTGATTGTGGTGCCTCTGACGGAAGTATTACCATTGAAGCATTTTCTGGAATCCCTCCTTTACAATACTCCATTAATGGTGGAATAAGTTGGTCAGAAAATCCAACTTTTGAAGGTTTGGCAAGTGGAATATATGACATTATTGTTAGTAATGCGGATGGCTCTTGTGCAACCTATTCTCCCAATGACATCCTTCTAGAAGAAGTCCCTAGTCCTCAAATAATAGATGTTTTACTGACCAATCCAATTGGATGTGGTACTGATAATGGGAGCATTGATTTTGTGGTTAGTGGTGGAACCGGTAGTTTTCTATTTTCAATTGATGGAGGTAATTTATGGCAATCCGACAGTACCTTTTCGAACCTCAGTGGCGGCTCCTATTCATTGAGCGTGCAAAATGCCAATGGGACGTGCCTCGTTGAGTACGGGGCAGTACAGCTTTTAGGTGCCGTGGCTCCAATGGTTGCCAATGTCATTACGCTATCCCCCTCCGACTGTTATACCTCCGATGGTTCAATTACTATTGAAGGAACAGGTGGATCAAACACCTATCAGTACAGCATTGATGGTGGTCAAAACTGGCAAGCTTCGCCTATATTTAACGACCTTCCATTAGGCGTGTACCAAGTTGGGATTAGAAACGCCGATGGCACTTGCCCTGGCGATTTCGGGTCCGTCACACTCGGAAGTACGGGTGTACCAAGCATCACCGGTGTTGTCATCAATAACCCAACTGATTGTGGCGGCAGTGATGGCAACATTTCTATTGAGGCAATTGCCGCTGGACAAGACCTGCTATACAGTATAGACAATGGGTTAACGTGGAGCGACACTGCTGTTTTCACGAATCTTTCCGCTGCCGTTTATCAAATATTGATTAGCAATGTGGACAATAGCTGCCCCGTTGCTTGGAACGAGCCAATTATATTGACAGATCCGCTACTCGCAAGTTTTGACACCGTCATTTTGACAAACCCATCATCTTGCCAACAGGCCGATGGGCTAATCGTGGCTTCATTAACCGGGGGAGAAAATGGTTTTGAATTTAGCATCGATCAAGGGCAAACTTGGCAATCGGATCCGGTTTTTACCGGGATCAGTGGTGGCAACTATATTCTGACGGCAAGGAATCAGGATGGAAATTGTATCAGTCAATACCCTCAAACAATCACCCTTCTCCACCCCAGTGAGTTGGCAGATCTCACCCCGGCAATCATTGCTCCATCCGCTTGTGGAAGCAATGACGGAAGCATTACCATCAATTATTCCGGTGACAATCTGATGTATAGCATTGATGGGGGAGCTAATTGGCAATCCGAAAACCTCTTTCCTCTTTTAGCCCCCAATAGTTACACACTGATGGTTAGCGGTCCAAATCTCAATTGTACCTTAATCCATGAGTTTCCAGTTATTATTGAAGCACCAACTACTGCGGTCTCACTTGAAGTGGAGTCTACAAATCCTACTGAATGCCACGAAGATGCCGGAACAATAGTCATTCACCCTCCGGATAGCACCAGCTACCTTTTCAGTATCGACGAAGGGGGAAGTTTCCAGCTCAGCAATTCATTTACTTCCCTGACTTCAGGTACATACGTGCCATTGTTAATGAATATCGATTCTAGCTGTATCTACAGCAGTGCTGATACCATTGTACTAATGACCCTTCCAAATCCGGAAATTATCCAGGTACAGACAGATGATCCACAGGGTTGTGACACGGCCAATGGCAGCATTACTGTCCATGCTATAGGTCTGAATACCATTGAATACAGTATTGATATGGGGCAAACGTGGCATACAAATGATGGGGCCTTCGAGCAGTTGCTACCCGGGGACTATACCGTCTGGATAAGAAACGAAGGAAGTAATTGTATTGTCATGTACCCTACGCTTATTGATCTCTCAGCGGTTAACAATGGTCAGGTTGAAGTTGATTTCAATGCAACAATCTGCCAGGGTGACACCTACCAAATTGGAGATAATGAATACACGGAAACGGGGGAATACCACACAATCTTGATTGGTGAAAATGGATGTGATAGCATATTGAACCTGGTATTAACGGTGAACGATACTTTTCAAATAGCCGTTCACGAAAATATTTGTCCCGGGCAGTTTGTCATCGTCGGCATGGATACGATTAACACCCCTGGTTTTCACGAAATTGATCTCGTCACTAGTAGCGGTTGCGACAGCACCGTGATTGTCAATCTGGATATTATTCCATCAGATACGACCTTGTTAGAACAAACGCTGTGTTCCGGTGAAATCTTCGTCATCGATGATAGTACTTTTACCCTTCCGGGAGACTATTACCTCTCTTCTATCAATGAATTTGGTTGTAATGATGTACTCCATTTGTCCTTGACCAATTTGCCATTACCAACGTTTGATTCCTTGACCCTCCTCCCACCAGAAAGCTGTGGCACGATGGATGGCGCCATCATCTTTTGGGGGCTTCCGTCATCTATAGAAATCAGTTTGGATTCTGGAATAACCTGGCAGGCTGAAGCACAGCTTAATGGACTAAACGCCGGAGTGTACCCCATCCAACTTTTAGATACTAATACAGGATGTATTCAGGATACGACTATTGAATTAGTCGGGTTGGATCAACCCCAAATTCTATCCATTGACACCATAGCGCCTACCTCCTGTGGTACAGAAAATGGTGCGATTACAATACTTCCTGTCAGTGATCAACCGATGCTCTATTCCATTGACGGCGGGCAAAATTGGCAATCACAAAATCATTTTCCCAATTTAGGAATCGGTATCTATCAAATTTTAATGGGTTCTCCCTCTCTGACCTGCTTTTCTGATACCCTTAGCATCAATCTATCTGCACCAGTCAACTTTTCCATCCATTTGCAAGACTCGATCTCTCCTACTTGCACCAACGCTTTGGATGGAAGTATTACCGTAGAAGTCCTTGGAGAGGGCAATTATAACTTCTTGTGGAATAATGGATCGGTTCAGCCCTCAATCTTTGGACTCGGATCAGGATGGTATGAGTTGACGGTAACTGATCAGTATGGCTGCATGGATTCTCTTGCCATAGGTTTGAGCAATCCACCACCTTTTATGGTGGAATTACCAGAAAAAGAACTATTTCTCTGCCCTGGTCAGACCATCAATTATGAAATACCTGAAATGGAAAACCATTTTGAATGGAATAATGGGTTCACCACCCTGGCACAGGATGAAGATTTAGTAATATCCAATAGCGGAGTATACTATTTTCTTGCAGAGAATGCATCAGGATGTCAATTTGAAGATTCTATTGAAGTCATTCCTTTAGAAGCATTCTTCTCCCCCCGTTTCTTGCTACCCTCAGAAGGACTCATCGGGGAATCTGTATTTGGAATTGAAGTGTCGTGGCCTGCTCCTGATAGCATTCAATGGATAGTCGATGGCAATCAAATTGAGATTATCGATACCTTTTTGAATCAGATTGAACTGCAATTTCTTTCGGATGGTGATTTTACCATCGGATTGGAGCTTCATTTAGGTGATTGTACTATTCTTTTGGAAAAAGAAATTACCATCTATGAAGACCCCGGACAAATAGGCAGTCATACAGGAAATGGTTTCTCGGAAATACTGGAGTATGTTTTATATCCCAATCCCAACACCGGGCAATTTGAGATCCAAGTCGTTTTAGATCAGCCGATTCCATTGCAAATTAGAATTTACAGGGATAATGGAGTGCTCCTTGAAAGCCGTTTCCTAGAAGGGACGGCCACCTATCTGGAGGCTTTCAATTTATCAAATGCTCCTCCCGGAAACTACATCGCACAGATTCAAACTGCAACAGAGTGGAGAACCATCAATTTTATCATGCATTAAGCCTGTCACAATGTCTAAACACCTAAACATCATAGCCTTACTGTTAACATTCATCCTTCCCGTCACTATTGTGGGTCAGGATATTGAAAACCTTATCAAGGATGCTAAAAATCGATTAGAGGCCCCACCATTAAAAATTTCGGGAGGCATTAATAGCAGTTTACAATTGTATAGCATTACAGGAATGGAAAACCGTGCAGATCCCCTGATGTGGCGTATTCGTGCCAATTTCAGAATGGACTTCCTGGGATTCAAAGTACCTGTTTCCGGCATTTTTTCTACCAAAAGCACCGTTTTCAATTACCAATTGCCCGCCTTTGCTTTTGCAGGAATGAGTCCTTCTTATAAATGGGCAACGCTACACCTCGGAGATCGAACAATGACCTTTTCACCATACAGTTTAAGTGGTCATAGCTTTCGAGGGATTGGCGTAGAATTAAAACCCGGCGACTTTAGATTTAGTGCGCTCCATGGCCGTCTGAAACGTGCCAGAGCAGAAGATTTGGGTAAATTGCAAAATATAGAATCCCCCTATCGCCGAATGGCTTGGGGGATCAAAATGGGATATGACAATGGTCAGGATGAACTTGCCATATCATTGTTTAACGCAAGAGATGATGCGGAATCTGTTGAGATTTACGACAGCATTCCGTATCATCCTGCTGAAAATGTGGTGCTTGGTTTCAACGGCAAAAAACAGTTTGGCAAAAGCCTGTTTCTAGCCGTCGAATTTGCGCATAGCATTTTCACCCAAAACCAAAATGCTCCGGCAAGAAGTGGCCGCCTTAATTTTTTGCAAAGGGCTGGTGGTTTGATCACACCATTAAATGCTACCTCCTACAACAATGCTCTAAAAACCAAGTTAGGCTTTCAAACCAATTTCGGGACTATGGCTTTTGAATACGAAAGGATTGACCCCCACTATCGCTCCTTAGGGACTCTGTTTTTCAACAATGATTTGGAAAACTTCACCGGAGGTCTCACCGCGAGTTTCTTCAAAAAGAAGGTCCACTTTTCCGGTAAGTTCGGGATCCAACGAAACAACTTATCAGGAAACGAAACCAATACCACCACACGCTTCATAGGGAATATCAATGCCAATGCAACCATTAATAATCGAATGAATGTCAGCCTGGCCTATTCTAACTTTAGCAATACCAACCGCCTCAAATCACTGTCTAACCCGCTACAACCCATTGATTCCATCGTATTGGTGCTGGTCAACAAAAACATGAGCCTTGCCAGCACCTATCAGCTCTCACAAAAGCAGACCTCGGTACTGTCAATGGTGTTGATGTACCAAGAAGCCAATAACATTGAAAACGACGAAATCAACCAAGAACAACAAAGTCAGTATTGGCTGGCACAATTGGCACATCAATACCAAAATGTGGGCAGCAAAATTGGATTTACCTCGGCCTTGCAAGTCAACTACGGACGCCTTCCTCAGTTAGAATCTCTGACTATTGGTCCCAGTATTGGTGTCAACGCCTCATTGCTCAAAGGCAAACTTGAGCCGAACTCCACCCTTTCCTTGACAGCCAATGCCATGGACGGATCATGGGTTGGAAATATCCTAACCTGGCAAAATCGAATAAGTTATCTGCCTCATCCTGACCACCGATTTTCTCTGATCAGTGCTTTTGCACAACGCAGCGTTCAAAAATCAGCCCAGGCCAATGCCTTTTCGGAATGGATCATGCGATTGGAATATGGTTGGGGATTTTAATTAAAACGCGGATTTGACGGTAAAATTCACAAGCTCCTTGATACAATAATGTCAAGGTCCATACGATCCAGTCATATCGTATGATTGAAGGTCTAAGAGCCTGTGTGAAGGTAATCATTCAGTCCCGGTAAAACCGGGATTTTGGAACCTCACTTCGGCTATTTTTTCGTCCGTCTCGGCTGAGCCGAGATGGGCTCAAAAATGAGCCTCGTGAGAACCCAAAACCTGCAATTTTCGCTACTAAAGCACCACCTCCAAACAAGCACTTAGTGCCCGATGCACTAACCTGATAGCAAAATAACTCGCCTGAAACAGACAACTTATTCTTCTCTGGCCCCTAAGCGTCTTTATTGAACCATTTTACCCCCGTTTATCCCGGTGGAAGCCATCAAAAGGCAGTAGAAATTTGAGGTTTCCAACCTTTCTCTTGTCATTACTGGTAGATTTTGAATAAATTTGGCTGGGTTTTTCCCTACACCCGGACAAGGGATAGTAGCGATCCCGATTGCATCGGGAATAGCGGATAGCCCGGTCCCGGCTCAGCCGGGATGGCCCAAAAAATTGTTCACAAAAGAAAACATACATGAACCGATTATTTTCCTCTCTATTCCTCTGTGGTTGCTTCTTTTTCTCGCAAGCACAGAGTACTGACCTCATTTCCTTGCAAAAGCAAATCACTGAAAAAACCGGCCGCGTAGAAGATGCCAAATCCAATTATGCACAGCGATGGGCTTATGATGATGCCATTCCCTATCGGGTAACTTTAACCCTTATCGAAACGGATAAGAAGAAGGGCAAAAGTGAAACTTCCGAATATCACTTTAACCTGGCTGACCTCGACCCTAACCTGGTACGAGAAGAAACGCGAAAGGATCTAAAAATGATTACCGCTGGAGTAGCGGGCAAACAGAAAATGGTCCAAGTCTTTGAAGATGGGGAGCAACAAAACTACATTGATGAAATCAGTATTCTCGTTCCTGAATCTCAGGCTGCTGATGAATTAAAAGGATTAATTAAGGCCGTGATCCCCCTCGCTAAAGAACTGGATAAACAACGGCTTAAAGTCAACACTTACGAGGATATGGTGCAATGGCTTATCGAAAACATAACCGACTTCAACAAAGGGGAGGATGCTTACAAGGTGGATCTGCAACAAGATGAAGATGACGAACTAATCTATCACTACACATTTGTGAAACCTGGCCGAAAAGAAGCTACAACTAATGAGTATTGGTTCAATCTTTCTGATTTGGATGCTTACACCGTTAAACTCGATGTTCGTGGTAAGGATGTCAATGTGGATGTCAATGTAGAACGCAAACAAAAGTTCATCACGGTGAGAGAAAACGGAGAGATGAAAAATTATGAATCAGACCTGAGTATCCAAGTGGGCGAGGTAGATCAAGGACGAGACCTCGCGGAAGTATTGCGGTTGATCATTGCTGAAGCCGATAAAAAGCGGGAAGCCATGGTACAAGCAATTGACAATTTGGAAAACGGGTTACAAGAATTTCAAGAGACGTTGACCGACTTTGAACAAGATGGAGACAAATTTAGCCAGTCCTTTGAAGCAGGCTGCCATACCCAATACTCCTTAAAAACTACCGATACTAAAGGAGAAGTCAGTGAAGATCTTTACGATGTACAATTGGGTGATCTCGCCGCCAATAACATCTCTATCAAAATTTCAGGCCGGAAAATGACTGTACTGGCAAAAGTCAAAGATGGAGACAACTACATCAAATACTTCAGTGATGGAGAGCAAAAAAATTATACAGATAAAATAGAATTTCTAGCCAGCGGGGTAGAAAATGCCAAAACCCTGGCCGTCTTGCTCAAACAAATATCGGAACAATGTGATCAACAACGGGACTTAGCGATACCAGATACAGATGTCAATTCCTGGCTGGTGGAACAAACCGATGGTTATAAAGATCCCCATACACCGGAATATGAGCAGCACCTCACGATTGATGCAAATGCCTGTTCCATTACCTTTGCTACGGTGGAACCGAAGGGAAAGAATTTTGAAAAAATGAAATACGAGGTATTTTTGAAGGAGCTTAATCCTGAATCCCTAAAACCAAGTGTTTCTGGAAAATCGATGGCCGTTAAACTGGGAACAGTCTATAATGAAAAACATATAAAATCCTACAAAAACGATGAGGTGGAAAAATTCACCGATAGTTTTGAAATTCGAGTGGCGGGAATTGAAGAGGCTCGGGTATTGATCGAAGGGTTGAAGCAATTGATTGGCAATTGCAAAGAATAAAAATAAAGCGTAGTTGTACGGAGAGCTTGTTGCCAAACTTTCCGTACAACTCACCTCAATTAGTTTGTCGACATGGCAGATCCATTCATGCGAATCAGCGGTTTTACCCAACGATCCTTTCCCGATCGGAACGCTACAAAATATGTCCCTGGCTCCAAATCATCGATTTGATAGGTGTATCGGGAAACTCCGGCTTCGGCCAGTTCTCCATCGATTAGCGTCATCATCTTCTTACCCGTTACGTCATAAATCGTCAAGTATATTGCGTTTTGCTCAGAAAGTGTTAGCTGTAAATTTAGCACCCCATGGTTCGGATTTGGAAACATTGTCCAGAGAGGAATCCCTGCCTCCGCTTGGGCCATTCGGTCTTCCCTATAGTTAGTTTCAAAACGCTCCTGATCGGAGTTGGCGGCAACCAAACTGCTTCCCGAAGTACAGTCATCATCAATGAATGCAGTAAAATTGGTACCGGAACGGGCGTGAAAGCCTGTTTTGATCACTACTTCACTGTAGGCATGAAATGCCCCTTCTGATCCACTTTCGAAGATGTAGGATGTCGCAGGCGATGTCTCCACCCGCATTAATGCAACAAAATCTGCCAATTCCTGATTGGGAATGGTCTCCGCTGTTGAAATGGTTTTCACTTCTGGAATGGCCTGAAAATCACGAACGGTCAATTCATACGTATTCATCTGTGCCGCATTTTCACTTATTCCTGAAACGCCAGTTGGCGAACCGGCATTATTGACACTTGGGTTGGACCAGAATTGGAGGCGGGTACAGCCAAAACCGTTATCATCACATTCATCGTTGTAGGCCATTACCGTACGCCACATACCTGCCAAATCCACATGTCCGTGGTTGGACCCCGAACTACCATCCACATAGGTATCATGACGGCAATTGTACAGATGGCCAAACTCATGGGCATAAGTCAAATTACCTGCGATACACCCATAGGCCGAAACACAAAAGGCAGAAGAATAACCAGCCCCAATGGCATCGGCCAAACCGCAGCCATCTAAGGCACCGGAAACAACCAACTGACATAAATCAGCATCGTACCGATCTCGCAGGCTGTGTACTTCATCCATGACACCATCACCGGTAGACTTAAATCGATCCAAGTCATCATCTAAATCCCAGGAATCGGTATAACTCACCCGAAAGACTCTGGCAATTTCCACTTCGTGATTGACCCCGCTATTCTGGTTGGCATTATTCATGTTATCAGTTGCCAATTGGATCTCACTAAGCGGATCAAAATTCTGCATGGCTACGCTATCTGTATAGGCTACAATCACGCGGACTTTACAGTATTTTTCATCTTCACCCATTTTTTCCATTGGTGCGGCATCAGATTTTGACTTTTGCTCCTTTTGTTCCAACTTCTGTTCATAAGCCCCCTGAGGGTGATCTTCAGGGAAGCGGGAAGGATCTTCCATGACTAAAACGTGCAATCCCTCTCCCAATGGTTTGATCGTATAAACATATCCTGGTACCCGGACCATTCCGGTTACGGCTTGCCCCTTGACCACAAAATTGGCGGTGCCAAAAATTGGATCACAGTGTCCAAACCAGGAGTATCTCCCCTCCTTGCGGGTAATGATCTTATCTTTAACAATGGTGACTGGTTCGCCAAATAAGCTGAGGTTCAACCGTTGTGCTTTTGTCAATAAGACTTCATTTACGTAGATCAGGCGGTAATCAATAAATGCAGTCCGATTTTTAATTTGTTGCAGGTAATAATTTTGCTGCTTGGTGATGTCTGCCTTTGCGTAAGCTTCGAATAATTTGTCTTGCGCCACAAGGTCATTCATTCCCATTGAAGTCAGTACAATCAGCAAAATCAGAACCATGCGCGAATAAGATTGGTGCTTATAACTCATGGTTATCATCTTTTAGGATTAATGAATTACTTCTGGATGGATTGTACTTTGGCTTCAAGGGCCTCGATTTGCTTGTTCTGGTCAATGAGAATCAGGGTCAACTGCTCAATTTTTTCCAACAACAAGCGCTGCGTTTCCCCCACTTCTACTCCACCCTCTGCGGTAACTTCTGCGGCAGAAGGCATCCCTGGCAAATGGCGGTTATTGGCAATAAAAGTTTCCCATTCTTTCAGGTTAGGACGCTGATAATCACTCGCAAAGACATAGTCTGGCCAGTCTCCAGAAAGTTGAACTTTCAGTTCTTCACAGATCACATTGCCGTCAACAGCCAGTTTAAATCCAGCAGGTATCGTGGTGGTACCAATAGCTGCTGCTTCTGTTACGGTTGCAATACCCCCTACTGTCAAATCATCACCTATACTCGCATCGTCACCGATATTTGCATCATCCGTCACATTGAGATCCAAACCGATGTTTGCATTTTGGTTTATAGTCAGGTTTTGAGTAATGTTAGCGTTGTCATTTACGGTCAGTAAGCCATCAATTGTGGTAAATCCCTGAACAGTGGCATTGCCATTGACCTGCAAATTATCACTAACTGTGGCATTTTGAGTCACCGTAAGGTTTTGCGTAACATCCACATTCCCCCCCATTAAAGTATTGCCCGCAACATCTAGCAAATAGCCAGCGGTTGGACTATCCGTACCGATACCGACCTGAGCACCATCATCCCATAACTGACTATCACCCAATGAGCTTGGCCCTGTAAACTTGGCAATGCGATTGGGCGTGCCGTGGATGTCTTCACTGGTCAATAACTTATACCAGGCTGCAGCGCCCCAATCAGGTGCATTGCCCAAGTAGCGACGTGTAAAAATGCCATCATCGCCAAAGAACAATTGGTGATCATTGCTAGTGGCCCCCGGTGCCAAAGTCAACAGTCCACCTTCCTGAGTCAAACTACCCGGTTTATTGGTAAAAGCCGACAGTTCTTTAAGTTCAAAATAAGCCTCATCAATATACGTATCCGGAGCTTCATCAGTCGTACGATTGTCATCGAAATGGATACGGCCGTAAAAATCTCCCGTAGTATGCGTATTGCCTACCGTGTGCAGGTTAAACTCGGGATTGATGGTACCAATGCCAACTAACCCTTGAGAAGTAATGGCCATCCGATTGTACTGTTTGACAGAACCGGTTCTAAAGAGCAGGCTGGCAGGAAGACTGTCGGCACTGGTGGGTCCTTCAAACATACCCTGTATAGAAGCTCCCGTGCGAAAAGGAGACCCAGCCTGTGGTTTGGCTTTGAAATAAAGGGTGCCGATGGAGTCACCCACTTCGGTAATGGGCAATACCCCAATTGGGAAGTCAGGATAGTATTTGTACAAAACAAACTCCGGAGAGGTTCCCGAGTTGCCCTGACTAAAAGCAGGAATCACAGCCAGGAAATTAATTGCGGCAAAGGCAAAGATCAGTGTAATAAATCTCACGTTTTTCATTTGGAATGGATTGAAGTTAACAAATAGTATGTTTTTGTTTTCTCACTTCTTTATTCCAAAAAAAAACGGGGTGTTACCACGTTTTTGAGATTCTTTTCACTTTCTTTTCCTTTTCCTAAATAGTAGCCCTCAGAATATAGCGACTCCTTCAAAAAAAACTATTCTCCCTTCTTAGAGGATTGATAAGCTTCCATTGCCTCGCGAACACTTCCATGTTGCAACAGCTGTTGTCTCGCCTCTTCAGAACTAATTTTCAATGCATTGACTAAAATCTTTGTACCTCTTTCCACAAGTTTGGCATTACTGAGTTTCATGTCCACCATCTTATTATCCAATACCCTGCCCAATTGGATCATGGCGGTCGTGCTGATCATATTGAGCACCAACTTTTGAGCAGTACCGGCCTTCATACGGGTACTGCCGGTGACAAATTCAGGTCCAACAATGACTTCTACGGGAAAATCGGCATATTGAGCGATAGGCGCCCCGGGGTTGCAAGTCACACACCCCGTAGCGATTCCATTTTCTTGGCACGTTTTTAGACCATGAACCACATAAGGCGTCGTTCCAGAAGCCGCAATGCCTACCACTACATCCTGAGCATTAATAAAGTGTTTCTGCAAATCCTGCCAGGCCAACTCATGATTGTCTTCCGCAAATTCAACGGCATTGCGGATCGCCGTTTCACCTCCGGCAATGACACCAATGACCCAATCCGGTGGTACACCATAAGTTGGAGGGCATTCTGAGGCGTCCAAAATCCCTAGTCTCCCGCTGGTGCCTGCGCCGATATAAAATAATCTACCGCCGTCCTTCATTCTTTCGACCACGACCTTTACCAGGGCCTCTATGGCGGGTAGCGCTTGCTCCACCGCAAGGGGAACGCCTTTATCTTCTTGATTGATATTGTGTAAAATTTCGCCAACGGACATTTGCTCCAAGTGGCGATAATTAGAATTGGCTTCAGTTATTTTTTGCATGACTTACCTTTAGCGCAAAAATTAACCTTTTTTTCCCATTTTCATGTTTTTTTGCTCGACTTATAAGCTGGATGTATGCATAGATACCGCCATGAATGAATCATCCTTCTTTTCCAAACGGGAGCTTCCCATCAGGAATTCATCTATGGCACAGGCCGCTTCCCTTCCCTCTGAAATGGCCCAAACGACCAATGACTGCCCCCGGCGCATGTCGCCCGCCGCAAAGACTTTTTTGATGTTCGTTTGGTAATCTTTCGTATCCGCAGCCACATTTCCCCGATTATCAATCTCAATGCCCATTTGTTCCAATAGACCGCCATATTGCGGATGCAAAAAACCCGCTGCGATCATCACCAGATCACAGGGAATTTCCTGTTCACTCCCCTCCACTTCCTTAAACTTAGAAAAGCGGCCACTATCGTCCTTTTCCCATTCCACTTTAACCACTTGCAGGGCTTTTACCCGTCCTTCGCCATCATCAATAAAGGCTTTAGTATATAGTGCCCACTCTCGGGTAGCCCCCTCTTCATGGGAGGAAGATGTTCTTAAAATCCAGGGCCAATTGGGCCAGGAATTGGGATCGCGCTGCTTTGGCGGTTTAGGCATAATTTCCAACTGATAAACGGAAGTTGCGCCGTGGCGGTTAGAAGTACCCACACAATCCGAGCCAGTATCACCACCTCCAATAACCACTACTTTTTTTCCTTTGGCGTGAATACCATAGCCCTCCTCAATCGGCTCTCCGGCCACCCGGCGGTTGTTTTGTTCCAAAAATTCCATCGCAAAATGAATGCCTTCCAATTGCCTTCCTGGAATCGGGATGTCGCGGGGGATGGTGGAACCACCCGATAACAGCACCGCATCGAAGTCTGCCAGGACTTCTTCTACCGGTACATTATTGCCAACATCGGCATTGATTCTAAATCGAATGCCCTCGGCTTCCATGAGGGCAACCCGGCGCTCGACCACCCATTTTTCCAATTTAAAATCGGGAATACCATAGCGCAACAATCCGCCAATCCGGTCTTTTCTTTCAAAAACAGTAACGGTATGTCCGGCTTTGTTGAGTTGGGCTGCTGCTGCCAAACCCGCAGGTCCCGAGCCAATAATCGCCACTTTTTTTCCCGTGCGTACTGCCGGTGGTTGTGGTCGCAGGTAGCCTTTTTCAAAGGCCATTTCAGCGATAGACTTTTCAATGTGCTCAATCGCTACGGGGGGCTGATTGATTCCTAAAACACAAGCCGCTTCGCATGGTGCCGGGCAAATGCGGCCGGTAAATTCCGGAAAGTTGTTGGTATTGCATAAGATTTGAACGGCAGTCGCCCAGTCTTCCTGATAAGCCGCCTCATTAAACTCAGGAATGATATTTCCCAATGGACAACCATTGTGGCAAAATGGAATGCCACAATCCATACAGCGCGCTGCTTGTTGCACGGTCTTTTCCGTAGGAAAGGGTTGATAGATTTCTTTATAATCTTTAATGCGGGTTTTGGGACTTCTTGATTTGGGCAATTCCCGATCGTATTTTAAAAATCCTTTTGGATCAGCCATTTTATAACAATTTGTGTTGCGATCAAAGTCGCATAATGATAAAACTTGAGAAATACCGCACCATTAGTGCAGGTTTGGAGGTGGTGGTTTATAAGCGAAAATTGCAGGTTTTACCGGGACTGAATGACTACCTTCACTCATGCACTTAGGCGCTAACTACTGCCGCTTGCACTTGAATTTTGGGTTTCTCTTTCTTCTGAAGCAATACGGCTTTGTAATCTCTTGGCATTACTTTCGTAAAATGGCCAACTGTGGTCTTCCAGTTATCGAGCAGGTCTTTTGCCAACTTACTTTCCGTATAACTAAAATGATTACTGATCATCTGTTGTAACAATTTCACATCATCTTTATCCAGTGGATCAAGGTCTACCATTTCTTGATTAACCAATTCTTTAAATTTTTGCTCCGGATTATAAACATAGGCAATGCCTCCACTCATGCCAGCCGCAAAATTTTTGCCGGTTTCGCCAAGAACAACAACCAAACCTCCGGTCATGTATTCACAACCGTGATCTCCAATGCCTTCTACCACCGTTTTAACACCGGAATTGCGCACACAAAACCGTTCACCGGCAGTTCCGTGGATGTAAGCTTCACCACTCGTGGCTCCGTAAAAGGCTACATTGCCAATAATGATATTTTTACTGGGATCAAAGGTGGCATCTCGATCTGGAACAGCAATCAGACGGGCTCCAGAGAGACCTTTACCAAAGTAATCGTTGGCCTCTCCTTCCAGCATAAACTGTAACCCCGGTGCGCCAAAAGCTCCAAAGCTTTGTCCTGCCGATCCCCGGAAATGGTATTGTATCGTAGCATTGGGCAGGCCTTGCCCTTTGTAGCGCTTTGAAATTTCATGGGAAAGAATCGTACCTACTGCCCGATCAGTATTAAAAATCGGGAAATTAGCTGTCACTTTTTTCTGGCCTTCCAGGGCAGCTTTGGCTTGAGCCACTAATCTGCGATCCAACACTTGATCAATGCCATGATCTTGTTCTACCTGCTTGTATTGGCCCACACTTTCATCCACTGGTTCCTTATACAACAGCGGTCGCAAATCAAGCGTTTTGTATTTCCAATGGTGGATGTCTTTATTGACTTTCAACATTTCTACACGCCCGACCATTTCATTAATGGTCCGGAATCCAAGTTCCGCCATGATTTCCCGGAGGTCTTCTGCCAAGAATCTGAAAAAATTGATGACGTATTCTGGGTCGCTGTCGAAGCGTTTCCTTAAGGTTTCGTCTTGCGTAGCAATGCCCACCGGACAGGTATTCATGTGGCATTTTCTCATCATGATGCAACCTTCAACGACCAAAGCAGCCGTAGCGACGCCCCATTCTTCGGCGCCCAGGAGGGTGGCAATGGCCAGATCCCGTCCCGTGCGGATTTGTCCGTCTGTCTGTAAGGTTACCCGATTTCGCAGCTTGTTTTTCACGAGCGTTTGGTGACTTTCGGCCAGTCCCAATTCCCAGGGTAAACCGGCGTGACGAATAGAGGTCAGTGGCGATGCTCCTGTTCCTCCGTCATGCCCTGCAATAAGGATGGCATCGGCATGAGCTTTTGCCACCCCTGAAGCGATAATCCCAACACCGGCTTTGGAAACGAGTTTTACATTAATCCGGGCTTCTGGATTGGCATTTTTTAAATCAAAAATTAATTGGGCCAAATCCTCAATCGAATAAATATCGTGGTGAGGCGGTGGTGAGATCAAGCCTACGCCCGGTGTCGAATGTCGTACCCTGCCGATCCAGTCGTTGACTTTGTGTCCGGGTAGCTGTCCACCTTCCCCGGGCTTCGCCCCTTGTGCCATTTTAATTTGCAACTCATCTGCATTGGTCAGGTAGTAGCTGGTAACACCAAAACGCCCGGAAGCCACTTGTTTGATGGCCGATCGTTCCCAATCGCCATTTTCTTTGCGATCAAAACGAACTTCATCCTCTCCTCCCTCGCCACTATTACTACGTCCGCCAATCCGATTCATCGCAATGGCCAGAGTGGTATGCGCTTCATGCGAGATAGAACCAAAAGACATGGCTCCGGTGGCAAAACGCTTAAAGATATTTTCTACGGGTTCTACCTCTTCTAACGGAATCGGGTCGCCCTTCCTAAAGCTCAACAACCCCCTCAAGGTCAGCGCCTTGCGGCTTTGTTCATTGATTAGCTTGGCATATTTTTTATAAGCTTGGTAATCATTTTTCCGGGTAGAATACTGTAATAAATGGATTGTCTGAGGGTTAAAAGTATGTGCTTCGCCCCTTCTTTTCCATTGGAAAACGCCTCCCTCCGCTAATTGAGGATTGGGGATGGCCTTTTCAGGAAATGCATTGTGATGGCGGATCAAGACCTCCTCGGCAATATCGTCAAAGCCCAGTCCTTCAATTCTGGATACCGTCCCTTTAAAGCAGTGGTCAACAACTTCTAGGTTGATACCCAATGCTTCAAAAATTTGAGCCCCTTGATAGGATTGTAGTGTTGAAATTCCAATTTTGGACATGATTTTCAACAAGCCTTTGACTACCGAATTTTTGTAAGTAGCCATTACTTTTTTTATAGAAAAAGCTTCCTCGAAGAAATGCTTTTTGTGTAGATCAAAAAGCGTTGCGTAAGCCATATATGGATTGATGGCACTGGCCCCATAGCCGATCAGTGTTGCAAAATGATGGGTCTCTCGTACATCGCCCGCTTCCACAACAATAGAAGTCAAACTGCGCAGACCTATACGTACCAAATGATGGTGTACAGCCCCCACCGCCAGGAGAGATGGAATCGGTGCCCGGAAAGCATCAGCCTCTCTATCTGACAAAACGAGAATATTGGTTCCATTACGGGTCAAATCCTCTGCAACGGCGCAAATGTGATCGATGGCCGCTTTCAAACGACCTTTTTGTCCATCCGCTTTAAAAACGGTATTGATCGTTCCCGACCGAAAGTGGGGATGGTGGATCTTCCGGATTTTTGCCAAATCTCCATTGGTCAATACCGGGCTATCCAGATGAACAAAAGTAGCCCGTTCGGCTTGCAGCTCAAGAATATTGCCTGCCCCTCCCAACATCGCATAGGAAGACATCACCGATCGCTCCCGAATCGGGTCAATCGGAGGGTTGGTGACCTGAGCAAAGAGTTGTTTAAAATAATTGGCCAAATGCTGCGTGTGTTGCGACAAAACTGCTAGTGGGGTATCGGCTCCCATCGACCCCAGCGGATCCTTCCCTTCAGAGACCATGGGACCAACAATGACCTTGAGATCTTCTCGGGTATAGCCATGGAGCTGCTGACTCCGAAAGAGCGTTTTTTCATCCATTCCCAAATCGGGCTGTACATCAAGTGTTAAGTGGTCCAGCGTAATCCGATTTTCATTCAACCAATCGCGGTAAGGAAAACGTTTGCAAATGAGGGATTTTAGTTCTTCATCGCCAATCACCCGGTGCTCATCCAGGTCGGCAATGAGGATTTTTCCAGGTTGTAGACGGCCTTTAAAAATAATTTTAGACTGATCGATGGGTAATACACCTGCCTCAGAGGCCACAATCAAGGTATTGTCTTCGGTCAGCAAATAACGGGAGGGCCGCAAACCATTTCGGTCCAGTGTTGCACCGACTAAAATACCGTCTGTAAAACAGATGGAAGCAGGGCCATCCCAAGGCTCCATGATTGTCTTGTGGTACTCGTAGAAGGCCTTTTTATGATCTTCCATTTGATCATCGTGCTGCCATGCTTCAGGAATCATCATCATCAAGGCATGGGGCAAAGAGAAGCCATTCAAGACCAAAAATTCCAGCACATTATCAAAATTACCGGAATCCGACAGGTTTTCACCGCAAACGGGGTGCAGTTTTTCCATATCTTCCTCCGTAAAAAGGTTTGGACGAATGAGTTTCTCCTTAGATTTCCACCAATTTAAATTGCCGGTAATGGTATTGATTTCTCCATTGTGAGCAATGTAGCGAAAAGGCTGTGCTAGCTTCCACTTAGGCACGGTATTGGTAGAAAAACGGGAATGCACTACAGCTATAGCGGATGTGCAAGTAATGTCGTGTAAATCCGGGAAATAGGGACGCACCTGATAAGTGGTCAGTTGCCCTTTGTAGACAACCGTCTTGTAAGAAAAAGAAGTGATGTAAAAATCATCTCGTGATTGCGGAAAAGTCTTATGAATGTTGTGCGTCGCAAATTTTCGCAATACATACAATTTGCGTTCCAGTGCCTTGCGATCGATTTGCGTTTTTGATTTTACAAACACTTGCTCTAACCTAGGCTCAACGGCCACCGCACTTTCGCCCAGCTCTTCATTATCGGTTGGCACCTTTCGATATCCCAATAATTCGAAGCCTAATTCGTCAATATAATCATTAAACAAGACCCTACACTGACTGCGCAAGCTACGGTCATTTGGGAAAAAGACCATTCCCACACCGTATTGCCCAAACTCCGGCAATTCGAACCCCAGTTCGCTACATTTTCGTTTAAAAAACTCATGGGGCGTTTGGATCAAGATACCAGCACCATCTCCTGTATTGGGTTCACAACCACAGGCACCACGGTGCTCCATTCGCGTCAGCATCGTCAAGGCTTGCTCTATCAATTCGTGTGTCTTGTTTCCATCTAGATTGGCAATCAGACCGGTTCCGCAAGAGTCTTTCTCCATCGATGGTACATAGAGGCTTTTTACACCCCGTTGATCAGGGTATAAATCCTGTTGAAATTCCTGTGTCATGGACTTCGTTCAAAAAAATCAAAAATCAACCCTTCAATGTGGTGGTTTTGATACCGGGAAGTTCAAGTATCAACATGGCATAAGAGATGGTAGGGCTAGTTCGGCATCGGGAGCAAGATCCCGGAAATGGTGAAATTATGCATTTGCAGGATGTAATGGTAGTATATAGCAATCATTTTCCCATTATTATACGATGACAAAGCCACAAATCTGGCTTATTCTTCACTTTGATAAAATATCTATCTTTCTAAAAAGAATAAAATTTTATTTCATTTTGCATAAAAAAACAGAATATACAACCAAGAAACTCTAAAAAATCAAAAGAATACCCCTCCTTTCTTTTTCGAGCTCAACAGAATCAAATGAATCGAACAATCGTTCTTTCTACAAAGACAAACGGTATTTCATCGTTTAATCGCCGGGATAGATCAAACCGATTTCCGAACGGATATCATCCAATAGTTTAATCAGTTGCTGGCTAAAGGCCAATGGCAATAAATCACTTTCTGTCTTACCAGATTCCAAGCAATGGATCACCTCTTGGGCCTCAAAAAGGTACCCCTTTGAACCAAGGTCAAAATGAAAATCCTGTGGCCGCTCACCATTCAGCAATAAGCTCATACTAGTTGTTTCATGCCAACGTGTATGCAAGTGAATGGTTCCTTTCTCTCCATAGATAAATGCCTCTGATTTGGTAGTGGCAATGAGTGAAGCATGAAGATGAGCCATCTTTCCTTCAGGGTATTGCAATAAAATGCCAATTTCCTCATCCACCCCGGTTTTTCCAAGATTGGCCATTGCTTTAATGCGTTCCGGAGCACCAAAGAGTAAGCTGGCTAAAAAACAAGGATAAATACCGATATCAAGTAAGGCACCTCCTCCCAACTGGGGGTTAAATAACCGTCCCTGTGGATCAAAATTGGCTTTGAAGCCAAAATCTGCCTTGACGGAAAGGACTTCTCCAATAACGCCCTCTTCTATCAACGCTAAGGCTTTTACTGTTGCTGGCAAAAAGCGGGTCCAGATCGCTTCCATGAGGAAGACCTTATTTTCTTGTGCCGCATTAACCATCTTTTGCACTTCATGCCGATTGAGGGCAAAGGGCTTTTCACACAAAACGGAGATGCCCTGTTCCAGGCAGAGCAAGGTGTGTTCACAATGCCCGGTATGGGGTGAGGCAACATAGACCACATCTAAATCAGGACACTGCACCAATTCTTCATAGCTGCCATAAGCGTAGGTCGCTTCGTATTGTTTGGCGAAAGCCTCCGCTCGATCCAAAGATCGGGAAGCAACGGCATGCAAACGGGCATTCGGAATCAAATTTAAATCTTGAGCAAATTTGTGCGCTATTCTTCCGGGACCAATAATCCCCCAATTGTAGATTTTCGGCATAGCCTTGTTTATTTGTTTGTAGACAAATCTCGTGATTTAGAGTCAATCAAAAATGTAAATCAACGCGCCCAATGGTCTCTTTTGACCCCCATTTTAGATTGACCACGATTTTTGTCTACAAACGGCCTTGTTTATTTGTTTGTAGACAAATCTCGTGATTTAGAGTCAATCAAAAATGT
>CAXHCA010000126.1:0-20695 GCA_964015035.1 uncultured Saprospiraceae bacterium
TCTCGTGATTTAGAGTCAATCGAAAACATAAATCATCGTTCCCAAAGGTCACTCACAAGTCATGTTTTAGCTTGACCACGAGATTTTTCTAAGAACGGTAATTTTGATTCTTAGACAAATCTCGTGATTTAGAGTCAATCGAAAACATAAATCATCGTTCCCAAAGGTCACTCATGAGTCATGTTTTAGCTTGACCACGAGATTTTTCTAAGAACGGTAATTTTTTTCGAACCGCAAAAATAGGCAGCATTTACGGGATTCGGAAACCCTACTAGGCTTTTTCCAAAGTAAAGCCAAAGGTAGAACCAATTTCAGGGGTGCTACGCACATTAATGGTTTGCTTGTGAGCCTCGACGATGTGCTTGACAATCGCCAAGCCCAGTCCGGAACCTCCCTGGGCGCGGGAGCGGCTTTTGTCGACCCGATAAAATCGGTCAAAGACATGATTGAGGTGTTTTTTGGAAATCCCCAATCCATTATCAGCGACCTCTATGAGCACATTTTTATCCATATCGTAGAACCCTACTTTGGTGTGCCCGTTTTCGTGTCCGTATTTGATGGAATTGTGTATTAGGTTGGTCAATACCTGACGAATATTTTCGCGGTCTGCAATGACCTTGTAGCTCATGCCTGCTCCTTCTTTAAATCCAAGGGTAATGTTTTTCTCCTTGGCTTTAATTTCCAAATCTTCAAAGACCTCCAAGGTCAGGGCTTTGATATCAAAGGTCTGCATATCCAAGATGAGCTCCCCGGATTCAAGGCGGGAAATCGCCCCTAAATCTTCTACGATCGTATACAGGCGGTCCACATTTTTAGCAGCCTTTTCCAAAAAGGTAATATTTACCTGTTCATCCTGTAGTCCGCCTTCCAACAAGGTGTGCAGGTATCCTTGGATATTAAAGATAGGCGTTTTTAATTCGTGGGAAATATCCCCCACAAATTTTCTACGGTAGTCCGCCCAAGATTTATGCTTGTCAATTTCCTTCTTTTGAATCACCGCCCATTCAGCCACTTCACGCTCCACTTCTTCAATAATATCAATATTGACATCAATCGTATGGTGTTTTTTATCGGGATTCAACTTGTGTTTGTGAATCGTTTTATAAATCACCTTGATTTTGCGGTAAATGTACGTTTTGAGGTAATAAATGATGACGGAATAGGCTATTATTCCTACCAGCACAAACATGATGCCCCCTGCCAAAGGGCCAGATAAATATGGCGAGCCCAATGAAAACACCAATGCAAATAATACTGCGCTAATCAGCGCAATAAAAAATGCAGAAATACCTGAAATTTGCCGAGGTGTCGGGTTTTTCAGCATTAAAATTCGAATTTGTAACCTATCCCTTTGATGGTTTTGATAAAATCATCCCCTATTTTCTCTCTCAACTTGCGAATGTGCACGTCAATCGTCCTATTCCCTACAATAACATCTGTTCCCCATACTTTGTTAAAGATCTCCTCTCTGGAAAATACTTTTCCTGGCTTGGAAACCAATAAACTAAGTAATTCAAACTCTTTCTTGGCCAAATCGATGACCTCTTCTTTCACTCTGACATTGACTTTTTCGCGGTCAATGACCAAGTCGCCAATACGGGTTATTTCTTGATCTTCGTTCAACTCTACCCGTTCTGACCGTCGGAGTAATGCCTTGATCCGACTAAGAAATACACGAGGCCGGATCGGTTTTGTGATGTAATCATCTCCCCCTACATCAAGGGCGGCAATTTGTGAGTAATCCTCCTCTCTGGCGGTCAAAAAGGCAATCACGGTCTTATCAAATTCCGGTTTGCTTCTCAAGCGTCGACACACTTCTACCCCATCCATTTTGGGCATCATGATATCCAGAATAATCAGATCGGGTCTCTCATCACTGGCCACTTCCAAGCCAGACTCACCATCTGGAGCCGTAAAAACATTAAACCCCTCTTTCACCAGATTATACCGAAGGAATTCCAGAATATCCGGTTCGTCGTCTACGATTAGAATTTTTACAGAATCCATTGTTTATCAGTCATTAATGAAGAATGCGCAAAAATAAGGTATAGTATAGGTTAATCTAGCTGCACATTACATTAAATAATTGTTAAGTCTACCCTTCGGTCTCGACATCTTCTTTAGCCAATTCCTCCATGACTTTCTCATAAATGCGCTCCAGACGAATCGGATCTTCGCGCAAAACCCCCATTGTTTGCTCGAAGTCATCCCAAGTTACCCCGTGAATTTTAAAAATTTGCAAGTAATAAACTTCTGCCATCGAATCGCGGCTATTAGACGATAAGGCCTGGAGAGCCGCTTCCGCAATATGCACATCTCGAAGGATCGGTACCATTTCCTCCTCACTAATCGAGATGGCTTGGGGCTTTTCCCCACAGCCCATAATGGTAAATGTAGCCAAGTAAAATAGAAAGATCACAAAATACCTCATCAATCAAAATACTGTTTAGGGTAATAAAACACTTTTAGTTCGGAGTTGGTCGTCCCAAAGTCTTCCCAGGTTTTTGCCTCAGATTCAATGCCGGATATGCCACAAGTTGGCACATTATCAATAAATCGGTTGGTGAATCGGTTGACAAAACTGGTGAAGGTCGGGTTGTGACCAAAGAGTAATACTATTTGGTAGCGGTCATCAATCTCGCGAATGATTTCAAAGATATCCTCCGGGAAGGCATCATAAATACGCCGATCAATGACAATATCGTCCTTGCCAATGCTCATGGCCTTGGCAAAATATTTGGCCGTTTTATGTGCTCTTTTCGCGGGGCTCGAAATGATTCGATCAGGTTTCACTCCTTTTGCTGCCAACATTTTTCCCATAAATGGGGCATCTCTCATACCTCGTTTATTAAGTGGCCGATCGATATCGCTTAGACTGGGTTCCGACCAACTCGACTTAGCATGTCTGACCAAATACAGCTTTTTCATAACTGGATTTTTTTTTTCAAAAGTAGTCAATTAAAAAACTTTCCTTTTCCATCTCATCATTTATAACGAAATTTGCCTGCTCAAATTACAAAAACGAAACCTCAGGTTTTTATGAATTTCAAAGATAAGGTGATTTGGATTACGGGCGCATCTTCCGGAATTGGGGAGGGTCTCGCCCACGCCTTTGCCCGCCGAGGTGCAAAATTGATCATCTCCAGCCGCAACCAAGAAGAACTGGAGCGCGTCAAAAACACCTGTACACCAGGAACCGAAGTACTGGTTCTACCCCTCGATGTGGCTAATTTCGAACTGATCCCCGAAATTGCTCAAAAAGCCATACAGCATTTTGGCCGGATTGATTTATTGGTCAATAATGCGGGGATATCACAGCGGGCGCTGATTAAGGAAACGGCCTTTGAGATTGATAAAAAAATCATGGAGGTCAATTACCTCGGCACCATTGCCATTACCAAAGCCGTCTTGCCTACAATGATGGCCCAGCAGTCTGGTCACATTGTAACCATTAGTAGTGTCATGGGAAAATTTGGCGCGCCTTGGCGATCTGCTTATGCCGCTTCCAAACACGCCTTGCAAGGATGGTTCGACTCACTAAGAGCGGAGGTCTATAAAGACAATATCAAGGTGACGATCTTCTGTCCGGGCTATGTACGCACCAATGTGACCATCAATGCCCTAAAAGGGGATGGTTCAAAAAACAATAAAATGGCTGGCCGTACGGACAAAGGCTTGGATCCAGCGGTCTTTGCCGAAAAAGCAATCCGGGCCATCTCGGCAGAAAAAGAGGAAGCATGGATTGGGGGGTGGGAAATAGCGGCTATCTATGTGAAGCAGTATTTCCCCCGCATATTTTCTTTTTTTGTAAAAAAGATCACGTTGTCTTAATCCAATCCTTCGGCAGCCTCTTTTTGTTTCATTTCAATAATTCGACCCAGGACTTCTTCCAGTTGTTCTGCACCGATCCTTTTAGAAATGATTTCCTTGTTGCGATCCAGGATATAAATCTGTGGGGTGGTTTGAATATCATAGATCTTCATAAATTTAGACTGGTGGTATTGGTCAATAGTATGCAGCCAATCTTGGATGCCATTGTCGTCAATGTACTTCCAGCAGTCCGGAACTTCATCCATAAATTTGGTACACACCGCCACAATCTTCACTCCCTTGTCTTTGAATTTTTCATAAAATTCCTTCATCATCGGGGTGGACTTCTTACAATGGCCACAATCATATCGCCAGAAATAAAGGATGGTATACTCGGCATCCACTTCATGCAAAGAGATTGGAGTACCATCTCGCTTTTGCAACCGAATATCGGGTGCTGTTTTGCCAATCAATAGAGGCTTCAGCTTTTCAGCATTCTCGACAATCTTTTTCAACTGATCTTCTTCCACCCACGGCGCTTGTCCTTTGGCGTAATACTTATCCACCAAATGCACATAGACTGCGTCCATACCTACCATTTTAGATTTGGCAAACTCGTTCAAAAAATGGATTAAGTAAAACTTGAAGTTTTCATCCGCCGGACGCATCTTTTCGAGCACAAAGTCGATCGCCTTACTAATCGTATCCGGGTGTTGGATTTGTAGCTTATTGATAAAATAATCCACCCGCTGAAATAGAAAAGGCGTACGGCACATACAGCGATTCCCTAGGTCCAGATTGTCAAAATAGTGATTTTGTAGATAGCGCCACTGCAAAGCCCGGACCTCCTCCTCACTGCCTTCAAATTCTGGCATATCTACATTCAAATTGGCTTTGATGATTGCCGCAGTGAGGGTGCCCGGATTATCGGCCACCACTTTATGTTGATAATCCGCAACCTCCTGGTTGAGCCGCTCTAACTTTTTTTCCAGTTTAGCCTGTTGATCCGGTTTTTCTGAAATTTCTTGCTTCAATTTCTCGGCTTCTGGCCTTTTGTCATTTAGGTATTGCAGATAAGCATAAAAAATAGAATTGTCCGTTGATCCGGAGAATCTGGCCTTTTCCAGCGGAGCGGCTTTTTGTGTATGCACCGAAAACTCCTGATCCTGCTCATCCACCAAAATCTGGAAGAACTGATTTTCCGGTTGCATTACCAGGAGGTATATTCCACAGGGTAATTTTTCTTCTCCCTCAAAGACGAATTTTCCCTGAGCATTCCGCTCAACGGTGTCTTGTATGTACTGCTTATCGCCCAAGTGGTAGGCCAGCAAGAGTTGTTCTGATTCGTAATCGTCAATGGTCACCTCAATGCGATATCCACCATTGGCCAAAACAAAATTCAACGCAGAAAAGAGTGCGACAACTAACAAGGAGCTATGTTTCATTCCAAAATCATTTGAGTGATTAGTAAACTGGTTCTTTCAGAACCAGTTTAAAGAAAGGCAAATATCTTTACTTTATTGTTTTTTGCCGCATTCAAAGAATTTCTTAAAACAACTTTAACGCCAATATTAGTTATTCTTATTTTTTTTTGCATCCAATTCAGCCTGCAATTGCTGCAATTTGGCTTCCGCCTCCTTGATTTTGTTTTCCAATGCCGTCAACTTTTCATTTTCGGCAACATATCGCTTATTGGACGCTTCTATTTTCTCTTGAATTTCCGCTATTTGTTTGTCCGCTTCCTTAGCCGCTGCAAGCACTTTTGCCGCATAATCCTGTTGGGCTTTCTCCAGTTTGGCCTTCTCTTCCGCTATTTGTTTGCTGGCATCCTCTTTCACCTTGGTGACCTGACGAGTAGCCTCCTGTTTGGCCTCATAGATTGCATCGGAAGCCTCTTTTTTGGTCTGCGCAATTTCCTCCAGGGACTGCTTGCGGGCATCTTCAGCTTCTTTGGCATAAGCCACTTTTTTATCTGCCGCATCCTGCCGACTCGCATCAATTTCTCGTTTTGCTTTCTCTCGGGCGGCTGCAATTTCTTCCTGATGGGCCTTCTCGGCAGCTTTGAGTTGATTGGCCAGCTCCGTCTTTTTCGCTTGCAATTCTTCACTTAATTGAGCAATCGCCTCCGCGGCCTGTTTCCGTGTAGCAGCCACTTCTTGTGCGGCTTCTTCTTGTACCTGAGCAATCTGCAAGGCGGAGGATTCCCGCTGCTGCAAAACAGATAGGGCCAATTCTTCCTTTTCCTTAGCTGCATTTTCACGGGCCAATTTTAACTCGTTAGCCACCTGCTCCGTCAGTACAGCAATTTCCTTGGCTGCTCGGTCCTTGGCTTCAGCTACCTCACTGGCTATTCGTTGTCGTTCCGTAGCACTTTTCTCTCTTAATTCGCCAATCTTTCCCGCTTCTTCCTGTTGTACCTGAGCAATCGCTTCTGCTGCCTTGCGTCGGGCTTCTGATACCTGATTGGACGCTTCCTGTTTGGCTAAGATCTCTTGCTCCTTGGCCTTCGCAATTTCCCGGGCCGTATTTTCGCGTATCGCTGTAATCTCTTGAGCGGATCGGTCTCTAGCATTAGCAACTTCTTGAGCGGTTGCATTTTTCAGGTCTTTTTCTTTTTCTTTGGCATCTGCAATAGCACGCGCTGCCTCTTCCTGAATTTGCTTCAGGCGATCCGTAGCCGTTGTTTGTGCACTTTGCACGTCGTTAGCGTATTTCTCCTTAGCCTGAGAAGCATTGCTATTGGCTTCCTGTACTTGTGAAGCTGCCATTTCCCGTGCTTTCGCAATTTCCTCTTCGGCTTTAGCTCGCGCCTCTTTCACCTCTTCGGCCGTTTTTTGCAGCGCATTTTGTTCTTTTGCTTTAGCATCTGCAATAGCCTTTTGCACTTCTTCCTGAATTCGTGTCAACTCTTGAGCGGCCCGTTCTTTGGCCTTTTGCACTTCTATTGCAATCGCCGCCTTCTCCGTTTCAGCCCTCTGTCTCGCCTCTCCTACCTTTTTGGCTTCATCATCATTAATTTCTTGAATGGTCTTCGCCGCCTTTTCACGAGCACTGACTACCTCTGAAGCAACCTGTGCTTTTTCCTGTTCAGCTTGAGCTTTCGCTTTCGCCACTTCTTCAGCAGACATTTGCCGGGTGCTGGCCACTTCTTGCTGAGCTTTTTCTTTTTCGGAAGCCACCAACTTCCGGTTTTCGCTTATTTCTTCAGTTGCTCTTTGCCGAGATTCGGCCACCTCCACGGCAGCTTGTTCCTTTTCCTTTGCCACATTTTCTCGTATGTCGGCAAGCTCTGCGGCACTTCGCTCCTGCAATAAAGCTTTTTCTTCTGCCACCTTACGGCGAGATTCCGCCAATTCAAAGGCGAGTTTCTCTTTTTCCAAAACGGCATTTTCGCGAATGCGAGCAATCTCTTCTGCTGTTTCTTCCTGAGTACGCAATATTTGTTGAGCTGCCGTTTCCTTGGTACTGACTACTTCATCTGTTGTACGTTCTCTTTCTTCTTTCGCCTTTTCCCGAGCAGTCTGGATAATCTGTGCCGTCTCCTCCCGGATTCTTTTAAGTTCATTTGTAGAATTTTCCCGGGCCGATGCGATTTCATCGGCATATTCCAACTTGGCAAGTTCCAATTTTTCTCTTACTTTCTTAATCTCTTCAGCCGCCTTTTCCCGAGCAGCAGCTACTTCCTGCGCAGATTCCAATTCTGCCTTTTGGATCACTTCAGCCGCTTTCTGCTTTGCTTCTGCCACATTTGCATTAATCACATCAATTTGAGTACTCGCCTTATCACGGGCATCTTGTACCGAGTTGGCAACAACTTGTCTCGATTTTTCAATTTCTTCATCCGCCTTTTGTCTGGCCGCCAACACTTCATCAGCATAAAGCTTCTTTTGCTCTGCTGCATTTTGTCGCGCTAGAGCTACCTCATCCTGAAGCCGAGCTTTAATTTGATCTGCTTTCGCTCTTTCCTTAGCTATTTCCTCTTTCAGCTTCGCCTTGGTGGCTGCCAAGTCCTTACGTAAGGCCTCTAATTCGCCATCATCCAGCTCGCTGATATCTGCAACTTTTCTGGTCTTGGTAGCACTAACCGGCCCATCTCCACCAGAGCCTCCCCCTCCTGGCCCTTTGTCAGAAGGAGGCGACGTTTCTACCACCACCACCTTTGAAGGATCTAAAGTCTGATAGAAGCAAGCTGATAGTTGCCGAAATTCCGTTTGCCGATTCGGATTGACCGAAAACTTGCGCATTTCATTGCTAATATTGTTTTTGATGTAAATCGTCCCAATATCCGTTGAGGCAAACCATTCCAATGCCGACATGTCCAATTGCAAGGTATTTTGATGGACCGGTGTACCCCGCTCTTGCAAGACCTCTCCCATCTCAATAAAGCGGTAGCTTCGGCGCATACGGGTAGCATCCATGAAAATGATTTCATCATCCTGGTTAAATTCTACCCCCCCTTTGGAATAAAATTTGGCCGTAATGCCTTTATCACTGCTGCCGAGTTCAAGCAAGTAGGTATAATTACCTCGAACAACGAGTGTTTGGGTGACAGAACGCAACAGGTGAGTGCCCTGAATAACCCGATCCTCAGAAATCAGCGCACTACATTTTTGTGCGGACAGACTTGGGCTCGAAAGCAGCACGACTGAAAGTACCAGCATTTTGGTACTAAATAAAAATACCTTTGTGCCAGCAGGTAAAAGCGAATCCTGTGCCTTAGATACATTGGGTGTAAGCCAATTCAGCATATGCAATATATTTTAGAATGTAAGATAGTTTTTTTCAGGCTATTTTGTATAAGTTCAGGGATAGTTATACACGAAATAGGGATTATTCAAGAAGGGTTTAGCCAAAAAAATTACTAGTATTGGGACTACAGGATTTTCAGAACAGAATTTTAACGCAAGTATGGTTAACAAAATTTTGGAGCGGTCTAAAAAATTATGCATTTCCAACCAATAAACTATTGTTTTCAAGTGAACCCATGCGATGGGTTTGCCATTACTACAATTCATTTGAAGTTGACCGCTAGTGTACCTGATATCTCCGAAAGCGCGTTTAAAGAATTGGCGGAAGCCGCAAAAGCGGGATGCCCAATCTCTAAAGTTTTAAATGCCAAAATCTCCCTTGACATCGACTTCAAGTAATTATCCAAAATTTCGCATCAAGATCAAGCGCTGTAGCTTGGGGCTTGTGCTTTCACCACTTTTGGAAAAAGAACAACAAAAAAATCGCATTTTTTTTGTTCGGTTTATAAAAAAACTTATATTGCATTTAATTCCAACACAATTACGGAATTTTCAACAGCTATTTCAATTTACTACAAAGAAATAGTTTGCGCTCAACATCAAGTTAGTCAAATTTAGCACAAGCAAAGTTTTTCGACACAGCACCATTTGCCAGGTGTTTTCCTGCCATTGATCCAGCAATGCCGCAGGCTACGCATTTCATTGGTTGTCAGGTGTTTATACAAACACCTTGGCCACTAATAAACGGCTTGTTCAATGTTCGGCATTGATCAATAATTAAATTGATTGGCCTGATCACAGGAAAACACCAAATCATAAAATGCTGGCAACACGCACTTTCAAATTGACATTTCACAATGAAATGTCCGGGTTTTCTATTGCCTATAACAATAAAAAATCGACAAAAAAATATTTAAATGATGCTACGAATACTGGCTTGCTGCTTTTTTGTTTGTATTGGTATATGCCAACCGGAAGTTTACGGTCAAAACTATCCCGTCACCGGCAATTTGCAACTAATAAGTCCCTTGTCTCCGGTCTTAGAAGATTGGGCTTCTGGCTTTCCCAATAAGTTTTTTTACACGTTAACGCTTAATGATGCCAATGAACCCAGTTATCAAGTACGGCTAAAAGTCACCATCAGTGGTGAAGGCATTACCTTGAAAACCCTCGATAATTTCACCCCAAACGCTATCAATTTGAATGTTGGTCAGCCGTTGACGCTCACCGGTATTGAATTGGCGCCCTACTTCAATTTAAACAACCTCTCTCTGCAAGGAGTCTCACCAGAAGCAATCTTGCAAAATGGAGGCAGACTTCCAGAAGGATTGTACACGGTTTGCATTGAAGTTTTTGATTTTTTCCGTTTCAACGAAGCCCCTGTCTCTAATGCGTCTTGTTCCATCAGCACCCTTGAAGAACTTGACCCTCCAATGATCGTTGCCCCACAAGGCGCTACTGATCCCCTACAACCACAAAACCTTGTTTTCCAATGGCAACCGCTACACATAGGGGGTTTCCCAATTGAGTATACCCTTAGGGTTTATAAAGTACTTGAAGGGCTTACCTATGACCAAATTGTTAGCACTACTTCTCCAATCTATGAAACCCAACAAAACAATTTAACGACCTTTCTTTATGGTCCGTCAGAACCGGCCTTGGAACAAGGCAGCGAATACCTCATTCTACTAAGTAGCAGGGATGTAAATGGGGTTCAAGTATTTAAAAACAATGGGGTCAGTGAAATCAAAACGTTCACCTATGGTGCACCATGCCTTGCCCCTATCAATGCCATCATCGAAGGCACCACCCCCACTAGCATCAGTCTATCCTGGAGTACAACTGCTAATAGTGGAAATGCCTCATTTGTTGTGGGCTATCGCAATGCTGAGATACCCAACGCCAATTGGTATGAGGATCAGGTGAATAACCTGACGTTTCACACCATCACAGGTTTAAATTCAGGCACTGCCTATGAAGTAAGGGTCTCCAACTGGTGTAATGCGGATCAGCAAAGCGCATGGTTAACGGTCGGTGAAGGCGTAACCCAAGAAGTAACAGATAATCTTCCGGAATACGAATGTGGAGAGGAAGTCAGTATTCCTCCTCCTGATCCTGGCACGCCACTAGCTATTGCCGCTCCAGGCGAAATCTTCCTTGTAAACGGTTTTCAACTAGTGTTGGACGAAGTAAACGGCGGTACCGGAACTTTTTCTGGAAATGGCCGCATCAAAATTCCATTTTCTAACAAGGTTATTCGGGTTGAATTCACCAACATCCGGGTGAATAATAGCCGGGTGATGTATAGCGGGCAGGTAAGAGGCATCTCCCAATATTTAGACATGGAAAACCCCAATGATTGGAACTTCCCTCCTGTAGAATTGGGCCAAGATATCTGTCAACCTCCATCGGGATTTGTGGGCTTTGATGAACAGGGAATATACCACCCAACCGGACTCCCCTACGATCCCAATGGATTTGACGTCAATGGCAATTACGTGCTGCAACCACCCTACCCTGGCTATGAAGAAGGTGATCCCATCGATCCAAATTACGACCCTAATGGATTTGATGCCAGTGGGATTCATATTGAAACAGGTACGATATACAATCCGGATGGATGTGCCCAAACCGGATTAGACTCTTTGGGGCAGCCTTGCAATCCAACGGGTCCAGGGCCCTACTACTGGCTACATGAAGAGGAATTAGGGCCGCCCACTCCTGAAGGCCTTGCCTTTGCCGACTCTATCCGAAATCAGTTGAGGCCAATGGTGGTGCAAGCTCTGGAAGGCTTGTTGGCGGATACACGCGACAGTATAACCCTTACCAGAATCCAATGTCAAGGGTTTCGCGAAACGATGGATTCTACGATGAGCCAACTTGACTACGACCGCCTTTTCATTTACGGAGCAGAAGATATGTATTACAAAGAGGGTATGCATCGGCAATTTTTGGAGGAACCCAATTATTTTTCCATTAATGTGACTCGTGATCCTCGTGAAATACACCTAGAAGATGCCCACGTCAACCTTTATCATTGCGATCAAGATCTGCATATATTCATTGACTTAGAAAACCTGATCATCTCCCAACAGACAACGGCGGCTATCGATGAAGCAGTGGCTGCATTGCTTGAACTCATCAGTCGCTTTACCGCTGAAGAAGTGGCCCAATACCAGGACATGGAAGCTTTGCAAGAATGGGTCAATAATCAAATAAAGGATCGCATGAAGGATCTTTTTTATCAACTTTTTGGCAATCAGATTGGATACCAGCCCTCCCCAACGAATCAGA
Organism: uncultured Saprospiraceae bacterium; assembly: GCA_964015035.1. Lineage (GTDB taxonomy): Bacteria > Bacteroidota > Bacteroidia > Chitinophagales > Saprospiraceae > BQJU01. Next base: position 11,853 of record CAXHCA010000126.1, read on the forward strand.
ATCACTTACCGATGCTGGATATATTTGAAGGCTTAACTCCTCATCTGGAACAAATTGCCCTCCCTGATCCATTGGAAATGATGGCTAGCAATCACGCCAATGCCCTGCTACCCCTCAGTCCCGATCAGGCAGTCCGACGGGCATTTGAATTTAACCAGGGATGGGAATACATTGACGGGCGACATCGGGCTTTCTATCTGGATCGAATGGTAGCCTTACGGAAAACAGCTATTGATGGGGATTCTCTCGCTAGTTTTTTGCCTGCCGTCATTGAAAAAGAAGTTGCCGGAAGAACATACACGATTCTGCTGGACAATATCTTGTTCACCGCCCAAACGGCCTCTTTGGATGCTTTCATGTTGCTAGAGTTGCCCAATTCACAGAAAATAGTCTTTAGAGCAACAGGCCTTTATTTTGGACCAAGTGGCCTTACCTTAGACCAAGCAAAGCTTGAACTTGCTTCTGATGTGCAAGTAAGATTAAGCAATGCTGCCAAACTCATTATTGAAGGCAGTGATAGCACTTATGTTGCCTTTGACTGTAATGGATTTGCAGGAATGGGCATTGAGGCAGCGGTAGAATTCTGTCGAAATTTTGTGGTCCCGCTCCATCCCGAAACGCTGGAAGTCCTACCCGACCCCGAAAGGGTTCGGGCTCATTTCACCGTCGAAATGCCGGCTTGGGGAGCGTTTATTACTACGGTCAACATTGACCCCTTTGCCCTCGCTAAAACAGAAGATGTCAAATGGATTGTTGAAGATGCTGTACTGGACTTCAGTGAAACCGATTCGCCAGAACAAATTGTTTTTCCCGATAATTATGCCTCTCCTTTTGTCAGTCAAGTTGGTCAAGCAAGTCCGCTTTGGAAAGGTTTCTACTTAAAGGAATTGTCCGTACAATTACCCAAAAGACTCACGGGATCAAACGAAGTAAGCATTTCCGTACAAAACGTCATTATTGACGATATGGGGGTCAGTGGAATGGCCAGTGTTGCGCCCATTTTGTCTCTGGACCAAGGTAATATAGGAGGTTGGGCGTTCTCCATTGATACCCTGTCGCTAAGTGTAGTGGCTAATCAATTTGAGGAAATTGCGTTCAACGGCCTATTAAATGTTCCCATTCTGAAAGCAGCACAAGTGGTGGATTCCAATACGCCGCCAAATGACACGATAATCAAACCGAGCGATTGTTTGGCCTACGAATGTTTTTTAAACAGTGACGGACAATACGGTTTCTCCGTACAAACCCAGAGTAGCTATCGGGTCGATATTTGGCAGGCGCAAGTAAACTTTCGACCGGGTACCAGTATCGAGATATTTGACGATGGAGATGGTTTAAAAACCCTGGCCAACTTACACGGGACTGTTGCCTTCCAGGGAGCAAGCCTTGGTGCCGGACTTGATTTTGGCGGAGATACGATCTCCTTCCAAAATGTGCAACTTTCCAATAAAGCCCCCTACTTCAGTCCGGGAACCTGGTCTTATCCTAGTATCAGTTTGAGCCTGGGCGGATTTTCCTTGACCTTTCAAGAAATCGGGATGTACAGCACGGGGAATGTCGAAGAGGCAGCACTTGGATTCAATGCTTTAATCAACCTTTCGCCCAGCAATAACATGGGCCTTACTGCTTGTGGGAATTTTAAATTCATCGGTAACCTGGTCATGGAAAATCAACATCAAAAGTGGCGATATGACCATTTGGAAGTCAATGATATATTCATCAATGCCAGTGCTCCGGGATTTGGGGTAAGTGGAGGCCTTAGCTTTTATGAAAACGACAATAATTTCGGTAGTGGATTCCGAGGAATGATCAGCGCGTGGTTTAAAGGCGTTAATGCGCCGGAAGGTGGCGGCTCCGGGAATAGCACCAGTTGCACCTACTCTGGTTCCCTACCGGGTTGGGGCATCACCGCAATGGCTCAATTTGGCACCAAAGACAATTTTGACTATTTCCTAGTGGATGCTATGGTTGATTTGGGTGGCGGCGTCCCCATTCTTGGCCCGGCGATCAAACTTAAAGCATTCGGTGGGGGTGTCTACCACCACATGTCGAGAAATGGCCCTCCCATCGCGCAGCTACAAAATGCTCAGGTCAACACGCCGGCCATTCCTCCGCTTGGCACGAGTCTTTCCGGTATCCAATACCTGCCAAATGCCAATGCTGGATACGGCATCAAGGCTACTGTTCTGGTGGTTAGTATTAGCGAGTCTGCCGTGAATGCAAATCTGACTTTCGAAATCAACTTCAACAACAATAATGGCATAGATTCTCTCAGTTTTTATGGTAATGCCAGTTTTATGAAACGTCCAGAAAAAGGACAGGCTCCTACTTACACTCCAGGAGAACGCCCCGAAAACGGGACCCCGATCAATGCCTATCTGGCCATTAATTTTGACTTTGTAAATCACGTACTCAGCTCACAATTTGAGATCTATGCTTTCATCGCAAACGGGACAATAAAAGGAGGCATTAATGACAAAAAGAAGATGGGCTGGGCTGATCTATTGTTCACCCGTGACGAAGGATGGTACATCAAAGCTGGTTCTATTTCCGAAAGGAATAAGATCATTGTAGGTATTCCTGGTGTCGCTGAAAAATTGATCACCTTCAGCTGCTACTTAATGATCGGCAACCGAGATATTCCCGCCATCCCACAAATTGCTCCAGAGCGATTGGCCTTAATTGGCGTATACTCAGAAGACATCTATGACCCGTCAAGGTCATCCCTAATCCCAACGGGAGCTGGTTTTGCATTTGGAGCCAATTTCACAATTAATACTGGAGAAAAGACCTTCCTGATTTTTTATGGATCCTTTTCACTGGATATTGGATTTGACATCTCTGTTTTAGATTATGGGGATGCTCAATGTGTCGGTAGTAGTGGGCCTATTGGAATCAATGGCTGGTATGCCACTGGACAATTATGGGCCATTGGAGCAGCTGAGATTGGCATCAAAGTGCGCATTTTTGGTCGAAACCGTCACTTCAATATTCTACAGGCCAGCGCAGGTGCAGTATTATATGCTCAACTGCCCAACCCATTTTCTGCAAATGGCGCTATTGGAGGGACCTTTGATATTTTGGGTGGCCTGATTAGCGGCAGTTGGAATTTCCTATTTGAATTTGGGGAGGAGTGTCAGGTGATTGGGGCCAGTGACCCAGTAGCTCTGCTTTCTGTGATAGAAAGTGTCGAACCAACGACTGATCAACCAGTTCCGGTAGATGTTTTGCCTCGCGTTAACTTCATTGTTCCAGTAGACGAAGCCTTTGCCGTAAACAATGGGCAGGAAACGGAAGAGTATATTGTTCGGATTGATGAACAATCTACCCAATTGCTGCAAGATGGGACCCCGGTACCATTTCAAATGGAGCTATCGGCGAACCACCATACGCTGACGATTACTCCAATTGATTTCCTTAGAAGTCACACTGAATATACGTTTGTGGTAACCGTTTACTTTGAAGAGAAAAGTGGCGAAAACTGGGAAGCTGTCAGAGAGGATGGTGCCATCGTTTACCAAAGTGATACCATTACATTCACCACCGATGAGGGTTTCGATTTTTTAGTGGCCACCAATGTAGCCGCGAGTTACCCACAAAATGGCCAATACAATTTTTATCGATCTGAATATAGTGAACAAAAGGGATACATTTTATTAAAGCGGGGTCAAGAAGATTTGTTCACCAATATTCCGGAAGGGATGACACAAAAAATTCGTTTAAAAGACCGCCAAACCGGCCAGATCCGACTCATTCCTTTGAACTATTCCGCCACCGAACGAAAAGTGGTCTTCCCACTTCTTCCACAATGGGTGAGTGCCAATCACCTCTACAGATTGGAAATCGTCAATTTGCCATCTCAAGGAGAGGAGGGAATTACGGCTCAAGAAAATAACAATAACGGGCCGATTGAAGGCAACCCCGAACCCGATAATGACCCACCGGGACCAGTGAATCAAAACCCACAACCAATTGGTGGTGGAGATTTGGGCGATTCAGAGCCGCCATCATTGAATGCCCCAAAGGTGCTATACACCTTATATTTTAGGGTTAGCCAGTATTCCACCTTTTTAGCAAAGGCCACGGAAGCATTTGTGAACCTAAATTATAGCAATTCGAATCCGCTAATTCCCTTGAATCTAGAAGAACCCTTCGATGTCTTTGAATTAAATGGATTTGGCGAAAACGAGCCATTGGTGGAATTGGAAGCAACTATGCAAGAGCCATGGTTTCTCAATCAAATTATTCCATTCTATTATGAGCCGTTTCCTGTAGAATATACTTCAGAAGCTTACAATAAAGTGGACTTTTCTCGTGGGTCTATTTTGGGTTTTCCGCCCAGTAAGGCCATTGCCATTGAACAAATACCGGAACAAGTGCAGGTTCGTGCGCCCAATTATTTGAGTGGGTACTTTCCTACCGGATATCTTTCGCCCAATAGTCAACTAAAATATCTGGTTGAATCAGCTATACGCTATGACCACGAATCTTTGATTGCTCCTTGCCTAGACAACATTGCCATCTTTGAACAGTTGATGTTGGATTTGAATCTAGGAGTCGACCATCACAATGATACAAATCCGGGAGGCTCCGGTGGTAGCTATACCCTCTCTCAACTCAGGCAACTAGCCCAGACGCGAGCTCGGGAGCTTATCCCTTGCATGGATTTGGTAGCATCTGATCTACCTCAAATGTCTCTTGGTACTTACCAAATACGGATTAAATACCGATTGCCCGGATTGGGGCTTACGACTAGCATTTACAATACCCTTATTAGCAAACAAACCACCAGCAACTAACCTAGTAGGAAAAGAATTATGAAAAAGCTTTTAATACCTTTCATCATTTTTGCGCTCTCTCTTTTTTCAAACCTTGCTGCTCAGGGAGGTCCGGACACCTTACGCCTGCAGGCTATGTCGCGGGCATTTAGTACTCAGGTAAAAATCCGTTGGGCCCCAGAGACCTTTCAAATGTGGAGATGGGGCATTGAACATGGCTTTACGATAGAACGAAGGACCATGCAACGCAATGGGCAGTTGTTGCCAATTGGGGAACAACAGGCATCCGTGACCATATTGCGTAAAGCCATCAAACCTCAACCACCCTCTTTTTGGCAGGACAAAATCGAAACCAATGAATTGGCTGGAATTGCAGCGGGCGTCATCTACGGGGAGGAATTCGAAATAGCTGATCTTGCAGATAAGGACTTTTTAAAGGTCTACAATACCGTACAAGAACAGAAGGCTAAATTCAACTTTGCTTTATTTGTCGCTGACCAATCTTTTGCCATCGCTATGGATATGGGATTGGGGTTTATAGACTATGAAGCTCAGCCAAATGAAACCTACTTGTATCGAATTTATTTGGATTATTCCCCACCGAATCACTTCCTTCATCCAGGTATCACGGCCGCAACAATTGGCAAGACAGAACCTCTGCCAGCACTGTATCCCCTAATGGCTGAATTTGGTGATAAAGAAGTTCAATTACTTTGGAATTTCGAAGACTTTAGAACGTATTACACCAGTTACCAGGTTGAAAGGTCTGATGATGTGGGCCTTACTTTTCATCCCATTAATAAACTCCCTATTGTTGCGACAAAGGCACCGGGAATGGAGACAAAAAACATTATATTTAGAGATAGTTTGCCTGAAAACTTCAAACCCTACCTCTATCGAGTCCGAGGCAAATCCATTTTTGATGATTATGGGCCCTATTCCAATACGGCTCAAGGCAAAGGCATTCCCAAAGCACTCTCTATTCAAATGGGTATTACCGGAATTACGGAGACAAAACCAGGGAGCTTGCGGCTGACTTGGGAATTCCCAGATTCTTTAAACCCCCGATTGGAGGGCTTCGAATGTTTTCGGGCGCCAAAAAAAGATGGCCCCTTTGAAAAAATTAATCATCAGTTGATTCCAAGTGATCTGCGGTCTTTCCAAGATGACCACGCTAATGGAACCAATTATTATGTTATTAAGGCACTTGATATTTATGGCCACAAATACAATACGTTTGCGGTATTAGGCCAATTATCCGATGCCGAACCGCCAGCACCACCAACCAACCTAAAGGCAACCATTACTAAAGCAGGACAGGTAGCACTTGAGTGGGCCCCTAACCAGGAAAAAGACCTATTGGGTTACCGTGTCTTTTTTGCCAATACCCCTGAGGGTAACTACGCGCAGCTTACCTCTATATACACTAGAGATACCTTCTATACCTTTCAGGTAAACATGAATGTATTAAACGAAAAATTCTATTGTAAGGTCATTGCCTTGGATTTTCGAGAGAATTATTCAGCGTATTCTCAACCACTCGAAATCAGCCGCCCCGATGTAATTCCCCCTATAGCTCCGCTGATCAAGAAAATAAAACCATCCTCCAGAGGTGTACTTATTCAATGGATTCCTAGCTCAAGTGAAGATGTAGAGAGGCATTTGGCGCAGCGAAAGGCCCCCTTTGAAAGCAATTGGACAACGCTTCCGTCAGGGCAATTGAACGAAGCATTATACACACTCATCGATAGTACCGCTGACCGGAGATTTGAATATGACTATCGAGTAGTCGCCATTGACAAAGCAGGGCTAAAAAGCAGCTCCAAAATTTATAAGGCAAAGATTATAGACAGTGGTATAAGGAGCCCCATCCAATCTTTCCAGTTTGAAATCGATCGGAAGCAAAAAATCATTACACTTTCATGGGCTTACCAGGAAACAAACCGACTCTATGAGTTTGTCCTTTACCGAAGCAAAAATAATGAACCGCTTAGAACCTATAAAGAACTATTGCTATCGGGACCTGAGCTTTCCGTGGAAATGTTATCCAATAATGCCCGCTTTAGCTTTCAGGACCAGGAACTAAACATGGATACTCAATATACTTATCAACTTCTAGCAAAACACCGAGATGGAGGTTATTCTCCGCTAAGTGAGCCAGTGCAAGTTCAATACTAATTTTTCAAAATGCCTCTCCTATGAAAAAGCCTTATATATTCATCTTGATCTGTGGTATTTATCTATGTGTTACTCAGGCCTTAGGGCAAAGCTGCAATAATTACACCTATGGAGGAAAGGTCTTCCAAAATGCCGATCCTGCTGTAGCCAACTATTGTAATACCCTCACCTTATTACCGATGACAGAAGTCGAATCTCCAACAGGCGGTTCAGGAGGTGGTCCGGAATACCAATGGCAAGTATCTTTCAACCAGGGCAATTCCTGGGTCGATATTGCGATTGCAGAAGGATCACAAAGAGATTTGTTCGCTAATACGAACCCCGTCTTTAATTATCTAATTGGCATTGGCCTAGATGTTACTCAAACAACAATTTTCAGAAGAGGGGTTAAAAGACCTAACTGTGCATCATTTGTCTATTCTAATTGGGTCCTTTTCAAAGTTTTTCAACAAGTCAGTGACCCAGGCAATTTCAAAAATCTAATTATTCAATGCGAAATCAACGGTAACAATTTTTGTACGCCAGCATTTTCCACCCAACAATTAGATCAATATATTGATCCCAACATTGCTTACCTGCCAAGTGGTGGGACTGCTCCTTATGAATATCTCTGGCAAATTTCGGACGATGATTTCAACTGGTCTTTTTACAGTGTGGAAGCATTACCAGACTTATGTTTTACGCCTGGAGTTCGTCGCTTTTTCCGTAGAGGTGTCCGCCCACTTGGGTCTCCATGTAATTATATTTATTCAAATAGTATTGAGATCCGAAACGTCATGGAATTGGTCATAAGCTTTAATATCACCCATCCTGAATGTTCTGATGAAAATACTGGGGTGATAGAGGTATTTGATCTCAGTGGAAATGACAACTTCATCCTAAGTACATTCCAGTATTCAATCGACAATGGAGCAACTTGGCAGCCCTCAAATGTCTTTTCGAACTTACCAGCTGGCAACTATTCAATCACCATTGACAGCAAATGCGCTTGTGACAACCCCAACACCTCAGAATGTACTGGAATAGCGAATATTATCGCTACGCCAGCTCCTGAATTCATCAACGTCACCCATAGCGACCTAACTGATTGTGGTGCTAATGATGGAACCATCTCTATTGCTGCTTCCGGAGGCATTGGTCCTTTATTGTATAGTATTGATGGCTTCACTTGGAGTACCAACCCAAATTTCACTAACTTACCCATTGGCAACTACCTCATTTTTGTAAAAAATACAGATGATAGCTGTGAACGATACTATGGTACCATTAATCTAACAGAACCTCCTGCACCAAATATAACTCAGATTTCAACCGTTGATCTAACCGATTGTAATTCAGAGGATGGCCAAATGACCATTACCGCTTCTGGAGATTTTGGAAATTTTGAATATACCATTGATGGAGGAAATAGCTGGACAACTAATAGTACTTTTCTCAATCTGAGCAAATCAACTTATGTAGCTGGGGTCAGAAACATCGATGGTACTTGCGCTGTTTTTCAAAACACAGTAATTGATGGGCCAACTCCTCCAACAATCTTAAGCATTGATAATCAGCAACCTAGTAATTGTGGTATAAATGATGGAATCATCAGCATCAATGCCAATGCAGGGAGTGACTTCAGTCTGTTTTCTATCGATGGGGGCAGTTCCTGGCAGGCAAGCGGTTCATTTTCCAATCTAGCACCGGGTAACTACTCCATTGCTGTGCGTAATGCCAATGGGACTTGTATCGTCTTTGAACCTAATGTGATTCAGCTGGATTATCCCCCAACGCCAACCATCCTCAATGTGGTCAGCACTCCACCTTCCGATTGTAATGTGGATGATGGAGCCATTTCAATCACCGCAGGAGCGGGAATCGGTGCTTTTGAGTTCTCTATCGATG
>CAXHCA010000127.1:0-20556 GCA_964015035.1 uncultured Saprospiraceae bacterium
GATTTTGGAACTTCACTTCGGCTGTTTTTTCGTCCGTCTCGGCTGAGCCGAGATGCACTCAAAAATGAGCCTCGAGAGCACCCAAAACCTGCAATTTTCGCTGCTAAAGCACCTCCTCCAAACAAGCACTTAGGGAAGTGGTAACCGATTGGCATTTTGTGGAATTAAGTAAATACAATATATTTAGAATCTTTAAAAACCATAATCCTGAAAACAAATGACTAAAAATTATTCCTTTTCTCTCTTTCTCTTGACTTTTGTTTTTGCTCAGGTTCTTTCTGCTCAACAATTCAGTATCACCGATAAACTGGTACCTTCCGATCGCGATCCTGCGGATTTTTTTGGCACAGACCTTGACATTGAGGGAGATATAGCCCTGATCAGTGCCATTGGTGATGATGAAGATGAAAATGGCAATGCCTTGCTCTCTAATGCCGGAGCGGCCTATATTTTTGAACGCACTGCTTCTGGCGAATGGGAACAAACTCAGAAAATCGTCGCTTCCGACCGAGTGGAGGAGGGTGCGTTTGGCTTAGCGGTTGCTATTTCGGGAAACTATGCCATTGTTACCACCATTCGTGAAGAACGGGATGCTTCTGGTGAAAATGTAATCGATGATGCCGGTGCGGCCTACGTCTTTGAGCGTATGCCCAACGGCACCTGGGAAGAAGTACAAAAACTAGTGGCTTCCGATCGTAGTCTGGAGGATCGTTTTGGGCGTGATGTAGCCATCTTTGGTGAGTATGCAGTGGTCACCGCAGCGGATGAAGATGAAGATGCCAATGGGGAAAACCTGCTGGTCAATGCCGGGGCCGCTTATGTTTTTAAAAGAAATGCCAGCGGTGTCTGGGAAGAAGTGCAAAAACTGGTGCCTTCCGACCGAACGGCAAATGATCTGTTTGGATTTTCTGTTGCCATCAATCAGGACTATATTTTGATAGGGGCTCATGCCAAAGACGAAGAGGTGGCTGGTACGTTGGAAAGTTCAGTCGGAGCAGCCTATTTTTTCAAAAAGAGTAATGCAGATATCTGGGAAGAGGAGCAAAAAGTGATGCCCACCAATCCGGGATTTCGGTATTTCTTTGGTCGGGATGTGAGCCTGTCAGACGACCTGGCTCTCGTCAGCGCAGCAGAAGAATCATTTGATGCTCCGATGGGCGATACCGTTGTGGCCAGAGCGGGAGCGGCTTATGTGTTTCATCGCGATAATACCGGAAACTGGAGCCTGGAGCAAAGATTAATTTCGAGCGACCCGGACGGCAATGATTATTTTGGACATAAACTGGACCTGGAATTGCCCTATGCTTTCATTGGTGCTTATGGTGACTCAGAGGGAGTTAATGAGGGGAACTCGATGCCCAATGCCGGAGCGGCCTTTGTCTTCCATCGTGGAAATGACGGTACCTGGACCCAAATGCAAAAACTGGTGGCTTATGACCGGGATGAATCTAACTTGTACGGACAAGGGGTGGCTATCTCAAATGGTCATTTGTTGATCAGTGCTTCTCGCAACGGAACCGAAGAGGACGGTAGTAATCCGATTGCCCTTGCCGGAGCTGCTTACAGCTATGAACTCATGACGACCAGCCTTTCGGCAAATACCTTTGAAGTCGAGCCCACACTTTATCCCAATCCAACCATCGGTCCTCTTCTCATAGACTTACGTCAAAACTACGCCACCGTCACGGCAAAATTATTCACGGCAGCCGGCCAGTTGGTTTACCAACGAGAATTTGAACAAACGGATCAGCTTTCGCTTAGAATTGATGGAGCACCGGGCGTTTATTGGCTACAACTGGAAGTCAACGATGGCCAAACCGGGACTTGGGGGATTATTAAGGAGTAGCCTTCAAAATTTTCCGGCAGCCCTGCCTATGTGATCCCGACCCCTGAAGTACGGGACAGGACAAGTTGGGCAGGAGCCCCGAACCTAATGAGCGAGGCGCGCTGCTTACTTTTTCTTTTCCGGAACCGGGCGGAACATAAAATACAGCCCCACAATAAAGAAGGGAATGCTCAACAATTGACCGGTGGTCAATACATTGCCAAAGGCATTTTGAAATCCTCCCTGGTCGCTTTTGAAATATTCCAGCACAAAACGGAAGCCCCAGATCAACACCATAAACAGGCCAAACAGATAGCCGAGTTTGTGCCGTTTTTCGGTATACCAATAGGTGTAATACAGAAGGATAAAAGAGATCAGGTAAGAAATCGATTCGTATAACTGCACGGGATGGCGCGGAATGGCATCCACTTTCGTGAAGATGAAAGCCCAGGCAACATCCGTGGGAAGACCGTAAATTTCGGAGTTCATCAAATTGCCCAACCGGATAAAACATCCGGCCAATGCTGTCGGCACTGCCACCTTATCCAAAATCCAGAGGATAGATTTTTTGGTGACCCTCCGGGAATAGATCCACAGCGCCAGAATAATACCAATGGCGCCTCCGTGACTGGCTAATCCGCCCCGCCATACCATCGGGATTTCTGTAAGGTGCTGCGCATAATAATCCCATTCATAAAAAAACACATGCCCTAAGCGTGCACCTAAAACAGTACCGACTACCATGTAGATAAATGCCTTATCCAGCCATTCTTCAGGGGCCTTTTCAGCTTCAAACATCTTTCTGACGATGTATAGGCCAATGAGAAATCCCAGCGCAAAGAAGAGCCCATACCAACGAAGGGTAATGGGGCCGATGCTGAAAATTTCCGGGGAAGCATTCCAGGTAATATAGGCCATGAGGTTTTGCATAACGGATTAGGTTTGAATGAGGCCGTAAAGGTCAGAAAAAATCTCTCTTAAACCAATCAATTATCCGAAATGACAATTTTCTGTACACTCGCACCCTCTAGCGTCTGTAAAGTAATCCAATAAATACCTGCCGCCAGGTGGGGTAATGGAAGCCGAAATTGCTGATCTCTGCCGTGATGAATGAGGACTTGTCGATGCAGCACTTGCCCCGCAGTATTGAGCAGTTTTACGTTGCCCCGAAAAGGTGTCCGATCAAAAATGGACAGATGAAGGGATTGCCCGGAAGCAATCGGATTGGGATATACCGACCAGAAATCAGGGCCGATCAGGTTCGCTTGCGCAAGCTCCACACCCGTTTCAAAAGAAGCGGGATTGCCGGGGGACTGGCACACCTGATAACTGTTGTAGGGCCTGACTCGCCAATAGTATTTTGCATCGGGGATGAGATGATTGGCCAAAAGGGAAGTTCCGTAAATGACGAGTCCCACGTAATCCACGCTGAAATTTGGTGATCGACTAACTTCCAGCAAATAGGCCTCCGCATTTTCAACTGCCGTCCAGCTAAATTCGACCATCGTCCCCGGCAGGGTCTCTCCATTTAAGGGGGTAAGTAATTCGGGTACACCGCTAATGGCCGCCATATTGCCAATTGGTGAAGCTTGTAAATAGGCCCGTTCCGGGGTTTCCAAATCGGCATTCATTACTTGTCCTTGTATGGGTGAAAAGTGGTAGCCATCTCGTGGACAATCAAAGTAATAACTCATAATTAACTGTTCATCCGGATCGACGGGGGCGCCATTGGGATCGGTCACTTCTCCAACATACCGGCAATTGACAAAGGGCTCGGTAAACCAATAATCCGGAGGAGTATCGCAGATGAAATCACCGGCGATCTCACAATTGCTCTGATCTGCCAATTCTGTCGGCGTGCCATTAGCAGCCATACTCGGCGCCTGTAACCCATAAACCGATTCATCATAAGGTGCTGGCCAGCCCGTGAACGTGTGCAAGAGGCTAAAAAAATGACCCACTTCATGTGGCAACAATAAGCCATCTCCGTGCACGAAATCTTTATTGATTAGAATCCAATCTTCCGTTGGAAAATAGGTTGACGGGATCGAGAAAGTCTGTCCGACTTCGTTGACGATGAAAACGTTTATGGCATTGTCATCTTGCTCTGCCAGCATAATGGCATCTCCGGCTTCATTGGGATATTCCCCGTAGGTATACAGTGCTTCTTCACTAATAAAATTTATGCCGTCTTTCAGGAAAAACTGAATGTCATGCGCTAAAAAATCCTGATTGAGCCGACAGAGTTGGTCCAAGATATCTGTTATGGCTACGGCTCCGTTTCCTTGTCCATCAGCGACCATGTGAAATTTGATGGGCACAAACCGGATGTCGCGGTAAGTTGCCGCATCGGCATCGAGATTGGTCAGGTTATGTTGCAGGCGGGCCTGCATCTGCGCCTCATGTGATGGGCCCCAACAGGTATGTGGTTGAGCATTGGCAATTACTGCCATTAACAGACTACTAAGGAGGGTTAGACTTTTCATGATCGAACGCATTAAATGAGAGACTTGTACGGATTAGTCCCTAAAATAGCAAATTCGTTATAGAAAGACCACCTTATTTTAGTAACCAGCGCATCAAGATGGGGATTAATAGCAGATCGCCTATCAAGGCACTAATCAAGGTGGTGCTGATCAATAACCCAATGGTTACACTTGGCGGATGTATTGAAAAGAGCATGACCATGAATCCAAAAAACAGAATAATGGTCGTGAGACAAATAGCTTTTCCGGTTTCTAAAAAGGTAATGCGAATGGCGGCTTCCAACTCGACTCCCTTATTCCGCACCAGTTTAAATTTGCTCAAAAAATGGATGGTGTCATCCACGGCAATGCCAAAAATGATGGCAAAAACGATGGCCACACCGGCCTCTAATTCAATACCGAGAAAACCCAGCAATGCCCCGGCCAGCAAAAGAGGGAGCAAATTGGGAATGAGGGCAATAAGTAACATACGCAAGTTGCGGAACAATAAAGCCATCAGTAAACTGACGATCAGAATGGCCATGCCTAATCCCTGTAGCAAGCTGCGACGGACGTACTCTGCATTTTTATCAATGATCAACCCCGTACCGGTTCGCTGCACTTTTACCACTGTGGAATCCAGGTTATTCGCAATCCAGTCGTCAATGCGATTGCCGAGATGTTTGAGCGTATCAGCCCCTAAATCTTGCACGCGGGAGGTGATTCGCGCTTTTTTACGGTCTTTGCTCACCAGAATGTTGACCCCCATTTTGGGAAGCTGTTCGGCCATTTTTTGATAGCGTTCGTATTGGGCTTTGTTTTCCGGTAGGCGGTAGGCTTCCGGCCGGTTATTGCGCATCATCTGATTGATGCTTTTGTACACCGCGGTGATGGAGCCAATGCCTTGAAAAGCGGGAATACTGCGCAAATGATTCTCCAATGTATCGATCTGATGCAAAACTTCAAAATCATCGGCTTCATAACCCTCCTGAGTATAGATGGCAAATTCTACGGGACGAAAGCCCGTGAGTTGTTTTTCAAAATATTTAAAATCCTCGGTGATTTTTTTTCCCCGTGGCATATTGCCGATAATGTTGTAATTGGTGTTGATCCGGGAAATGCCAATGGCAAATATGACTAGTGTGATCAAAGACCCTGATACGATGCCCCTGCGGTGGTTTAAGGTAAAAAAATAGGTCTTGTCCATCGCATTGTGCCAAAAGGCGTGACCACGACCCAACTTGATGATCTGCTCGGCGCGGAAAAAGGAGAGCAGGGCAGTCGTAAACAAGATGACCGTCACATAAGCCACCATCACCCCCAGGGCAGCATTCAAACCAAAGTCGCGGATGGGCAAAATCCGGCTGGTCATCAGGGAACTGAACCCAATGGCGGTCGTAATTGAAGTGAGCAAAGTGGCTAGTCCGATTTCTTTGATCGTGATCCAGATGGCTTCGGGTTTGTCCTTGCCGCGTTGCAATTCATCAATGTATTTCGACATGATGTGAATCACATCCGAAGTGCCTACGATGATCATCAAAACCGGATACAGTGCCGACATGGCATTTAACTCTCGGCCCAACGCGGCCAACAGTCCCAGGAAAAGCAGCATACCCAATCCGATGGAAGCCAAGGCTACAAAGATGCCAATGGGCTTGCGAAAAATAAAAAACATGATCAGTCCGACCAGAATCGCGGAGACCGTAGCGGAAACGGTGATTTCGCGAATTTGCATGGCCACCAGTTCCGTTTGGAAATAAGGCCGGCCTAAATAATGGTATTCTTCAAAGTCGTATTCACTCATCAAGTCGTTCAGTGCCTTCATGTGTTCCCGGGCCTGATCGAGCTGGATGCTGTTGATGGTTTTCATGAAAATGACCAGCGAAGTGGCATCTTTGGAAATCAGGTTTTGTACAAAACGCTCGTCGTTCAGCAGCCGTTCACGGTCGGCGGGATAACGCTCCGGTTCGTCGATGTGGATGGCGGGAATGGACGTGATACCAAAGGGAGTCTTGATCGGGTAGGAAAACATGGTGAGCGACTGACTTTCCACCACGTAGGGTAATTCGCGAGTGCGAAGCGACAAATCGTGAAATTGCTCCAGAAAAGCCTGTTCAAATACACCGCTGTCGCGCTTTACGGCAATGAGCATGTAGTTGTCGTCCGTCTCAAATTCTTTGATAAAATCGCGAAAAAATTCCAGGTCTTCATCACCCGTTGGAAAGAATTGCTCAAAATCAAAAGAAAAGCGCAAGTTAAAAATGCTAAACCCACTCAGTACTGCCAGGACTATAAACAGCCCGATAATTGGTTTCCGGTAGCGTATCATCTGTGTCCGTATTTTGGATGTCAACAAAGAAACCAAAAACCCTTGTTTATGTTTGCCACAAACAGATAAAGATGATGAAGTTGTTGAAAATTTGCTCACAAACGGAGCGATTGCAGAAAACTGCCCGCAACTTCTGTAGGACCGAATAGAATTTCCTAATTTCACGCCATGGAGGAAAACGTATATTATATCCCGGAAGAATTGTTGCCGTTTAAAGAGCAGTTATTGGAGACCCGGCAACCCTTTATTGAAATTATTCCCGAAGAATCAGCTCCGAAAACACGCTGGCAAAGTTGTTTTGGTGGGCTGCCCTATTTGCCAAAAGGCACCGACTTTCCCCAAAGTCCGGAGGGTAATTATCTCTTCTTTTTGGCACAGATCAACTTTGCAGAGGTGCCGGAATTTCCTCCATTCCCTACCAAGGGCATCCTCCAGTTTTATATTGCCGATGATGAATTGTTTGGCCTTAACCTGGACAACCCCACAGAGCAAAAGCATTTTCGGGTATTGTATTTTCCCGAGGTGATGATGGATGAAAGCCAGCTGCAAACTGACTTTTCTTTCCTTCCGGAATACGGTGATTTACCGGTTTATCCGGGCGAGTCGTATGCCATGAGTTTTGAACAATTGCGCGAGGTGGTACCTACTTCCGATTATCATTTTTACCAGCATTTTCCCGAGAATTTCTTTGAACAATTTGGCGAGAAACAATGGGAAGTACAGGGCCTTTACCAGGATGAAGTGACTGCTGAAGGGCACAAGATTGGCGGCTATGCCCACTTTGCACAGGAAGATTTCCGTAGCCCGGAAAACCCACTTTTGCTACTTTTTCAAATGGATACCGATGTGGAAATGGAATGCATGTGGGGTGATATGGGAACAGCCAATTTTTTTATTACGGAGGCCGACCTGAAGAACCTTGATTTTACCAAGGTACATTATCACTGGGGCGCGCATTAATTCATGGCAAGCCAACACTTTGACCTGATCATCGTTGGTGCCGGACCCACAGGGAGTACGCTGACGGCCCTGTTAAAAGACGCCGGATTGTCCATCGCGGTCATAGATAAATCGACTTTCCCTCGGGATAAGGTCTGTGGTGATGCGATCCCCGGTCGGGCGGTACGCATTTTGGAAAACATCTCTCCTGAGACGAAGCTTCGCTTTGCGCAATTTCAACAAAAAAGACTATCAAAAGGAGGTACTGCTATTTCCCCACAGGGACATTCCTTTTCGCTGTATTTCAAAACCCGTGGTTACATTTCCCGGAGGGAAGACTTTGACTACTTTCTTTATCAGGAAGCACAATTGAACCGACAAGCAACCTTTTTTACAGGGGCTAAAGTGCAAGATGTTTCGGTTGATAAAGACGGTGTAGTTGTTGGCTTAAAGGGGCAGTCAGCAACGCTTACCGCCAAATTGATTATTGGATGTGATGGGGCCAATTCGATTGTTGCCCGACAGTTGACCCAGCGCGGGGTCGATCCCAATCACCACTGCGGTGCGGTGCGGGCATATTATAAAAATGTGGCATTGGCGGATGACTACATGATGGAATTTCATTTTTTGAAAGGTTATTTACCCGGTTATTTTTGGGTTTTTCCTTTGGAAAATGGATGGTACAATGTCGGATTTGGCATGTTGAGCAAAGACATTGCCAAAAATAAAATTAACCTGCGGCAAAGTTTGCTGGAGATCATAGAGCAGGAACCCCGATTCAAGGCGGCTTTCGCCAATGCAACGCCAATGGGAGAAATTCAGGGCTTTGGATTGCCGCTCGGCTCTAAAAAGCGACCGCTTTCCGGAACTCGCTTTCTGCTTTGTGGTGATGCGGCTTCTCTTATTGATCCGGCCACGGGGGAAGGTATTGGCAATGCTTTGTTGAGTGCCCAAATTGCTGCAGGGTATTGTCGGAAATGCATTGCAGAACACCGCTTTGATGCAGGCTTTCTACAGGCCTATGACCAACAAATTTATGCAAAACTTTGGCGGGAATTAAACGGAAAATACCAAATTCAGCGTTTATTTAAGGACCGCAGTTGGTTGCTCGACTGGTCCATTCGGTTGGCGGCTAGTAATCCGATACTGCGGAAGGTGATTAGTAAGGTTTTTTAAACCCAAATAGCTTCTCACTATGCCAATTTCATTTCGGCCATATGAGGTCAAAGACCACGCCATCCTCTCCCAATACATTTTTAATCTGTATCTTGAAGATGCAGGAGGTCAGACCATGAATCAAAAAAAGATCGATCAAACCATTGCTGCTTTGGCAACCCGTCCGGATTTAGGTCGATTTGTGTTGTTCGATTTTCTAAAAAAGACAGTAGGGTATGCTTTGCTGATCAACTATTGGAGTAATGAGTATGGTGGTGTGATTTGTCATATTGATGAAATTTATGTCAATAAAAAAGTTCGTGGCAAAGGCATTGCAACCAGTTTCGTGCGGTATTTGCAACAGCAAAAAGATCAATATGTCGGCTTGGAATTGGAGGTGATGCCGGCGAATAATCGGGCGCTGCAACTCTACCATAAACTGGGGTTTAAACCTGGTCGAAATCGGCATTTGTTCTGGCAAGGTAGTTGAGCAGCCTATGCGGGCAAAGATAAAGATACGTCGCCCTGTGACGGATGAACCAAGAAAAACCTACAAAATGAAATCCTTATTCACGTTCTTTTTATGCCTTGTTATTTGCTTTTCCAGCACCGCACAAGATAAGGCCAAACAGATAGATGACCTATTGGCATTTTGTTATAAAAAGGGCCTTTTTAACGGCACCATTTTGGTGAGTGACCATGGTAATGTGATCTATGATAAAGCCTGGGGCTATGCCGATTTTGCGGCCCAACGGGAGATGAAAACCGAGTCTACATTTTACTTGGCTTCGGTTTCCAAACAGTTTACCTGTATGGCCATTATGATACTACAGGAGCAAGGCAAATTATCCTATGACGATCCACTTTCCAAATACTTCTCTGATTTTCCAGATTATGCCGATCAGGCCACCCTTCGGCACATGATGCACCACACCTCCGGCATTCCCGATCATTACAGTCTGGGACTCAACAACCCCGGCTTAAAAAACAAGGATGTGTATGATCTTTTGGTGCAACAAGACACCCTACTTTTTGAACCGGGCGCACAGTATTCGTACAGCAATGGGGCCTATACGCTTTTGTCCATGATTGTGGCAAAAGTTAGTGGCCAATCATTTGCTCAATTTATGAAAGCAAACATTTTTGAACCACTAGGCATGACCAATACCCTCGTCTTTGACGAAACCAATCCAACGGTGACAAATCGCGTGGTGGGCCATACGGCTTTCGGCAATACGGACGATTACCAGTTATTTACCACGGGGGCGGGTGGCATGTTCACCACCACGGGTGACCTTTACAAATGGGACCGGGCGCTGTATACGGAAAAGCTGGTCAAACAATCTACGCTGGCCGAAGCATTTGAGCCGACGATCTTGAATGATGGGGAAGTCGTCAATTATGGTTTTGGTTGGAATATTCAGTCCGACAGCTTGGGCAAAAGAGTTTTTCACACTGGTGGTATGGCCGGATTCCGGACCTTCCTTTACCGGGATATGATCAACAATAGCACGGTGATTATGCTCACCAATAAAGGAGGCGTCTTTCCTCTTGGGCCGCTGGCTACTGCACTGAACAATATCTTGCGCGGTAAGGCCTACGAGTTACCCAAAATTCCTATTACAATGCCCCTCTATGATTTGGTGGAGGCCGGTAAGCTGAAAAGACTGGGCAAGACCTTTCACAAACTCAAAAAGAAAAAATCTGACGAGTACGTCATTTCGGAAAATGCATTAAATGCAATGGGCTATTTACTGATCAAAGAAGAAAAACTCGAAGCTGCCAAAGCCATCTTCAAAGTCAACATTGAAGCCTTTCCCGAAAGTGCCAACACCTACGACAGTTATGCCGAGGCCTGCTACCTCCTGGGCCAGTATGATCAAGCCAGGCTCAATTACCAAAAGTCCTTAAAACTCGACCCGGAAAATGACAATGCGGTGGAAATGCTGGCAAAGATAGAGCAGAAGGGGTGAGGCTCGTTTCTTTCACAATTGTCCTTGAGTCGCTCCTACGGAGCTGATTGCTTACACCCGCCGTGGCCAACGGCTATAACGATCGGCTAATGCGTGTTGCTGCGCTACAGCTTTTGGGTTACTATAAATAATAGAATACCCTTTGAAAAGGAAGGACCAATAACAGCCACTTCGTGGCGGCATCTCTCAACCCAATGGCGGAAGCCGTTGGTGTTAAGAGGTGTACGTGAATTGAGCTACAGCGCAGCGACACACAACGCCGTATGCTACCAAAAAACACATTTGCATCCTGATTCGATAAATCGTATTTTGACCAGGAAATTACTTTAATCCAGGCCTTTACTCAATTGAAAAAATGAATCTAAAAACAAGCGTTCAAATCATTGGCATGCTGATGGTAGTCGTTCTGATGTCCTGCAATACGGCTAAAAAGCGTTCAGCCTCTTCTCCTGCTGCCTTTGAGGGGAAAATCATTTATGATTTTAAATTTGAAGACAAGACCGGACACATGTCTGCACCGATGATAAAGGCGTTTGTAGGTGACGAGCAGACTTATGTCATTAAGGGCAATAAATACAAAACGGTGATGAATGGTCAGTCAAAGGTGACGCAGTACTACTTGGGGGGAGATACCCTTTACAGTCATTTTCTTACCGTCAATAACTTGCTGTGGAATGATGCCACCGTCAATCCCGATGAGGTGATCAGTTATGAGATCAAAAAGGGCGCAGCAACCATTGCAGGCATCAAATGTGACCTCTTGACCATCAAATCTGAAGAAGGGACTACCCTCTATTACTTCAACAGAAAATACCGCGCCAATCCGGAAGATTATGCCAAACACGCATACGGCTTCTGGAAGTTTTGTATTGAGAAAACGCAGGCACTACCGATCAAGCAGGTGACGGATTCCGAAGAACTTCATGTCGAAATTATGGCTAAAGAAATCAAACCAATGCCAGTTGACAATGGGGAATTCAAGCTGCCAAATTTGACCTTGATGAAAAATCCGGACCATTAAAGTTTACCGCACCACTGTCACATCGCCTTCATAAAGCACGACTTCCCCATCGATGAATTCCACCTCCGCGAAGAAAGCAAAAACCCCGGGGTTTACCGGGCGGCCGAGGAAGGTACCATCCCAACCCAGCGATTCGTCATTGGTGGGAATATCGTTGGTTTCAAAAACAAGAGACCCCCAACGGCTGAAAATCTTGAAGGTTTTGATAGACATGGCCGCCGGACCGGAATAGATGGTAAAGCCGTCATTTACGCCATCACCGTTGGGGGAGATGGCATTGGGAATGTAGATCGGACGGTTTTTGATCACCCGCACGGTGACTTGATCTGTAGCTGTACAGCCATTTTCATCGGTAATGGTTACGGTATAGGTGGTTCGATCTACCGGCATCACCCGGATTTGCGAACAATCGATATTGATACAATCTACATCTTCCGGGTCCCAGGCAAAGGTCACTGGGAAGAAGTTGGGCACTGCTCGGATGGTGGTTTCAAAACCCAGGTCGATAAAGATATCCGGTCCCAGTTCCACCAATAATTCTGGCGGTTGGTTGATGATGGCATCTACAACTTCGGTACAACCGTTGGCGTCGAGGATTGTTACGGTATAATTGCCCGCAGGCAAGCCCGTAAAGGTTGCAGATGTCTGGAAGGTGGTACCGTCCAGGCTGTATTCGTAAGGCGGTAATCCTCCCGTGCCGATGACAGAAATTTCGCCGGTAGATTCTCCGAAGCAAATCACATCGATGATGTTGTCAATGTCGACAAACAGCGGAGGCGGTTCCACTACAGAGGCTGTGCCTTGTATTTCACAATTATTGCTATCCAGAACAGTCACGGAATAATTTCCGGCCGGTAGTTGATCAATGGTGGCCGTAGTTGATCCGGTATCCCAAAGATAAGTGTATACTTCGGTGCCGCCGCCGACCACTGCCGTGATGCTACCATCGGTCAAACCATTGCAACTCACATCAAACACATCAAAATCGAGCGTCAATGGTGGGAAATCTTCAAGGACGAGTTCAAAACTACCCATACATAAATTAGCATCCAGCACATCTACAATATAGGTGCCCGCCGGCAAACCGGTGAGCGTATTGCTACTTTGATAGCCGTTTCCGTCATTGAAATCATATTCGTAAGGCGGTAGCCCATTATTAATGGTCACGACAATGGAGCCATCTGATGATCCAAAACAGGACGGTGGCGTTATCACCTGAGCGGTAGGATCAAGCTGGAGTTCCAATTCGAACACCGGAATCACCAGTGTGGTATCACATCCATTATCATCCATGACCACCACGGTATAATTGCCGTTGGAGAGATTGGTTAAGCTATTATTGGGCCCGAACCCCATATTGTTCCAGTTGTATTGATAAGGCGGCGTACCTCCGTCGACAATCAAGGTCACTGCACCATCGGTTCCTCCATTACAGGTGGGCATGGTGATAAGGGTGTCAAAGCTGAACGGCGGCGGACTATTCACCGTAAAGGTGGCTGTTTCCTCACAGGTGGCTTCATCTACGATGGTTACATCATAAATGCCGGGGAGGATTCCTGTCAGGTCTTCTGTCATAGCACCATTGCTCCATACATAAGTGTATCCGGGATAGTTGGTGGTCACGGTTAAGTCAATTGCGCCGGAAGGATCATTAGGACAATCCACCGGTGTTACCGTAGCATCAACGTTGAAGTGATTGACACAACATTCTACTGTGACATATTCAATTTGGGTTACCAAACAGCCTTGATTACTTTCCACTGTTAATACAATGGGATAGGTGCCCGGACGGTTAAAAACCACATTGTGTGGGCCCGGTCCGGTGGCAGAAGCTGGTGTCGCATTGGGCCCAAAATTCCAGGTCCAATTGGATAAGCCACCTATAAAAGAGGAGGCATCTGTAAAGGTCATGGCTTCCCCTACACAGCCAGTCAATGGATTGGTGTTAAAATCAGCGACCGGTCCGAGAAAAGTCCCGGTGCCTCCAAATTCTATGGAAAAGCCACTACCCGATTCGCTAAAATTATTGATGGCCAGGGCATAACTTCTACCCGCTACCATATCGATGGCTTGAGCAAAGTTGTTATCGCCATCCTGACATCCGCAGGTTTCGCTCATGTCAGTATCGGTCAGGCTGAGACCGGTGGCACCTGTACATGCTTGCCATTCTGCAAAGGGCGATCCTACATTTTCTCCGGAAGCCATACATCTTAAATCAAACTTACCCGAACAATCCTCAATGCCATTGGGCAATTCATACACTACAAAGTCGATGTCATCAGCAGGATTGATGGGGGTAATGGCAAAGGACAAGGTTCCCGATTGGTCGCAGGTCCATTTGTACCAACTACTACTGGCCTCGGTAATTTGGCAGGTTAGAGAATTACAGCTCACATCATTTATTTCGTTGATGTTATTTCCCTCGCCCGTCACAAAGTCGATGGTAAACGGCGACTTATCACAAAGAATCACGCCCGGTTCACAATCGCTGGAAGGCTGTGGCACCTCGTTGAAGTTGTTGAGGCAAAGTTGGAAGGTCCCCATAAAACTAAAGCGGGCACTCACCCGGATGTAGTAAGTCTCTCCAATATTGAGTGGATTGACAAAAGTATTCGCTTGATCGGCATTGACTGCATCGGAAGCACAGCCTATTTCCGTAAGGTTACCACAGGTTCCTGAATAGACCGCCACCTGTGGATTTTGAATGGTGCCGCCCGGGTTATTGGGTACGCCTCCTATTACTCCCACATTGATGGTGGTTGCTTCTGCCACAAAGGAAAACCAAACATCGTTATTATCTGTATTATTCGGAAAACAGCCGGGGCTAGGTTCTACAGAAATGGTCGCACCGGAATTGGAAAAGGCGGCCGGAGCCGAACACCAATTGACCACATCATCGAGTGGAATAGCCCCACTACAATCATCGTTAGCGGGTTGGGCAAACAAGACAGCCGGTAGGCAAATTCCTACCAATAGGAGGTATAAGAAGCGCATATTACGGATCATTTTATGGATAGATTCCTTCATGTCAGGAAATGTAGATTCTCTAGTATAAGACTCCAAAAATGCAGGAAAAGATTGTTCTGTAATGTTAAGAACGTTTTAAAGTTAACAAAAGTACGAGGGAAATGTGCACAAAAGCTGGTGGTTGACAAAGATTTAGGTCGCCAAAGTACTGCTTTCAGAAAGCGCAAGTTCTGCTAAGGAAGCATCCGTTTTTCGTTAGTGCATGTTTGGAGGTGGTGCTTTGGTGACGAAACTTGCAGATTTTGGGTTCTCAGGCAGCTTATTTTTGTGTTCATCTTGGCTCAGCCGATACGGCCGCAAAAACAAACGAAATGAGGTTCCAAAATCCCGGTTTTACCGGGACTGAATAGCTTGCCCGAATATACTTCAGGGACTGCCTCCAAACATGCACTTAATTCCTACTGATTAGCCACTGATAAAATCCGCATTTCAATCCGCTGGTTTTGCTTCCGGCCTTGCAGCGTATCATTTGAAGCAATGGGCTGTGTTTTGCCGTAGCCTTTATAACTGATCTGTGTTTTGGGTACACCATAGGCGATCAGGTAATCAGCCACAACTTTGGCGCGTTTATTAGACAGTTGAGTGGCTTGGCTATGACTTAGTAAGCCATTGGTGTGGCTACTGATTTCTACTGTTGTCCCCGAATTATTGCGCAAAAACTCCACTACGCGATTGAGTTCGGCGTAGGAAGTGGGTTTAAAGGTTGCGGTATTGGGATTAAAAAAAATGTTGTGCAAAGGGATGGTTTGCCCCACTTCTACGGGTACCAATTGGATAACTTTACTCAATTCGACATAGGATTGCACCGGAGATTTTGCTGTTAAATCAGAAGGGTTTTCATCAGCAGGTAAATTGACATTTCCAGATTGTTCTTCCTCTCGAATTTGCTGTAGCACCTTACGGTCAATTTCTTGTTGCAGGGCTTCTGCTTCGGTAGCTTTGGCCATGTAGTTGGCCCGACTACGCAACGCAATTCGGATGTCTTCGCGCAATTCCTCGGTGAGTTCTTTTTTGACTTCTGGCGCCATCGCCTCCCTTAATTCGGTGCGGAGTTCTTGCTGCCAAGGCTCCGTTATATCTTCTCCTGAATCTGCTTTTTGGGGTACAAAAAGGCTAGAGGCGATTTCTGCCTTTAACTGGGCTTCCTCTTTTTGCAATTGTTGTTGACTCACTTCATCATACTGATACTGAGCCATCAATTCCCGGCTACTTTCTTCAATTAGCTCATTCATTACCTCTGCACGCAGTTCTTTCCGCAAGTTGGTCCGCACCTCTTCCTGGAAATCTTCTATGCCTTTTGGTGCATCCCAAAGGTATTCCTCTTCGGGCGCTTCGGTGGTGTTTTTTGTCGCTTCATAATGATTGCGAAAACGGCGCTTCATATCTGCCAATTCATCGTAATCCTCTACCATGTCGTCAGGAATGGCGCTGCCGCCCTTTTGTGTAAGCTCGGGCGCTTCAGGAATTACAGGGAGGGTATCGGGCTGAGCTTCACTTCGTAAATAATTGCCGTAACGATGACGAAGCGCATCCAGCGCGGGGTCGGTTAGCTCTTGATAATTGACAGGCTTATCCGACAAATCTTCCGTCATTTTTTTGCGAAAAGCTTCATATTGATGGTGTAACTCCTGCAATTCTTCGTCTAGCGCTGTCAATCTTTGGCTCAGCTGATTGATTTCTACATCTCGCTGTAGATAGGCATCGCTCAGGCTCAAGGCGGCCAATGTATTTGTCGGCGCACGATCCACTTCTTTGAGGTTTTGATTGGCCAACTCCATGCGTTCACTCATTGAAAAATAGCCATCTACTTCTGCGTGTAAACTGAGGTCGTCGTCATAGGGGACCACTAGAGTAAAGCTGCCATCCGCATTGGCTTTCAAGCGTTCCAGGCTTTCCGGCTCATCTAGTGGGCGGTAGCCCAAATCAGCTTGCACGGGTTCAGAAGTGCGGGCATTGATGATTTTGCCGTTTAGCAATGCCACTGGAGTAGGGCGCTCGGCTTGTGGTATATTGATGGCATATAAATCCCATTGTCCGGTGCTATCCGGATAACAGACGATAGCTTCATCCCCAATTGCCGAAAGGCTCAAAAAACGATCATCGGCAATGGTGTTGATACTTTCCAAGTTGACGGGTTTGCTCCAATTGCTCCAGCTATCGTCCATGCGGAAACTGACAAACAAATCGGCTCCTCCTTTTCCACCGTGGCCGCGACTGGAAAAGTAGAGGGTTTTATTGTCGTAGGCAATGACCGGATTTTCTTCCATCTCCTCTGTATTGATCGAATTGCCCAGCGGGCGAGGACTGGTCCATTTGCCTTGTGCATCCAAAAAAGAAACGTAAAGGTCATTTTTGCCTTTCCCTCCGGCGCGATCGAGGCTTTGCACCATCACATTGCCGTTGACATTGAGCGTAAAGCTGGTTCTATTGGTTCGTGGTGCCCAATCAGGGATTTCAATGGCTCGTGGCCGTGACCAAAAGCGTCCCTGCCGTTGGGCGAAAGCCAACCCTCCAGACGGATTAGAGCGGTATTTATCAGATAAGTAAAGCGTTTGACCAGTGGCGTCAATTGAAAACACCCGGTTGCCGACGCTATTGTTGATCGGTGCTCCGCAATTAATGGCTTGACTCCATTGTCCATTCTGTAGGCGTTGCACCATCCAAATGTCGTCCTTGTTTTCGTTGCCGAAATTTTTAGGATGGCCCCGACGCACAAAATACAACGTCTGTCCATCTGCACTCAATACGGGCGCCAGTTCGGTCTGTCCTGAATTGACCGCAGTGCCGAGATTGGTCGCCTCGGAGGGCAATACAAATGCTTTTTGCTGGGCATTTATCGCAAAGGAAAAGCCAAATAGAAGGAAAAAGACGAGTAGTTTTTGTAAACCGATATTCATTGAATTTGACATTTGTCCTATTATGACGTAAGATACCTACTAAAGTTACGTTTTGGAACGAACAGAAGTTCTGTAAATGCCAGGATTTTCTATGGTTTAACGAAATTTTAGGGCTTCTTAGATGTCGTAAGTCAATTTCACGACCGGTGTAGTCGGATGGGCTTGGCACGTGAGGATGTATCCATCGGCAACTTCATCATCATCCAATGCGTAACAAACCTCCATTTTCACCTCCCCTTCGGTGATCTTGGCCATACAAGTGGAGCAAGAGCCAGAGGTGCAGGAATAAGGTGGATCGTATTTGTGATCGATGAGGGTTTGCAAAATAGTTTTTCCTTCCGGAACGGCCAGTTCAATCTGTTTTCCATCCAGTTGGACCACCACTTG
Organism: uncultured Saprospiraceae bacterium; assembly: GCA_964015035.1. GTDB lineage: Bacteria > Bacteroidota > Bacteroidia > Chitinophagales > Saprospiraceae > BQJU01. The sequence continues at coordinate 18,019 of CAXHCA010000127.1, forward strand.
AGCGCCGGCAGTTCCAATTACTTCTTTGACATCACCTGGCGTGGAAGTAAAATGCTCTGTGTGAATGTGTTTCTTGTCCACATTTTTTGACAAAAGAGCAGCTTCCACCGCACTGATCATCGTGCCAGGGCCGCAGATAAAATACTCGGTATCTGGGTAACGGGCCGGATTCTCTTCCAAAAAGAGACGGACCTGCTTCTCGTCGATCCGGCCGGTTTTGCCCTGCCAGAGCAGCGTGCCTTTGGACAATAAGCCCATGATGCCCTTACTTTTTTCGCGTTTGGGTTGGGAAAGAATATGTTCTACAATTAATTGATTGCTGTATCGCTTTTCCAATGCGCCTAGTGCCTCTTTGAAGATGATCTGTTCCTCATTGCGGTTGCCATAAAGGAGAAAAACAGTGCTTTGTGGTTCCTTTTCCAGAATGGTTTTCAGGATGGACATCAATGGAGTGATGCCACTACCCGCCGCAAAGAGGTAATAGCTTTTGCGATTATCTTCATCCAATTTGGTGAAAAAGCGCCCTTCCGGGGGCATGACCGACACGGTATCTCCCGCCTTGAGGTGATCCGCAATGTAATTGGATACCTTCCCTCCTTCCACTCTTTTGACCGTGACGGCCAAGTGTTCCTCCAAAGGACTACTACACATGGAGTAGGCGCGACGGACTTCTTCACCATTGATCGTGAAACGCAGGGTCAAGTATTGTCCTTGGGTATAGGCGAAGGTTTCTTTTAAGGATTCGGGTACTTCAAAGGTCAAGGTATAGGCATATTCCGTTTCCGGAGTAAGAGAATGCAATTTTAAGTCGTAAAAAGATGTACTCATTATAAAATGTTGATTTCGGATATATAACATGAATTAGCCCAAGGAGTTTAGCATAGAGCATGTTTGGAGGTCAAACTTTGGGCTAAAAAACAGCACTGACACATTGTGCTTTTTCTTATCCGTCTCGGCTCAGCCGAGATGCTTTTCGCCAGCAAATCTAACCTCCAAACATACCCTTAGGGACCAATCTCCACAAAAATGATATATTTTTCTGAAAAGCGTATAAAAAGGATTAATTTTAGTGATTATGTGGAAAGATTGGAAATACCTAATTGCCTACGTGGCTCCTCTGGCAGCCTTCGTGGGGATCTATCTGCAAGGCATTTGGTCTTTTGGTAGTATTTATGTTGGATTTGGGTTAATTCCCATCCTGGAGTTGATCACGCCGGCACCTACTGATAATATTGCCCCTGAGGAAGAAAGTGCTCGTGCTCAATCGGCCTTTTTTGACTTTCTGCTTTATCTGAATGTTCCCATTTTGTACGTGCTGATAGCTTATTATTTTTATACCCTCAACACCGAGAGCTTGGCGCTATACGAAATCATTGGGATGACCTTCAGTGTGGGATTGATTGTGGGAACCATCGGTATCAATGTGGCACATGAGTTGGGGCATCGCGTGACGGCTTACGAACAGAACATGGCCAAGATCTTATTGCTACCTGCGTTGTACATGCATTTTTATATCGAACATAACCGGGGGCACCACAAAAACGTGGCCACGCCGGAGGATCCCGCTTCGGCCCGTTATGGGGAAGTTATCTATGTCTTTTGGTGGCGGTCGGTGAAAGGCAGTTACCGCAATGCGTGGCGATTGGAAAAGGAGCGTTTGTTAAAGATTGGTCAGCAGGTGTGGAGCTGGTCTAATGAGATGGTTCGGTTTACGGTTTTCCAATTGGCCTATCTCGTATTGGTTGGTGTACTTTTTAACCCGCTGACGGTTGTTTCAGCTATTGCAATTGCCATTTTTGGTTTCCTCCTATTGGAATCCGTCAATTACATTGAGCATTATGGTTTGCAACGGCAAAAGTTGCCCACCGGGCGCTACGAAAAAGTCGGTCCACAGCATTCCTGGAATTCCGATCATGAATTGGGGCGTATTTTTCTTTACGAATTGACCCGACATTCCGACCATCACTACAAGGCGACCCGCAAATACCAAGTGCTCCGCCATTTTGACGAAAGTCCACAATTGCCCTTTGGCTATCCGACGGCTATTCTTACCGCTTTTGTTCCACCCCTGTGGTTTTCTATTATGAATAGGCGAGTGCAGCAATTAGAAAGCCCTTAGCACAAATCTGCACTAAGGGCTTTACGGAGTACCGTTCATACCGGAGTTAAACTAAGCCAGTTTTTCCAGTGTCCGACGTTGGCTGTAACCCAGGATACGCTGGATTGCGCTGTTGGACGGACTGAAAGTTACCTTTGGTAATTGCTGGTAAGCCTGAAACAAGCCTTCAAATTCCTCACGGAGGCCAAAATTTTCATTCAGCGCTTCATTGATGGCAAGGGTTTCAGAGGCAGTAGTCTCACGGTAGAGGTACTTGACAAGATGATTCGGTGTAAAGTTTTGCTCCATAAAAGGAATTTTGTAAATGAATAATAAATCACTTATAAAACTACAATTAAAAGATAGATATTGTCCAGACTTTCAATTTTTTAGCAGTAAGTTTTGTCTGCGCCTTGCGCGATCTATTTAACCCGATACCA
>CAXHCA010000128.1:0-20517 GCA_964015035.1 uncultured Saprospiraceae bacterium
CCGGTAAAACCGGGATTTTGGAACCTCTTTTCGGCTATTTTGGTCCCGGCCCTTTCTGGCACGAAACTCAAAAAGGGCCTCGCCAATAACTACAAGTCTTCATGCTCACTGACAGCAGAAAACTTTAGATAACTTCATAAAAAAACTCCACTGGAATTCCAGTGGAGTTTTTTTATGACGATGAATAGACAATAATTAGTTAGCCACCTGTTCAACAGGTACGCCTTCTTTGTCAAGCATAATCGGATCTCCCAGGCCGATTTCCTTCAGTCGCTCGGCCTGTGTTTTGGCATCGCCAACCACTAAGTAGACCATTTTATTGCCATTGATGTACTTGCCGATCAGTTCTTTGGCTTTAGCCAAATCCATATCCATCATCACCTGCTCGTCACGTTTGATGTAATTCACCGGCAATTCATAGGTGCTGATATTTTCCAGGATGCCCATCTTATCGTTGAGGGTTTCAAAAGCCAGGGCATTGCCTTTAAGCATCATGCTCTTGGTTGTTTCCAAGTCCTCTTCTGAGTAGTCTTCCTTATATTTATCGAGGATATCCTTAAATAGCTCCACTGATTCTTTGGTGACATTACTTCTCACGCTTGAATAACCGATAAAATAACCATCGTTGATGCGACGGGTAAAGGTTGACCCTGCGCCGTAGGTATAGCCTTTCTCTTCCCTCAATTGTTGAAACAATCGGGCAGAAGTACCATTACCTAAGCGTTGGTTAACAACCGTGGCCGCATAATAATCTTCGTCATTGGCGCTCATGGCGGGGGTGCCAATCCGCAATACCGATTGTTTTGCATCGGGGACATCCACAAAGTAGACCTTAGCCTCTGACACCGCAATGGGTTCGGGCAATTCAGGCATCGTCACTTCTTTGGCAGGCCATTTTTCTTCTAATGGGGCCAAAGCTTTCAGTACTTCATCTTTAGGAATGGCTCCTGCAATGTGGAAGCTGGAAATACTTGGCGAATAGTATTTGTCGTAAAATGCTTTCAGGTCATCCAGTGTAATGGCATTAACCGATTCGATGGTCCCCAGGGTATTGTTGGCCAGAATGCTGTTTTCTCCGTAAATCAGTTTATTAAATACATTGGTTGCTACGGTATTGGGTTGTGCACTGTTTTGCTGAATTTGTGTAACGGTGCTCTGCTTGATGCGATCAAACTCTTTCTCATCCCAGCGTGGTTCCAGCAGCATTTCTTGGAAGATAGCCATCACCTTTTCAAAGTTGCGGCTAAGGCAACTACCACGCAGCGTGATATATTCAGAGGAAGTAGTCATAGAAATATTCGCTCCCAATTGGCCGATGGCATCTTCCAATTCTTCGGGTGTTTTGTTCTTGGTACCTTCCTGCATAATATCGGTCATCAAGTTGGCTACGCCAATTTTTTCAGGATCATCCAGTAGCAGCCCGCCCTTGATGCGAAGGCTAAATTCTACCAGTGGCAATTCTTTGTTTTCGATCCCAAAAACTTCCAGGCCGTTATCTAGTTCTCCCTGCCAGATATTAGGCACATTCACGGTTGGAGGAGCGCCCAATGGAGGAGCTACTGAACGGTCAATTTTGGAAGGTGTTTTTTCAAAGTCAGTTTGATCTTCTGCCAGTGGTGGGGCTTCAGCGCCCTGGATAATCGGCTCCTCAACCACTTCAGCTGTAGCAGATCCTTCTAAGGCCAATTCTGGTTTGCCGAGTGGTACAAAGCTGGTAGCCAGGTAAGGCTTGTCTTTGATGTATTTTTCATAAACGCGCATCACGTCATCCTTTGTTACAGCCAGAATCCGTTGGATTTCGCGCTCCAATTCATCCGGATTGCCGCGAAATTCGTTCATTTGAGCCAATTGGAAAGACTTGGACAGCAAGCTGGAAATTCCTGAATAGAACTGGGTTTCCAAGGAGTTTTTGATGCGCTCCATGTCTCGGTCATCAATGCCATTGGTCTCAAAATCTGAGAAAGCTTTAAACACGGCATCACTTACCTGATCGAGATCTACCCCGTCATTGGTGCGTACTCGTACATAGAATTCACCGGAGATTTCCCGCTCACTATTGTAAGCCCGTGGCGAAGGCGCCAGTTTTTGGTTTTCTACAATTTCTTTGTAAAGAGGCGCTCTTTTTCCGTCAGACAACAATTGCCCGAGGTAATTTAATGGATAGACATCAGGATGACCGTCTTCTACAGATGGCCAAACCATCCGTAATTCGGGTAATTGTGCAAATTTATCTTCATGCATCAATTTAATCGTACTTGTCAATTGGGCAGGCCGTGGCTCAATGGCGGCAACTTCTTCCTTGGCGGGAATTTCACTGAAGTAATTCTCTACCATTTTCTTGGTTTCCTCAAAATCTATATCACCCGCAATGACCATGGTGGCGTTGTTGGGGCCATACCATTTGTTGTAAAACTCCTTTACATCATCAATGGTTGCCGCTTGTAGGTCTTCCAAACTACCAATCACCTGCCAGTTGTAGGGATGGTCTTCGGGGTAGAGGGCCTTGCCAATCACATAGCTGGTATGGCCATAAGGTTGGTTGTCAACCCGTTGGCGCTTTTCATTCTTTACAATCTCTTTTTCATTTTCAAACACTGGCACCGTCACCGTATTGATCATAAACCCCATCCGATCACTTTCCATCCAGAGGATTTTTTCCAAAGCATCCTTTGGAACTACTTCGTAGTAGACCGTACCGTCATTCCAGGTGCCGCCGTTAAAGTCGCCGCCCAATTCTTCAATGATTTTGAAGAAATTCCCTTTTCCGACATTTTCCGAATTTTGGAAAAGCATGTGCTCAAAAAAGTGTGCAAAACCAGTACGGCCTGGCTTTTCCCGGTTGGAGCCCACGTGAAACATAATCGCTACCGAGACAATTGGATCAGAGGCATCTTTGTGTAAAATAACATCGAGCCCGTTTTCGAGGGTGTATTTTTCGTAGTCAATTTTCAGCTCATTTGCGGCGGTTTCATTGGAAGCCGAATCGCCACAGGAGGTCATTAACCCCGAGCATATCAACCCAGCGAAAATTAAAAACAACAGTTTTGATGATCTCATACAGAATACTTTTGCTTTGATTTTAAAGATTGAAGATAAAATTTTGCCCTGACAAATAATGCCAGAAAACGGATAAAGTAACGAGAATTTCTAATATTGACGGGTATTTTTTTGCTAAGTTTGGCAACCTTGTGTATAAAACAAGAGGGAAAAGTAAATTTTCCGGGTTAGATTAAAAATTATTCAACATTTTGAAACCCTGTTTGATTATTGCCGTATCAAATAGGCGACCTCAAGTAGAAGTGAAGCCTAAGAAACCCAAACAAATGAGTTAAAGATAATTTGAAACACTATTACAGAACCTTCTTGCAAACAAATTTTTCACACATGAACACTTGGGACACTTTTAGGAGCTACAAGAAGCTCCAGAAGGCCATTGGCTTTCTTGAAACTTTGAGTTACGAATTTAATACACAGGTGTTAGATTACCTTAAAGAAGTGAAACAGGCCTCTACTTTAGATCTGGCCATTCATTTTGGATGGGAAATGACAACCCTGGAAGGACGGCTCGAAGCACTTTGTCAAACAGGCGTGGTACTTAGAAATGAAGGTCATGATGACACTCAATATTCTTTGAACCATTACCGCCTACTGCGTATTCAAACGTTATCCAGAAAAATGGTTAGCGTTCCGGTCAATGTTTCCGGATGATTTTGGATGGAATGAAAAATTACTAAGCACTCTACATACCAAAGGATAGGAACCTTGAGAAGTCCTATCCTGAAGCCAGGCCACTTTGGTTTTAATAACTGCGGTGGCTTGGCTTTTTTATTTGGCTTCTAAATCAACTCCATCATAGAAACCCATGTCTAATCCTTTGCGGGCTTTTACAAAATAAACCATCTGTCCGACATGGTAGGAAAAATGCTCCACCACGTGAATCAGAATACCGATACCACTTTCGCGAAACCCCTGCACCTGATGTTCCGTCAAAAGGTCTGCTACACTAATTTGATCAAAAACGATTTCCGTCTCTTTATACAAGGTATCCACGCGCTGCATCAGTTCGTCCTTTGATAGTGGCCCTTCTTCCGCAAACTCTGTACTTCGTGCCCGGGTATCGGGTTGTTTGCCTAAGCCCGTTCCTATCCATTGCTTCACATTACCACAAAGGTGCAATACCAAATTGCCCACACTATTGCTGTGGGCATTGGGGCGGTACCAAATCTCCTCTTCATTCAGTTGTTCCAGGCACTGCTTTAGGCGTGGAATCCCTTCACCAAATAATCGGCGGCGGGTTTCTTGCATAATCAAAGCCAGGAATACAGTGTCATTATTCATGATTGAGCCGTATTTATAGAAGCTTAAAAATAGGCGGTAGATTTGGGGCATTAGTCCTCCTCTACACTTTCCAGACTAGGTATTGAGCGCGCCACAAACGCTAATGGTCTGCCCGGACACGTAGCTGGAAAGGTCAGATCCCAGAAAGATGCAAACGTCGGCCACTTCCTCGGCTTTGCCAAGTCGTTTCATCGGGATATTGGTCAGGTAAGCCTCCTTGGTTTTGTCATCCAGTTCATCAGTCATATCCGTTTCGATGAAGCCCGGTGCGATGACGTTGCAGCGTACATTGCGAGAGCCCATTTCTTTGGCAATGGATTTAGAAAACCCAATAATACCCGCTTTGGAAGCTGAGTAATTGGCCTGGCCGGCATTTCCCGTAATGCCTACAATAGAACTGAGGTTAATGATACTGCCACCCCGGTTTTTCATCATGGGCCGCATCACGTGTTTGGTGAGGTTAAAGATGGATTTCAGATTGGTGTGAATCACCTGATCCCATTGTTCTTCCGTCATGCGCAACATGAGGTTGTCACGGGTAATACCGGCATTATTGACCAGAATATCAATCTTGCCAAAATCCTCCAGCACCTGTTTGACCAGATCTTCTGCCTGCTGAAAAGAAGCGGCATCGGAGCGGTATGCTTTGACGGTAACGCCAGTTTTGGCGGCAGTGTCAGCCACTTCCTGGGCTTTGGCTTCGGAGGAAAGGTAGGTGAAGGCCACTTGGGCACCTGCTTCGGCAAACTTTTGTACAATGGCGGCGCCAATGCCTCTTGAACCTCCAGTAACCAGTGCGACTTTATCTTTTAATAATTGCATATCAATATTTTTGCCAGCGAAGATAAAAAAAAACTTTTTTGCCCAACCCTTTAGGGGTAGGACTGCGTCTTTGGTGTAGTACCTGTTAATGTCACAGTAATGTCAATAATTTTATGTTAATGTTGCGATAATTATTGTCGGCGCTGAAATAATGGTCTATTTTTAAAGTTAAATATTTAAAATAAAAACGGCTCAGGTTATGAAAATCAAAACCCTACCTTTAATCTCTGGTGCGATTCTTCTCTTGGGATTTACTTTGACCTCTTGTCTGAAAGATGATGTCAAAGTAAAAAGTACGCATTATTCTGCGGAAGAATTATCGGTATTACAAAATTCTTTAAACCTTCCCGAAGAACGAGATAATTATCAAGTGAAGCTTCCTGCTCATCTTCAGGATATGGGCATGTCAACGCCTGAAATCAGTGATTCTCGTGCTACGTTGGGAAGAGTCCTTTTTTACGATACCCACCTGTCGAGAAATAATGCGGTTTCCTGTGCGTCTTGCCACCATCAGGAACTTGCCTTTTCCGACGATAAGGCTAAAAGTGAAGGCTTTGACGGCGAGCTAACCCTGCGCAATTCTTTACCGTTGGCTTCTACGGCCAATTTTGAGTCTTCGTATGGCGGTGGAGATAGCTTTTTTGGTCAGCGTTCTTTCTTCTTTTGGGATGAACGGGCCCAATCGATTTCTGAGCAAAGTACCCTGACCATACAAGATGACATTGAGATGGGCATGGATATGGATGATTTGACCGCCAAACTGGCCGATGTGGAATACTATCCAATTCTCTTCCGCAAGGCCTTTGGAGATGAAATGATTACCAAAGAACGGGTTACTCAGGCGTTGCAAGAGTTTGTGAATGCCTTTGTTTCTACCAATAGTCGCTTCGATGAAGGTATGGCCAGACATCGCAACGTATTCGTAGAATTCCAGAATTTTAGTCCAGCCGAGAATATGGGTAAACAGTTATTTCTCGACAATTGCTCTAGCTGTCACAGTACGGATATGTCGAGAGCCGTAGAATCAGTGGCTAATAATGGCTTGGATATGGAATATGATGATCCTGGTGTGGCCGGGATCACCTATAATCAATGGGATGAAGGGCGTTTCAAAGTACCTTTCTTGAGAAATATTGCCCTGACGGCGCCTTATATGCACGATGGTCGTTTTGCCACATTGGAAGAAGTAGTTGAACACTACAACTCGGGCGTGCAAAACCACCCCAATTTGGACTTCCGTTTGAAAGATCCTAATGGATTGAACCAGCCCAAGCGCCTCAACTTGACTGATGAAGAAAAGGCTGCCTTGGTAGCTTTCCTGCGCACCTTGACCGACCAGACCTTTGCGGAAGATGTACGATTTGCAGATCCGTTTAAGTAATAGCATAGAATTTGGTAAAAAAAGCCGATCTTATAAATAAGATCGGCTTTTTTTTTACCCTTTCGATATCAGTTCTCCTGTTTTTTCTAAGCGTTCCAGCTTAAAGGTCGTCATACCCTCCCCACTACAATAGCGTGAATTTCCAGGTTTTTCTTTACACTGCTACCACTGAGGTACCAGTAGCCATCCTGTGGATCGACGTAGGTTTTGACTTGCGAGAGGCCAGAGGAAAGGTCTCCGCTGATTTGTGTGATGACGGGAAAACCGACATCTTGGTTGATCATTTTTAGAGGCGGTTGCCCACTGCGCCAGACAAAGGGTGTGGTGTAGCGAATTTTGCCGGATATTTCACCATCCAGATTAAGCCGGGTCGCCTCAAAATTGATGGTTTGGGCGTTCACCTTGAAATAATTGCCAGCCTGGACAGAGATCTGATTGCTGGATTGGATGTTGATGTGCGATCCGGATTCTCCGCGCAAGTGAACAGCAGGAGTAAGCCCATTTATCGGGCCCGCTTCCAAACTGCCATAGCATTTGGCTTTCTTGTCAATTTCGGCATCCGTATAATAAAAACGCAATGCCGTTGGCGCAGTGGGCTGAGAAGAGACTGATGCCTTTGCATCAGGGTGGTCAATAGGGTTATTTCTTAACGGGTTGAGCGACAGTTGACGCAGGCTTTCCTTTCCATCGATGAGTCGGCCTACCAATTGCTCCAACAGCTTTATTCTCTGGTTTAGTTGATCAATAGTCATGATAAGAGGGAGAATTTAAACATTATGCTTGCTCATCTAATTTCATGGGCTTTAACATTTATACCTTAGTAGAAGGGTATGTTACAACTACCTCTTTTTATTTCCCCCAATGTGTGGAAACCAGATCTCTTTGATCTGGTTTTTAGTTCGCTGGTCATCAAATATCAGGGAAAGCGCGAATGCTATAAAAAAGAGCTCACTGATATTCACTTGGTTGTTTAGTGCATGATTGGAGGTAGTCCCTGAAGTATATTCGGGCAAGCTATTTAGTCCCGGTAAAACCGGAATTTTGGAACCTCACTTCGGCTATTTTTTCCTCAGCCGAGAAGCACTCAAAAATGAGCCTCGCGAGAGCCCCAAATAAGCTCTAAAGCACCACCTCCAAACCTGCACTTAGGGTTTTATTACTTCAAGCACCAGCTTATCATTGGTGGTATCCACACTAAAGCGGATTTGTGCACCATCAGATAATCTTATATTCGTTCCAGTTAGCGCAAAATCGATATCTTCATCCAAGATGATCATCACCAATCCGTTTAAATCGGAGCTGTTGATGAACAAGGACACAATATCGGATGAAACGTCCGTTTCTACTTTATGGTTGATGGAGCCAGTAATACCTGTTAGTTCTTCCAACGAATAGATGGTACCTCCAGATCCATCGGACGATTCCTTAATTTTGAAGGAGACAGAACCCAGCGTATTAAAATTGTACGTTTTGACGACCGATTTATCTTTAGCATCAATGAGGATAAGTTTGTCAACGGTATCATCAAAATCGATTTCCAGCGACCAATCTACTGAGCCACTGGAGGAAACAGTTGCGATATTGAAGAGGCTCATAACTTTGGGTTTAAAAACCGGTCAGGGTGGCCAAATTTTCTTTATGAGCAAGGACTAACAGGACATGAGTAAAATACTTGTAGCTCAAAACCACCCTAATCCGGATAAGTAGTTTAAATCATAGTTTGTTTAATTCAAAGAACAAAAGTTTTTTGGGGTTATGGGGAGAAACTGTAATTTGGCTATGCTGAGGTTTCTCGGGGATTTATACAGCTTCTCCCCCAAAACGTAAATTATCAATTCGAGTACAAAAACAAATTTCAATAAATTTTGGATATGAAAAAAGGCTTTTTTATTGAAAAATCACTAAACTCAAAACTGGGATTTAATTTTATAATTAATTGATTATCAATAATCTAGTTGTTTTAAATTTGGATTTTTATACTAATGCTAAATTTTTTTTGTTTTCTTTTCTTCCAATCTCCTTTTGGTCTCTTTAGAAGCGATAGTATAAATGTCTACAAAAAAAAGAGGTGCTGCAATTCAATTTTTATAAAAAACACTAATCCCAAATCTGTTATTTTTTTACTTTTATATTGATTATCAATTTTTTATAAAGTAAAAAATATCAGTCCCTAGTGAAGAATTTGCAAAATTCGGTCTACCATTTGATAAAAAAACTATCCAAGAGTGAAAAGCGGTATTTCCGATTGATGAGTAATCTTCAGGAAGGGGAAAAGCAATACTTGACTCTTTTTGATATTATTGTGGATTATCCGATAGAAGAACAATCTACCCGGCAGATTGAGGAGGATATCGTTAAACAGTTGGAAGGGGTCATTCCGAAAAAACGCTTTTCCGCGGTCAAACAATACCTGTTGAAGCAATTGCTCCAGATGCTTCGCACCTTGTATCGGAAGCATTCCGTTGATGGGCTTATCCTGCAAAACCTGATGGATCGGGAGGTTTTGCTGGCCAAAGATCTGGACAGAATGGCGCGAAATAAACTAAAAAATGCCCGAAAAGAGGCAGAAAAGAATGAACGGTATTATTTGCTTCTGCACATTCTGGATTTGGAACTCCAATATACCACTCAACGGACCGGATCATTGCAGGATCTGAAAAACTTACATAATATTAAGGCACGGGTTTTTAAAAACCTGGAATTGGAAGGTCAGTACCAAAGTATTCATCAAGAAGCCTTTATCTTATATAAAACCAAAAGGAGCCGAAAAAAGGAATATTTGGATCGGGTAAATGAATTACTCAACCATAAGTTGCTACAAAATATAGGAGATGCAAAGACTTTTGAGGCTCAAATCAGCGCTTACAGTGCTAAGGCCATTCTCTTTATGATGACCAATAATATACCCAGTTCTAATGCGGCATTTCGAAAGATCATCGAAATCATGGAAGCCTATCCCATGATGAAGAAACTCTACCCGCGGAGGTATTTTGTTTTTCTCAGCAACTATCTACAGAGCTGTCACCGCCTGGGGAAATATGACGAATTTTTAGGAATATGGGAGAAGATGGGGGCCATCAAACCCAAAAATGAGGATGGAAAATACGAATTCAAACTCAAAACAGCCCAAAGTAAGCTACAGATTTATCTGAATACCGGCAACCTGCAGGCGGCAAGGGCGGCGGCGATAGAAGTGAGTGAGGTGATTGATGTTTATAGTGCGACTTCAGAAAGTTTTAGAAAGACCAGGGTCGCGGGAAGTTGGTTCAACCTAGCCATGTATCATTTTTTGGTGGGAGATTTTGAAAAAGCTAGGTCCATTTTTGAATCCCTGGATACTAAAAGGTCCAATGTACGGACAGATATAGAGAGCATCTCTCAAATCTTTGAGCTACTTTGCTGGCGCGAGTTGGTACAAGAGGAAGAGTTTCTTTCTTATCTCAACCTGAGGACCAAGCGCAAATTGAAAAGAAAGGAAGGGCTCTTCAAGTTTGAGCGTGATTTCCTTTCTCTACTGGCCAGAATTGGGCGCCTTCCTGATGAATCCAGCAAGGAGAAGTATTTTCGGAGATTTTTGGAAAAACAGATGTCACAACTAAAAAATGACCCCACCAAAATAGCGGGGAAAGAAGAAATTCGGCTGTGGATCAAAAGCAAACTGGAAAAGAAACCGATGATCGAAGTGTTTTTGAGTGAATTAAATAGACGGTGATCATTCGTCCTCGGGCAATTCTAAAATATACCATTCAATGGCTTCAATCTCCAGGTTGGCCCGGCGGCCGGTCTCTTCGGGAGCATAATTTGCTGCCAGGTAATCCAGAATGAGGGGCTCGTTGGTTCCCAAATCCCACAACCCCTGGGTGGCCTGCATCCAGCGGATCATCTGCTCCCAGCCTTCGCGAGTTGCCCGACTTTGGGTAATCATCTTGGCTGAGTGACACGCTGTACAGGTGCCCCGCACCAATTCCCAGTGGGTATCTACTTTTAATCCTGACAATAAGTGCACTCCATTCACAATTTCATCCTGTTCCTCTGCATTTGGCGGATTGCTGGGTTTGGTTGCTGAACTCGCAATCGGTATCGGTGTTGGCTGCCACATACTCTTCATGGCATCACCAAACAGCCCATAGATTAATAGCACAAAGGCCACTCCCCATGCCAGTTTGATGGTGCCTAAAATCAGATCGAAGATGGGCAGCCAAATTTGGCGAATCAGGTGGTCATGTTTTTCTTCTCTCGGCTTATTTTCACGCATCTTAAATTATTGAACTTTTACCGCAATTCGGTGACAGGCGTTATTCAGATATCCCTTTGGGTTCCAACCCGGTAAAATCATGGGTTGGGCAATGCCTGCACTATCGGTGGCGCGGGTCCAAACCTCGTAATACCCCGACTCCGGAAAAGATACTTTGGCTTGAAAGTGTTGCCAAGCCAGGCGATTGACCGGTGCTTGCAATGTGCACGATTGCCAACTGGCGCCAAAATCTATGGAATAATCAACTGATTTCACTTCCCGTTCACCGGCCCAGGCATGGCCTCTGATAGGCAGGGCTTGGTCTGCACGAATGGTGGCCCCGCTGCGCGGAAAAGTAATGAGTGATTTCACTGGCATGGACTCGATGATGCACATGTCTTCATCGGGCACCTTACTGCCGGGAGCTACAGGTTTGCAAGGCACCCGGTAAGAAGACCCCGTCATTTTGGGCCCGTCGTGCACCTTATTTCTGATCACAATTTTGCTCAGCCACTTGCCACTGCAACTCCCTGGCCAGCCGCCAAAAACGAGGCGCAAGGGATAGCCATTGAGCCAGGGAATGTCCTGACCATTGACCGACCAGGCAATCAGACTTTCTTCCTGCATGGCCTTTTCCATAGGGACGCCGCGGGAAATCGGGGCCTCATCGCCGCCATTGAGGTGGGCATCTTTACCGTAATAACCAATGTACCGGGCATCTGCTTTGACCCCAACCGCATTCAATACATCCCGCAATCGTATACCGGTCCAGGCGGCACAGCCTACGGCACCCAGTCCCCATTGCAACCCTTTGGCGGGTGGATTAAATTCCCTGCGGCCATTGCCTCCACATTCTACGGTGAGGTGATAGGTATAGGTCTTGAATTTATTTTTTAACTCCGGTAACGTAAAGGTCTGTGGGCGGAGGGCCGACTCCCCTTCGATCGATAAGGTCCAATTGTTGACATCAATCTTTTCCCGAGCGGGGGGGATGCCATTATTTCTAACAAACAGGCGATCTGTAGGCGTGATGGCATCATCGAGCAAATGAGGAGGAGCTTCTGCATTGATCGGGCGATCGTTGAGGATAATGAGGTCGGCGTGTTTTTCGGGTAGAGCCTCTGCTAAGCCAATTGGAATCATGCCTTGCGGAAAATGCTTGGCAAAGACCATTTTACCCCCCAATGCCAATCCAATGGCAGCCAAACTTCCTTCTTTTAGAAAATCCCGGCGAGAATTTTTGTTTTTTTTCATTGCTTTGATAATTAATGTTGTGCTTGCTGACTTCTTTGCCAGGCCTGATACCCGCCATCCAGGTTATACAGGTGTTTGAACCCACTTTCGGCCATTTTTCGACAGGCACCGACGCTGCGTTTGCCAGAAGCACAATATACCAGATACGTTTTATCACGGTCCAATTTTTGTATTTTTTCCTTAAAATCAGACGCGAGGAAATCTATTTCCCTTGCTCCTTCAATCTTTCCGTTAGCAATTTCGCCGGGGCGCCGTACATCGAGCACGACTATGTTGGGATCATTCATCTTATTTTGAAAGCCGACTGCATCCAGATCAGTGAAAATCTTGATCGTTTTGGGCGCTCCTTCCATTCCGGCAAGGGAGGGCTGTGATGGGGTAGGGGCCTCCGTACTCCCCGTTGTGTCGGAAGATTGGCAGCTATAAAAAAGTACCGTAGAAACAAGGCATAAGATCAGTACTGTTGTGAATGATTTCATAAGTCATTTTTTGAAGTTGTCTAAAATTTCCTCACTCGCTTGCGCACCAAGCATTGCAGCTTTTGATTTCGGCTTTTTGCCGTCCCGGACCTTGCAGCGCCGAAACTCAAAAAGAGCCTCGCCAATGACCACAAGGCTTCATGCTCAGGGGCAGCAGAAAACTTTAGACAACTGCTGTTTTCAAATCCTAAGGTCTGCATACTTTTTTAAAAAAAAAATAATTTTTTTTAACTCATTTGACAATAATCTATTTTCTAGGGCGTTTTTGATTCGTATGCTTAACCACACAGCAAATTTAATAAGTTAAAATGCTGGCATTAAAAGTAAAAAATACTTAGATTTGTCGGGTAAGCAAATAATAGTAAATTCAAAGTCTAATCAGACTTTTAAAGAGTATAACTGGGGTTTAGTTTTATTTCCGAAAAGTGTGGTGCCTCTGGCTTCCGCACTTTTCTTTTTTTGTCCAAGTACGTCTTTTTTTACCTGCTACTTTATTCTTCGCTTGACCGGAAATTTATAATTTCACCCGCCAAACGAAATAAAGCCAATGCATATCCGACCATTCCGCGGGGTATTTCCTCGACAACATACCGTTAAGTTTGAAGATTCTTTTTTCCTTTCCGTAAAAGAGCAATACGCTGAATTTGCCAAGGCTGGCATGTTCGAACAAGCGGCCAACGAAGCTTTCTATATTTATCAAATCCGCACGCAACTGAGAAATTTTACTGGTTTGGTGGCTTGTGCTAAGGTGGAAGACTATTTTGAGGGAAATATTCGCAAGCATGAAAAGACCCTGGAGGCGAAAGAAAAAATCCAGTTGGAACTCTTGCTTCGCCGGCAGGCTAGTGTAAAACCCGTGCTTTTGACCTATACCAAAGTGGATGCTATTCAGGATTGGCTGGACGACTTTATTGCCAGGGAAGAGCCATTTTTTGAACAAGGTTTTGAAAAGGGGCAGGAAACGCACCATTTCTGGGAAGTGAGCAATTGGGAGGACATCAAGCAACTCAGTGTGCTTTTTGAGCGAGAAGTCAAGGAAACTTATATTGCTGATGGGCACCATCGTTTGTCTGCGGTAGCACACGTTTACGAGGAGAAAGGTGGACATACTTTTGAGCAGTTGCTCTGCGCTTTTTTCCCATCTACAGAATTAGTCATCCTCGACTTCAATCGCGTAATAGAAATGCCGGCACACATCAGTTCGACGCATTTAATGGCTCGCCTTTCGGAGATTTTTGAGATCAAGGCGCTTAAAAGAGCCACCCGGCCCAGGCGGAGGCATGAAATCATCATGCACATAAAGAAGGAGTGGTATAGCCTGCAGTGGAAGCCCTTTGTTTTGGAGCAGTACGCCGATGAAGATGTCTTACTTGATGCCGCCTTGTTGAATAAAAAGGTGCTCGAAGAAGTGTTGCAGATTGAGGATGTGCGCACAGACCAGCGCATCAAATATGTAGAGGGGCCTAAGGGCCTACGCGGATTGCAAAAAGCGACCAAAGGCTGCAAGCGAGGCGTTGGCTTTTGCCTCTACCCCGTAAGTTTTGAAGAACTCGCCATTCTGGCCGATCAGGATAAAATGCTTCCTCCAAAATCAACTTGGTTTGAACCGAGAATGAAAAATGGTTTGGTGGTGCAGGCCTTTTAAGAAACTTCCCTGTATTAAAAACGTTCTTTGACTCTCCAAACATACTCTAAAAGAAGAAGCTGCCGCTAAAGGCAAACCTTTCGAGTTTGCCATCTCCCTGGAAGATACTAAAAGACAGATTGGCGGAATCCAACGGGGCAATAAAAATACCACCGCCATAGCTGTAGTGCCACAGGTCGGAATCCTCTGTATCCAGCCACACCCGCCCATAATCAAAACCGGCGGACAAGCCCAGGGTAAAAGGCAAGGTTTTATTTTGTGAAGTGAACAATTTCCAACGCAGGTCCGTATTTTGAAAAAAAGCAGTTTGTCCAATGAAGCGGTCTCTGCGGAATCCTCTGAAATTGGCCATATCTCCGGTGCCGCCTAAACTCGCCGATTGATAAAATTCATAATTATTGCTAAATCGATGTTGCAGACCAATGCGGGTGGCAAACACCAGATAGGCCTTGGGGTCGATGCGTTGATAAGCAGATACTGCCGCATTGAAATAGGGAAAGTGTTTTTCCGAGTTCTCAAGTTGCATTTTCCAGCCGGCATCTGCCTTAATGCCAATTCCCCGGCTTGGCAAGACGATGTTGTCCACATTTTGATAATCCAATTTCAGCTGCACTCCCAAAAAGCGAATGTCCTGAAAAATATCAGGATTTAGGCCATCTGCTACCTGATCGATCAAGCGGCCGGGGGTTCGTTCGATTTCAATAGATTCATACACCGGTCCAAATGACAAATAAGAGGAATTGGACATCCGGCACATGATCGATGGTGCAAAGCGGATTACTCCCTGCTTGACGCGGTTGAAATCCAAACCTTCTTTTTCCTCCGGATTGGTGGTTTCATTACCAAAGCCGTAAAAGTTAATAGCGTACAGTTCCGTTTGCCACCTGGCTTCCAGTCGCATATCCGCGCGGCCCAGTAGGTTGATATACTCAACTTCGTAATTGAACTGTATACCTTTGGTCGAGATGGCGTAAACGCCGGAATATTTGTGGAAGGTAGAATACGGGGATTTTTTAAAGCCATAGGTCGTATAGTTGCCGATGAATCCCAGCATCAGCCGATCATCCGGGTTGGCTTGCACAAAAGGATAGATCAAGCCATAATCATACTCATAGTCTCTTGATCCGCGATCATAAGTATTTAAAACCGGGTTATTGGTAAGCCGTTTTTTGACTTCTCCCGAGCTGACAATCTTGTTTTCTTCATCTTTGGCATCGTACACCACCGTTTTTTTGCCCCAACCAGCCACATTTGATTCATCATAAACTTCATCCTCTTCCAGACCACCTATGATGCGAATTTTGATGCCTCTGTTGACCTTTCCCGAAAGGTGAAATTCATCATCATTATCCAGCCCATAGAGATTCACCACACGCGTTTCTCCCGTGATAAAAGTCCGTTCGTACATGAGGCGCTTTTTCTCACCTTCTTTGGTCACATCATACACGCGCACCCGGGTATGGGCATCGTTGAGGCGTTCAATTTCAAAACGCTCGCGCTTGGAGGTGCCTACCACATCTACTTCCTTGGCCAGGAAACGATAAAATTTGTGGGCAATGTTGACGATATTATCCCGCCGACTTTTGAGGGCAGCCATCACTTTGGGTGCGTCCTGATCGTATATCGGTTTGGGCCAGGCCCTAAATGCTTCTTCAATGACTTCATCCGTTACATTGCGTTGAATGTATTCGGCAGCCTCTTTCCAATCCCGCCATTCCAATTCTGTTAAAAAGGTCTGATCGACTTCTCGACCATTGTAGCTCAACCAATGTGGTTTTTTGACTGGTGAAGTGTACGGACGCATCTGTCGTGCAAAAGGGGCTACCTGCCGGGCAATACCCAGAATGAGGCCATCGTATTGGCTAAAAGCCTGGTCGCGATCGCGAGGGATCGGGCGGTAAATTTTGATGTCCCCCTTTTCCATTTCTGCCCAGCGCCATTGGTCGTCATGCCGGTCCCAATCGCCAATCATCAGGTCAAATAGCCTGGATCTTACCAGCCATTTCTCATCTACCTTTTTATCTTGGTCGGTGTGAATTTCTTCCAACATATCCGAAGTGCTGATGATTTCATCAGAATTTCCAAAATAATTGGCTTCGCCCCAGGCTTCATCGTCGGGGCGTTCTTCCACTAAATAGAGGGCATTGGCAAAATCATCGTTGAAGTTTTCTAAGCCGGGTTGGGCGCCCACGTAATACAATTTGGGGTTGGTGTGGTAAACGGCGGCGGCTTCCGCCAAACGGGGAATGACCAAAGCCCCCAACGGATGTGAAGAACTGAAGTAGTCTTTTAAAATATCCAGTACAAAGGATTCATTAAAAGGATAAGGAATGGTGCGCGAGGGATCTTTTTCAATGGAACGCATCGTATATTCCTTGTTGTTCTTTGCCCGTAAGCGGAGGGAATTGGTTTGAAACCCACCGCCCTTTTTGATGGGGACTACGCCTCCTTTGAAGTTTTTGAGATTCAAAACCGGTACTTCGACGGCAGTAGCATAGGTTTTGCGGTAGTGTTCTCCCCAGATTAGTTGGCCAAATCCATTGCGTTCAAAGTCGTAATCACTGATTTTTACGGTTACACTATCCTTTAGCGGTGGAAAATGCTTCTGTTTGGGCGGTTCAATGCGTTCCAGGGGCCCCTTGACCTGCTTGCGAAAAACCAGCTCGCCCGTTTCTCCATCTTCTTTTGGCGACCAGAATTCTACCCAGCTGGAACCATCGTCGTAGAATTTTAATACCGAATAGCCATAATTACCGTAGGTAAAGACGGCGCCATCACCAGGTTTGGTGGCACTTTTTTCACTGCCTGCACCACTCACGATAAAGCTTTGGCCTTTGCGTTCGATGTACTGTAAACTATGCTCATGGCCGGAGGCAAAAATGAACTGCCCGATATCCCGCGCCATATTGACCATCTTGGTGCGCATTTCCTGGTAATCCGGACTGGAAAGGTCTTGTTGTTGGCCTACTGCTCCGCGTAAAAATGGATACAATGATCCAACCACCGGTAGCGGCAGGTAAAGATTCTTATTAAGATCGGTCAATGGGAAGACGTGCTGTTTGAAAGTATATTGCCCGCCGTGTGGTCCGAAAGAATAGGGGGGATGGTGCATGGCAATCACCACATTTTTGGTGCGATTGCCTTTGAGGGCTTCCTGAAACAAATCCATAAATCCTTCCCGGTTTTTGACCAGACAACCGTCATTGATCTCGGTTTCCCCTTCCCAGTCGGCCAGCCACCATTGTGAGTTGACCAGGACCAGGACCAGGTTTTCATTCAATTCGATTTCTTTTGGTCCGGCACAACGTGGATCAGGTTGGAATGCATCATTATTATCGAGATAGTCTTCAATAAAATCTTCGGTGCGTTTTAGGCCCTGCACACCATAGCGTTGCCAATCCCGATTGCCGGATACAAAAAACACCTCCCCTTTGAAATCCTTGACAAGATCGAGTTGAATTTTGAGGCGTGCTTCATCTTCGTTTCTTTCCTCTGTTTTCTTTTTGGGCGCCAGTCCGTTGGGGGTTACGTAATTGCCCAAAAAGATTACTGAACTCTTTTTAGGCGCCTCTTGCAGTTGTTTTGACAATAATTTGATGGCCGGAGGTGTGGTGCCTGGTTCTGCAAATCCCACATCACCGATCAAGTACATTGTGTGGCTGACTTTTAATGTGGGATCAGGTTTTTGGTCTTGCCAATCGGATTGCGTTTTTTGTACATGTAGCTTGTAATTGGCACAACCTGAAAGGACGAGCATTATAAATACCAGGCAATGGATACTGTGCAGTTTCATAAAAAGTGATTATAAACAAATGCATTTTCTAGATAAAAACGGTGAGATCGTTCCATACACCGAGAAATCTTGTTATTTGATAAAGACAACAAAGGGCTGATTTTTGTTTCGTCCGAAACCTGAATCACCACCCAGGCGCCCTATATTTCCACCCTTTTTAGGTGAACCACCCGGCTGGCATAAGGGAAGATTTCTTCGTTAATCCATTCCCATTTGAACCCAATATCAGGATATAATGCCAGGCTGGCTCACCGATGTTGTTGTTGATCAACTGTAGCCAGCCTTCCCTGGCCGTACCGGCCGCAATATTTTCAACTTTCACTTCGTGGATACGGGCTCAAAAATGAGCCTTGCGAGCACCCAAAACCTGTAATTTTCGCTGCTAAAGCACCACCTCTAAACATGCACTAATGGAAGTCAGTTTATTCCCGCGTAGTTAATGCCCGTTAGTCGATGCATCTCGTAGTCAAAAGTGCTCAAGTCTTCGGGGTTAAATTTGCTGATGTCATCATAGCCACAGGCCCGGGCGATCACCTTGATCAATTCATTGGCTGCTGTAAAGTAGTTGAGCAATTGCTGCGCAGAACGATCAATATCCAAGCGATTTCTGAGATGGTCTTTTTGGGTGGCAATGCCTACCGGACAATTGTTGGTGTGGCAGGCGCGCATGCCCAGACAGCCGATGGCTTGAATGGCCGCATTAGACACGGCAATGGCATCAGCACCCAACATCAATGCTTTGGCATAATCTGCCGGTACGCGCAGACCGCCGGTAATAATGAGCGTGATTTGAGGCATTTCCATGCGATCCAGGTGTTGACGGGCTCGCGCCAGGGCCGGAATGGTTGGTACGTTGATATTGTCGCGAAGAATGGTGGGTGCCGCACCGGTACCGCCTCCTCTACCATCGAGGATGATGTAATCGGCCCCGACCTCCAGGGCAAAGTCAATGTCTTTTTCGATGTGGCTGGCCGCAAGCTTGAAGCCAACAGGAATACCTCCGGTACGTTCCCGGACTTCCGCAGCAATTTCCTTAAAATCAGCTACGGTTTTGATATCGGGAAAAGTGGCCGGAGAGATGGCCGCTTGCCCTTCTTTGAGCCCTCGCACTTCGGCAATGTATTTATTGACTTTATTTCCCGGCAGGTGTCCCCCTGTGCCGGTTTTGGCGCCTTGTCCACCTTTGAAATGAAAAGCTTGTACCTTTTCCACCTTATCCCAACTAAAGCCAAATTTGGCGGAAGCCAGTTCGTAGAAATAGCGATCGTTATGGGCTTGTTCTGCGGGTAGCATGCCCCCTTCACCAGAACAAATGCCCGTTCCGGCCAGGTTGGCCCCTTTGGCTAGTGCGATTTTAGCCTCACTCGACAAAGCACCAAAAGACATATCCGAAACAAAAAGCGGTAATTCCAGTTCCAGCGGTTTTTGGGCTTGAGCCCCAATGACCACTTTCGTGGAAACAGGTTCCTCATCCAATAAGGGGCGCCGCCAGAGTTGAGCCGGCAAGAATTGAATATCTTCCCACTTCGGCAAAGTATTGCGATCCACCCCCATGGCTGCAGACGGACCGTGGTGCCCGGTTTTCTTCAGGCCATTTTTAGCCAATTCCTGAATGTAGTGGTTGAACGGCTCGGTATCTTCCGGATGTGTATCGGCATAGGCTCCGAGGTATTCATCGCGTTTAAAAGGCTGGGGATGCAACTCCTCAAAAGCGATGACATCTGCGCGGTCTACATAAATAAAGCCTTCATGTAAGGCCGCCCGAAATTTATAAAGCGCTTCTTCATTGTTGTATTCACTGACACCGGTATTGATGCGGTAATCCCAGTGGTGCAAACCACAAATGAGGTTGTCTTGATCGTCGACAAATCCATCGGAAAGCATGGCGCCACGGTGCAGACAACGGCCGTATAAAACGGAAAAAGTGTCATCAAAACGTATAATGACCAAGTCTGTATTTTCCACCAGCGCGTGAGTGGGCTGACGGTCGGCTAAGGCATGCAATTCGAACAGTTTTACCGGATCGATTAAATTCGGATAGGTTAAAGTGTTTTCCATCAAGATATTTTTTGGCAAAGAAGAAGAAATTAATCTTTTCAAACTGTTACGGGGGCAACACTTTGGCCACTTTACAATTTCCAAGATAGGAAAAAAATCAAGGACTAGATGTGAACGGAAAGAGGAACTGGGGTAAAATAAGACAGCCCCTCCGATTTGGAAGGGCTGTTACTTTACACTCACTAGTTTATGAAACTTAAGCCAACGTCAATTTTATGTTTATATATTATTTAACTCCCATTTAGGAGATTTTGTTACATTTTTTTATGTTAAAAATGTATTAAATTCCAGATGCATTGCAATCCAACTGACAAAGGGACCATCTGGTGGGTAAATATGGGCTGAGAAATTGGTTAAGGCGGTAAAACAGAAAAACTGTGATGACCAAATATAATCAATTAACAGCAGATTTGCAGCACTTTTTTTTATAAATATTCACGGTATTCCCTTTGGAATACGTTTAGTGCATGTTTGGAGGTAGTCCCTGAAGTATATTCGGGCAAGCTATTCAGT
>CAXHCA010000129.1:0-20233 GCA_964015035.1 uncultured Saprospiraceae bacterium
CTGAATAGCTTGCCCGAATATACTTCAGGGATTACCTCCAAACAAGCACTCAAACCAGCGATTCCTATTTTACTTTAAAATTTCGCAAGTCATATTTAACGCTCAGCATGAAATATTGCTGCAAGACATTGGTCTGCACATCTTCGACATAAGTTTCGGTGATGTTGCGCGACAAGCTGGTGTTTTGGTTCAGCAGGTCAAATACAGATAGGCTGACTTCCCCCCTGTCATTTTTCAGGAATTTCTTGCCAATACTCATATTCCACAACCAGTAGTGCTGATCCAATCCGGCGGAAAGTCCATTGTAAAACTGGTGGGTCAGGTTGGACCGAAAGACGAAGTTTTTGCCAAAAATGAAATTGACATTCAGGCGAGTGCGCTGGTTGAAATAATCAGAATTTTGTACCTGATTGAGTGAATTGTTCACCGTGCTGAAGCTGGAGCGGGAAGAGAGGGTGAAATCAATCCGATCACTGATGTTACTGCCAAGTGTTAATCCCAGTCCGGTCGTCACATTTTCGGCGTAGTTCACTTCTTCATTGATCAGGCCAGGGCTACGGGTATAATTGGCATTCAGGTCAATATTCAAGTTGGATTTTAAAGCTTTCACAGGAAATCCATAGCTGACAAAGGTTCGGGCATTGGCATAGCCATCCAGGTTGACGTAGCGGGTCAATTGGGCACCGTTATCCACCCCATACTCCTGTAAAATCGGGAAATCGACATTGCCTAAGTAGGTGCTGTTGCCAATATAGTTTTTGGTGATACCGCCACCAAGGCCGACAAAAAAGACAGAAGATGTTTCGGTGTTGGTTTTGGAATACCGGCCAAAAATTTGATGCTGGTATGCTTGCACCAGATTTGGATTACCGATTTTTAATTGCAACGGATTGCTGTTGTCGAGTACATTTTGCAATTGCTCAATGTTCGGTAATTGGGTATTGGTGCGGTAATTGAAGCGTAGGTTTTCAGTTTTTGAAAACTGATAACGCAACATGGCAGAAGGCAAAATGCTGTAAAAATCGTGTTGTACCTCATCATTATAAGGAAACGTCTGTTCGTTGAGCAATCTGGCCCATTGGGCATTAGCCCGCACATTTAAACGCAATTCACCCTTGCGGTAGTTGTACCCACCGCCTGCTTGTTGCGTGATGTAGTCATTTGAAAATACGTTGCTCAAATCCGTGTTGAGCAGGTCAAAATCGGTGGTCTCTTCATTAAAATCAAACGTTTCTTTATCACTTTCTTCACGTTGATAGGAGGCACGATAGTTGAGCATCAGCATGCCGTTTTCGGCAATGGGCTCCGTATACTGGATATTGGCCGAAGCATTCCAGTTGAGCTGGTCCAGGTTGGCGTATTGGTTCAGGGTGTCGGATAAGCCACTTCCATCGGAGAACAGGTTTTCGGAAAAGAGGTAGCTGTCTCCTTTCTTTGGCGCATAGCCCGATGAAATATTCACGGAAAGGGTGCGCCGGTCAACTGCAAATTTGTGGCGCCAAAGCAGGTTGTTGTCAAAGTTCAGAGCCGTCAAATCTGCCCGATAATCGTTTTGGGTTTGTCCGGAAAGGATGGACCCCTCCATGGTCTGCCCCAATAGTGTTGATAGTCCGTCATTGCCCTGCCAGCTGGCTTGGGGCCGCCACAGGATGGAGTTGTTATCATCTATCTTGTATTCCAGGCGGGCATTAAAACGGTGGTTTGTATTGGAGCTTTCCGTCAGGCTTTCTTCATTGTATTGACTTAAAAAATCTTCTGTATCGACAAACTGACGCGCCAGAACTTGTTCGGAGGTATTGTCGCTGCGATTAAAGAAGTAGCTGGCAGATACTTCCACTTTTTCGCCCCATTTATCGGTGAAATTGATGCCAAGTGCGTTGGTGCTGGAAATGCCCCCTTGCTGAGGCACTAAAAAGTCATTGACAGAACCTTGTCCGCCACCACGACCGCCCCGGCCGCCTCTGCCCCGGCCCCGACCACCCCGGCCACCGCCTCCGCTGGAACCTACAACCCCGAGCAAGTCTTCGGTCGAAAAATTCTGCTCGTTGATGTTGTTGGATTGACCGATAATAGAAATGCGTTGATCTCCATTGAAGATGTTGACATTGCCGCCCACTTGATAGCGGTCATCTGTACCGTAACCGGCAAAGAGCTTGCCAAACTGTCCGGCACGCATATTACTTTTGGTAATGATGTTGATGGTCTTTGATGTTTCACCATCATCAAAACCTGTAAATTGCGACTGGTCACTCTGCTGGTCGTAGATCTGGATTTTATCAATTACTTCGGCAGGCAAATTGCGCAAAGCAGCTGTTGGATCATTGCCAAAGAAAGGCTTACCATCCACTAAAACCTGCTTTACGTCCTCACCTTGGGCCTGAACCGTACCTTGATCGACTACCACGGTTGGCATTTTGCTAATCAGGTCTTCTGCACTGGCGTCGGGGAGTGTTTTGTAAGCTTCTGCATTAAATTGGGTGGTATCACCATTTTGAATGGCGGGGAGTATTGTCTCCGTTACCTCAATTTCTTGTAAGTCTACTCCTTCCTTTAGCTGGACATTACCCAGGTTTACAGAACTATTCTGAATAATGACCTGTTTTTCAAAATCCGTAAAACCAATGTAGGAAACGGATAATCGGTAGGTACCATTGTTTAGTCCTGCAAATTGAAAGCGCCCATCAACATCACTAATGGTGGTGCGCTGAATGTCCGAATTTCCGGCAGTCAGCATTAAGTGCGCTCCGGGAAGTGGACTTTGGTTATCCCCATCTTGGAGGATTCCTTCAATGGAGAAATTCTGGCCAAAGAGACTGATTAAGAAGAAGTTAAACAGGAATAGGACAATACTCTTTTTCATAACTAGGAGATAATGAGGGAATGATACAATAGGTGAATGCGGGAATATTACCATTGAAGATGGCAATATTCCCGCCAGTATTAGCGCTTATTTAGAGTCGTCTGCTCCTTTTTTACTCTGCTTTCTTGCTTTTTTACCTTGCTTACCTTGCTTTTTTCCTTTGTTTTCCTGCATTTGGGTGTATTTCTCAAATTGTTCTTGAGTCAATACTCCTTGCAACGCTTCATTTTTGCTATTCTGCAGTTCTTGTCTGCTGGCCTTCATGGCTTCCCGGTCACCTTGTAGTTCAGCGCGAGCGGCTTGTGATTTTTGTGCAAATTCCAGATTGATGGCTTTTATTTTGGCCGCTTGTTGGTCATCAAGGCTAAGGCTCTTGACCATGTGGGCCGTTTGCTTTTCTGCCATTTGTTCGGGATCTTGGGCTGTGTTGCCTCTTTGCTGCGCCATTAGGCTGCTGACACTTACGGTAAAAACAAACGCGGTTAATAGAACACTCCAATTGATTTTCATTGTATTAATTTTGAATGGTTGTGGAAATAAGTGCATGTTTGGAGGAGGTGCTTTGAGCACTACGGACGAAAAAATAGCCGAAGTGAGGTTCCAAAATCCCGGTTTTACCGGAACTGAATGACTTCCTCCAAACATGCACTAAGTACAAGGCAAAGGTGCAGGCGTTGCAAAGAACATCAAAGGATATTCAATGAAGTCGCCATAAAACTCAATGAAAATGGGTTTTATCCATATCAAAATGCAGGGCCATTTTTTAGCCGTTTTATTGATAAAAGGGCAGTGATTAAGGAGAAGATATGAGCTTTGGTTGACAAAACTTGCTGTTATTCTGAGAATTACGGACTTTTGGCGTATGATGATCATTAACAGATACCGGATTTTAGGGCAGGTGCTTTTTTGGAGTATCCTCTGGTTTATGGTTCCCTTTATTTTAGGAAACGGATGGGATCGTTCGATCACTTTCTTAGAAAGAGAACTGGTATCCACGGTGGCCATTGCACTATTGGTGTTCATTAATCTGAAGTGGCTTTTACCTGGGCTCTATTTTCAAAAAAAGCAGTTGCTGTTCGTTTTAATTGGCATAGGTTTGGTTATTGGACTGGCCTTTGTGGTGTTTTATTTCAATAAAATGGGGCTGTTCAATTCGGCGGAAGCGGTCAATCGAATGGGCAACCGCAATCGCGCGGGGAATGCTCGTAAATTTGCCGGTCTAAAATGGATAGGCCGGTTTATGCCGTTGTTGGCCTCCTTTATTGGCAGCACGTTGTTTGAGATTGCGGCTTACGCCAATAAAAAAGAGACGGAGGCAGTGGCTTTACAAAAGGAGAAATTAGAAACAGAAGTCAAGTTTTTGAAGTCACAGATCAATCCGCACTTCCTGTTTAATGCCTTAAACAATATCTATACACTCTCGGTGATTAAATCTGATGCAGCTCCCGATAATTTGCTGCGGTTATCTGATATGCTGCGGTATGTACTCTACGATTGCAAGGCAGAGAAAGTCCCCCTGCAGCGGGAAATCGATTACATTCGTAACTTCATCAATCTCAAGCTGTTGAAAGATAGTCAAGGCATGAATGTTACGGCTGATTTGGATGAAAGTCGGCCCCATTTAATGGTGGCCCCCATGCTTTTTATTCCATTTATTGAGAACGCCTTCAAACACAGCAAAGTGGAAGATTTGAAAAAAGGGTGGATCAAAATGGAGTTGAAAACCAGGCCCAATGAGATTCACTTATTGGTACAAAACAGTATTCCGGCCAATGTGTTTACCAAAGACCAGGAAGGGGGGATTGGTTTGGAAAATGTAAAACGGCAACTACAATTGTTGTATCCCAATCAACACGAATTGACGATCCGGGCCACCGATGAAAAATATGAGGTTTCTCTGAAATTACATTTATCATGAATGCAATACGTTGCCTTATCGTAGAGGATGAAGAATTGGCCCGCACGCTATTGGAGAATTACATCAGCCGATTGCCCAATTTGGCATTGGTGGGCAAGTGTAAAAACCCATTGGAAGCCATTCAGGTACTAGGAGAACAGTCGGTTGATTTACTTTTCCTGGATATTCAGATGCCGGAACTAACCGGCATTGAGTTTTTAAAGACGCTTTCGCAAAAACCACTTGTCATTTTCACGACCGCCTATTCTCAGTATGCCTTGGAAGGGTATAGCCTGGATGTGGTTGATTATTTGTTGAAACCCTTTAGTTTTGAACGCTTTGTGCAAGCGGTAAATAAGGCTGGTGAGCTCCATCGTTTGCGGCAGCAGGATAGCCTCTTTGTACCTTCCACTCCGAAGCAGGAGTTGCCGGATAAGGATTTTGTACTAGTCAAATCAGAGCACAAGATTCATCGACTGGCCTTTAGTGACATCCTGTATATCCAGAGTATGCGGGAATATGTGGCATATCACACCACAAGTGGACGCATTTTATCGCTGGGCTCGCTAAAAGCATTGGAAGTAGAGTTACCCGACCATTTATTCATGCGGGTTCACAAATCTTACATTGTATCTAAGTCTAAAGTGGCTACCCTAGAGGGCAATATGGTACATATTGGCAAGGAAAAGATTCCGATTGGCGCCAACTACAAAGAGCGGGTCTTGGAGGAATTGTTTTAAAAATACCTATTAAAACTGAGCGCATGTTGGGTCGAAGTTTGCAAACTCGAACGATCAGGGGGGCGCTGTGACAATTCCTGTTTCAATTCTCTGGCAGTAGCCGCTTTCATGGTCATATTACATGTTGGTAGAAGACAAAATTACGGGTTTGTCAGGAATCGGGCGCGCTTGGAAAAGAGGGTGGAATTTCAGATATTAGCAATAGAAACTTTGGCAAAAATCAACAGATTTAGACTCCTTAGCTACGTTTTCTACTGATCATACATCCAAATTTAGCTTTAAAAAAATACGCTAAATTTGGAGCATAATATGAAAACTCAATACAACATCGCGCTATTGGCCAATATCCGCCTGAGGGCGAATACTTCCAGTAGATTACTGTTAGAGTGTGAGAAAACTGAGCTAATTCTTGGATAGGTATCCGAAAAAAATGCTTCTGTTTAAATCGGAGGACTAATATTTGAGTTTTCTCACAGACTGCCGTTGTGCTTCATTAGGAAAAGCGCTACTTTGAACAGCTACTAAGTGCTTGTTTGGAGGTAATCCCTGAAGTATATTCGGGCAAGCTATTCAGGCTGCAAATCACAGGTTTTGGGTGCTCGCGAGGCTCATTTTTCAAAGCGAAACAACGCTATTGATGATTTGATCTAGTGCCGGTCGCTGTTCAATGATTTTTTGCGTTAAAGTCAATTGACTGATAGCCCTTTGCAGATTGTGTTCGGGGAAATGAATTTTATAATAAACATCTCCCATCAGGTAATCCGTCAAAAAGCGAACCCCCATGATGTACGCCATCAAAGCGCCGGAGAGACCAAGGTATTGGATTTCAATCGGATTCAATAATGAAGCCGTTTGAGAAAGATATCCTTCGGCAAATGCCCGGAAACGGGCTGAATCTATTTGTATTTTATTGAGATCTGGTTCATCTTCCGGGACGGTGGTGATGCTGGTGCGAACACCATCGCCAAAGTCATAGTGAACATAGCCTGGCATCACGGTATCCAGGTCGATGACGCAGCGTCCATTGCCTTGATGATCCAACATGACATTGTTGAACTTGGTATCGTTGTGGGTTACCCGCAAAGGAATTTCACCTTTTCCACCAAGGTGATGAATTTGGCTCATTAGCGGTGCTTGTTGAAGGAGGTAGGTACTATACGTGCTTGCCGCAGCTTTCCGTAATGGATCCGCTTGTTCCAATGCTTGTTGGAAGCGCTCCAATCGCATCAGGACATTGTGGAAATCGGGAATGATGGGATAAAGCTCGCCGACCGGAAAATCCTGAAGCTGAGCAAGAAAGCGGCCAAAAGCCTGTCCACCTGCAAAAATTTGTTGGGTGTTTTCAGCCACCTCGTAAGTGATCAACTCATTGAGCAATAGATACATGCGCCAGTATTGCCCCTGATCATCCTGGTAAAAACAGGCTCTGTTTTTTGTTGGAATCAGTGTCAAGGATGCCAGCGGATCGTTCGGGTTTTTAGTTTTTAAATGGCTGCTAACCTTATAAATATTTGCCATCAGCCGGTCCACCGGGGAAAACACCAAATGGTTGATTCTTTGTAGCAAATATTCAGTACCAGAAGAATGATCGGTGACCACTCGGAAGGTATCGTTGATGTGTCCATTGCCAAAAGCAGCAAAGGATTTCAATGTGCCTTTGGTATGAAATTGTTGAATAATTTGACTCAGATTCATGGCCGCCAAAGATAAGAAACGTTGGATTAATAAGTATTCGGAGTTCAATAGGATAGAAACAAAAACGCAGAAAAGTAGACATTGAGCCCAAAGGAAATTTCTGATGGCTTATTAGCGAAAGCTAAGTTAGAGTATGTTTGGAGCAGATTCTATTTGAAAATCAGGAGATTAGGATTTGGGCGAAGAGGCCAAAAATGAGTTTCGGCTGAGCCGAGGTGAATATTTTAGCTCAACGCCAGAGCCTGCCCCGATCTCACATCGGGGTTCCCAATATGTTGGTTTTCAGCAGGAGCAAGCTCCAAACATGCGCTTAGCCCCTATTTGCAACACAAAGGTTGACCTCCAAACAGAGGCTTAAGAAAATTCGTTCCTTGACAAATTTGGTAGCCTTGAAATTGATTCTTAAACATAAGGTTTAAAAATTATGCTATTTTTACTTGACACTAAACCTTATTCACCAAATCCCTACAACTATGATGTTCAGTTGGATTGCTATTATTGTTGCGGCGCTTGTTCCCACCGCAGTTGGCTTCGTGTGGTATCACCCCAAGGTTTTGGGCACAGCCTGGATGCAGGCTAGTGGAATGACGGAGGAGAAGATACAAGGGGGTAATATGGGCGTTATTTTTGGCGTTTCTTTGGTGATGAGTATCCTGCTGGCTCTATTTATGAGCACAGTGGTTATTCACCAATCACATGTCAATTCCCTGTTCATGAATACGCCTGAGGCTATGGATCCCAGTACGGAGATAGGTGCCTACTATGCTGATTTTATGGCTAAGTATGGTGGTAATTTCCGGTCTTTTAAGCATGGCCTTTTTCATGGTATCCTTGCGGGGGTATTGTTCGCGCTGCCCATCATGTCTACCAATGCTCTTTTTGAGCGAAAAGGATTTAAGTACATCGCAGTTAATGCTGGGTACTGGATCGTGACTTTAGGATTGATGGGAGGCATCATTTGTGCATGGCAATAATTTTTTCGACCAAAATGGCTTGAATATTGTTATGAAGATGCACTAAGCTAAAATGGCAGTGATTCAGTGCATGATTGGAGGTAGTCCCTGAAGTATATTCGGGCAAGCTATTCAGGCTGCAAATTTCAGTTTTGGGACTTCTTTTCGGCTGTTTTTTCGTCCTTAGCACTCAAAAATGAGCCTCGCGAAAACCCCAAACCTGCATTTTTTGCTTCTAAAGCGCCACTTCCAAACATGCACTCAGTATTTCCAGCTATTGGGATATACTGAATCACAACTTTTGAAACCAGCATTTTTCATGAGTAGTTTGATAAGCAATATTTCATTACAATGGGACCTCTGGATTGGACAATTCAGGGCTTTTTTTCCTAGAGACAAGGAAGATCGAGAAGCGTGTTTTGAATTATTGGGTTGGGAAGAAGCCCAGGATAAAGACTCACAATTAGCTGCTTGCCAGGACACGCGAAATGGTGAGATTATTGCTTGTCTAAATTTGATAGAGGGGCAACTGGCTAGCAAAAACAACTTCCCATTAGATCTATTGAATGAAGAGAAACTGTCGCAGATGGTGCTGTTTTCTGAACTGGCGGTAAATCCGGAGTACCAGAAAACCTCAGCTCCGATGGTTTTGATCAACCATTGTTTTCTAGAAGTGCTGAAAGCAGGAGGGCAGGCGGCACTCATGTCTTGTGATCCTACTTTTTTTTCGATGTATAAGCGGTTGGGCTTGCGCCCCATTGGTCCTGTGCAGAAAAAAACAGAGGATGACTTTCGCATTCCCATGATTTGCCTTCCGGATCAGGAGTATCTAACGATCATTCATTCTCCCACGCTTCCTCTATTGAAAGGCGTCGATTTTAAGCGATACACTGGCATTTGTCAATGGTACTACCAACTGGTGCGAGATCATCGGGAATTGCAGATTGGCTCTGCTTTTTATCCGGACACGGAGGATGCCTTTGAAGGGCACCAAACCATTACGGAAGGATTGAGTGAAAAGGGGAGAGAGGCTTTTTTGAAAAATGCTTTGGTACTCAGGTGCCGGGAAGGGGAGTCACTCATCATGGAAAATGATGGGGGTAAAGCTTTCGGGTTTGTACAAAAAGGCATTGTGAAAGTGGTCATTGGTGGCAAATCGGTGGTGATGCTTGGGGAAGGGGATATTTTTGGTGAAATTGCCTATATCCTACATACCCGCCGCAGTGCGGAGGTGGTGGCTGCCAGTCCGGATACCGAAGTTGTCCTGTTTAGTGAATCGGCCATCAGCCACCTGCAAGACGAGGCGGATCGCACCGTAATCTGGCGCAATTTGGCTCGTGTTTTGGCGCAACGGGTAGTATTGACTAATAATTTGTTGCCGTAATGACTGCCGTGGGTTCGCTAGAATTTTACGGATACTTTATACCAAAATCTACGGAACTATCGTTTACCAACCTACAAACAAATTAGCTATTTTATGATGTATCGAATGTTGTTTTCGTTGGTATTGATGATGGGAATGGGAACCCTGCCCAGTGCTCATGCTCAGTTTTTTAAAAAGAAGGACGATGCTGCCAAAACGGAAGCATCGGCCAAAAAAGATGAATTGAAAGAGGCACATAAGGATGCCAAAGCGGATGCGCGCGCTTATAAAAAAGAAAGAAAGGCGGCAGAAGCGAGGGAAAAGGCAGCCAAAGCCAGAGCTGAAGCCATCAAAGCGCAACGCAAAGCAGAAAAAGCGGAGCGCAAGGCAGCCAAAGCAGATAGTCGTGCCGAAAAGTCTAGAGATAAAGCAACGGAAGAAATGCAGGAAGAAAAGCCAAAGGATTCTAGCCTGAAGCGTTTATTTAAGAAGAAGCAGGAATGATGTTGGTAGGAATGGTGAAGTAAAAACGGCTGCCCTCATTGAAGGCGGATTCCACCCAGATTCTTCCTCCGTGCAGATCGACAATCTTTTGACAATGGGCCAACCCTATGCCTGTTCCCTGGTACTGATTTCGCAAATGCAGGCGCTGGAAAATGACAAAGATCCGCTCCTGATTTTTAGGAATTATACCAATGCCATTATCGGCAATGCTGAATTGCCAAAAATCTTCGCGCTGTTCTACTGAAACCTCAATGACAGGATCGATCTCTGGTTTTTTGAATTTAATGGCATTAGAAATCAGATTCTGAAAAAGGACACGCAACTCAGTTTCGTATCCGTGTAACTTTGGTAAGTGCCTCGTTTTTATTTTCGCATTCGTTTCTGTGATTTGTACCGTGAGATCATCCAATATTTGTTGCACCAACAGATTACAATCAATCAATACCAATTCCTTATTACGGCCAATGAGGGAGTAATCCAATAATCCATTGATGAGTTTATTCATGCGGCTTGCCGCCTGAGCCACTAGCTCCAAGTGACCATTGGTATTAGCGTCCAGCGAGTCAAACTGTTTTCTCAAAATACCCACAAATGCGATAATCGTACGCAGCGGCTCTTGCAAGTCGTGAGAGGCCACGTATGCAAATTGTTCTAACTCTTTGTTTTTGATCGCTAATTGACGGGCTCGGATTTTCTGCCGTTCGGCTTCTTTTTCCTTGGTGATGTCCCAATTGGTACCAATCATGCGGATGGCCATTCCATTCTCGTCTCGTTGGACGGTCCCCAGCGCCTTGATATAATGAACCGACTGATCTGGCCAAATGATGCGAAATTCGGCGTTATAATCTTTTTCTCCTTTCAAGGCAGCAATCATATCTTCTTTTGCCTGAGGCCAATCAACAGGATGAATTTTGGTGTTCCAATCGATAGCCGTTTTCTCAAAGATATCTCTCGAAATACCGTACAACTTCATCATGGTCTCATCCCAAATCAAATGATTGTTTTTGATATCCCAATCCCAAATACCTACTTTAGCGGCATTGGTGGAAATTTGAAAACGCTCAGTGATCACTGAAAGCCGGTGTTTGGCAAGTGCTAGTTTTTCTTCAGCTAATTGCCGCTCTGTGATATCTTGTATGGTTCCGATAATCCGTTCAATCTGTCCTTTATGGTCTCTGATTAAAAAACCGTTCAGGGAAAAGTACTTCAATTCTCCTTTAATCAGAAATCTGGACAGCCGGGAAAAAGAAGTCTGGGTTGCATCAGGGGTAAGCGCAGTTTTAAAGTCATCGACCAATTCCTGCCGCTCCTCGGGATGAAGGCACTGGAAAAAATAATCGATGTGTTCTACCGGGGCGCCTTTGGGCAATCCCATAATCTCGTACAGGCGGTCATCCCAATGGGCTTTATTTTCATTAGGGTGCCAATCAAAATACCCAAGACCAGTTGTTTTTAAGGCTAATTTGAGTCGACTTTCGCTTTCTTTAAGCGCATCTTCCAATGATTTTTGTGCCCGCAGGTCAGATACGCTGGCACGGATCAACTGTTTGTCGTAAGGTGGAAAACGAACCAACCGGACCTCACAAGGAATGTGTATGCCATCACAATCAATATGCTTCCACTCGAAGGCCGGATTCCCTCCTTTGAGTGCATCCTCAATGTAGTGGCGGATCAAGAAAGCAGCATCGGCCCCGTTGATGATGGCAGGACTGAGGTCCTCCGGCTTCTTATCATAGAGCACTTCCGGAGGATATTTGAAAAGATCGATGGCATTTTGGTTGAAATATATAAATTGACCCTTGGAAACGTCAAAAATCAGTACACTTTCAGGTGCATTGTCAATCAGAACTCTAGTTCGCTCCTGGTCACTAGTTTCAGCACTTGTTTTTTTCATCTTCTTAGGCTTTCTACAAGGGGGCTGCAGTAAAACACAAACAAGTTTGCTCTCAATATTGGGAGACAGTTGGCGCTTGTAGCGTAAAAGTAAGAAATTTAATTCGAGTATGCGTCAAAATTTATCCAAGCAGAATGGTCATGGATTCCCGGGTTAAAATTCGATGAACGGATCTTTTTTCTAAAAAAAGTCGAATTTTTGCTTGAAAAAATAAAAAATTGAATTATAGTTGTATAACCAAAAATTGGTCGATCAATTGAGCGTCGATCCAATGTGAATTGAAAACCTGTGCTATGGCTGAATCAGAAATACTTGAAAATTTCCAGGAAATTGCAATTGAAAGTCCGGTCGATAAGATCATCCGACAGATAAAAAGTCTGATTACCTCCGGACAATTAAAACCAGGGGATCGCCTGCCCCCCGAGCGCAAATTGGCAGAAAGACTGGGCGTAGGGCGGACGAATGTCAGAGATGCTTTACAGAAACTGGAGTTTTATGGGATTTTAAAAACCCAACCTCAAAGCGGAACGATTGTTGCAGGTATCGGTATTGCGGCTCTTGAAGGCTTAATTACGGATGTTTTGAAACTTGAAAACAGTGATTTTGCGGCATTGATAGAAACCAGAGTCTTATTAGAGACCAATGCCGCCAGCATGGCCGCAAAGCGACGAACCCAGGAAGACCTGCTCGCTATCCAAAAAGCTTTGGACGATTATGAAAAAAAAGTAAAAAAAGGGGAGCAAGCAGTAGAAGAGGATTTGATGTTTCATTTAAAGATTGCCGAGGCTAGCAAAAACTCGGTACTCAAATCATTGATGCTCATCATCACCCCTGATATCATCAAAAGTTTTATTAAGCTGGATATCTGTAAAGACGGTCGCTTTTACATGGCCTTAGAAGAACACAAGACCATTTTGCAACACATCACAAATCAGGATGCTGAGCAAGCCAGTGCAGCTATGCGCTTGCATCTAATGGATGTCATTGATTACAGCAACAGCCTGAAATCTGGAAACGGAAACGGCCAGGCCTGACCTGAATAGCGTCAGATCAGGGAATCATGAAACTGGTGCAGTTCAGGTTTGTCCCCAGAAAAAATTGAGCAGATGGAATTCTATTAATGTGCTTCGTCATTATTATAGATTTGTGCTTTTGAGAGCATGTTTGGAGGTGGTGCTTTAGCAGCGAAAATTGCAGGGTTTGGGTTCTCGGGAGGCTCTTACTGATGCTCAAAAAAATGGGTTGCAACCCTACCATGCATACTTGGTCGAAGTTGAAAATATCCGACTATCGGCGTTCCTCAATAAAAAGCAACCGTCCTATTTACTACAAGCCGCCGCTTGGGATCGGATAGCATAACTGCCCCTGCCGGTTCATCATCGATTTTTACAACTCATCGTACTAACTCAACAGCTCAGTCATCTTTTTTTGCAATCAGCCCCTATTTACGGGCACATTTGTAGAAAAAAAGATGAAGATGCGAACCTTTTTACTGAGTCTTTTTCTGGTGTCGGCTAGTTGCTCAAGCTTTGGCCAGCATTTGATCAAGGGGGTGGTCACTGACGCGCAAGAGGTTCCGGTAATCGGTGCAAATGTCTTCCTCTATAATACCTACGACGGTACTTCAACGGAGGTGGATGGACATTTTAGCTTTCAAACTGGTGAAGGAGGCGCGCAAACCCTGGTGGTGACCTATCTGGGCTATAATGAATATCGCAAAGATATTCAGATAGAAAGCGATACGCTCTTTATAGCAATTACGCTGAAAGAAAATGCTTTTGAATTGGAAAGTGTGGTCATCACCGCAGGTGCCTTTGAGGCAAGTGATGAAGGCAAGCGGGAGGTGCTCAATCCACTTGATATTGTTACTACAGCCGGCGCAACAGCAGATATTGCCGGGGCGCTAAATACGTTGCCAGGTACTCAAACGGTGGGCGAGTCGGGTAGACTATTTGTGCGGGGTGGAGAGGGGTACGAAACCAAAACTTTCATAGACGGAATGCAGGTCATGAATTTTTATAGTCCCTCTGCACCCAATACGCCGGGGCGGTCGCGCTTTATGCCTTTTATGTTTAGCGGGACGAGTTTCAGCACTGGCGGCTACTCAGCGGAATACGGGCAAGCCTTGTCTTCGGCATTGATTCTAAGGTCCAAGTTTTTGGCCACCCAAAACCGCATCGATTTATCTTTGATGACGGTAGGCGCAGATGCTGCTTTGACCAAAGCTTGGGAGAATTCCTCTCTTTCGGCGAAGGCCCAATATACCAATCTCGATCCTTACATGGGCATTATCAGCCAAGACCTCGACTGGGTGGATGCACCAACTTCGATGGAGGGATCGGCGGCTTATCGCCAAAAGATCAGTTCCACCGGTGTGTTGAAGGTATTTGGAAACTTTAACCGATCCGACTTTACCTTGAACCAATCTGCGATCGGCCAACCCGAAGAAAAAACGCGCATTGATATGGCCAATCAATACACCTATTTTAATGTGATGGCACAGGAAGTCATCGGAAACGATTGGACCATTAAGGGAGGGGTGTCGTACACTGGTAACCGGGATGATATTGGATGGGATTTGGATGAAGTGAATCAGGTGGAAAAGGGGTGGCACACCAAGCTGGTATTGGGAAAGACCCTTTCGGGAAATATGTCCTTCAAAACTGGGGTAGAGTATTTCAACCGACACTATTTTCAAGATTATGATAGTCCAGCAGACACTTTTTTCAATCGTTACGACTTCACCGAAAACCTGGGGGGAGCGTTTGCAGAATCAGATATCTATCTCACTAAAAATTTGCTGGCTAGAGTTGGGGTAAGGTCGGAATACAATGCGCTTAGCAAACAATTTAACGTAGCTCCTCGCTTGTCACTAGCTTTTAAAACTTCCGAGAAGAGCCAAATCTCAGCGGCTTATGGGCAGTTTCAACAAAGTGCTCCAACGGAGTGGTTGATGGTAGCCAATGATTTGCAGGCCGAAAGGGCCGATCACTACATCTTGAATTACCAAATCAGTGATCAAAAACAGACGTTTCGCATAGAGGTGTTTCACAAAAGATACCATCGATTGGTCAAGTTTCAACCGGATGAAAAGACCGCTCCAGAGGGGTACAACAATAGTGGCTCTGGCTATGCAAGAGGGTTTGACCTATTCTGGCGGGATAGCAAGAGTCTAAAGAATGCAGATTATTGGATTTCCTATTCTTACCTGGATACAAAGAGAGATTATCGGGATTTTCCGAAAGCTGCTACCCCGTCATTTGCTTCCAAGCACAATCTTTCGGTGGTGTACAAGCAATTTATCAACCTCATCAAAAGTCAGGTGGGATTGACTTATACCTTTGCCAGCGGGCGCCCTTATCATGATCCCAATCAGGACACCTTTATGGGGCAACGGACCCCGGCTTATCACGATCTCAGCGCCAATGTTAGCTATTTGTTGCGTCAGAATGTAATCATTCATCTGAGTGCAAGCAACCTCCTTGGTCTTGACCAGATTTTTGGCTATGAATTTGCGGCGGCACCTGATGCAGGAGGGCGTTATGACAGCCGAGCCATTCGTCCACCAGCCAAACGATTTCTTTTTCTTGGCGTGTTCATCACCTTTTCCAAGGAAGCCGTACTAAATCAATTACCCAATCTTTAATTTTTTCAAAGCCATAAAAAAAATAACATCATGAAAAATCTCCAATTCATCATTTGTACATTATTCCTGAGTTTCACCTTGACAGCGAATGCAGCCTCCAAATACGAGGAAGCCATGTTGACGGCAATAGAAAAATTGTATGAGGCACAATCTCCTGATGATTTTCAGGCTGCCGCCAATACCTTTGAACGCATTGCCCAAAAGGAAACAGACAAGTGGCATCCATTGTATTACGGTGCTTATGCCAAAATTATTCTGAGCACAATGGTAGAAGACAATGCCGACAAAGACAAGCAACTGGATCAGGCTTTGGAATTGGTAGATGCTGCTAAGGCACTACAGCCGGGAAACAGCGAAATCATTGCCATAGAAGGTTTTGTGCACATGTTGCGTATTCCCATTGATCCGGCTACCCGTGGGCAGCAATACTCCGGTATGGCTTTTGGCGCACTGCAAAAAGCCATAGCCATCAACCCGGAAAACCCAAGAGCTTTAATGTTGTTGTCTGATATGCAAATGGGCACTGCTCGCTTCTTTGGGAATGGTACGGAAGAAGCCTGCAACACACTTGATAAAGCGCTGGCGCAATACGAGACTTTCAAACCTGCCGGGACGCTTGATCCAACCTGGGGGAAGTCCTGGGCCGAGCATAAGAAAGCGCAGTGCCAATAAGGTCGTAAGAGTTTGTTTAAATCTTAGGGAAGAGGACGATCACATTAGACTAGTCCTCTTGTCCTAGCTCTGGTTAACTCTAAATAAGCACTATCTTCACGCTATGGAAGAGGAAGTAAAATCCTGGCAAACGCATTTGAAAGAAGCTGTTTTCATCTTTGGCATCGGCATGGTTTCTAATTTGTTGTTTTGCCCCGAATGCTTGTTGCACCTGGCTTATAGCTGGCATGATTTCGTTTTTACCGGATTGCTCTGGGTAGGATTATGGAAGGGAAATGAATGGGTGGCGGAATTTCCAAACAAGTATATTTCCTGGAAGGAACGACCCACGACCAGAATGATTGTCGGGTTATTGGGGCATATTATCTATTCATTTTTAGCCAGTGTAGTATTACTTCAATTATTTGAATTTGCGCTTAATGGACACTTTAGGGCCTTAAACCTAAGAGATCTAGTTGGCTTTAATCTTACAGTAGTGGTGATTTCCGTAGTCATCTCTTTATTTCTGACGGCTCGGAGTTTTTTATTTTCCTGGCGCGACCTGGCGGTGGAGCACGAAAAGCTGAAAGTAGAATCGATGGCTTCCAGGTTTGCCTCACTAAAAGCCCAGGTCAATCCCCATTTTTTATTCAATAGCTTGAATGTTTTGTCTGGTTTGGTCTATCAGGATGCCGACCTTTCTGCGCAATTCATTAAGAAACTATCCGAGGTTTATCGCTACGTACTGGATCGGCAGGAGGAGGAGTTGGTTTCGCTATCTGAGGAGTTGGAGTTTGTAGCGTCTGTCGTCTTTTTACAAAAAATTCGGTTTGGTGAAAACCTGAAAGTATCCATAGATATTTCGGCAAATGAGGCCTATTATGTGCCGCCTGTAGCCCTGCAAATGTTGCTTGAAAATGCGATCAAACACAATGCGATTACGACCGAAAAACCCTTAGAAATTCAACTGAAAACCGAAGGCGATTATTTAGTCGTCAGTAATACTTTGCAGCCCAAAATGACTATGAAAGACAGTTTGGGAATTGGCTTGGAGAATATCCGACGGCGATATGGCTTTTTAACCAATAAGCCGGTGGAGGTCATCCCAACCGATGGCGCATTTATTGTCAAACTACCCCTAATTGTACAGCCATGAAACGCATTGTAATTATTGAGGATGAACCTTTCGCTGCGGATCACTTAGCGGTGTTAATTGAGCGGTTAAAACCAGAGATGACTGTCGTTGCAAAAATTCCAACGGTAAAGGAATCAGTGCAGTGGTTACAACGTAATACGGACTATGATTTGGTCTTTACGGATATCCAATTGGCGGATGGTATTTGTTTTGAAATATTTCAACAAGTCGAAATTCCGGTACCCGTTATTTTCACTACCGCTTACGACCAGTATGCGCTTCGGGCTTTTAAAGTGAATAGCGTTGACTATCTATTGAAACCAATCGATAAGCCATCATTGGCGGGGGCTTTTGCAAAGTTGGAGGCGCTACGCAATACGGCGCAGCCACATCCCATTTTACAGCCGGCGCAACTCCAGCAACTGATGCAATCGATGCAGCCGGTTTATAAGCAGCGTTTTGCCATCAAAATAGGGGATCACATCAAGTTGATTCCGACAAATGAAGTACTCTATTTTCAAAGCCAGCATAAAATCACCTATCTCATTACGGAGGGCGGCAAGCGTTATCCGGTGCAATATACGTTGCAGGAACTGGAGGACTTGCTGGATGCCCGTCAGTTTTTTCGCATCAATCGGCAAACTTTGTTGAGTGATCGTTCCATTCAGGATGTGGCTGCTCTTTCCAACAGTCGTCTGAAAGTGAGGTTGCCATTTGCGAAGGAATCAGAGGTGGTGAGTCGGGAACGCTGTACGGGTTTTAAAGAATGGCTGGATGGATGAAGGTAGTTAGTGTATTTCTTTGATAATCAGTTGTTTGTTGTTGAAGGTGACTTCCTCGCCTACGCTTTTGTTTTTGAGCTGTTGGCCAATTGGAGCGTCCAGTGAAATGCAAAAATAGACTTGTCCGTCTAATGGTATTTTTCCCATTCCGATGGCCATAAAATAGGTACCCAAATTGGTAAATACGAGGCTACCGGTTTCTATCTTGGTATAGGATTTTTGTAAATCTATTTTGGCTAGTTCATTTTTTAATTGAAGCTTCTGAAAGAGTTGTGCCCGGCACTTTTCCTCTTCCATCTGCATCATGGCTCGTCCCGTCTCATATTTATCGCCAGCACTACTTTTGGTCTCATTATTCCGTGATTCCTCAATCGAAGCTAGGTTTTGTTCAATGGCGTTGATATGCTTTTCAATTGCATTGAGGCAAGTTTGGTAAAGCCGCTGTTTCAGGGATTGGTGGTCTGGCATATAAGGTTGATTATTCGGCAAAGATAAGTCCGGCTATGATTTTTTGATGCAGGATCATCAATTAGAATTAACAGTAGGCGATCTTTCCAGGGGTGTTTGTCCTGATCTTGAGCGCAGGTTGAAAAGCTCATGAAGAGTGGGAATAACATGAAATATAGTGGTTCAGTTCTCATGTGGAGGTAACGGGAGAAAGGGGAAGGTGTTCTGAATATTTTGCCGTTTCTGCCGTACTCGTTTAATTATCTCGCAGAAAATCATACTTTAATTTATCCAGTATTTCTTGCTTTGAAAAGCGGGGGTATTTCTTCTTCATATAATTATAGCCATATTCGAATCGGCTCTTGTCTCCTTTATAAACCGCGCTAATAATCCACTTTTCAAGTTCTTGGACTTTACTAATAATATCTTGATCGTAATTTCGCGCGTGCCATCTGGTATGTACTGCTGAAAGTATCATTTGATACTCAATTGGTTTGAGGTATCCATAGGAGGTTCCAGCAATGTCCTGTTGTCCCCTCATAAACAACTCGCCAAAACCTAAGACAAACATACAAACATCAGTCATTTTTTCATTTAGCAAGGTATCGTCTTTTTTTATCAAATTACTCCCTAAAATATAGTGGCAGAGTTCATGTGAAAGTACTGCCAATGCTACTTTATAATCATGGCATAGCGACTTTTTAATGGTAATTAATACAGCGCCTTCTTCATTTACTTGAAAGGTGCCTCCGGAGTCATTACTTACGTCTTTAAATATTAATTCTGGAATTTTTAATGGGATCTTCAATTTTGGTGCGACAGATTCTGCATGCTTAAGCATTTTTCGAATACATTGGTCCCAATTAGGGGGATCTAATTCGCTGACCAGCAGGGAAATATTTCTTGGGCCATCCTGCTTCCGCCAAGTGCTCAATATTAGTTCATTTAACATACTTGACAAATCATCGTAAAGTTTCCTTCTCTTGGGATTAGTATCCGCATTTGGAGCAGAAGGGTAAGAATCAGTATCTCTATGTCTTTGGGGTTGGGTAATTATTGGCGGTGGATTGGTAGTAGATGATAAAACTTCGTAGGTTGTATCAACTATTTGTTTTTTAGAAGCGAACCAGTTCTTGAAAGAAAAAAATCTTTTGCACCAGTCCCAAAATAAAGTCCAATTGCTATCGTAATTTCTAACCTTTACAAAGGTACTTTCTTTCTTTTTTGATTTTAAATCCGGGGGAATTGGGAAGGAATGGATGTTATTGCATTTACTGCACTTGAAAGAGATGCCAACCTCTTTTTTACTGTATTCGGCGGTATATCCACAGCTGAATTCTTTTTTAAACATTAAAATTTAGCTTTTCAAGTACTCAGAAATTTAAATGGTATCCATGTTATAAAGATATATTATTAGTTTTAAAATAGCAATTAGAACGGAGAGGTGTTTTATAGAATAGTATAGGGTGTACCTTGTTTTACCCAAGTGCAGTTGCGATTTGTCGCCTTGTTAAAGGGTAGGATCATTTTATATGATTCGGCGGCATCATTGGCAATCGTAAAGTGTTGTAAATATCAGTAGGGTGCAGTTAGGGTTTGTCCCAAAAAAAAATTGAGCAGATGGGATTCTATTAATTTGCTTCGTCATTATTTTAGATTTGTGCTT
>CAXHCA010000130.1:0-20141 GCA_964015035.1 uncultured Saprospiraceae bacterium
GGCTCATTTTTGAGCCCGTCTCGGCTCAGCCGAGATGGACGAAAAAATAGCCGAAAAGAGGTTCCAAAACCTGTGATTTGCAGCCCAAAATTTGACCTCCAAACATGCTCTCAATATCCCGTCACGGCTAAAATGATTTGCTTGCCATTTGCTAGGCCTTGTTGATGCTTATAAACGGCTTTAACCGCCATTTAAAAACTTACCTGCAACTAGACCTAACCTTTTTTCCTGTCTATGCTGTCTATCTAAGCGCATACATTTTGAGGATTCAAAAAAGTTAAAGCTATGAATTTAAAATATGGATTACTTGGCGTGGGGCTACTCCTAATGCTGGGGTGTAAAAAAGATGCCGGCTTGTTAAAGGATAAAACCGGAACACTAACCGTGGAATTTGTCTCCTTCGAAGAAAGTTGCAACTGGAATTTGGAGATTCTGAATGGCACCACAGTCTCAGATTTTCACGAGAATTATTCCTCCAAATTTCTGCATTCCGATATTGATGATTTTAATGTGAATGGGAACTTCCAAATTGGAGATACTTTGACGATACATTTCGAAGTATTGGAAGAAAATCCCTATCCGCAGAAATTCATTTTGTGTAATGTACATCCGGGGGTTCCGGTGAAGATTTTGGACATTCTATAGGCGAAATGCTGGTTTGTATTGGGAATGACATGCTTCTGTGGTATTAGAATAAATGCATTTTTGTAACTTGAGGAAGTTCAAGATTACCCTAAAATTGCAATAGTATGAAAGCGCTCTATGTTGTTCTTGCCGTATTGACTATGCTTAGTTTTTCCAAAACGGCCACTGCCCAGAAATCGATTGGCGTTATGGGAGGAATTATCAAGCCCAATATCCTGATCGGGAATAAAAGTGACTCAAGAAACTATGACGAAGAAACCTTTTGGAAAGC
This sequence comes from uncultured Saprospiraceae bacterium, assembly GCA_964015035.1. Lineage (GTDB taxonomy): Bacteria > Bacteroidota > Bacteroidia > Chitinophagales > Saprospiraceae > BQJU01. Next base: position 917 of record CAXHCA010000130.1, read on the forward strand.
ACAATTTGGGGCTCAGTTATTCGTGAAAAAAGGGAATAAAAGAAGACTGCTTAGTTTGCAATACTTATCAAGATCCTATCACCTTTCTTCCTACAATCTGCAGTCTTTTAAGGATTGGCATGTAGATATGAAGCATTTTCAGATAAAATACAAAATAGGAAGGTACTTGTTCAACGGCAAAAATTTCTACATTGACTTTGGAGCCCTTTTGGGCTTGCCCTTAGAGCGAAAGGTTGCTTATGAACAGGAAGAAATTCGAACAATCGAAGGAGGAGGGCTCGCGGTTTTTCGTCTTACAATTGAAAACCAGAAGGAATTTATTGCGCCCTTTGATTTGGGGGTATTATCCAATCTTGGATTTGAAATTAATTTAACCAACACAATGCGGTTCTTTACAGAAATAGGGATCGACCTGACATTTAATGGATCGCAGGACGTCAATCGATTTTTATTCAGCCAAGGCGCTTCCCTTGGCGTTTTTTACCAATTGAATGACTAGTCACCCTGAAAAAAACTTAAACTCAAGACCATGAAGACACTGCCATGTCTTTTGTTAATTGGCTTCATTTCACTAAACTCCTCCGTGCTCTTTGCCCAGAAATCGATTGGCGTTTTGGGAGGCGTTTCCAGGCCCAATCTCCTTAATGGCAATAAAGTTGGTCATGAAGCTCATACCAACTACCAGGAAACGACTTCGGTAAAAACACTGTTTGGTATTCAATGTTCCAATAATATTGAGCGAAAGCGGAAGAGCTTTAGTTTGATTTATTTCAATCGAAAATACTACGTATACAGTTATTGGGGAGGCTTAGCAGTTGGATCTAGTGTAAGATATAATGTAAAAAGTAGCCACTTATTGCTGAACTATAAGGTTGGAAAGTATTTTGCCAACAACCCACATCTTTATGCTGACTTTGGTGGACATTTGGGTTGGGCTATGCGCAGAAAAATACGATCCCAAAAAGGGAGTACACTCGCACTTCCGGGCCAGCCGATTATAAATACCTCTGAAGTAAATGATCATGCAAGAGCAGTGGTTAATTTATTCGAATTGGGCCTAGGGGCCAACTTGGGGTATGAATTTTGGATAGGTGAAAAAATCAATTTGTGTATTGAAGTGAAACTTGGATTAGCTATACACGGGGCGGAAGACCTAAACCAATTTTTGTTCGATCAAGGGGCCATTCTTGGCGTTTCCTATTTATTGAATGATTTACTTGCGTTTTGAGCGCATGGCTTTTACCTTTTTAATGGATTCGTCTTCGACCAGCTTTTGATATGCTTCCGATTCTGCACCGTATAAGGCAATCTTGCCGGCCGCATTACTGTGTACGCCCCAGCCGTAGCGTTTGGTCAGTGGACTAGCTCGAAAACAAGGCTGACCTTTAGAGAAAAATTGTTGTCGAGCCTCCTCCCATTCTTCTTTGGGAATGTCTTTTCTCTGCGCAAAGACAGAGAATAGGATGTCGTCGGAAGTAAATTGGTAAGGATGATCATACAGCATTTCAAACTGAAGATTGGCCACCGATTTATTGTCTCCTCGCAGTGGTGGCATCTCTCCGGTCTCGGTCGGGCTGTCTTCGGCAATTTCAATGAGGGTGTTGTGGTAATTTGTGGAATGCATGGCTAATGGTTTATGATTCTTATCTTTCCCTTACCAATACCAGCTCTTCAAGGGCTCCGGCTCTATTCATTTCAAAGACAAGAGAGTCATTCTGCAACTTGGCAATCTTGACTTTCTTTTCGGCTTTGCCATCTTCGACGGTGTGCAAATGTTCTCCGGTAATCCAATACTTGCCCTGCTCAGTGGATTCCCCGTAATGGGCCACATACCGATCTTCCTCAAAGGTGAAATCCACAGCAATATCAATGGTTTTATTGTTGGTGATGTCCTTCCATTCTACGGCTTTCCATTTGCCCACTAGTTGGTCATCAGTAAACTTACCACTGCATGCAAACAGCAACATCAATACGACTACGGTTAAATATTTCATTGATTATAGGTTTAGAGAACGAATATAATCTTTTACGATCAAACCACCCGTTCCATCCCGGAATACACATTGAACCGATCTTCCCGCAAAAAGCCGATCAGGGTTATGCCCGATTCTTCAGCCAGCGCTACGGCGAGGCTGGAAGGAGCTCCCACTGCAGCCAAGATCGGTACACCCGCCATGGCGGCTTTTTGCACCAACTCAAAACTCAACCGGCCACTCACCAGGATGATGTGATCACGCAGGGGCAGTAGACCTTGTGCAAGGACAGTTCCCAACACTTTGTCGAGGGCATTGTGACGGCCTACGTCTTCTTTTAGGACCAATAATTCCCCCCGGGCATTAAATAATGCCGCCCCGTGAATACCTCCCGTATGATCAAATAAGGGTTGGGCGGCGCGTAGTCTGGCCGGCAGTTGCCCCAATATTTCGGTGGTTACTTTGGGAAGACCTGCTTGGGGGAAATATCCACTGACCGCTTGAACCATTTCTAAGGAAGCTTTGCCACAAACACCACAACTGGAAGAGGTATAGAAATGTCGATTCAAGCGGTTGAAATCCAATTGTAAATCAGGAGAAAGCTGCACCAGTAATACATTCTTCCGAGATGATTCAGCCAGTTGGTTACCTACGTGTTTTGTCTCCAACACTTGATGATAGTGGCCAATAATGCTCTCCGTAAACAGGAAGCCAAGGGCCAATGCTTCATCATGGCCCGGTGTACGCATGGTGACTGCCAAACTACGGGTCTCCCGCTGATCTGCGGAGCCAAAACGCAGTTGGATTTCCAAGGGTTCTTCCAATGCCAGTTTGTCGGCCCGCGACTGGAATTTTCCCCCGGTGTAGGTATGAATGTCTAGTTCCCGATAGTGTTTTTGCATGGCAAGGGTGTTGTACCCCGAAAGATAGGAAAAATGAAAGACGGAAGAGGGGTTAGATGTATTGTCCTCCTATTTGGTTGAAGTTACTAACGTTCAACCAAATAGGAGGAGAGATTCCCAAATGTGCACCTGACGCCTCACTACTTCAACCGCTTCATCACCTCGTCAATGGCCCGATCAAGTTGCGGATCTTTGCCGTCAAGGCGGTCTTTAAACGTATTGTCTATGTTGATGTCTGGAGATACACCGGTCCGTTCCAGGTTTTTACCGTCGAGGGTATAGCAGCCCCAGGAAGGCAAGCGATAGAAGGAGCCGTCCACTAATCCTTTGCCGGAAGTAAAGATGATCCAGCGGTAGGTTTCCGTGCCGATGACTGTGCCCAAGCCCAATTGTTTAAATCCCTGAGCGGTCATTTCTGCATCGCTGAGGCTTTGCTCGTTGATCAGCAGAACGATGGGTTTGTCGGCCGGGCCAAAATTAGATTGGCGGGATAGTTTTCCTTCGCGGTATTTCCAGTTGAGATAAGTGCGTTGGGACAGAAATTTCAAGACCTCATCGTGCACATTACCGCCGGTGTTGTACCGCAAGTCGAGGATAAGTCCCTCGCGTTGGTGGCCTTCAGAAACCATCTGTTCCAAGAAGTGCTGGAGTTCTCCGCCACCCATGTTTTTCATGTGGATATAAGCAATGCGCTTGTTGGATTTAGCATCCACCCGCGCCTGATTTTTGTCCATCCATTCGTCGTGCATCAGGTTGCGAATGGTGGTATAGGCAGTAGGGTGTATCTTGACTTCAATGGCTGTTCCATTTCGATCAAATGTGAGCGATAATTCCTCATCCATCGAGGGCTGGATGAAATAAGACTCCCTGTTTTTGGTTTCTTGGACCGTGACGCCATTGACTTTCGTCAACCGGTCTCCTGGCAGGATTTTGGTCTCTAACAGAGTGGCCGGACTTTCCGTGACAATGCGCTTGACTCGGTAAGGGTCTTCTTTTTCAAACACGAGACCAGTGGCCAGGCTTTGTGTACCGTAGAAGGTTTTTTCCTCATCACCGGAAGAATAAAAGCCAAAGTGAGAGGTGTTTAATTCTCCCAATAAATCATTGAGCAGACGGCGTAGATCTGCCCGGTTGTTGATGTACGGCAAGTAGGCCGCATAGCGGTCGCGCATGGCCGCCCAATCAATACCATGGAAGGTCTCATTGTAAAAATTTTCTTCCAGATTGGCCCAGGTTTCATAAAACATCTGTTCAAATTCTTCCTGCAGCTGTCGGCGGAAGGTATGCGAAATTTCAATTTTTTCTACCTTGCCTTCATCTACCTTCAGCTGGTGAATATGGCCTCCAAAAAGCAGGTAATAATTACCCTGAGCTTCCTCGATATTGAGGGCACCGGTTTCTGCGCCTTTGATTTGCTCTGTTTTGGGCTCTTCAAAGGGTTCCATGGTGGTTTTCCAAATGGCATTTTTACCCTCATTATGATTGGAAATGTATAAAACGGTGGTTTTGTCGTCCTTTTGCAGGATATAGGTGCCGCTTTGTCTGCCAAAACGAGGACCGATTTGTTCCAGCCGCTCCATCAGTCCGGTAAAATCTATTTTGACTTCCACTTTTTCGGCTTCCTCCTCCTTTTTGCTGTCCTCTTTTTTCTCCTCCTCCTTTTCTACTTTGTCCTTGTCCTTGTCTTTGTCTTCGTCTTTCTCTTCCTCTTTGAACAGTTCGTCAAACTTATCCGAACGGTAGGGTTTATCGATGGCCTGAAGGGCCATGCGGTACAATTTGGAATCTTGTAGCCCCATCGGATAAGCGGGCTGGGTCCTATTGCTGGTCATGTAAAGATATTTGCCGTCAGGCGACCAGTGTGGAGCTGCTTCGGTAACGCCGGTTTGGGTGAGGTTGTGCACCTCTTTTTTGTCCAAATCATACACGAAAATATCGCGTTCAAAATCGCGGTAAGCGGTAAAAGATATGTATCGATCGTCGGGAGAAAACTGTAAGCCATCATTGTATAAAGCCCAATATTCGTCCTTGTGCAAGAGGCTGCTGGTGAAGTTCTCCAAATCCATCAGGCGCATTTCGTCCCGGCCACTGAGGTAAACGGCCTTGCTTTTATCGCTATTAAAAGCTAGGTTCCGATTGTTGCGGGCATCATTGGTGTGTTGCTTTTCGACTCCTGATCCATCAGCCGGTATGGTAAACCAATTTTGGTAGCCATTGACCGTTTGATTGAAGATCAGGGTTTTGTTGTCTTTTAACCAATATACCTCCAGTACCCGACCATCTGGACGAGTATTCAATTGGCGAATGAACTTACCTTTGATATCAGAAACAAACAATTCTCCACGGGAAACAAAGGCCAGTTTTTTATTGTCATCTGCCACATCAAAGGCAGAAATTTTACCTTCTACTTTAAAATCCTGGGTCTTTGCGAGGGTGTTATTTTGCGGAAGCACCACCTGAAGTGGGTTGGTCTTTCCCGTTTTTACGTCATAAATTTTTAATTGATAATCCTGTCGGAAAACGATTCGCCGACCATCGGCACTGATCTGGGGCTCAAAGGCCGATGTTTTCCAATTTGTCAAACGGTTTTTGCGGCCTTTCTGCAAGGTGTACAAATTGTATTCGCCGTTGTATTCGTCACATAGGAAATAGAGGTTGCCCTGTCGGTCGAGGATCGGCCAAAAATCTTTGCCGTTGTAGGTGGTCAGTTGTTGGTATTCGCCTGTTTTAGGATTATAGGATTTGATGTCGGGGTTGAAAGAGCCTTTGTAGCGCTTGCGGTGAATGAAGTTGCTACTTTCCCAACTTTCATTGAAAAACAACTCCCCCGTTTTGGGGTCTGGAAAGACATTGTGTACATAATTAAACTCGTGATCAAATAGGGTCACCGGGGTGCCTCCCTTACGGGAAATGGAATAGGTGCTGATGCGGTTATAGCGTGATGAAGTAAAATAAATCGTTTCACTATCCCAGCTCCAGGAGGTTACCTGATCCGGTGCTTGATGGAAGGTTAGTTGTACAATTGGGCCGCCGCCGATGGGCATGACATAGACATCACTATTGCCGTATTGTGAGGCCGAAAATGCCAGCCATTGGCCATCCGGAGAAACTCTTGGTTGCGTTTCGATTCCATCCATAGCAGTGAGTTGACTGGCCATACCGCCCATGGTTGGCACGCGCCATAAATCACCACCATAACTAAAAATGACGGTTTCTCCATCCGGAGTTAGGCAGGGGTTTTCTGCAAAGTAGACTTGAGTATTTTGTGCCATCAGCATGGAGCCAATAAATAGCAGCACGAAAAAAAGGAAAGCTTTTTTCATAGTCAGGTGTCGTTCTAATGATTAATGTGGCCGGAAGATAGGAAAAATGGCAGGTTTTGGGGTGAAAATTATTGCGTAAAATAAAATCACCAGCGGTAATAAACGCCGACCGAATAGGATGGATTGGCAAAAATGAGCTTGCCGGAAAAGGCTATGCCATAAGAAGCCGATACCCCCAAATGGTCGTTGATGTTGTAATTCAATTCTGGCGTAAAACTCAAAAACTCGGTGTTGTTGGCAAAGATACTGATGGCATTACCCGGCTCAATGCTTGCTCCATTTTTTAAAGATGAGATGCCAAACAACCGACCGATAGCCGTGATGCGGTTGTCCCAAAAGGTGGCTCCTAATTCTGCACCATAGCGGATTTCATCCGAATAGCCATTCGTTCGATTGTTAAAGCCACCATAGATGGAACCATACATATTTAAAGAACCCAATTGCCAGGAAGTACTGGCGTCGAGCTGGATCATTTGATTGAATTCCCCATCGCCGGTTTGTAAGGTGCCTTGGGAGCCTCCATCTGAAATGCCAAGGGGAATACCAAGAGTCAGGCTGGCACTAAGAACCACCGGTTTGTTCGTGACCAACCCATATTTTACTGTAATATCTGCATCTCCAATGGAGTTGATGGCTTCGCCCGGTATGATGACCTCGCCGGTCGTGGCAGAAACGGTATTGTTGGAATAGGTCCGACTAAAAAGCGGCGCGTAGATGATTCCTGTAAGCCGATCGGTAAAGCCGTATTCCGCGTAAAGCGTAGTATTAAAAATGCCCGTCGTTACATTGGGGTTGATCAATCCATTATCGGTGTAGTGTTGGTTGGAAATGATCCACCATTCTGCCAATTTGATGTACCCACCACCTTTCGCTTGGGGCCAACCACCACCAGCGATGGCTGTATTGATGCTAAATAAGATAAAAGCCGCAATACCGATAGATCTCATCTGATTTGAATTTGCTTGAAGCGCGAAACTAATTGTCAAAAGCGCAGTCTCCCACTTTTATACTAAATGGTTTGCAAGACAAAGCTAAGCAGATCCATCCAGGCATGGTGTTAGACTGCGGACAGTTGGCCCACACTTTAAAAAAAGGATAGCGGAATGACCTCATAAAGTGCTTCCAGAAATTGGATTTTTTGCTTTTTATAAAGGGTTTGAACGGTTTCAAGATGCTGGCGCAGTTGAGCGGCTTCGCGGATGGTGGCTCGCTTTGGGAGAGACGTTTGATTCAATTTCTCCTGGATTTCCTGCAGTTGCGCCTTTATGGGTTTTAATTTTTCAGATACCAGTATTTTCAACTCCAGGTAGCTGCGTTCCAGACTATCGTTAGTTGCAGTAACCAGATGGCTACAGCTGTCGTAAAGGTTGCTCAAGGCAGCGAATTCTTTCTGCCAAAAATTAATTTCCAATTGCCAAAACTCCAAGGTTTCCACCCAATAATTGATGGGCACTTCTTTTCGGCTAAGTGCATCGGAGAGCGATGGTTGCAGTTGCAATACCTTTTTGTTGTTGGCAGCAGACTGAGGATGTGGTTTGGAGATCATAAGCGGGGGAATTTAGGGTTAAGTAAAGCTTGGGTCAAGTTAAGTAGTAATCAGCGAGAGATGCAATGAGAAAAGTCAGTTTTCGTTGGTGATTCTGATATTAATGGAACGCGATTTTAACAGTAGATGTTTGATGGCAACAGTGTTAAAGTATTAGAAAAAAATTATTATTTGCTTTTATGACATTTCTATGAAAATTCCCATTGGAATAGGGGGAGGTGATGGCGTACCGCATCATAACATTGAAAACAATCTATATATTCGTTTCGTCGGGTGGGAATCATGATTACCACCCGGCGAACTTTAATCTCCCGATTATGAAAACCTGGTTTATTGCGCCCATTATTTTGTTCTTGATCTTACTGGCCTTTTCCTGTAATCGTTCGGTCGGAGATGTCACTCATTATCAGCCGCCGTGCGAACGCGATCAGACCGGCACGGTTTGCTTTCACAATGCTACTCGAAAAGAGGTCAAAATCAAAGTAGCCGACACTAAAACGGAAGTTGCGGCCCGTACTACCCGCTGCTTTGACCTTTACAGCGGTCACTACGAGTACAAAGCCCGACAAGGTTGGCACAAGTGGACCAATACATTGCAGGTCGAAAGCTGCCAGTCGAATTATGTGTGTTTGGAATAAAAGGAAATAGAAAGGAATCGTTCCATCTTTCCGTTCCTTTCACATAGGATCACGGAAAGGAATGGAAAAACGGATGATTGAGGTGTTGCCCCCATTTGCTTACATGCCCAATTTGGCTTTTACCAGTGGCATGATGTCGTCAGACTCGCGGACAAAGAGGACCGCATTGAAAGTACTGGTATCAAAAATAAATTGATAGCCATTTTCTTTAGCGACATCCTGTATTGCCTTTTCGGCTTTTTCGACGATTGGCTTCAGTAATTCTTGGCGTTTTAATTGCAGTTTTTGGCTCATTTCCTGCTCGTAAGCCATGATATCCTGCTGTTCTTTTGCCAGTGCGGCTTCACGCGCCTCTTGTACCTTGGGAGCAAGAGTTTTTGCTTGTACATCCTCCACCAGCTTTTCATAGTTCGTTTTGAACTTGGTGGCCATGTCTTCTCCTTTTGCTACCAATTGTTTGCGGTAAGCTTCCAAAGAAGTGTCGGCAGCTTGGGTTTCCGGCATGAGGGAAAGCAGATTGCCAAAATTGAGGTGGCCGTATTTTTGAGCCATGGCCGGACCCGCAGCGAGCAAGCAAAAGGCCAATAAAAAAGTGATTCTCTTCATAGTCTAATTTAAATTTCCCACAAAGGTATACCTCCCAGCCGAACTTTGCTAATTATTCTATTAGCAAATGGGCCAGCCTACATTTTTGTGTTTTAAAAAACAAAATGTTTCAATAATATTTGTATTTTTAAAACAATTAATTTTAATTTGCAGTATTACTTGACACAAAAGATTAGATGATGCAGCAAAAAATAGACGAACTACAAAGTCTTGTCCGGTACAAATTTCAGCGAGCGAAGGCTCATTCCACGGAGATGGTACATCGTTACTGGTTCAAAACCTTATTGATGGGGGGTTTGGTTTACATGGTGCTCAACAAAGATTTAAGCATCAATTTAGACCTCAATAGCGTAGCACAACCTTACCTCCATACTACAGAGGCCACGACTGTTGCCTATCGGGAGAATGGGGTTAAACCTATGAATACTTCCCTGATGGGAAATGCAAAGCCTGTGGCCACTGCTGCCGTCGAGCGGCCTGCAGCCAAACCCGCCAAAGCCAAGACTGACCCCAATTTGGCCAATACCTTTTCCAATATGTCTTTTGACGACAGCGAAGAAGCGCGTGCACGGGCTGAAAAACGGCGCAAGCAATTGGCCTACGTGGATCGTTATGCCGATGTGGCTCGAACAGAGATGAAAAAATTTGGGATTCCTGCCAGTATTACTCTGGCTCAAGGCCTATTGGAAAGCAACGTTGGGGAAAGTCGGCTCGCTACCAAAAACAACAATCACTTTGGGATCAAATGCTTTTCTCGATCCTGCAAAAAGGGGCACTGCTCCAATTTTACGGATGATTCCCACAAAGACTTTTTCCGAAAATACAGCAGTCCCTGGGAAAGTTTCCGCTCACACAGCAATTTGTTGAAGCTGAATAAACGCTACGCACGCCTGTTTAAATTGGAAAGATCTGATTTTAGGGGATGGGCGCATGGCCTGAAAAAAGCGGGCTACGCGACAGACAAACGTTATGCCGAAAAACTCATCCACATGATTGAAGATTTGGATTTACACAAGTATGATCGATAGGAGAAATTTTACTGTATTGTCTTTTTATAAGTTAAGTTCAGACTTGTTTTGCAGGGTTAAAACAAACTTGTATATTTTGACCCTGCGAAGCAAGTTATCATGTCTTATTGCGGGCCACTGCAGCAACCAAGTCGGGTAAAGTTGTGTCTACGTCATGGCCCACACCCAACCAATGGGCGGCCAGGCGGTACAATTCTTCCGGCCCGTGTCCCATTTCGCGGCGAACTTTTAATGACTCAGCAGCTTTTGATTTTGAAAGTTTTTCTCCCTGATCATTGGTGAGTAATCGATGATGCCAGAAGGTGGCTTTGGAGAAGGCTCTTTGATCTAGTAATTGGGCCAAATAAAGCTGGGCCGCTGTGGAAGGCAGCAAGTCCTCTCCTCGAACAACAAAGTTGATGTTCCAATATAAATCATCGATCAAGGAAGAAATCTGGTAGGCGGGTTGCCTGTTTTTTTGCCGAATGACAAAATCACCCATTTCTGTACCTAATGAGACTTTTTGCAATCCTCGTTGCCATTCCTCAAAGCTGACGATCGCTGTATCGGGTACTCGAACCCGCCAGGCAGTTTTGGGTGCCCACCAATCGAGGTTGCGACCGTGACAAGTGCCGGGGTAACGTCCATCGCCGGATTGTCGTCGGATTTGACGTCGAGAACAGGTGCAGGCGAAAAGATGGCCCGAATTTCTGAGGGTTTCGAGTGCTTCCTGATACAGCGGCAGCCGCAAATGCTGAGAGTAGTTGGCGTAAAAATCATCAGGTCCGCTGGGCCCTTCGTCATAGTCGAGACCTAGCCATTCGAGGGTTTCAAAGATATCGTTGACATATTTTTTTCGAGAGCGATCCGCATCAAGATCGTCAATTCGCAAGAGAATTTTCCCCGCATTGGCCCGAGCCAATACCCAAGTAACAATAAAGGAAACGCCATTGCCGATGTGCAGTCGGCCGCTGGGAGTGGGCGCGATTCTGGTGCGTAAAGTGGGCAAAGGCGATGAATAAAAGGGTGAAAAAGGTAAGAAGCGGGTTAATGCTTAGATGCGATAAGCATTAACCCAAGATATCTATTTCAACAACGCTTTGATGCGTGCATATTCTGAAGCGTAAGCTTGGCCATTTCCACAGTTTCGGGATTTTGCCTCATTTTCTATATTTTGTACACGGTTGCCGGGGTTGGGGTGGGTACTCAGGAATTCCGGCGTGCTGCTCTGACCTTCCATTTTCTTAAAGAAACCCGCAGCGCCATCGGCATTATAGCTGGTATTACATAGGTAGGCTACGGAATAGGTGTCTGCTTCCGTCTCATGGGCACGGCTAAATTTCAAGGACGCCAAGCTGAGCGCTATTTGCTCAAGCAGGCCCGGTTCTGCACTACCGGTGAAGATAGAGGTCAATGTGGAAAGACCATAAAGCTTAGTCATTTGACGTGTTGAATGTCGCAGTGCAGCATGGGCGATTTCGTGCCCCATGACCCCCGCCAGCTGATCTTCTGAATCCAAGAATTTTATCAAACCGGTATACACATAGATGTAGCCACCCGGGGTACAAAAGGCATTTAGGGTTTCGGGATCATCAATTATCTTTACTTCCCAGGCAAATTCATCACGGTAATTGACTTGGCCCGAATTGAGGATCTTTTGGGTGATCTTACGGATGTAAGTGTATACTTCTACATTACTGGATTCTGGGAGGATGGGGTAGGTTGCTGGGTCACTGGCAATCTGTTGTTCTACTTCTTTTCCCAGTTCAATATCCTGCTCAGGGGTGAAAAGGTTGATCCCTCCACCATTTTTGGCCGTACCGCAGCCAGTGAAAGAAAGGGATAAGGCAAGGGCGCCTAGCACAAAAAAATGATATACTCGCATGTGTTGGTAATTTTTGTATTTAAATTAAGCTGACAATTGCTCTAACGAACGAATAAAGTCGATTGTTTTATGAATATCCTCACTCAAGATACGATCTTCTTCCAAAACGGATACTTCGCCCCGGTATTTCTCGATCATCTTTTCCAGTTTAGGAGCTGTGCGTAAAGGCCGTCGGAAGGAGATCGCTTGGGCGGCAGTCATCCATTCGATCGCTAGTATCGTCTCGAGATTATTGACAACCCGGAAGGCCTTGGTGGCTGCATTGGCGGCCATACTCACGTGGTCTTCCTGCCCATTGCTGGAAACGATACTGTCTACCGAGGCGGGAGTACACAACTGCTTGTTTTGACTCACGATGGAGGCCGCAGTATACTGTGGAATCATCAATCCCGAGTGTAAGCCAGGTAATTTTATCAAGAAATCAGGCAAACCGCGTTGGCCGGAAATCAGTTGGTAAACCCTCCTTTCGGAAATACTGCCTAGTTCTGCCAAGGCAATAGCCAGGTGATCTAAAGCTAAGGCAATGGGCTGGGCGTGGAAGTTGCCCCCCGATAAAATAAGATCCTCGTCCGGGAAAAGATTGGGATTATCAGTGACGGAATTGACCTCTGTGAGCACCACTTTCTTCACATACTGCAAGGCATCCCAGGAGGCGCCATGCACCTGTGGAATACACCGAAAAGCGTAGGGGTCCTGTATCTGATCCCGATCGAGTAGAGAAAGGGGACTATCCTTACGCAAGGCACGAATGGAGGCGGCCACTTTTAACTGCCCTTCATGTGGGCGAATTTGGTGTAAATATTTCTCAAAAGGAGAAGAATGACAGTTGAAAGCCTCCAAGGATAGGGCCGCACAATGATTGGCGGTATCAAATAAATGTTCCGCTTTGAGCAAACACCACACGGCGTAGGCTGTGGAAAATTGAGTACCATTGAGTAATGCCAGCCCTTCTTTTGCCTGCAAATGCATAGGCTCCAGCCCCAATATCTCTAAGACTTCACGGCTGGGGCGGCGTTGTCCTTGGAAATAAACATCCCCAAGTCCTACTATTGATAAACTGAGATGGGCGAGCGGTGCCAAATCACCGGAAGCTCCGAGAGAACCTTGCTGGTAAATTACCGGTAACACGCCCTCGTTATAATATTGGATCAGCCGTTCGACCAAAACGGGACGGATGCCGGAGAAGCCATAAGATAAACTCTGGATTTTGAGCAACATCATCAGGCGCACTACTTGGTGAGGCACCTCTTCTCCCGTGCCACAGGCGTGGGACTGCACCAGGTTATGCTGTAGTTGTTCGATCTCAGATTTTGAAATCCTTACATTACACAAAGAGCCAAATCCAGTATTGATGCCATAGAAGGCGGCATCACTTTCTGCCAGCTTTTTTTCCAGAAAGGCGCGACAATGCGCTATTTTTGCCCGACTTTCTTCCGAAAGGGCTAAGGTGTAATTATTTGTAGTGATTTCCCGAATTTTGTCGAGTTCGAGATAATCAGGATGGATAAAGTGCGTTTTTTTCATTAGATAAGTGGTTGGTTAGGCTTGATTCACTAATCAATTTGGTGCGCGAATTTAGGAACTTCGATTAGCTTCTCAACTTTTCGCGGTAGTAAATTACTCGTTTGATTAGCAGCTTTTTAGGGCCACTTTCGTTAAAAATATTTTAAAGCCGGTTAAACATTAGTTAAACCACAGGTCTTGAAGTTGATGTTTTTGCCTTGTAAGTTGTTGTATTATAGTTGGTTATGCTAAGTTTGTGGTTTTGCCCGGTTTTTTGCGCCTTGTTACATTTGGCCCCGGTTATGGTCAAAAGGGCGTATTGGAAGAAAGAATTTGTAATTTTGAAATTGGAAAAATTTGTACCAAATACCACTAAATAAATCTCATTATGAATTATCAAAACATTGCTAAATTGGCCAGGAAGGCCCTTGCAATCAGCGCTTTCTCACTACTGCTGGCATTTACTGCCCAAGCTCAACGGATCGCTTCCGTAGATGTAAACCGCATTTTGGAAACCATTCAGGAATATCAGGACGCGCAGGCCGAAATAGACCGCCTGGCGACTCAGTGGAGACAAGAAATTGCACAAGAATACGATGTAATCAAAGGGATGTACAACCGTTACCAGGCGGAGCAAGTCCTTTTAAGTGACGAAGCTCGTAAGGATCGGGAAGAAGAGATTATGGCAAAGGAAAAAGAAGTGCGTGATTTGCAGAAGGCCAAATTTGGACCAGAAGGCGATTTGTTTAAGCGTCGTCAGGAATTGGTTCGCCCTATCCAGGATAAGGTATACGGCGCTATTGAAGATTATGCCCAGGAAAGAAGTTATGATTTCGTTTTTGACAAATCTAGTGCGTCAGGAATCATTTTTTCTAACCCGGAATATGATAAAACCGACGACATTCTGAAAAGGATGAAATAAATGTCAAAAGAAAAGCTGTACTTTTGCAGCCGCTTTTACTTCTCAATTAAATTAAACGTATTGAAAGATGAAGAAAATTTTGAAATTAGGTAGCTTTTTTATAGCCATGTTTTTACTGGTCGGCGCAGCACAAGCTCAGAAGTTTGGATATGTCAACTCTGGTGCATTGTTGGAACAAATGGCTGAAGTAAAGCAAGCCGATGCCAACCTAGAGGCGCTACAAAAACAGCTACAGAAAAAAGGTCAAGGTATGTTGGAGCAATTGCAAAAAGATTACCTTGAAATTCAGGGAAAAGTGGAACGTGGCGAATTGTCTCCAAAACAACAGGAGGACGAAGCCAAGAAATTGGAAACCAGACAGCAAGAAATTGCCAAGTTTGAGCAAGACATGGTGAAACAGTTGCAGGACAAGCGCACTGAACTGTTGCAGCCGATTTACGACAAGATTAACAAAGCCATTTCAGATGTGGCTAAGGAAAACGGCTACCAGTTCATCTTTGATCAAGGAATCTTACTTTACGCCGACGATGCACAGGATGTGAGTACCATGGTTAAATCAAAACTGGGTATTTAATCGGTGTCTCAACACGAAAACATAGGAGTTTTTGACTCCGGCATTGGCGGCCTGACGGTCGCCAATGTCATTTTAGCTCATTTGCCCCGGGAAAACCTAATCTATTTTGGGGATAATGGCCGTGCTCCTTACGGGCCCCAAAGTGCAGCAACCATCACTCGGTATAGCTTGGAAATAGTGCGCTTTCTTTTGCAGCAAAAATGCAAAGCCATTGTGGTGGCCTGCAATACGGCTTCCGCTGCAGCACTGAATACCTTGAGACAAACCTGGCCCGAATTACCCATTATTGGCATGGAACCGGCCGTCAAACCTGCCGCACAGCAAACCCAAACCGGTAAAATCGGTATCCTTGCCACTCTTGGTACGTTCCAAAGTGAACGCTACACCAGCCTTGCCAACCGCTACGCCCAACATTTGGAAGTCTTTGAAGACCCTTGTCTAGGTCTGGTCCCATTGATCGAAGCCGGTAAAACCAATGATTGGGAAACGGAGCAGCTACTCCGGAAAATAATCACCCCCATGCGAGCGAAAGGAGTGGATACCTTGGTGTTGGGGTGTACCCATTATCCGTTGGTACGACCACTGATCGAAAAAATCACGAATGGAGAGGTGCATATTATTGATCCGGCACCTGCCATCGCCCGCCGCCTGCAATACATCCTCGAAGAAAAAAATCTGCTACGCCCTGCCGGACCCACGAGTCATGAATTTTATGCTTCCGGATCGCCGGAAGTGATGCAAAGCGTGTTGCGGGATTGGATAAAACTGGAGGTGCAGGTGAAAAGGCATTGTTGGTAGAGCGGTTCCGCAAATTTATGCTCCATTACTAATCATAAATCTATATTTTTGCAGCGTGAATAATCTGGATACCCTGCTGGCCCGTTATCGCGAGGATAAACGGGTGATGCAGATCAATGAGTTGTTAAAACAAGCAACGCCCACACGCCTTCAATTATCGGGTATGATGGGTGCACAGGAATGCTTTGTTCTGGCTGGAAGCTACCTCGATCATCCGCGTGACCATCTGTTTATAGCCATCGACAAGGAAGAGGCCGCTTATGTGCAAAATACCTTGGCTGGGATTTTTGACAAAAAGCCGGTATTGTTCCTACCTGATTCCTTCAAAAGGCCCATGTATTATGAGGCATTGGACAATTCCAATGTGCTGCAACGTACCGAGACGATCAACAAAATGATTTCCTCTGGAGCGCAAGGTGAAATTGTGGTGACCTACCCGGAAGCCTTATTTGAACAAGTGGTGTCTCCATCCGCATTGGATGAAAATCGACTCAACATTGTGGTCAAAGAACAGGTGGATGTCGATACGTTGATTGAAATCCTTGCGGAATATGGTTTTGCCCGCGAGGATTTTGTCTATGAACCTGGCCAGTTTTCTATTCGGGGTGGGATCATTGACATCTTTTCCTACGGCAATGAATATCCCTATCGGATAGAGCTGTTCGATGAAGATGTGGAGAGCATTCGCACCTTTGACCCGATGACGCAATTGTCGAAGCAAAATATTGGCAAAGTCTCCATTGTTCCCAATATCAACACCAAGTTCAACCGCAATCAGAAGGTGCCAATCTTTCAGGTATTGAAAGAAAACACGGTGATTTGGATCAAGGATTTTCAGGTCTTGCTTGATAAATTGCAACAGTGCTTTGAAAAGGCGGAGGCTTTCGCCAAAACCATCTCGCTAATGGATGAAAGTGAGCTGGCCGAAGTATTCCGCGATCGTGCCTTTATCCGTCCCAATGAGGTGATGGACGATATCAACCACCAGCCCATTGTCAGTATGACGGATAGTGTGCAGCCTATCACCTTTGACCAACGCATCCGTTTTGATGCCAAACCTCAGCCCAGTTTTAACCGAAATTTTGACCTGCTGATCGAGGATCTGAAAAGCAATTCTGCGAAGGGGTTGGAGAACTACATTTTCACCGATAACGTCAAGCAAATTGAGCGCTTCTATTCAATTTTTGAAGACCTGGAGGCGTTTATTCAGTTTCATCCTATCACTAAGGCCATTCACCAAGGCTTTATCGATCTGGATCAAAAGTTGGCTTGTTATACTGATCACCAGATTTTTGAGCGGTTCCATCGCTATAAACTTCGTCAGGGATTTACCAAAGACCAAGCCCTCAATCTGCGCATGTTGCGGGAGTTGCAGCCTGGTGACCACGTCACCCACATTGATCATGGGGTGGGGCGCTATTCCGGATTGCAAAAAATAGACATCAATGGCCACATTCAGGAATCCGTGCGCCTGATTTATAAAAATAACGACATTCTCTACGTCAGTATCAATTCGCTGCATAAGATTTCCAAATACATCGGCAAGGAAGGGACCGACCCCAAGTTGAGTAAACTGGGCTCCGATGCTTGGAAAAACCTCAAGAGCCGTACCAAGAAGAAGGTCAAGGATATGGCCGGGGAGCTGATCAAGCTTTACGCAAAACGGCGCGCCTCCAAAGGCCATGCTTTTCCTCCGGATGGATACCTGCAAAATGAATTGGAATCCTCCTTTATCTACGAAGATACCCCTGATCAGTTGAAGGCCACCATTGCCGTGAAGGAAGACATGACCAAGGATTATCCGATGGATCGCCTGATTTGTGGGGATGTGGGTTTTGGAAAAACGGAGGTAGCGGTACGAGCCGCTTTCAAAGCCGTTGTGGATGGCAAACAAGTGGCTATTCTGGTGCCAACCACTATTTTGGCGCTACAGCACAACCGGACGTTTAGAGAACGCTTGGAAGAATTTGGTGTGAGTATCGACTATATCAATCGCTTCCGGACTACCCGCGAAAAGAAGGAAATTTTTAATAAACTGAAAGAGGGGAAGCTGGATGTGGTGATTGGTACTCATGGCCTGCTTAATAAAGAAGTGGGATTTAAGGACTTGGGCCTGCTGGTGATCGACGAGGAGCAAAAATTTGGCGTGGCGGCCAAGGAAAAATTGCGCAACCTCAAGGTCAATGTAGATACCCTGACCCTGACGGCTACGCCAATTCCCAGAACCTTGCAATTTTCCCTGATGTCGGCCCGTGATCTATCCATTATTCGCACTCCACCCCCCAACCGGCAGCCAATTCATACCGAAGTGCGCATTTTTAGTGAAGAACTCATCAAGGAGGCGATCTATTACGAGGTCAATCGAGGGGGACAGGTCTTTTTTGTGCACAATCGGGTGAAAACACTAGCCGATATTACCGCCATGATTAAGCGCTTGTGTCCGGATGTGGAAGTAGCGATGGCTCATGGCCAAATGGAGGCCAAAAGTTTGGAAAAAACCCTGCTCGAGTTCATTGATCGGCAATACGATGTGTTGGTGTGTACCAATATTATTGAAACGGGGCTCGATATTCCGAATGCCAATACCATGATGATCAACAACGCCAATCAGTTTGGCATGAGTGATCTGCACCAACTGCGAGGTCGGGTCGGGCGTTCCAATAAAAAAGCCTTTTGTTACCTATTTAGCCCGCCGATGTCGGTACTCACTTCCGATGCTCGAAAACGCTTGAAAACGCTGGAAGAATTTTCAGAATTGGGCAGTGGGTTTAACATCGCCATGCGTGATTTGGATATTCGTGGAGCGGGGAATTTATTAGGAGCGGAACAAAGTGGGTTTATCGCGGACATTGGTTATCAAACCTACCAGCGCATCCTTGAGGAGGCGGTGCAAGAACTAAAGGAAACGGAATTCAAAGAACTCTTCAAAGAAGACATGGAGCGCGATCGGGCTTACGTGCGTGATGTGCAGATCGACACGGACGTGGAGATGCTGATTCCCGATGATTATGTGGTGAGTATTGAAGAACGACTGAAGTTATATACTCAACTTGATGGCATTGAACGGGAAGAAGAAATCGAGCAATTTCGGGAGATGCTGCGCGACCGTTTTGGCCGTGTTCCTATGAGTGTTGAGGAACTTTTTGAAGGGCTTCGCATTCGTTGGATTTGTAAGGAATTAGGATTTGAGCGTCTCATTTTGAAAAACAATAAGCTACGCTGCTACTTTGTGGAGAATCCACAATCGCCTTTTTTTGAAAGCAGCCGCTTTCAGCATATCATGCAGTTGATTGCCACAGAGTCAAAGAGTCTTGGTTTGGCCCTTAAACAGTCTCAGCGGCACCTCATTGTGGTTCGAGACGGAGTGGGTAGCTTACAGTCGGCGAAAAAAGTACTCCAGGCTTTGTTGGATCGGGTAGAGGCGGCAATAGAGGTGAAAAAGTGATTTTGACTAGTGGAGTAACATGCACTACGAACGAAAAAATAGCCGAAGAGAGGTCTCAAAATCCCGGTTTTACCGGGACTGAATAGCTTGCCCGAATATACTT
>CAXHCA010000131.1:0-20098 GCA_964015035.1 uncultured Saprospiraceae bacterium
TTTTGACAATGTAGAGGTCAACGAATTTGGAGGCGGCATGAACTTGCAACTTCCAAATACCGAAGGCCAGTCCACCGATCTATCACAGGGATTGGAAGCAGACTTTTCCTTCTTCCCCAACCCGGTGACCAGCGAATTACAGGTAGATCTGGGGGCATTTGCCGGCCAGAAAGCGGCGCTGAGCATCTATAACCAAGTAGGCCAGATCGTATGGCAAGGTCAAGTGGAAGAGGCCACTTATACGCCCGAAAAGCTCGACTTGAAACAGTTGCCCACCGGCACCTATTTTATTCAGGTGATTTCCGGAGAATACCGCCAGGTGAAAAGACTATTAAAGGTAGACCAATAGGTTGCACCATAATTTATGAAACCAGTTCATGGGAGGGTATCTCTATTTTGATGCCCTCCCTGCCCGTCTCAAAGTCAGTCCTTGAAAAATGGTCCTCTTTAGGACTACCTCCAAACATGCACTGAGAAATCCCTATCCCATAAAGGCGTTAAAACACCCTGTCAGGGCATGATATCCACGATCACCCGTTTGTAGCGGGATAATGCCGGGGTTCCTTTATCGGTTACTTTCAAAATGAAATGAATGGTCTCTTTTTTATTGACTTCAGGGACTTCAAAATAGACGGTATGTGAATTTTCCGAACCGCCTATTTTTACCTCCTCTTTTAGGGTGCCAGCTTCCGGGTAATTGAACCATAGATAACTCAAATTGTCACCATCGGGGTCAGTGGAGTGGCTTGCATCCAAGAAGACCCCCGCTCCCGATTGAACTGTCAAATGAGTTTCATTAGTGAGTACCGGTACAGGAGGATGGTTGGCCTCTTCGTAAGATTTTGTACACCAGTCCATTCGGGCCGCAAAATCATTTTGGAAATCGTCTCTCCAGCGCCACAACGTTTCTTTATAGCCGGTAAAAGTTGAGGTGTCCCTTCCAACTGCACGCCCGTATTTTTTGGGCAGGTATGGGGTGTAGGAGTCAATGGCGTTGGTCCAAATCTCTCTGGTCTCCGGCGCAATGGTAACAATCGAACCTCCTTCCTTGGTCTTAGAAAAATCCGGTTTGTATAGCTCGTAGCGGCCTCCCCAACCGCCCCACTCAGGGTGCTCGGGTTCATTTAATCCATTTGGAATTAAGGATAAAAATGCGGGCGTGTCTCCTTCTACACCCCAGGCGACATCAGGATATGCAGCGCCGAGTGGACCGTGATCTTGTTGGATATGATGTGCTATCCAATCATTGCTGATTTTCTCGTTGTTGATGCCTTTGACAAAAGTGTTTATTCCCGTCCAGGTTGCACTTCCATAATCGTCACCCGGACTAACAATGTAAAATAGATCAGGAAAATTGTTTCTAATCCAAATACCACTGTCGTCCTGGTCGGAAATAGTGTAAACCCGGAGTTTGGCAATTAATTGGGCGGCTTCTTTTTCACTCTTCGTTTTTCTTATTTTATCAAGTGCCTGCGCCAAGGTATTTACGCCACCCCAAACCGAGATCCAAAGAGGGCGGGCATCGTTTTTTTCCAACACCTTAATGATCCAATCGGAGCCTTCGGAATCCATTCCCGCACCGACGCCCAACATTCCATATTTGGGCAACCCACTTTTCACAAGGTTCAATAAAGTCTGCTCATTGGGGTAACCTTTCTCATGCTTGAGCAGGTTGGAGTGGACTTTGCCATAAGCATGAATCACCTTGTTGATCGATTCTGGGTTGACAGCTGATTGATGCCAACAGGATGTGGTGGCAATCAACCCTTCAAGATCTATTTGATTGGCATATAATAATAGTCGCACCAATGATTGGGTGTCGTCCGGATCGGCTTCGATATCTGTTAAAACAATGACCCTGCTTTTAGGAGGGGTCTGTGTGAAAGCTTTACCGGGAAATAGTAAGCCAAGGGCAAATAAGAAGAATAAAGTTCGCATGGGCTTTTTTTTATGTTTAAATATACTCTAAATTCTTATTTTTTATGTTGGGCGCAACTGCGGCCGTTATGTTTAAATAATTTATCAACTTCTTGCCTTGACGGATGCGGCCCCCTCGTAATTACCTGATGGTCGTGCTTCAAATGCCGGAAAGAAGGGTGAGCCGTCGAATCCTCATAACGGGGATCGGGAATCATGGTGAGCCTGGCCATGCGACTGATTTCGAGGGAGGGGTAGCCAAATTCTACCACGATCTTTCCCTCCAGTAGGTAGCAACCGGCACCTTTGAAGGGATATTTTTTGAGCTGGTCGGGAAAATGGGTGGTGTCAAACAGGCGGCCTTCCACATCGATCCAGGTGCCAAAATTCATCATGCCTTTAGCCGTTGGAACATCTTTGATGCAAATCAAATAACCCACAATGCGGATCGACTTGCCTTCCCATTGCAAAAAGTCTTTGACCAGTACATCGCCCCGATAAGTGGTTTTTAACAGCTCAAAGGGGGTATAACTCACCATAAAGCCGAGAAACTCCAGTTCATCAAAGGCATCTTCAACGGCGGTATGGTCCAGCTCGGGGATGTGGAAGGTTTTGGGTTCGGGTTTAAACAGGGCGAGCTGGTCCTGCGGTTTGGCTTTGGTGTAAAACAATCGGGCTTCGACCACCAGTTGTTGCTTGGTTTTTTCCGTAAAGCGGAAGGCTTTCAGAAAGATCAGCGTTTCCAGGCTTTCAATGCCCAGTGGTACCCGTTCGATGAAGTCTTGCAGGGAGGTGTATTGGCCGTTTTTTTCTCGTTCCATGACAATGGCCTCCGCCGTTTTGACCGGCAAACTTTTGATGTGCTGAAAACCGATAAAAACCCGATTATCCTGGATGGAGGTTGGCGCTACAGATCGATTTACGCAGGGCAATTCTATGATCGCACCTGCCATTTTGGCTTCGTGCACGTACACCTCCGTTCGGTAAAAACCACCAAAGTTGTTGATCACCGCTACACAAAATTCCAGCGGGTAATGGACCTTCAGGTAAAGGCTCTGGTAACTCTCTACCGCATAGGATGCCGAATGCGCCTTACAAAAGGAATACCCGGCAAATGACTCGATCTGGCGGTAAACTTCCTGCACCAATTCGATAGGGTAGCCCTTTTTTTCGCAGTTGCCAAAAAAGCGTTTGCGAATGGCATTCAATTGTTTCACCGACCGGGTTTTGCCCGACATCGCCCGCCGCAAAATATCGGCATCCGCCAGGTCAAGGCCGCCAAAGTGGTGGGCAATTTTTAACACATCTTCCTGAAAAACCATCACCCCGTAGGTCTCTCCCAAATGTTCCTCAAACACCGGATGCGGGTACTGAAATGTGCCGGGATAATTGTGCCTGCGCACGTACTCCCGCAGCATGCCCGACTTGGCTACCCCGGGCCGAATCACCGAGGACGCCGCCACCAGCGTTTCGTAGTTATTGCAATTAAGTCGTTTTAGCAATCCCCGCATGGCCGGACTCTCGATATAAAAACAGCCCAATGTATTGCCAATACGCAAATGGTCATTCACTTTTGCATCTTTCTTGAAGTGATCTACCGCAAAAATATCCACCGCCTCGCCTTTATTTTCTTTGACCAACTTGACACAATCGTAAATGTGTCCGATGCCCCGCTGGCTGAGTATATCCAGCTTTTCAAATCCGATACTTTCACCGATATACATGTCAAACTGGGCCGTCTGAAAGCCTTTAGGGGGCATTTCTAAAGCAGTGTAGTAGGTCAATGGCTTCTCGCTGATCAAAATGCCGCAGGAATGCAGCGAACGCAGGTTGGGAAAGGACTTCAGTCGATCGGCATAGTGGTGAATGGTTCTGACTACGGAGAGGTTTTCGTGCTGATCCATCGGACGACGAGTCAATTGGTCAATTTCGGCTTTCGCCAAACCAAAAACTTTACCCAATTCCCGAAAGGTAGATCGATACTGAAAGGTGCCTGTCGTCCCGATAAAAGCCGTACGTTCGGTGTCAAACCGTTTGAAAATATAGTTGAGGATGTAATCCCGCTCCTGCCAGCTCCAGTCGATGTCAAAATCGGGAGGAGTGAGGCGGGCCGGGTTGAGAAACCGCTCGAAATACAGGTTGAGTTCCATCGGGCACACGTCGGTGATGCCCAGGCAGTAGCTGACAATGCTATTGGCGCCACTCCCTCGCCCTACGTGGTAAAACCCCCGGCTTTTGCTGTAGCGAATGATGTCCCAGGCAATCAGAAAATGCCCGGTAAAACCCAGTTCGTCAATGATGGTCAGTTCCTTTTCTACCCGATCAGAGGCGGTTTTATGGTGCTTGCCGTAGCGGGTTGCCAAGCCTTCCCGCGCCAGTGTTTCCAGTAGTAGCTTGTCGCTGTAGCGATTGCCGGTGTAGCTTTCTTTATTTTTTAATGATTTAAAATCAAAATTAAAATTGCACTCATCGATCAGTCGGCGGGTATTGATCACTAATTGCGGATAGCTTTTAAATGGTTTAAACAATTGATCATTGTCGATCAAATATTCGTCCGGTGAGGCAGTGCCGTACTGTCGAACTTTGCTGAAAACGATATTGTTGTCAATGGCCCGCAATACCAGGTGGAAGTGGTAATCCTTGGATTCTGCAAAGGTCACCGGTTGGAGAATCACGCAGCAACTCAGTGCCTTTTTGTCGAGCCGGTGAAGGTGGTTGACCTGGTTCAGTCGGGCGCCCCAAAATTCATTTGCCCGGAGTTTTCGTTTATCGTATCGAGTCAGTGGAAAGACCATGATGGCGTGATCAAAAGCGGGCGGGATGTCGGGTAATTCCCGGAAATGCAGATTGTGTTCCGACAAAAATTTATTCAGCTCATGAAAGCCCTCGTGATTTTTGGCGTAACCTACATACAGCAGCTCATTACTTCGGTTTCGCCGAAATTCCATACCCACAATCGGCTTGAGCCCCTTGCGCCGACACGCCTGGATAAAATCATACACTCCGGTAATGGTATTGATATCTGTCAGCCCCACCGCATCGTAGCCCAGAGCTACCGCCTTTTCCGCCAGATCGTCAGGTTTTATGGTGCCGTAGCGGAGACTATGCCAGCTTTTGCAATTGATGATCATCACTTCCGCTTTTTGTGGTTTAAATCCAGACTCGAAGCCCGTTGGATGGCATTTTTGCCAAACTTTTTCCGGACCTGATCCATCGCTCGGTTGAGGGCAATGCTATCGGTCGAGTTGTCAAACAGGTCAATTTGCGGGTAACCGCTCACCAACCCGGAGAGTTTTACGCCCACCAGCCGGATGAGCATTCGGCGCTCGTAGAGCTGATCAAAAAGTTCCTGTGCTACCTCGATCAGGCGCTGGTCGTTGGTCGTGTAGGGAATGTGGCGTTGGCGGGTATGGGTATCAAAATTGGTATAGCGAATCCTGACCGTGATGAGGGACGTCAACTTTTTTGCTTGACGCAATTCAAAAGCAAGTCCTTCTGTCAATTTAATAATCAATGAACGGATGAAAGTCAGATCCATCGTGTCTTTATCAAAGGTCCGTTCCGCCGAGATTGATTTCTGCTCACTGTACGGCACAATCGGCCGATCGTCGATGCCTTGCGCTCGTTCCCAGATGGTACGTCCATTTTGCCCCAGCAGGCGCTCCATGAACTCCACCGGCATTTCCGCCAGGGTTTTGATTTGGCGAATACCCAGTCGGGAAAGGGTGTAGGTGGTCTTCTTGCCCACCTGTGGAATTTTGCCCACCCCCAGCGGATTGAGGAACGATCGTACCCGAGTGGCGGGCACCTCCTGTGTGGCATTGGGTTTACCCTCATTGGTCGCCATTTTCGACACCGTTTTATTGACCGAAAGGCCAAAGCTGATGGTCAGGCCGGTTTCCCTCAGGATGGTCTGTTTCAATTCTTGGGTCCATTGGTAGCAACCAAAAAAATGATCGATGCCCGTTGTTTCGATGTAGAATTCATCAATGGAAGCCTTTTCCAGGGCAGGAGCCGTTTCGGTAAGGACAGTGGTGACCAGTTTGGAGCAATTGGAATACAACTCCATATCCCCCTTGATCACAATGGCATCCGGGCAAAGTTGTAGGGCATACCGCATGGGCATCGCCGCACGCACGCCAAAATGCCGGGCCTCATACGAGCACGACGCCACCACCGCCCGGTCGGATTTACCGCCGATCAAGATCGGTTTGTTTTGCAGGCTACTATTTTTTAAGACTTCACAGGCTACAAAAAAGCAGTCCAAATCCATGTGTACTACACTGCGATCCATATTCTTGGGTTAGAACAGGTTTTTTGAGGTTAGGGGAAGGGGAATTATAGGGGGATAGATTTACAAATCACGAGCTTTTTCCAGCTCCATAAAGGCGAAGGTGATAGCCTGAAGTGCAGCCAGTTCAGCGCTTGTAAAGTTTCGTTCGTGTTTCAGTAGTGTTTCCTCGCGGTGAATTTCGAAGTACCAGTCGCTGCGGTTGGGCACACCAAATGTCGACACCGTAACCTCATACCCTTTGCTGCTCAGATAAGCAAAAACCGCCTCCTCCTGGAGGATTTTTAGTTGCCAGTTGCCCATATAGCGCTCCTGAAAATAGCGCAGGCAGGCATTCACGGAAAATGGTGCCTCCTCCTGGAGTTCCATCCAATCTTGTTGTTTCATAGTATGTGTTGTGCTGATTGAAGAAAGGGCAAGGTAGCGATAAAACAATTTGTTTTCAATTGCTTGAAAATATATTTATTGCTTCAATTTGTTTGTTTTTAGATGTGAGGGCATGTAGGCAAAGGGTAGAGGCGAAGTGATTTTGCCCTCTTTTCGGCGAACTTCGGCGGGCGAGGTCCGGACGGGAATGCCTTTGTTTTTTTGTTTGATCTCCGATCCTTTGGTATCTTCTATAATTAGAAGTATTTTTGAAA
This sequence comes from uncultured Saprospiraceae bacterium, assembly GCA_964015035.1. GTDB lineage: Bacteria > Bacteroidota > Bacteroidia > Chitinophagales > Saprospiraceae > BQJU01. Next base: position 6,850 of record CAXHCA010000131.1, read on the forward strand.
ATATAAACCCTCCAGGAGTCTAGGGATAAGAGAAAGGAATAATTTCCGAAGATCGAAACTCACCAAGCACTATTAAATATTTTTTTGTAATTTTCGCTCGATGCAAACAATATGTTTATTTACTAAAAGCCTTTGAAGAGCAGTAGTATGACAAAATTTAGCTTTTCCGGTCATGAATCCTTTATTTGTAAACAGTTTTGGCTAAAGAAAGGAGTTGATTTCTTACTTCAAGAAGAAAATAGCTTCACTTCTGATGAAGCAGTTGTTCGTTTAGGGGTGGGTAAAAATATGGTTCGTTCGATCAGGTTTTGGTTGAGAGCTTTTGGAATTACAGATGATAATGATGAACTACAAGATATTGGTCGATATATTTTTTTAGATAATGGCACAGATCCTTATATCGAGTCGATTGGTAGTACATGGCTTTTACACTATCTATTGATTAGTACCAATAAGGCTTCCATATACAGCCTCCTGTTTAACGATTTTCGACGTGTTCGTCCAGAGTTTAAGGTTGAACAATTACAAAATTACATAGCCCGCATCTGTAAAGAAGGAAGTCCTTCTTCCTACAATGAGAATACTGTAAAAAGGGATATCAGGGTTATGCTAAACAGTTATCTGCCACCAAGTATTAGTAAGCGATCAGAAATTGAAGATAGCTTTAGTGGTTTACTTTACGAGGTTAGATTGGTAGGACAAAAGAGTAAGTTTGATTTGCTCAGGGAAGAAAAAGTAACCTATTACATAATCGAATCAGACTTCAGAGATACGTTGCCTTGTGAAATTGTCCTGTATTCAATTCTCGATAATCCAAATTTTGGAAGAACCATTACGTTTCAAGATTTGTATTCTAGCCCGAATTCACCAGGGAATATTTTCGCTCTAAACCAAGACGGGCTTTATGAAAAAATAGTACAAATTTTGGAGAAATTTCCTGAGTGTTCCTATTCTGAAACCGCAGGAAATAAAGTCCTTCAAATATCTTCCAAGTTAACCGACAAATACCAAGTGCTCGATGCCTACTATAACCAATAACTATTCTCCATCCGTCAACATTAAGCGAGATAGGAGAAAATCCCTTTCCTATATTCCTACCCCCAATAGCAAGGAGGTAGCAAAAAACATTGTGAATGGTTTGTTCAGTGGGTCTAGGTCTTACGTTGTCGTAGGGGCTTATGGATCTGGAAAGTCAATCTTTCTCTGGGCTTTCGCCAAAACCTTAGCACAGAGCAAACCTTACTTTATTCTACCCGAAGAGATACTCATTCAGAAATTCCACGTCATTAATATCGTTGGAGAATATCGCTCATTTATGCAAGTTTTTGCTGAAGAGCTAAATCTTAATGAAGAGTTTAATGTAGATTCAATTATAGAGGCTCTAAATGAAGAATATCAAGTTCAAGCTCAAAAAGGGAAGGGCGTCTTGATTATGGTGGATGAGTTTGGAAAGTTTTTGGAGTATGCCGTAAAATTTAATCCTGAAAAAGAGATTTACTTCATTCAACAATTAGCCGAATTTGTAAATGATCAACAAAAGAATTTACTTTTCCTCACCACATTACACCAAAATTTTAACGCTTACGGATTTGACCTTTCTAAGAGACAACAAAATGAATGGAGAAAAGTCCAAGGTAGGTTTAAAGAGATAACTTTTAATGAGCCGGTTGAACAACTTCTCTTTTTAGCATCAGAGAGGATCGGTTCTGAAAAAACAATAAAGCCCAAAGGCTTTATGCCCTTATTTAAGGCGATAAAAAGAGCAAAGGCATTTCCGCTCAGAGATTATTTGACCGAAGATATTGCTCAAAAACTCTTTCCATTAGATGTTTTAGCTGCGGCTATTTTGACCTTGGCGTTGCAACGATATGGACAAAATGAAAGATCCTTATTTTCTTTTTTAGAAAGTCCAGATCATCTTGGTCTTACGAAGAATCGAGAGGGCTATTTCTTTTCTTTAGCCGATGTTTACGACTATTTAAAACACTCGTTCTCAATAATCAACACCAAGCATAACCCCCATTTTGTACAATGGGCTTCGATTGCCTCTAGTTTAGAAAGAACAGAAGGAGTATTTGATGAGCAATTAAAAGAGGCTGAAGCTCTTGTCAAAACGATTGGGCTTCTCAATACTTTCGGAGCTGGATCAATGATTCTTGACGATAAATTTCTAGAAGATTATGGTAAATATAGTCTAGGGGTGAAAGACATAAAGCCAATTATTAAAAAATTGGTAGATAATAGATTGCTGCGCTATACGAAATACAATAGACGATATGTCCTATTTGATGGAACAGATTTGGATATTGAACTGGCTATTGATGCGGCCGGTAACCTAATTGAAAAAATATCAAGTGTTGTTACTCCTCTTAAGGAGTATTTTGATTTTCAAGTGGTTTTAGCCAAATCAGCCTATTACCGAAAAGGAACACCACGTTTTTTTGAATATGTCATTACGGATGAACTCAAAGAACATCGGGTAACCGGAGAGACTGATGGTATTATCAATCTCATTTTTAGTGAACAAGTTACCCTCCAAGAATTAAAAAAATGGGCAGCAAACTCGAAGCGACCTGTACTTTATGGACTCTATGAAAATACAAAGGAAATACAAAAGCTAATTTTTGAAATTCGTAAGGTAGAAAAGGTTATTGAGAACAATCAAGAAGATCGAGTGGCAGTTAGAGAACTCAAAGGCATTCTTGAGCACCAAGTAAAACTCTTAAATCACTTTGTACTCAATAATTTCCATAGTGCTAAAGAGACATCTGTGAGATGGGTAGATTTTCAAGGGGAGCATCTTATTAAAGATGAGAGAAGCTTTAACCAACGCCTATCATCAATTGTTGAAGCAATATATCATGAAACTCCATGTTTCAGCAGTGAGCTTATTAATAGAACAAAATTAAGTGGTGCTATTCGTTCAGCTCACAAGAGCTTTATGCGACAAATGGTCAACCATTATTCTGAGGAGAATTGGGGCTTTGATCAAAATCTTTTTCCCCCTGAAAAAACGATCTTTCTTTCTCTTGTAAAAGACAAGGGAATCATCAGCAAAATTGAAGAAGGGGAATACGGTTTCCAGCCACCAACAGACCAATCTTTTACCTACCTTTGGAATACATGTCTCCAATTTTTAGAATCCACAAAACCAGGCAAAAGGAGTATTAGAGAATTTGCTGAGATATTACTACAACCTCCTTTGAAACTCAAAAATGGGCTGGTTCAATTTTGGCTTCCTCTTTTCCTTTTTATTAAACGGAATGATTTTGCCCTATACGAAGGAGATGTTTTCATTCCTGTAATATCGGATGAGACCCTCGAGATTGTTCTGAAACATCCTCATCAATATTACGTAAAAGCATTTCAAGTTGAAGGAGTAGATTTAGAGCTTTTTCAGAGATATAGGAAATTGTTAAATCAAAATGAAAGTGTTCCAACTAATGAAGCTTTCATTGAAACCATTAGACCATTTTTAAGCTTCTACCGAGGTTTAACGGAATATTCAAAAAATACAGAAAGAATTAGTTCTGAGGCTCAAAGAGTGAGAGCAGTAATTGCAAAAACAAAAGACCCTGAGGCAATGTTCTTCAAGAGTCTTCCGGCTGCTTTGGGGACAACCAAGAAAGAACTGGCTTCCAATCCGGGATTAGCGATAGATTACATAGACCGATTACAGGCTGCAATAAAGGAGATTAGAACATCATATGAGGATCTAGTTCAACGTTTTTTTGATTACATTGTAGAATTTACGGGATATACAAATCCAAAGGATGAACTTAGAACTAGGTTTTCAAAGGTAGAAGCGACGTTGCTTTCTAAGAAACAAAATGTATTTTACCAACGATTACTATCAGATTTAGATCAAACTTCTTGGCTAAGTTCTCTTTGTCAAAGCCTGATTGGGAAAACCTTAGATCGAATCACTTCAGATGAAGAGCCTAAATTATTTCAGGCTTTTTCGTTGATGGTTGAGGAACTCGATAACGTCATTAGCTTATCCGACTTCAACATAAGTGAAGATAAGGATCATGAATATGTATTGGTAGATATCCAGACAATTAGAAGCGGGAGGACTAGACATGTTTTACAATTAAGCAAAAAGAAAAACAAGAAAGTCCTAGAGCAAAAACAAGAAATCAAAGCAGTCATGGGCGGGGATAAATCTGTCTTAATTGCTGCATTTACAGAACTCTTAAATGATTTGCTTAATGAGTAAGGTAAAGCACGTTATTGGCATCTCTGGGGGGAAAGATAGTGCTGCACTAGCAATCTATTTGGCCGATCTTTATCCAAATTTGGATTTAGAGTATTATTTCTGCGATACTGGTAAAGAACTAGATGAAACTTATACCCTCATTTCAAAATTAGAAACCTACTTGGGGTTCTCTATTCGGAAACTCAAAGGGGCAGAAAATAGTCACCTTGATCCCTTTGATCATTTTTTACAAGCTTATGGTGGTTTTTTACCGTCTTCCACAGCGCGGTGGTGTACAAAAAAACTGAAACTTGAACCATTTGAAAGATACGTAGGCGATGATCCTGTTGTTTCCTATGTAGGCATCAGAGGTGATGAGGACAGAGAGGGATATATTTCTAAAAAGAGTAATATCCAATCTATTTTTCCATTTCGAAGGAACATTTGGAGCCAGGATGTAATAGCAAAAGTCTTAGCCAACAATGTTATTGAAGTGATTAGCAAATATTATCAGGATCAAGTAGAAGACTCTGATAGAATAAAGAGAATCATCGAAGTTGTCGAAACGCCTCTTTCTCTTAGTATGCATAGAGATTTGAAGTTAGACTTACTCCTAAACTTAGGAGTAAAGGACTTTAATCATATTGTTTTTCGATTTATCAAAGAATTTACGGATTACCCACTTGCTAAAGTGGACTATTTTCCTCTCCTAGAAAATGAGGATAATCTCATTAGAGATGATATATTTAATATCCTAGAAAATAGTGGGGTTGGGGTTCCAGCCTACTACAAGCAAAAAGAATTTACTGGTGATGGAGTGAACGGCACATACGCCAGAAGTCGTTCTGGATGTTTCTTTTGCTTTTTCCAGCAAAAAATTGAGTGGGTATGGCTCTATGAACAACATACTGCTTTGTTTGAAAAGGCAATGGAATATGAAAAGGAAGGCTATACATGGATGGACAATGAAAGCTTAAGTGACCTAACCCAACCAGAGCGCATCGCCCAAATCAAATCCGACTTCGTTGCAAAACAAAAAAGATTGGCAGCCAAGAATGACTCTCCTTACCTCATTGACATTTTGGAAGATGCTGAGGGGGAAGGATGTGCTGCTTGTTTTATTTAAAAATCTTTATTATGCCGCCACGGAATATTGATTCAATTTTTGAAGCCGAGGCTATTTCATTATCTGGATTGTTTAACAGTGAAGGAGGAGTCGCTGGGTTTCGAATTCCCGTTTATCAAAGACCTTATGATTGGGATAAAAATAATATTAACAGGCTATTTGAAGATGTTGCTTCAGGTTTATACTGGATAAAAACAGATCCAAACTCTCTTTCTTTTTTAGGAACCATCATTGTATTGGATGAAAAGTCAAAAGAGCTCTCCTTTGATGGTAGGTCACTAAGTGTTATTGATGGACAACAGAGACTTACCACAATTTCCATAATTGCATGTATGCTTTATGATGCTATCGAAAAAAACAAGAGAGCTTTAATCGATTCTAGTGCCAATAGAGAATTGAAGAGTTGGCTAGAACAAGAAGCTGATTATTTGCAAATTCAGCTTTTGAATTTTATCAGAGGACAACTTTCTCCAGATGGTGTGAGTTCTTTTCCTTTTCCCAGAATTGTACGTGACAAAGACAATAGAGCTAAATCTTACAGGGATGCAGAATATACTTCATTAATTGCAAAATTTCTATTTCATTTTTCACATGACTACCTGACCATGCATCCTAGACCTTCCAATGGTTTTATCCCAACTTTTGATTTCCCCATTACAGCAGAAGGTAAAGCAATAAAAAGAAATGTGCAGGTAATAAATGATTTAATAGATATTATATCATCACCTGAACCAGAAGTAGAATTTGATGAAATTTCAATTCAACTTACAGACATTAATGATTTTTCAAGAGCTGGATTTCGAGGATTATTTGGGAAATTGCCAACAGAGCTAGAAGAATCCAATAGGTTGTTATCCAAGGTCCCAAGTAATGAAGACATATTGGGAGTATTGAGGTTGTTATCATTTACGAGTTTTTTGATTAACAATGTCATTATTACTTTAGTAAAGGTAACTGATGAAAAATATGGATTTGATATTTTTGATGCCTTGAATACAACAGGAGAACCTCTTACAGCAATTCAGACTTTTAAGCCTCAAGTTATAAGATATGAAAAATCTTTAGGTAAATACGAGAACTCAGAATCCGAAGCTCATTTTAAAGAGATTGAAAGGTACATTGATACCTTCAATGGTACAAGTAAGAAACAGAAAGCGGCAAAAGAACTTGTAGTATCATTTGCTCTTTACAAGACCGGAGAAAAAAGGTCTCTTAGTCTTGATGATCAGAGGAGATATTTGAAGAATTCTTATGAAAGTATCGGAGAGGATAAGGCATGTTTACAAAATAAAAGATTGTTTACAAAAAACCTCTCTGAAATAGCATCATATCGTAAGAATTTTTGGGTTGATGAAATGCACAATCTACCTCCTGGAATTCCGGAAAGAGAGTTGGTTAGCCTTTGCTTAACCTTTCTCAGAGACATGAAAAATGCATTGTCAATACCTATTTTGGCACGTTTTTACTTCCATGCAATTGAGAAGGGAGAATATGCTTTATTTACAGATGCTGTCAAGGCATTAACAGCTTTCTTTGTATTTAGAAGAAGTTTTACAGGTGGAACCGCTAGTATTGATAGTGATTTGCGTGGGTTGATGCAATTTGGAACTAGAAGAAGACCAAACAATCATTCTTCCAATCCACTTTCTGTAGGACTGATTGAAATTGGTGAACTAGTATCAATTACCGTGTTTAAGGAATATTTACGAGATTGGTTGACAAAACCTAAAATAAATATCACCGAAAAGAAGACTTGGGTTGAGAGAGCCTCTTCTCAACCATTATACAATCACTCTGGTCCATTATGTAGATTTCTCTTATTGAGTGCCTTTCATAATGCTAGGCAAGATTCTGAACTTCCTTGGAAGTTGAGGAAAGTCCGTTCAAGCCGAGAAATAGATCTAATGTCTGTAAAAGTATGGAGAGGACTGGAGATGAGTACTTTGGAGCATATTGCACCAGAAAGTGGGCCTAAACCAGGCTGGGATTCTGAAATTTATGCTCAGCCAAATACCAAAGATTGCATAGGCAACCTAATTTTACTCCCTCAAAACGAAAATTCAGTTTTAGCAGATCGTTCTTGGGAAGATAAAAGGATATTATTCGAGGCATTTGCGAGTCGTACCCCAGAAGAGCTCTCTGAAGCGGTGAAAAAGGCAAAAGCAAAAGGTTTTAACTTTGGCAAAAAAACTATCTCAGTTTTAGAAAATGGAAACCAGCTTCCTATTGTTGGATTCTTATCAAACACGGAGACTTGGACTAAAGATGTGATAGAATCAAGAGCTAATAATTTGCTGAATCTTGTTTGGGATGAAATTTCTCCGTGGTTATTTTGATTAGTTGTGATCCCCAAATTACATAAAAATGCCTAGAAACCTGACAGATCCCTGCTTGTTGTGTGAAGTCAATAAAGCAACGAAAGAAAACTCACACATAAATACTCCCGATGAAACAGGATTTGAGAGTATTTTATGTCATTAGTACATACACTGACATAAAATATAATCACTCAAACACAAACTCCGTAAACGCAAACGGCTTATCAAAATTAGCTTTATCTTCCTTAAATTCCTCTTCCAGGATTATCAACCCTCCGTTGGTGTAGGCTTCCACGATTTCTCTTAGCTCAATAGATTTTTTATCCAATTCCGGTTCCGTCATAAAATCATAGTCCCGGAAAGGCGTGCCATTTTCGGCTAAGGTACAGGCAACTAAATAATCTCTGAGTGTTTCCGGTTTCCAATCCCTTATGGCCATAACATTGGAACGGCTTTTTTCATGGCTTTCCAATTTAACACTTTTATGTTTTCTTAACCCAAGGAAAAAAGCGTACATGTACAGCTCGTAGTTTTTGGCAAAAACCTTCACCCGATCGCGCCTTTCCTGCTCAGAACCGCCCCACTTTCTGGAAAACCGCTCAAACAAGTGTTCATGTCTTTTAGCGAACCGGGGCTCTTTAATCATCAATTTTGATACGATGGTTTCCATACACTTTTAACATTTTTGATTTGTACGGTTAGCTCATTAATATCCCGTGAATTGACGCTGTCTGGGACATCTAGCATAATGATGTTGACATCAACCTCCTCTTTACGCATGGTGTCTACTAATTCGGATATACCCTGCTCATCTACTTTATAACGGTTTGCCCGTTCCGGGTCATTTACCAGGTATTCAAACATCATAACTATTGACTGTTCGAAGGTCGTACCGATCTGCCGAAGCAAGTGCTGCTTCTTTTTGGCATCAAATGCAGAATTAGGAGCATCTGCTATCAAAGGATAGTGCTTGTTAAAGCCATATTCTTTATTAGCACTCAGTATAGCGAAGAGAATAGAAAATTGCATGGATAAAAGCTGAGATGTGCTCATCCCACTCGTAACATCTTCACCATTTTCATTTTGTATTTCCGGGAAATATCCCCCCATACTATTCTGCCGGAAAACAACCCTTCCGAAAAATGCACCAGAATGTTTATTAATGGCTTCATAGTGCCGATTGGTTTCCTCTGATAAAAGGCCCACCAATTTATTATATTGAGCCTCCTTGGCTTCCTTGGTTGCAAAAAGAAGGCTCTCGAAGTACTTCATTTGTCTGGATAATACTGGATCCATTTCATCCCCAAGCAAATCCTCCAAATCCTTGTTTTTTTTCTTTTGTTCTTCCAATAACTCTTCTTTTTGATTCTCTAGCTTGCCAAATTCTTTGCTAAGTTTAGCCTTTTTCTCACTCAAAGACACATATTGGGCACCCTGCCTGATACCTGCTTCAACAGAAGTCAACCCATACCTTGAAAGAAGGATTGATTTTTGTTCTTCCGTTTTTCTAGATTCTTCATCAAGTTTTTTCCACCTGTCCTTTAGGATAAAATATCGTTGGATGATTGCAGCAGCAGCATCTTCGAAGGTATCAACATGATGAGTAACTCTATATTTGGAGCTACTAAGATTTTGCAGAGGGACTTCATGATGATAAGGATCGAAATTATCTTCTACTTTGGGATAATTTTCTGGGAGCAACTTCTTAATATGTTCATATGCCTCGCTCCCCTTCTTGGCCGGCCGATTACAAATATTGCAATGCTCATCCTTTAGCATCTTGTTAAGGTGGGCAGCACTTGGGTTTCCTTTAGGTATAGGGGGCAACCCGTTTTCAGCCCTTTTCCTATCCTCATGCTTACTATATATGTAGACTTCCCGGAGTTCTTCGTACTTTTTTGCAATGTGTTCCGTACCATGAATCACCCAATAACTCTTAAAGAGATCACGATTTGCTGAATCTAATATTTTGTTGAATTCATCTTCTGTCTCTGTTTGCTGTCTTTTTAATTTACTTTCTTCATCGCTGAGGTTGCGGAGGTCTTCTCTTACCCCTTCGCTCATACTCAAATCATCCATTTGTTCATCTACACGTTCGATCTCTAACCTATGGACCTCTAACTCCTTTTCGATTTTAGCTACTTTCTCTTGGATGGACTGTAGATCCCCTTGAAGTTTATTGGACCTCTCTTTATTCTTGTTAGACCTCCTTACTGCTTTATCGAATTTATCCTTAGTCCGACGGTCAGTATCACTAGCTGCACTTATGAACCGCTCCCAGGTATCAATATAGGAAAGCTTATTGATCACTTGTTGCAACTTAGTCGTATTCGAGGTATCTACCGCTCTTTTGATCCCACGCTCTCCTTGGAACCAAAGGTGTTCAAGAATATCCGGTGGGATAATTTGTTCGCGTATATATTCATCGATTTCATTTGGATTACTTAATGCTAGGGGCTTGTATTCGAAGTCTCCTTTCTCACTGATAGTCAGGACACTTTTGCCCGAACTAGAAAACTCCATACCTGAAAGCTTCATCGTCTTGAAGCTACGCTTTAAAATGATTTGTTTACCCTTCTGATTAACGATCTCCAAGCTGACTACGGCTGTTACTTCATTATTGTCCTCAACCTCTGACAATGCCCTTTTGGATATTAGGTTTTCTTTCAACGATTGAGTAGAGAGGGTAAGCTTTCCATCCTGATCGGTGATCTTATCAAATAACACCCAATTGAAAGCATCATACAGCTTGGTCTTCCCATAGCCATTGCCTCCAAGGATAAGATTCAAACCATCTGTAAACTGAATGACATTTCCTGTGCCGCTGTAGCACATGAAGTTTTCCAACTCAATTTTCAGGATCTTCATAGCTATAGTTTTCTTCGAAAAATTTAATCAAACGATTGGCCATAATACGCGAAGTTTCTTCCTGCGTTTCATCCATAATTTTCACAGCAGATTGCATGAACCTCAAAAACTCATTATCGTGCAGAGGTTGAAAATCTATGTTATCAACATCATGCTTTGAGTAATGATATTGTTCCATCAACCTCTCATTATCGATCATTGCCCTAAGAATCTCCTTTGCATTCATTGCTATATTTGTTTATCTATATCATAAAGGTCTAAGACCGGTTCCACTCGCTCCAGAGCTTCCATTTGATTGAGCGCCAAACCGGCAAATTCGTAAACCCTCTTCAACTCGTTTTCGATCAGTCGCTTTTCAATGTTGTAGTTGCCGACTCTGCGACTCGTACTAGGCACTACTACCATATCATAAATAGTCGCAAGATGCTTATCAGTTGATTTACGTAGAATACGTCCTCGCCGTTGCACGAATTGCCGGGGATTTCCTGTGCTAGCGCAAAAGATGGCTTGTTCAGTCCTTGGTACATCAACGCCTTCGTCCAAGCACTTCATTGAAACCAATATATCTAGATCCGATTGAGCGAAACGATCCAAAATAAAAGCCCGGTTTTTGGTTCCGGCATGGAAAAGCGAAATTTTCGTCTCAGGCGATAGTCGACGAATCCGGTTGGCATATAATTCACAAATTTTATGCTCTTCTCTATTGAGGGAGCCTAAAGATTCCGAATCCTCGAATAGATCATTAAAATATCCTTCCGGCGCATATACAAGCGTATAATTGAGTTTGTTTTTTTCTTTCAGTGAATTGACCAAATCATCAAAAGCGGATAGCTTGTTGCTTGCCTTGTGTATGATTTGTTTTCTCATTAGCAATAGCCTTTCCATTGCCGCCTTGGATTCTTCCGAGTCAGAACCAAAAAACTTAGCAAGACTAGCACTGATTTCAGTATATTTATCAAGCTCTTCCGATGTGAGTTCGACCAGGATCGGATAATAAAGATACTTGGATAGAAAGCCTGCCTCTAAGGCCTTTTCCATTGAATATTCGAATGTATAAGGTGGTTGATCATCAAAAAAACGGTCAACGGCGATTGTACCTTCTTCATCATAGATCCGTTCGGGAGTAGCACTAAGACCAATCCGTTTTGCTATGGGAAAATCTTCAAGTAATGGCAGAATACTATTTGATCCTAGATTATGTGCTTCGTCAGCAATCAAAATGGTGTCCTTGGGAAACTTATGCAAAGATTTCTGAAACCTATGATGAGCAAAAGAACGATAGGTTGTAACCACGAAGAAAGAGTAATTTTCCTCTATGGAAGGTAAAACAGTGATCATTTGAATATCTTCCCGCCAATTTTTGTTCTGAGAAGACACCCGAATGATGTTTTCAAAGTTGAACCCCTTGATCTCCTCTACCCACTGATTTACCAATTCAATTGTAGGAACAATAATTATAGCACGATAACTTCCCCTTTTTTTGTATTCTCGAAGAACACAATTGAGTGCAGTTAGTGTTTTTCCAGTACCTGTGGCCATAGCAAAAATACCTTTGTACCCCTTTTCTTTCCAATTAGCATACGCTTCATCCTGGTAAGTTCTTGGTTTTTCATAGGGAAAAAAAGGTTCCTTTACGTATGAAGTAACTCTCTGTTCCACTTCTTTTTCTAACCGGTCTATGATCATTCGCACTTGATAATTTCCCAATATCAAGCGTTTTTTTCGAAGTAATTTTTGCTCATCCACCAATAGTTCTTCAATTGAGTGGTTACCAAAATCCCTTACTATCGCATGCTCAACATCATTGGTGGTAAGATATTCTACGAAAGACGCTTCCTTGTTCCAGATCGAGCTGAAATATTGTTCATACTCTTTCACTGCTGTTTCTTCTGCTTTTGAATCCCAGGACCGCTTAACTTCCAGTTCTTCTAAGTTTTCCATCAAACCATATGCGGTAAAGTTGCATGAAGATTTGAATTTGACAGCCCTCCCAACCTTATCATAAAAAACTCCCGACTTGTAGTGAGCAATTCCCCTTGCCCCTCTCGGTTTTACAATCAAAATTTCGATCTTTTTGGATGCAAACAACCAAGCGAGACAGCGAAAGAAATGACGACCATACTCGTCAAGTGTCATTTTGATACGTTCATAATCTGCTATTGAAAACTCGTAGTGAGAAGCCTGAGTTTGGAGTCCTTCCACCACAGCTCGTTTATCATTTGGTGACAGAATGTGATTGGTTACCATTCGGACAGTTCCTCCATTGAATAAAAACTGAGCAAAGCCTAAAGAAAGAAGATTTATTGCTGAAGAACTGAAATACCCTAACAACAAATCAAAACGAATACTATTTGGAAGTACCTCCAAAAAGAACGCAATTGGTTCATTAGATGAACCAGTTCGATATTCGTTACTAGTAGGGAAGTTAATCGTTTCAAGCATATATTTGGCCGTTTAGATATCGTAGGAGGAGGTAACCCACCATTAGATAAAACTGAACGAGTATTTCTTGTGAAAGATAAAACTAATATTCAACTTGATGTTATACGCAAACATCTAGATAAAGATTCATACTACTTTTGTATAAGCGGACATATTAGAGTGGCTTTGTTGCATGAATAGGTAAAAGAAAAGAGGGCTGAAAGTTGTTATCTTTGATTTTCCACAAAAAAAAACGACAACCGTCAGCCCATGTCAAAGATAAAGAAAGATAAGCGGACCGAGGTAAACAAGGAAAAA
>CAXHCA010000132.1:0-19984 GCA_964015035.1 uncultured Saprospiraceae bacterium
ACTGAATAGCTTGCCCGAATATACTTCAGGGATTACCTCCAAACAAGCACTTAGCCCTTCTGATTCCTACCAGGAATTTCTCCTGATCACCAATGGATTTTGCCAGGCAGTTCATTTTTTTGTACTTTAATGGTCACATTTTATCACCCGACTCAATCTAAAACAATGAAACGATGTTTCTTAGCCTTTGCTTTGGCCCTTACCTGGTCAAGTGGCCAGGCCACCAATCTCACGTTGTCAAAACCTATCCTCTACCTCGAAAATGGCGTACCGTACACGGTTTTCAACCTCAGTTGGGACAATGCCTGGCATCACGAACGCAATCATGATGCCGCCTGGTTGTTTTTTAAACTGTGGTCCGTCAATGGTGACCGTCAGCACATCAAGGTGCTAAAGGACGGACATGCCGTGGTGTCTACTTTCGCTACGACAGGCCTTAAATTAGCCTTTAAAACCTCAGAAGACGGAGTTGGCCTATTTGTCTTACCGGAAAGTAAATACAGGGGGAAAGTCGAGGCCATTGTGAAAGTCATGCTTGATCCGGCCAGTTTTGAGGGCGTTGACACCCGCAGTGTTTTTTTTGATGCTTACGGGATCGAAATGGTCCACATTCCGGAAGGGGCCTTTGAAGTGGGCTATCCGGGAGAGAAAGCCGCTCCATACGGCAGTATATACCAGCCCGGCAAGAACGGCACCCTTGCCGGAACCGTAAAAATCACCGCCGAAGATCAGGAACTGCTCATTGCAGAAAATGGGGACCTGTTTTATCAGGCCAAGAGGGGGTATGAAGGCGATCAAACAGGGAAAATCCCTGCTCAATATCCCAAAGGAGTAGCCCCTTTCTACATGATGAAATACGAAGTCACCGAAGGTCAGTACGTCGATTTTTTAAACAGCCTGAATCAAACAGAAATCACTGCCAGAGCGATAACCCAAGCCGAAAATTATCAGGCGTATGGCGGTTCTATCGAGGATAAAGAATACAAGTTTTTTACTCCTTTTCCGGATAAACCCTGCAAACTCACGAGCTGGGACGACGCCATGGCCTATGCTGATTGGGCAGGCTTACGCCCAATGACAGAATTGGAATTCACCAAGGCCGCCAGGGGACCACAACCGGCCCAACTGGGGGATTTTCCCTGGGGCACCACCGACAAAACAAAGATGCAGCGCCTTCCCAATGCCAATGGCGAATTGGTCATGAATAACGGTTGGTTGGAAGCCACTTTATCTGACGAAACCAAGGCCTTTTTTGGGGCTTCCTTCTACTGGGTCATGGATCTGTCGGGTAGCTTGTGGGAACGCATGATCACCATCGGTCATCCCGATGGCAGGGCATTTACCGGAACTCACGGCGATGGTGTTTTATCTGCGGGTAGCGCTAACGAAACCTGGCCTACCGGCGAAACACAAGGCGGTGTTGGATATCGTGGCGGCGGCTTTTATGGCTACACTCGCGCCTACCACGAATACAATCCCTTCAGCCCAATCAGTTACCGACCTTACGGCGGCTGGCATGGCACGGAAAGGAACATTGCTTATGGGACCAGGTTTGTCAGGAGCACTGATTAATACCGGCTCCTTAGCGTATTTTTGGAGGTTGGATTTGCTGGCGAAAAGCATCATTCTTTTGATAAAACAAGGCGTATTTTGAAATGCATCTCGGCTGAGCCGAGACGGATAAAAAAAGAACGATGTGTCATCAAGAAAGTGCTGTTTTGCAGCCCAAAGTTTGACTTCCAAACATCTCTTAGGGGCCAGAGAATTTATTCTTCGCTGGCCCCTCATCAAATTTCCTGGAAACCATGTTCTTAACACACAAAACGTACAGAATCTCATCAATAAGTTTCTAATTGTAATCACGAACGATCAGGGCTCCGGCCTGCTGCATCTTTGCATGGTCATTGCGATTAAAGCATGACTTTTCACGTAACAATTAAAAACTTAAACCATGAAAAATTTATTGATCGTTCTGTTGACGTTTTGTTCCCTATCAGTTTTTGCACAGGGTTTTGGAACATCCACTATTGAAAGAAAAGGCTTTGTTATCGGATTTGGTGTGGGCGGTGGAGTGATCAGCATTGCCGATAGCGGCCAGGAAAATCCTTTCGATGAGGCATCCGGCGGGATCAGCCTTCCCAATTTGAAAATTGGGATGATGCTCAATGAAAAGACCGCCTTGCTGGCCACTTTCCCGGGGATGATCTATAAACTTGAAGGCAAAGACCGCAGCTTTGAGACCTTCATCCCTTCCTTGCAATACTGGTTGAAAGACCGCTGGTGGGTCAACGGAGGGGTTGGTTTGGCGATGGACTTCCCCGCTTTTTATGAAACCGATGACTTCAAAGACGAGGATTTTAACTTCGGTTGTGCCGTAGCTTTCAGTACCGGATACGAAATTGTACAGCGTAAAAATTTCGCACTCGATTTACAAACCAAAATCCACATGGGCAGAGCCTTTATGGGCGAAAACCAACACCGCGATGGTGTGGCCTTTACGGTAGGATTGGGATTTAACTGGTATTAAATATCCAGCATAGAACTACTTAAAACAAACATTTGCACAGCGACTGTTTGCTGAGAGGATGTCTGCAGCCCCTTGATTACCGAAGGCTGGAATCATCAGCGAACTTTCTTGTTTAAAGTCCCTTGCATTTTCATGAAATGTGAAGCCAAGCGTTATGTGCCTTCTAACCTACTTGCACTCAAACTATCACAGGTGTTTAATAAACCAGTGAACGATTTTTTTGAGCGGACAGAGGGAGACTAATCCCTAGCCTCCCTTTGCACCGGTCGCATTATCGGTTAAGTAAGAATGGGTAACTCCTAGTAGATTGTTGGTTTACCGAATTTATACGGATAAAATAAGTGCCGTTACTGATTGTCGTTGGTAACGACCAGCTCCATTCTTCTTGCTTTTCTGCAATCTGAGTTCCTGCGACTTTTTTGCCCAGAGGGTCATAAAGGACCACCTCAAGTGGAAAATTTACGGCTTCCGAAGGAAGGCGGAAATGTAGTGTCCCGCTATTGGGGTTAGGAAATAGCTGAACCTCATCCATTGTTTCGACAATTTCATTGTTGCCAACCGTCAAATCTGTGACGACCACGGGATCAATTTGAGCGCCAATATCCAGTAGCCGATTACCTTCAGCATCGATCGCTTTTAGATTAACTACCTTAAATTCAATTTCCTCAGCGCCGCTTGGATGAGCGGTTTCTCCATCTATTCGAATAAAGAAATTGAGGTATGCCAATTGACCAAAGTTGGTAATGGTCTCGCCATTAGTATTACAAAAACTAAAATCTATCCGATTACTTTCAGGATGAATATAATAATGTTCCAGTACCACATCCTCTGTGAAAAATTCATTGTTGATTTGTACCATATTGAAGCCCATAGCGGTGGTCAGAAAGCTCGTATCATAAATCACTGTGAAGGACAATCCATAAATATCTTCAACCGGGTCATTCTCCAGTCCGAGTGATATATAAGTGCGCAATAAACGCTGTAAGCCGGAAGTATTTGTGGAAATGGTATCCTTACTTTGGGTTAGAAAAAGCCCATTGGCATTTACCATACTTTCCACATCCGGTTCGGGTTGATAACTTGGAGTGGAAAGTGTGTAGCTGGCCGTTGTCACGTCTGCATCCTGCAGAGAGATTTGCCCATCTCCATTACAATCGGCATGTTTGGTATTTGTACCATCGACAAAAGTCTGTGCCCAATTTTCTACAGTAAGGGGAAACCAATTGGCGGATATTATTGAGCGAGCCGGTCCCGATGCTTCATGCCCCAAAGCCAAACCAATTGCCAGGTAGTCCTCACCACTCACCAGTTGATCATTATTGGCATCCCCCGGCCATACACAATCTTCTACACAAAGAGGTAATTGGCTACAGAAGCTGGTGAAACCGTCCTCATAAGACGATCGGATCAACGGAATTTCTTCCAGCATGACATCTACATTTTGCAAAAAATCTTGCCCCGGACGTCGGTGAAAAGAGTAAGCTACATCAATTGTGATTGAGGCCTGGTCAGGTAAATCTATGGCCGGAATCGATAGAATGCCCCGCACATCTTCGCCCTCCAGATTAGCCGTATACATCGACCATCCCTCCGCATTAAGCGGTGCATCCGGAAACGCGAAAGAAGTTGGTATTGTCGTGGTGGTATCAAACCCCGTACCGCCATAGGTCATTGGGGTCCCATCAGTCAGGTTGCCATTTAATAGATGGTAAAAGAAGGGCGCAGGGGCATTAACGGACATTGATGGCGAATCTGGTAAGCCGTTGTCAAAATAATAATTAGCGGTCGACAGCTCCTGATTGAGTAAGGTCATGGCTTGTACAGGAGGTGCTTCACAATACCCTATTGTTCCATCGAAACACGCACAGTCTTCATCTCCATCAATTGCATCAGCATTATAGAAATAAACTGCATTTAGGGTAGTATCACAACCAAAATAATCATCCTCCCGACAACCCAAATCAGAATCGTACCAAAATCCCGGTTTGAACCCCTCCAAAGTTTCTCCCGACTTGTTGATGATCTTATGTCGGGTGAAAATGGTGGTATTTAGCAAGGGGTTATCCTCACACAAAAACGAATAAGCGGTTACCTGTACTTCTACAATCATAGAATCACTCGAAGATTGGGTATGCAAATACACATCATTAAAGACATACCACATCAATTGATCAGGAATCACCATCGGGTTTTCTGGATCAAGGATGGGATAATCCCCTTCTTCTGGATGATATAAGCCATCCCCATTCCGATCATAGAAAGGAGCAAGTTCTTGATCAGGAATAGGTATTCCGTAGAAATCCATGACCCACGGGTTTCCTTTTGCAGGCCATTGTCGAATAGCCATTGGGATTGGATCATCAAGAACCTGATTGTCCTCGAAATCTTCCAGGAAATTCAAAATATCCAGGCGGTTGACAATCCAGATTTTGTTGAAGTAAGAAAATAAAGGTATTTCGAATAGATGTCCATCCGAGGTCAGGGGGCCTGCTGCAAAATCAAATTTGTGATTAACAGAACGATAAATACTTACCGAGCTCGATGCGTCTTCGGCCCCATTTTCACCAGGAATAGTTAGCCACAATCCTGCTGCATACATCGTTGAGACTTCTTCATTGCCCGGAAAATAGGGGACTCTTAGCCCGGTGCCATCCTCCCGATAAAACAAAGCCCCATCGTTGGTAAATGTTCCAAGGGCTTGATTGCCCGATAACACCTCTCGAGCTGTCCCGTAAGTTTGAGCCCACAACGCAAGCGGGCTAAACAAGATGAATCCCCAAATTAAATAGTTCATTTTTTTCATAGCTTTATGATGTTTAGTGTTAAAAATCTATCCTTTATCCAATCGATCAACCGCCGCCTTTGCCGAAGGCAATCCCGGATCAATGGCCAAAGCTTTTTGGTAATACTTCAGCGCTTTTTCCCGATCGCCTTTTTTTAACCAGGCTTCGCCCAGGCTATCCCACACATTGGCCACATCAGGAAATAGTTCCGTATTGAGCTGAAAGGTGGCTATGGCCTGATCAATGTCTTCGGAAAACAGCAATTCATACCCTACTTCATTGAGGATCATATCCCGCGGATCGGTAGGATGGAAGTTGACCGTCAGTGCTTCGAAATTTTCTTTGACATAACCAAGTCCATGTTCCTGCATCGCCTGATAGACGTTTTGGGTAGCAGGCAAACTTGGTTGCTGAGGCTCCTTACCCCGAATGATGGAGAGGATTCCTACCCCTAGTTGCTCCGCTACTGGCTCGTCCATATTGGCAAATACGATCACTGAGATCTTGTCGCGCAGCACTTCGAAGATCACCGTATTGGCTCCTTCAAAACCGCCGGCATGAGGAATGGCGCCACCAGTCGTTTGATGCTCTTGCATAAAGGCCCACATTTCATCCAGCTTTTTGGTTTCGGGTTTTAGGAGTTTATGGCCGTAGTGGTATTCCCGGTAAAACTTCAGAATGTCAAGGGTCGTCGACTGAAAACCACCGTCCGGATTGGGAATCTCCAGAAAGCCTTCGTTGTTTTCAAGTTCTCCTTTCATATTTTTGAAATAGCCAATGGAGCGTTGCGGAACCCGGTCTTTATCCTCTACATAAGTGTCCCTCAGCTCCAAAGGCTGAATGATGCGTTCTTTTACATTTTCATGATAGGTTTTGCCCGTCACCTTTTCAATAATGGCACCCAGTAGGATATAGCCTAAATTGCTATAAGACTGGTCCGTGCCCGGTTCAAACAGCAACGGCATGTTTTTCGCCTTTTCGGCAATGGCAGCAATGGTTTTTTCACTGCGCGGAGCATCAAAAAATCCCGGTGTGTGGTAGTCGCCAAAGCCAGCAGTATGGTTGAGTAACTGTTCGATGGTGATGTTTTTGGCGGCGACTTCGGGAAAGCCAGATAAATACATGCCAAGCGGATCGCCTAATTTCAGCTTTCCGGCCTCTACCAATTGGAAAACCACCACTTTGGTGAAGGTCTTGTTCATCGAGCCAATATCGAATTTGGTTTGCAGGGTATTGGGAATATTGGCTTCCCGATTGGCCAAACCAAAGGCTTTGTGGTAAACGGGCACCCCATTCTGGGCCACCAATACCACCCCGGAAAAAACATCCAGATCCTGATAGGCTTTCACCAATTGGTCAATCTTAGGATCAAGATTCATTTTTGACAACTCAACAGGGGGGGATTTTTGTGCACTGACACTAAGGATATACAGGAACGCAAGAAAGGTAATACTGCTCTTTTTCATCATGTTTAATTTTATTACAATACTAGGATCATTTAGCATTAGCAGGGGAAAGAAGTGATCTACCTCCCTAAAATTGGGATGAAGGTGTTCTAAAATGTGATGTCACCGCAACCCTCCATTTTCTACCACAAAACCAGTACTTCCTACCAAGTGGCTCAGGAAGCAACCCGGAATAGTTATCTTAGCTGCATGAAATTCAGATGGTTGGAAGTAGGAATCAATTTGTTGTTTTGGATCACAACGGCTTGGTTTATCGTATCGATTTTCTCTATCGAAACCCAGGAGGTGATCATAGAAAGCGACGGCTTTGAAAACATCAAGACCGTCCGGAACCAAGATCTCATTTACCTGCTATTTTATATTGTCGGGGTAGCAGCAACGCTCTTCTACTGCCAAATAGCCCTTGTCCAACGGTTAAAGCAAGGCATTAATATTTCGAAGTTGGCTCTACTCTCTGCTGCCTTCTTTTTTATGGCTTTCCTTTTCTGCATCGGCCTCCCTAAGCTAGTGATCCCTTGGCTCAAAGTCCTTATCCCGATCCCATTGACATTGGGCATTCTGCTATTCTATTTTGCGGTCGCGTCCGGCTATGGAATCGGCAAGGTGTGGTGGACCACCGAAGCCCAGCGACAGCGATTGGCCTTGGAGAAAAAACAGGCAGAACTCAACCTGCTGCGCGCCCAATTACAACCGCATTTTTTGTTTAATGTATTAAATAACTTGTTGGCCATGGTCGACCAGGAAAACAACCCCAAAATGGCTCGTACGATTGCTCGGTTGTCGGGTTTGCTGCGGTATGTGGTGTATGAAACTGGTGATGAAAAAGTCCTTTTGGAAAAAGACCTGCAATTTATCCGCGATTATGCCGACCTGCAATTGATGCGCTACGAACAGGACGAGGTCGATTTTCAGTTGGCGGTAAAGGGGCCGATGCACCATCAAAAAGTGGAGCCCGGTATTTTCATTTCCTTTGTAGAGAATGCCTTCAAACACGGCGTGCAGGCCGAAGAACAATCTTTTGTACACCTGAATTTCGACCTCACCAAGCCGGGAAGTATTATTTTTACCATCAAAAACTCTCTCCACCCTAATTACCCGGTTTCCAATCAGGGAGGCACGGGGTTGATGGCCACCCAACAACGGCTGAATATCATCTACCCCAATCAACACCAACTAAAAATAGAGCGCCACCCGCATTTTTTGGTCACCCTTGAATTGACAACGACATGAAAACCATCATTGTAGAAGACGAACCCAAAGCGATTGAATTGCTTAAGAGCTATGTGCAGCACTTTGCAGAATTGGAACTGGTAGAAACCTTTCGCAATGGCTTAAAAGCATTGACCTATCTGAATACCCAGCCGGTAGATTTGGTTTTTCTCGACATTAATATCCCACACATCAGTGGCTTGTCCTTATCCAAGATGATTCATCCCGATACCAAGATCATTTTCACTACTGC
The DNA here is from genome assembly GCA_964015035.1 of uncultured Saprospiraceae bacterium. Taxonomy (GTDB): domain Bacteria; phylum Bacteroidota; class Bacteroidia; order Chitinophagales; family Saprospiraceae; genus BQJU01. Next base: position 8,239 of record CAXHCA010000132.1, read on the forward strand.
CTATTCCGAACACGCCGTGGAAAGTTATGAGGTAAATGCCGTGGATTATCTGTTAAAACCCATTACTTTTGATCGTTTTGCCAAGGCCGTCAGCAAAGTGCTTACGCAGCCTTCTACGCCGTCTCCAGGCTCAACCAAAGCCCTTCCCGAAATCCTCAATATCAAGAGTGGGTCAAGGATTTATCAGGTTCAATTAATGGAAATTGACTATCTGGAAAAGGATGGCAATTACATGATTTACCATCATAAAGGCCAGCGCATTTACGCCCGGCAGTCGGTACAAGAGGCCATAGAAACACTCTCTGCTCATTTTACACAGATCCACAAATCCTTTATTGTCAATACTAAACGGCTTCATTTTTACGACAAAAATGTCGTTTCGATTCAGGGCCGAGAAATCACGATTGGACCAAAGTACCGGGAGGTATTTCTACAAAGAATGGGATCAAAAATATAATCCTTGTAAATTTGCACCTTGCACTGGAACCATTAGCATTTGATCCATGACGACAAATCACCATTTTCAACAACTGGCCGCTAGCCTGGAAGGAGAATGTCACTACGACCATTTATTGCGGGTATTATACGCCACGGATGCCTCCGTATATCGCGAATTGCCGGCAGCTGTTGTATTGCCAAAAACCGTAGCCGACATCCGAAAGGTCATTGATTTTGCCAATGAACAGGGGCTTTCCATCATCCCCCGTGCAGCGGGGACCTCCCTGGCCGGTCAGGTAGTCGGCAGCGGCATTGTCGTGGATGTTTCCAAATACATGAACCGCATTTTGGAAGTGAATGTAGAGGAGCAATGGGTACGCGTACAACCCGGTGTAATTCGGGATGAATTGAACGCTTTTCTGGCCCCACATGGCCTCTTTTTTGGCCCCAATACGTCAACGGCCAATCGTTGTATGATTGGTGGAATGGTGGGGAATAACTCCTGTGGAACCACCTCAATTGTGTACGGCTCCACCCGCGACCACGTACTCGAATTGCACACCATTTTGAGTGATGGATCGGAAGCCGTATTTCAATCATTGGATCAGGAAGCTTTCGCCAAAAAATGCACTGGAGACACTCTCGAAAATCAAGTGTATCAATATCTGCAAGAGGTGCTAAGTGACCCCGAAAGGCAACAAACTATTCGGGACAACTTTCCCAAGCCCAGTATCCACCGGCGCAATACGGGCTATGCTATCGATGAGTTGTTGGAAACCAATGTTTTTACGCCCGGTAAGCCAAATTTTAATATGTGCCGCCTCTTGGCCGGATCGGAGGGTACCCTGGCCTTCACCACTGAAATCAAGCTACACGTCGATCCGCTACCCGATTCAGGGGCAGTAGTCGTTTGTCCTCATTTTGACAGCATTCGGGCATCCATGAAGGCCGTTCTCATTGCCATGCAACATCAACCCACTGCTTGTGAATTGATGGACAAAATTATCCTGGATTTGACCAAACAAAACATCGAACAGCAAAAGAATCGATTCTTTATAGAAGGTGATCCGGAAGGGGTGTTGATGGTCGAATTTCGGGGAAAATCCAAGGAGGAAGTCATCGAAAAAGCCGAGCGTTTTATTGCCGACATCCAACAATCCGGCCTGGCCTATGCTTATCCAAAAGTCTTTGGCAAAGCCATCAATCAGGTCTGGGATTTGCGCAAAGCAGGTCTTGGTGTTTTGGCCAATTTGCCCGGTGACCCCAAAGCAGTTGCCTGCATTGAAGACACGGCTGTGGATATTCAGGACCTCCCCGATTATATTGACGAATTTTCGGAGATGATGGCCGGTTATGGCCAGAGAGCCGTTTATTATGCCCATGCCGGAGCCGGTGAAATTCACCTGCGCCCCATTCTGGATTTGAAAAAAGAAAAGGACCGGCAATTGTTTCACGACATTACCGAATCGACGGCTAAATTGGTCAAAAAGTACCGGGGCTCCTTGAGCGGTGAACACGGTGACGGGCGTGTGCGGGCCGAGTTTATCCCCTTGATGATCGGAGAAGAAAATTATCAGCTACTGCGGGAATTAAAGCAGGTCTGGGACCCCAAGGGCCTTTTTAATCCCAACAAAATTGTGGATGCGCCACCCATGAATAGTACACTCCGCTATCAACCGGAACAGGAAACTCCCGAGTTTGATACCGTTTTTGACTTTTCGGCTACTGAAGGCATCCTGCGGGCCGCAGAGAAATGTAATGGTTCCGGAGATTGCCGTAAACTGGCCACGACGGGAGGAGTGATGTGTCCAAGTTATCAAGCAACCCGCAACGAAAAAGATACGACCCGCGGTCGGGCCAACGCTTTACGCGAATTTCTGACTATGAACACCAAGGCCAACCCCTTTGACCACCCGGAGGTCTATGAAGCCATGGATCTTTGCCTTTCCTGTAAAGGGTGTACTGCGGAATGTCCCTCCAATGTAGATATGTCAACGCTCAAAGCGGAATTTCTGCATCAATATTATCAAACCAATGGCGTTCCGCTACGTGCAAGGGCTTTTGCCAATATTGCCCGCATCAACAGTCTCGGAGCGATGCTGCCCCGACTAACCAATTTCTTTTTGTCCAATGGAATAACAGGAGGCCTGTTAAAGAAAGTTTTAGCTATTGCGCCGGAGCGTTCTTTACCTCCTTTGGCACCTGTAAGTTTGCGGCAGTGGTTCAATAAAAATCGATCCAGGCTTACGCCAAATGGTCCTGCTAAGGGCACCGTTTATCTATTTTGTGATGAGTTTACCAACTTCAACGACGCCGAAATTGGCATCAAAGCCATTAAACTGTTGACTCACTTGGGATATACAGTACACATGCCCAAACACGCGGAGAGTGGTCGTGCACATCTTTCCAAGGGATTATTGGATGATGCCCAAAAGCTTGCTGCTCAAAATGTGGCCACTTTTCATTCGCTGATCACCCCTGAATCGCCGCTGATTGGCATCGAGCCATCCGCCATTTTGAGTTTTAGAGATGAGTATCCCAAACTCGTACGCGGAGCGGCACAGGAACAGGCAAAAGAACTGGCACAAAACGTCTTCCTTATTGACGAGTTTCTCAGCAGCGAAGCCGAAAAGGGCAATATTTCTTCCAGGCAGTTTACCACTGAAACCCGTACTGTTTTATTGCACGGACATTGTCATCAAAAAGCCTTGGCCAGTGTGGCCGCATCTGCCTTTTTGCTCAGCTTGCCGCAAAATTATCAGGTGGAAGTCATTCCCAGCGGCTGCTGCGGCATGGCCGGGTCTTTTGGATATGAAGCTGAACACTACGAGGTCAGTATGCAAGTTGGAGAATTGGTATTGTTTCCCGCCGTACGCAAAGCAGATGCTCAAACCATTATTGCCGCGCCGGGTACCAGCTGCCGTCATCAGGTGAAGGATGGCACCGGGCGAGATGCTTTGCATCCGGTGGAGGTTCTGTGGGCAGCAATTAGATAAGAGCATGTTTGGAGCCAAAAGGTTGACCTCCAAACAAGCACTAAGAGGGCAGCCAATCCTATAAAACAATTGAATGTTTTGGTCTGATCATGCTTTACGCAAATTTTCCATTACGTTTCAAGACTGCTCGGACTCCGGTAAACACATCAGCGAGGGTCACCATATTTTCTTCCCTTTGGGCAGCACTGAGCAGGCAATATCGAAGTACTTCATTGATTTGTGCACCGTTTAGCTCATAATCCTGTGCAACCCGTTCCAAATCGACAGAATTGGCTAATTTGACTTGTCCATCAAAAGCTTTTTTCCACAACAACAACCGCTGTTCGGCATTGGGGACGGGAAAATGAACCACCAGTTGGAAATGGCGCACCAACTCTTCCGGGACGTTATTTTTACTATGAAAAGCAACAATACAAAGCCCTCTAAAATCGTGCATGCAATCAAAAAAATAAGACACTTCCTGATTGGCATAGCGATCATGAATATCCTTGATATCCGTCCGTTTACCAAAAAGTGCGTCGGCTTCATCAAAGAAGAGAATCCAATCATTCTGCGCTGCGCGGTCGAAAAGGCGCTTCAGATTTTTTTCAGTCTCCCCAATGTATTTACTAATCACCTGGGCCAAATTGACGCGATAAACTTCCTTGCCGGCTTCCTCTCCTATAAGCGTTACCGCCAAGGTTTTACCGGTACCGGAAGCCCCATAAAACAAAGCACTGTAACCCGGCTGAATGCGCTGATGAGCCACCAATTCCTCCTCGCGATCCAGCCAGATTCGAATCAGGTGTAATTCATCCAAAACATATTTTTCCAGCACCAAATCTTCCCATTTCAACGAAGTCGTCATCAGCCTTGCCGGAAACTGTGCGCTAAAGGCCGGTTGGTAAAACTCTTCTCCCAGAAAATAGGTCAAATATTCTTCGCTGATACTGACGGTGCGGCTCAGGTGCGGCTCACCGGGATGTCCTTCGCCCCATTCCAGGATAAAATGACTTTGCAGCGGATGTTCGCCCGAGAGCAATGGCAGAGCCTGTAGCCGCTCTGTCAAGTTTCCTCCGGTCAGTAAAAAGAGTACCGTTTCTCCTGTGGGAATAAACCCGCGATGAGCCTGCCCAATAACCCCGCCAAATTCCGTAAAAGGCCGGTCGTAGAGCTGGTTTTTGCTGAAAAAGATATCCAGTACTTCAGGTTTGAGATGAGGCATCATGGCCAACAGCAAAACCAAGCGTTCCTGAACTCCAAAACCATAGTGTCGGAGCATTTGCCCGTATAAGGTCTCATCCTCCTCCAGGTTGGGGGGCTTGATGTCGTAAATACTTTTTACCTCATTTTCCTGCCGAAGATACAGGCGCATACGCGTTTCGAGAACTTTAGAAAACCAGAGGATTTCCCGCTTTAAGGTTTTTGCGGTGGTGTCGGATTGTTCCTGATTGGGTTTTTGGTGCATATCGTTCTTTTTGCTACAAAACCTAAAGATATGCAATGAATCACCTATTTCCCAATCTCCCAATGTTTCTAAATTTGTTAAAGAACCATAAATATCGGTCGTTGGGGCTGCCCTCAACCGTCTACACCAAATAAACTTCATAAACCTGCCCCATTCTCTCTTTCTCTTTTCACCCAAATCGTTCCAAAAAATCCCCTTTCCGTGCATTAGCCACCTGCAGCTCGGTGCCATTTTCCAAAATAACACTGCCTCCTTTCCCTTTGATGTAGCGCTTGACGTAATCCAGGTTGATCATGGTAGACCGGTGGATGCGGCAAAAGCCGTAGTCGGAGAGCATGGCCTCGTAGTATTTGAGCTTTCGGCAAATGAGTGCCTTTTTACCATCTTTGAGGTAGAAACAGGTAAAATTATCCTGGGCTTCGCAGTACATGATTTCGCCCATTTTTACCACTTCAAAACCATCCATGAGTGGTAAGACCACCTTTTGGTGTTGAGATTGAATGCCGGAAATGTTTTCCAATAAGATCTTAGCGTGATTGACCTCCCGCTGGCGGCTTCGGCGTTCCTTGACCTTTTCTACTGCCTGAATCAACTCCTCGATGGATACCGGTTTCAGTAGATAGTGCACTGCGCTCATATTCAGTGCCTGCATGGCGTATTGGCTAAAAGCCGTCACAAAGATCAGTTCAAAATCGATCTCATCCAGTTGCTCCAGCAAATCGAAAGCATTGCCAAAAGGCATTTCAATATCCAAAAAAACCAAATCGGGATTGTATTCCAGAATAGCCGTCTTGGCTTCAATGATATTCGCACATTCGGTGACTACCTGAATATCGGGGCAGTACTTGCCCGTATAGCTGCGCAAGGTATTGCGGCTATCGGCTTCATCGTCGACAATGATGGTGCGGAGTTTGGTCATAATTCAGTATTTTCAATCTTGTGTAGGGACCAGCAACTCTACGCTCGTACCGACATCCGATGCCTGCGAATCCAAGTCGCTAATGCTCAACTGATAGTTCTTTTGGTACACCTGATTGATCAATTCAATGCGCCGGGAGACATTGTGTAAACCGGTACTTTTGTATTGCTTTTGGTTCTTTGTTTTCAAGGCCTTGGAACGATCCCGGCCTATGCCGTTATCTTCAATCAGAATGCGAATAAAATGGGCTTCCTGGGTGATTTTTATTTTCAAAAAACCCATTTTCTCCTTGTAGCGCAAGCCATGCCAAATAGCATTTTCCACAAAGGGCTGAATGAGCATAGGCGGAATTTCCGGGGCCATTTCTGCGAGATTTGGATCGCGCTGCATTTCGTATTCAAATTTATCGCGGAAGCGCAGGTGTTCCAATTTCAGGTATAAATCCAGCAGGTGCATCTCCTCCTCAAAGGCAATAAAATCCCGATTGGAGTGATCCAGCACCATGCGCATTAAACGGGAAAAGTCCGATAAAAATTGATTGGCCGCCCGCTCGTCACTTTGGGCAATATAATGGTTAACACTATTCAAGGCATTAAAAATGAAGTGGGGATTCATTTGTGTGCGCAAAGATTTCAGCAGCAACATTTGGTTGGCCCGGCGGCGCGCTTGCACATTTTTCATAATGAAATAAAATCCACCCAATGCCGCCAGTAGGAGCAACGACAACAACCCGATAACGATCCACTGGTTTCGAATCTGGCTTTCCAGCAAAACCCGGTCTTTTTCTTCCAGCGCATAGTCTTTAATGAACAAGTCAATGCGATTCTGATTTTCCAAAACCGCAATCTGTTGATCCAACTCTTCCTGCTTTCGCAGCAGCACCTCTTCATTGGCTTCTACGTACTTTCGGTAATCATTCACTGCCGCTTCATAGGCTCCTTTTTTTAACGCGATTTCCGACGACAATTTAAAGACCTTGGCCCTGGATTCCGGGCTCACTTTTGGAGAGATCAAAGCCTCTGCTTCCTTGACGCGGCCCTCTGCCTTTACAAAATCATTTTCTCGTACACTGGCATCGGCCAATTGCAGCTGTTCCTGTACCAAGGCCTCTTCCGGCAATGCCAAATTTTCTGTGCCGTGGTAGGAATTCAGGCGGGACGCAATCGGCCCTTGTGTGGCAGAATCCTCTTCAATCAGCAGTTGATTGGCCTGTTGAATCGGTTCAAATTCTTCGGGTTCAATACTGCGTTTGGGAAGGCTGTTTAGGGAGTTGAGCAGAGATTCTTCGGCCTTGTCGTATTGCTTTTGGTTGGTATAATTTTGTGATTTCTTGGCCTCAATCCTAGCGATAGATACACTATCCATCAAGATGTTTTTGTCTTGTCGTACTTGATCATACAACTGCTCACTTTGCACGTAGTCCTTTTTGGCGAAAGCCAGATCTGCCAATCCCTCCTGACAGCGCGTCACCAGATCAGAATCGGGGGAAGCATTGATGCAGATGGTAAAATTATCCTGTGCCGCCGCATATTCCCCCAATCGCGTACGGACGCGGCCCATGCGGTAATTGGCTTGAGCCAACAAGGACTGATTACCAAGCGCCTTGGCCAGATTGCCACTTTGGAAATACCGCTGCAGGGCCAATTTATATTGATCAATATTTTCATAAATTTCTCCCAATAACAAAAACGCCTGCGCCTCCAATTTTCGGTTCCCGGTTTCCTTGGTTTCCCGCACCACTTCTTCGACCAGAACAATCGCCTTTTCCGGTCGTTTTCTGCTCATCTGCCGCGCCTCCTCCAGCTTCTGCGCACCATTGTCTTTAGAACGCAACTTGCTCTGCCCCGGCAAAGCCAGCACCACCCCAAAAGACAACAACAAAATAACGATCCATATTTTTTTCATGCCCAATAATATCTACCGATAATACGTCACTACAAGACGAAACATTCTATATCATCATAAACCTTCCTAAACCTTTTAAACCCTCTCCTCATAAACCCCATCCCGTCTCCAAATATACAACTCTTCCCGCACATCCCTTTTTCACAAAAACACCCCAATCAACACCTTTACCAAGTCATTCGGCTCGTTCCCGTAGTCAACTGGTCAGTTGACCAAGAGGTGGTTTTATTTGCTGTTTTTTTGCAGGAATTTGCAGAAAAAAAAAGAACATGAAGAATCTAAAATCTGTACTAAAAGGCTCTCTTCTAAGTTTATTGGTCATCATCGTGGCCGCCTTCCAGTATCGCGCCTTTCAGGCTTTTAAAGCCTGGAATTCCTATCAAAATGTAGTGGTTACGCCTACTCCCATTGCGGTTGACGGAGCCGCCATTCGCGTGGCCTTATTATTAGACACCAGCAATTCGATGGATGGTCTGATTGAGCAGGCCAAGTCGCGATTGTGGGAAATTCTGGCACAATTGGCCACCGCCCAAAAAGGAGAAATTTCTCCGGCTTTATTGATCAGTTTGTACGAATATGGCAACGACAGACTGAACCACCGCGAGCAATTTGTGCGCCAGGTCTTACCCTTTACCACTGATATGGATTTGGTCTCCAAAAAACTATTTGAATTGACCACCAACGGAGGAGAAGAATACTGTGGTGCCGTCATACAGCGGGCCCTCTCTGATCTTGATTGGGGCAACCATCAGGAAGACTTGCGCCTGGTTTACATTGCCGGGAATGAAGGGTTTAACCAGGGGCCCATTGCATTTGCGCAAAGCTGTGCCAATGCCGCCGAGCGGGACATCACCATCAATACGATCTTCTGTGGTGCGCACAATACTGGCATCAATTTGAAGTGGCAGGAAGGCGCCATGATCGGTAAAGGCACGTATTCCAGCATTGATCACAATCAAGCTACCGTTTATACGGAGACGCCTTATGACCAAAAGATTTTACAATTGAACCAGCAGTTGAATAAAACGTATATTCCTTACGGAAAACAAGGACAAACCTACCAGCAAAACCAGATCGCTCAGGATAAAAATGCCGATACTTATGGACAAGGCAATACGGTAAATCGCGCCCTGTTCAAAAGCTCCAAAAAGTACACCAATACCAACTGGGATTTGGTAGATGCTTATCGCAAAGACCAAAAAGCCGTGACCCAAATAAAAGACGAAGAACTGCCCGAAGCCTTCCGCGGAAAGGATGAAAAGACGCGCATTCAACTCATCGAATCCCAGTCCAGGACACGTGATTCCATCCAGCAAGAAATTGCCAACCTCAAAGTAAAAAGAAGCACGTACATCCAACAAACGCAAACGGATGATGATGCCAACAACCTGGGCGCTTCTATCCTCGAACCTCTACGCAAAAAAGCCGCAGAAAAGGGCTTCAAAATGGGCGGTGAGGCCACCACGTCCTCCGCTGATGCAGCGAAACAATACCAACCCGCACAGGTAGATTACGCGGGCTTTCTCGGTATGACTCAGGAGGTACAAGAATACCGTCAAAACCGGAGGATCAGCTTTAAGCAGTTCAGAGCAATGGCTGAGGAACCCGGGGTGATCATCCTGGATACCCGTTCTAAGGAAATGTACGACCAAAAGCATATCAAAGGAGCGGTACACTTGAATTTCTCAGATTTTACCGCCGAAAAACTGGCCGAAGTCATTCCGTCAAAAGAAACTACGATTCTGATTTATTGCAATAATAACATTCAGCTTGACCCAAAATATTTTGCCATGAAGTCGCTCCCGCTGGCCCTCAATATCCCTACGTTTATCAATTTGTACGGATATGGTTATAAGGATATTTACGAGCTATCAGAATTGATCCCGATCAATGACCTCAACCTCGAATTGGAGGGTCAGGCGGTCGGAAAATAAAAACCAATTGAAATACTAATTTTGAAGGTCCGGGGAATGCAGCATAGCATTTCCCGGTTTTGTTTTAGAGGTACTAATTTGATTGTCTGTTGACCTCTTTTTTAAAGTGATCTGCCAGATGATGATTGCCATAGGTCGGCGCTACATTTTCCATGGCCATTGCGGTTAGGAAAAATTCGAATGGTCCGTAAGTTTTGGAAGACGTAAAGGTACGCATCAATCCAATGGTTAGCCGCCTGATCCAGTCCGGCAAGTGGGTGATCTTCCGCTTTTTACTCCATGCGTGAAGCGCCAGAGCTGCCAGTTCATTTTGCGAAAGCACATCGGGTCCTCCCACAATGAGTTCCTTTGGTCTTGTTGCCACCGCATCTACCACCACCTTTGCCAGATCCGCTCCGTGGATGGGGTTGAGTCGGTATTCTCCATCACCAAAAAGGAATACCCGTCCACCTTTCGCCATCTCTAAAAAGTCACCCATATCCGAGAAGAAGCCATTCGGCCGAACGATGGTATAAGCGATGCCCGAAGCTTTCAACTCATCAACAAACCGCTCCTTGGCTGAAAAAATCTTGAGGTGCCGCATTTTATCCCCATTGATGGCCGAAATATAGATAAAGTGCTTTACCCCGGCCCGCAGGGCCTCATCCAACAGATTGCGGTTGCCCTGATAATCCACATCCATATACGTCAGGCCATCTTTCTGCCGGGTAATGCCGACGGTGGTAATGATCGTATCAACCCCATCCGCAATGCCCGTCAACGTCTTCGGCTGAGTAATTTCCGCCTGAAGCACCTGGCTCCCTCTGGCCCATTCGACATCCAGTTTTTTAGCATTCCGGGCGAGGAGCACCGTTTCATAATCCCGACTCAATAGCTCTTTGGCCAGGTATTGCCCCAGATAACCGGTAGCTCCGGCCAACAATATCTTTTTCATAATACATTTATTAGATGATTTGATGATACAAAGGTCAGGAAAACCCTTGCCCACATCGGCCGGAAATGTAAATCAGAACTTTTTCAGGATTAAGCCCCTGAAAAAAACGGATGACTCCTGATCGTCAAAATCGGCAACTTTGACGCAATATGCCAGAAGGATTTTTAATCCGATTACTTCCGCAAGATGAGCCCTCATAAACCCCATAACCCACTTCGCGCCTCTCAAGCTAACCGCTAACGCTGTGTCCATCCCTTCTTTATCACCCTCCCATTCAATTCTCCCACGGGAAAACTCACTGCCTTCTGCACTTCCTCCAACTCATTCACCACATCAATTTTATGGACGCGGTTGATCTTCAACTCTTCTCCCAGTAAGTTAGTGACCAGCATTTCTGCGGCGGTTTGTTGGGTCTCGCTATCCAAATCCCTGATGGTGCTCGCTTCCACCAATACCTGTACGGTACCATCCAGTTTTTTTAATAACGCACAGCGCCAATCTGTGGCATCCACGGAGCGCTCAATCATATAGTCATCGTAGAGACTGAATTGCAATCGCTCCGGCCGGGCCGGTCTGGCAGAATGAAATTCCCACTGGGGTAGCTCTGGTGCGGAGCGCATGATGGTCTTGCTCAATTCCAGGAGTTGCGCACTGCCGTTTGGTGAGATGATAAAATGGAAATCCCGATCCCTTCCCGGTCCGATTTCCCAGGCAAAAAGACCAAAGTCCAGGACCTTATTGTTGACCTGTTCGATTAGAAAGTTCTTGTCGACATCTGGCCCTTCTTCTTCAGAAAAGTAGGCGCGAATGCCCGCTTCGGCATGGACAAACCATTTCCAGAAGTCTTCGATCTTGGTGGTATTGGCAGTGTGGTCTTGCATCAAATTGGCAATTTTTGCCAATGTAGTGGTTTTCTGGGGGACCAGGGTTATGGTTAGGAGAATTTTGGGACGTGGAGATAGCGGAGGGGCAGCGGTGGAGGAGAAGTAGATCTGAGGATTAGGGTTTTGAAGGTCAAACTACTGCTCTGCCCTCCCTAAAAACACCTTCGTACGGGTGCAGTTGGGATTAGTCCCCTTGTGTAAGGATAAGACAATCTTCTTTATTTTTAATAGAAGATGCCTCCGGCGGCATCTTTGTCTTGATACAAAGATGCAAAAATCAAGGCTGTAC
>CAXHCA010000133.1:0-19882 GCA_964015035.1 uncultured Saprospiraceae bacterium
AATAGCTTGCCCGAATATACTTCAGGGATTACCTCCAAACAAGCACTAAGACAATCTTCTTTATTTTTAAAGAACAGGCCAGGAGCAAGGCTTAGAAGAGGGCCTGAAAAGAGGGAAGCAGGAAGGTAAACAAGAGGGCAAGCTGGAGGGTAAGCAAGAAGTTGTGATTAATGCCCACAAAGAAGGATTTGAACTTGATGTCATCGCGAAAATTACTGGGATTACCGAAGATAAAGTGCAACAGATCATCAATAAACATGAAAAGAAATTAAACTTGTAGTGATCCCAAATCTGTGAATCTTTGATGTTGCCTCATCTAAATCGTAAAAGTAAGCCGCTCATTTCCAGCTTTTCTTTAAATTTAGTTACTTTGATGGCGGAAGAATAATACCTGATCCAGTAGCGATCGGGCGTATTTACACAATTCTAAGTAGAATGTATGGCTAATCAGGTGATGCTCGAAGAGCTGGAGAAACATATTGAAAAAATATTTGAGGAAATTATTCCTGCCGATTATGTGTATCATGACTTACAACATACCCAGTCTGTAGTACAAGCAGCACTTACCATTGCTAGAGAATACGAAAACTTAAAAACAGAAGAGGTGGAGGCCTTGCAAATTGCAGCCTGGTTTCACGATGTGGGGTATTATGACGGACAACAGGAAGGACATGAGATCAGGGGATGCCAAAAAGCAAGAGAATTTTTAAAAAAATATGACTATCCAGAGGAGTATGTGAAGCTGATCGAAGGTTGTATTATGGCTACTCGAATTCCTCAAAGCCCGCGTAATTTAGTAGAAGAAATATTATGTGATGCAGATTTAAGCCATCTTGGTATGGATCAGTATTGGGATCGATGCGGTAGACTGCGACAGGAGATGTTGCTGACCAGAGGTGTGATCATGTCGGAGCCAGAATGGGTGGATTTTGAGATGGGCTTTATGATCCGGCACCATTATCATACAGGTGCTGGACGTCGTTTATTTGGCAAACAAAAAGAGAAGCATATCCGTCAATTGTATAAACATAAATTACGACTCAATCCTGGTTTGGCGGAAGTTAATGGTGATTTGCCGGTGGCCGTTAAAAAAAAGAAGAAAAAAAAGAAAGTTAAGGCTTCTAAAGATATGGAATTGAAACAACTTAACCTTGGTCGAGGTGTTGAAACGATGTATCGCACCACCTATCGAACTCATGTCAATTTAAGCTCGATCGCTGACAACAAGGCCAACATCATGTTGAGCATCAATGCCATTATTATTTCCATTGTGGTAGCTAATTTGGTGCCGAGGTTTGAAACCAATACGAAGTTGATTTTTCCGACAATTGTCCTTTTGGCGGTTTGTCTGATTGCGTTGGTTTTTGCCATTTTATCTACACAACCAAAGGTGACCGAAGGTAAATTCACTAGAGATGACATCGAAAATCGGCGCTCTAACTTGCTGTTCTTTGGTAATTTTTACAACATGAGCCTTGATGATTTCCACTGGGGCATGATGGAAATGATTAAGGACAGTGATTTTCTTTATAGTTCTATGACCAGGGATATTTATTATTTGGGTGTGGTTCTAGCTAAAAAATACAAGTACTTACGCATTTGTTATGGCGTGTTTATGTACGGATTGATCATTGCGGTGTGTATGTTTGCTTTTGTCTTTTTGATGTAGGTACCGCTATCATTTTTATAATTAAAAGTCCACGAAATGATCTCAAAATCAATGGAAAGGGCCCTCAATGAACAAATAGCCCTCGAAGCTTACGCTTCCTATTTATATCTTTCTATGGCTTCCTGGTGTGATCGGGAAGGCCTGGAAGGCTGTGCCAAATTTATGCACCGACAATCAGATGAAGAACGGCAGCACATGTTGCGGATATTTTACTATATCAGTGAGGTGGATGGACATGCTTTGGCGCCAGAAGTAAAGAAACCTCCCCACGAATTTGAAACAGTAGGTAAGGTTTTTGAAGCCGTTTATGCCCATGAACAAAAGGTCACCAAGGCGATCAATGAACTGGTTGCATTGAGCTCTGAGGAGAAAGACCACTCTACTCATAATTTCTTGCAGTGGTATGTTGAAGAACAGCGCGAGGAGGAAGCTCTGATGCGGACCATTTTAGATAAGATAAAATTGATCGGAGACACCCCACAAAGTCTCTATTTTATTGATATGGAGGTAGAAAAAATCAATAAACAACAAGAAAGCGAGGCTGTAAGTGCTGCCGGCGAATAGGGTAGGGCATCCGAGATAGATTGACTGTCCCGGATGCCCTTGGATCAATATTTAGATGATGGTTATTGCATGATTACTTTGGAGGAGTAATATTTTTCTCCTTGTTGAACCGTAACAATTAACGTTCCTTTGGTAGCAGTATTCAAATCAATTTGCTCACTGAAGGTCCCATCAAAATCAGGTCTGTGTAACTTGTACAATTCTTTTCCAGATTCATTGGTGATTCTGATGGTAACCGGCTTTGGATCGGCTGAAAAACGCAGCAAAAAAGCGCCATCTGTCGGATTTGGGCTAGCTGAAAAGTTTGTGAGTTCCAGAGCTGCATAAGTGGGCTTTGGTGCCGGGTTGGCATTGGGCTCAGCTTGTTGGTCTTTCTTGTCATCAAATTTAAACCGGATCGGTAGTTTATATTCAACCGATACCGCTTTGCCTTCTTGTTTACCTGGAGTCCACTCTGGCATTAAGCGAATGACCCTGAGAACCTCCTTGTCAATGAGCGGGTGTACACTGCGTACGATTTCTGGCTCAACAACCTTACCCGATTTATCAATGATAAAACTCACAACAACCATTCCCTCTGCACCTGCTGCCTCTGCCTCTTTGGGATATTTGATGTTGGCGAAAATAAATTGCAGGAGGTTGGTATCAGAACACTTCTTTTTTAGGCCCGGGCTATCAGTTCTCTCATCACATCCGTGGAAAATAGGCATCTCTTCTGCTACCTTAAAAACCTTTCCGTCTTTTTTGGTCTTTGTCGTTTCCTTATCGCTAAGCTTAAACTGAATTGGCAGGTTCATTTCTACCTTCACTGCTTTTCCATCCTTGATACCAGGAATCCATGTAGGCATTTCCTTCATCATTCTCAAGACCTCTTCATCGCATCCACTGCCCAGCCCTTTGACAATGGTCGGTTCGATGATGCTTCCATCTGTATCCACATAAAATTGTACTACAACAGTACCCTCGATATTAGCGTCCTTGGCTGTTTGGGGATATTTTAAATTTTCAAAAATGAATTGGAACATGCGCTTCATGGAACAATTTTTCCGCATCTCCACGTTTTGTTCTTGCTCACAACCAGGAAAACGTGGCATTTCATCAACATCGCCTTTGGTCGTACTAGCAATTGGTAAAGTAGCCTCATCCGAAGCTGTGGAGGTCACATAGTCGGCGGAAACATTTTGTCGGGCAAAGGCAACCAGCATCAAACATAACAAAGGCGCAAGCAGTAGGTATTTATATCGCGCAGTATTTCTAGATTTATCTTTCGTCATCATAAAAATTCTTTTTTTTAGTTGTGAATGAATAAGGTGATTAACAAGTGCAATCTGCAGTCCGGACTGAGATTGGCGTATCAACATTTGGCCATAATGTTTTCGATTGGAAGTGCGCAGCACTGCTGCATCGGCAATGTATTCGTGTACAACCCTCAAAGAGCGGCGATACATGTAAATAGGAGGGCTGCACCACATAATGATGCCTACCAGTTCCATCAATAATACATCAAAGGTGTGTCTACCACGAATGTGCGCCAGTTCATGTTTGGTGATTTGGGACTGATCTTCTGTTTTGGCTTGGTGTAACCTGCTTTTAAAGAGATAGTTAAAAAAGGAAAAAGGAAGGTGCTGCCGATTGGTCAAGACCAGGGTGTAGGTATTGAAATGGATTTTTTCACTCTTTTGAAATAGAGCAAATAGTTGCCACAACCCGAACAAAAAACGCAAACTAGCGGCCATTACCCCCAGCCAATAGATATAGCCAAGGATGTTGAGCTCGTTGAATTCAAATGCGGGCTGCTCTTTTAGGAAGGTACCTCCCTCCTCCACAACGAGTCCCGGAAGCCATTGTTCTATAACGGGCGCGGGCTGGTTTATTGATAAAAATGAAGGTAATTCGATCAAAGGAATAATGCCCCCTAATATTAAGGTGCCAACCAGATACCAACGGTTAAGCTGAAAAAAGGTCTCTCTGCTTAAGAGCAGGGCATATGCCAGATAGAAGGCAAGCCAACAAAGGCTGGCTTCGAGTAAATATTGGAACATAATGCGTGATTTTAATAGGAAACAGAACCTATTCTTCTTCGAGCTTATCAAGTAATTGGGAAAGCTCTTTTATACTTAAAGCCTCTTCCTTTACCAGAAACGAAACCAACCTATTCGTTGATCCATCAAAATAATCGGAGACGATCTTGCGTAGGGTTTGACCGGTATATTCCTCCTTACTGATTAATGGGAAATATTCATAGGTGCGACCGTAAGCCTTGTGATTGAGCACTCCTTTTTCTTCCAGGTTTCGAACAAATGTAGATACGGTACTATGCGGCGGTTTGGAAATCCCCAACTCCTTTTCCATATAAGAGCGGATGTCACTGACCGTGCAAGGCCCCAATTGCCAGATTATCTGCATGATCTCCTCTTCCGCTTTGGTGAGTTTAGCCATATTTCCTTGATTTTTTTTGATTGAAAAGAGTCGTTTCCAACAAAACTAAACTAGTTTCTTTTGAAAAGCAACTATTTTTATAGTTTTATAACGTAATTTATAGTTATAAAACTTATTTTGTAGTTGTAGATGCCTCGGAAACCATTTTTGGTGTGAAGGGATTGCATTTTTTTGAAAAACTTGCAGCATTCAAAGAATTGGAGCGGCGTCGGAGGAGGTTTCGTTATAAATATAATGATGTTGTTTTATCATCATTATAAAAGTAATAAATTTTACAGCACAAGGCCCACTCAAAATGGCCCATCTTGGATAATTCCATTCTTGAAATACTTTAATTCCATTCGTAATCCTTAATATTGGAGCAATTTTTATCACCTGTTTCTGAAATTGTGATTAATATGCTCACAAGACTGACTTTGCTATTGGGGTGGGTCGTTTTGGCTCATAGCCTTTCCGCCCAACTACAATCTCCGGACGAATTTTTACCCCATCAATGGGGAGAAACGTTTACCCCCCACCATCTTTTGGTAGACTATTTTCAACACGTTGCAGATCATAATTCAAATGTGAAATTGATCCAATACGGAACGACCAATGAAAAGAGGCCATTGATCATGGCGATTATCTCCAGTCCGGAAAATATGGCCAACCTGGAGCAAATTCGTGAAAACAATTTACGTAAAACGGGCTTGTTACCCGGACAGCCAGACTCAAAGCTCGATCGGGCAATCGTTTGGTTGAGTTATAGCGTACACGGTAATGAAGCGGCTGGATCGGAAAGTTCAATGATGGTGCTTTACGAATTGGCCAATAGTAAAAGCGCCGAAATACAATCATGGCTCAAGAATACCATTGTAATCCTTGATCCGTCCTTAAATCCTGATGGATATTCTCGATACACTCACTGGTATCGTGGTATTGCCAATCAGATTCCAGATCCAAATCCTGAGGTACGCGAACACGATGAACCCTGGCCGGGCGGGCGTGTCAATCACTATCTCTTTGATCTGAACCGGGATTGGGCTTGGCAAACGCAGGTGGAGTCGCAACATAGAATAAAGGTATACCAGCAATGGATGCCACACATTCATGCAGATTTGCATGAGCAGTATTATCACAACCCTTATTACTTTGCTCCGGCTGCCCAACCTTACCACAAGTACATCACCGATTGGCAGGCGGATTTTCAGGTTGAAATTGGTAAAAATCACGCCAAGTATTTTGATGAAGAAGGTTGGCTGTATTTTACCCGTGAAGTATTTGACTTGCTATACCCGAGCTATGGAGATACTTATCCGACTTTCAATGGTTCTATTGGCATGACTTATGAACAAGGTGGCCATAGTCGGGGGGGGCGGGCGATCATCATGGAGAATGAGGATACACTGAAATTGTATGACAGGGTGTTACACCACAAAACGACGTCTCTCTCCACCATCGAAATTGCTTCAAAGAATGCGCGTAAATTGGTCGATAATTTTGAACAGTACTTTGCTCAATCTAATACCAATCCAACCGGAACGTATAAAGCATATATCGTCAAAGGAAGCAATAATCGCGATCGTATGCGGGCACTTTGTGCACTGCTGGACAAGAATAACATTCAATATGGTCAGGCTAAAACTGTGTTGAATACGAAGGCTTTTGCCTATCAAGATGGTCAGGAAAAAACTATAAAGGTAGAGGCCGGTGATCTGGTCGTGAGTGCTTTCCAGCCAATGTCGGTACTGGCACAGGTATTATTTGATCCGGTAGTGGAAGTTGTCGATTCATTAACTTATGACATCACGGCCTGGTCTTTGCCCTATGCTTATGGCTTGGAAGCCTACGCCAGCAAACAGAAAATTGAAATTAGCCAAGGATACGCCTTTGATCAGGTGCTTCCGATGAAAGCAGACGTATCGGCCTATGCCTACCTCTGTCCCTGGGCTTCTATGGAAAATGCCAAGTTTCTTAGCGCATTGATCCAATCGGGTATCAAGGCCCGTTATGCTGGTAATCCATTTACACTTGATGGAAAAAGATACTCCGCTGGAACACTCATTATCACTCGGGCAGACAATCGCAGGGTAGAAGATTTTGACCGACGCGTAGCAACTATTGCCGACAAACAAGGGCAAAAATTGGTTGTGGCAAAGACTGGATTTGTAGAAGATGGAAGTGATTTTGGTTCTGATGCTGTTAGATTGATTGCCGCACCAAAAGTAGCCCTGTTATCTGGGAAGTCTATAAGTGTCAACGAATTTGGACAGATTTGGCATTATTTTGAACAAGTGTTAGAATACCCTGTGCATGTTCTAGATGTGGAGCGGTTGGCACGAACTGACTTGCGTGACTTTAACGTACTGATTTTGCCGGAAGGCTACTATAACCTAAATGAACGAACGCGTCAAAAGTTGGAGGCTTGGATTACTGGTGGGGGACGTTTGATTGCCATCGGAGAAGCCAATAATAGCCTCACTGATCAAGATGGTTTTGCCTTGACCCAATATGCCAGCGATGAGGATAAAAGAGCGGCCGAAAAGGAATCGGAAAAAGAAGTATTGGAAAGCCGCTTGGATGATTATGCAGGCCAGGAACGCCGGTATATTTCATCATCAAACCCGGGAGCCATATTTAAGGTAAACCTGGATATTACCCACCCATTGGCCTTTGGTCTGGGGGCGTATTATTTTTCCTTGAAGACAAATACGCTGCATTATCAACCCTTAAAGGACGCTTGGAATGTGGGCACGATTGGCGCCGAACCGATGATCTCGGGATTTGTGGGCGCAAAGGCGCTAAAAGATTTGAAGGATACGGTGGTCTTTGCTGTGGAAGATAAGGGCCGGGGGCAGGTCGTCTATTTAATTGATAATCCGCTGTTTCGTGGATTTTGGGAGAATGGTAAGCTGCTTTTTGCCAATGCACTGTTTATGGTCGGCAACTAGTTTGAGTAGCATGAAAAATCCCGCCAAGCAACATATCGCTTGGCGGGATTTAAAGTCTATCGTTATAAAACCTAGTTGTCAATTTGTCCTTGTTTTGTTGATTTTCCATTTAGGTAGAGGAATTGTCACTGAGCAGGCAATCACCAACCATTATTCTTGGAGTTATCAATCTTAAAGTGATACTTTTGGGATACCCTTATGATTTTACCATTCAACCATATTCACAAGTATGAAAATAACTCGTATACTACCTATCCTGATGCTAATCGCACAGTTGAGCTTTTCGCAAAGTATCGACGAGCGCGTTGCCCCTACACGTCTACCACTCAGTGAAGTGGAATTAATCATGATGCCTTCTGTGGATAATGAGGCTTTGTTGCAAGCAGAGCTGGAAAGACGAAGACCAGGCATTGCGCCTCGTTTTGCCGAAACCTTTGAGGTTGAAATTAGCCCGGAAACTCACGGAAATTGGGAGGTTTTGTCAAATGGAAATGCTGTTTGGCGATTGCGCGTCCTCTCAGGGAATGCCTACTCGCTCAATTTGGGGTTTAGCAAATATATCATGCCTCGCGGGGGCACTCTAATCGTCTATTCTCCTGATCAAAAGCGCGTGATGGGCCCCTTTACTCCCGCAGATAACGAAGAACATGAAGAGCTTTGGACACCGATCTTTGACGGCGAGCAATTGGTCATTGAAGTGCAAATACCAGCAGAAGAACGCCATGAATTGCAATTGCAACTCAAATCGATCAATCACGACTTTATCGGTTTTTCTTCCATGGCAATTGCATCGGGCTCTTGCAACCTGGATGTAATCTGTGGTGCCGCTGATGGATGGGAAATTGTTGACCATTATCGAGATATCATTCAATCGGTAGCGGTCATTGGCCTGAATGGTAGTACATTCTGCACCGGATTTCTGGTCAATAATGCCCGCCAAGATTGTACGCCTTATTTTATGACGGCCAATCACTGTGGGATCAATGCCGGTAATGCCTCATCACTCGTGGCCTATTGGAATTATGAAAATAGTGTCTGCCGCCAACCCAATTCAGGTGCTAGCGGGGGACCTGGTGACGGCTCTTTGGCGGACTTTAACACAGGTGCGATCTTCCGATCATCTTATGCACCGTCAGATTTTACCCTGGTAGAATTGGACGACCCCGTTTCTGAAACCGCAGATGCTTTCTTCGCAGGTTGGTCAGCGGTCGATACCGTGCCACTCGATACGGTCATTGGCATTCACCATCCCAGCACCGATGAAAAACGAATTAGTTTTGAATTTGATGAAACGGAAATTGGCAGCTTTGGCGCCGGTTCCAATAACGACCATATTACAGTACCCGATTGGGACATTGGGACAACTGAAGGCGGTTCTTCGGGCTCTCCTTTGTTCAACCGGGAGAAACAAGTGGTTGGTCAGCTACATGGTGGTTTGGCCGCTTGTGGCAATGATGAATACGATTCCTACGGCTGGTTTCACATTTCCTGGGAAGGAGGTGGAACGCCCCAAAGTCGCTTGAAAGACTGGCTAGATCCCGATGATACCGGGGTGCTAGCCATTGATGGCCGCAGCTTTATGTTGTGTAACTTCTTTGTGCTTTCCAACAATCCGGTGCAATCGATCTGTGCGCCGGATATCGCTGTATTCAATATTGAGGTGAGTGAAAATTTTGGTGCACCGGTTGATCTAACCCTTACCGGATTACCTGCTGGATTGAATGCCACTTTTGGTGAAAACCCGGTTGCCCCGGGAGAAACTACTACCTTGACGATTAGCAATACTAGCGCTTTAGGAGGTGGCCACCTGAATATCAATTTAATTGGTACGGATGGTACGGAGAGTGCAAATACCATCCTCCAATTGACGGTGTACGATGGCGTGCCCACAGCACCAAGCCTTACGATGCCTGCGGATGGCGAAACCGGATTATTCCTGACTCCTTCTTTTTCTTGGAGCCCAACGACAGATGCCAGCTCCTATTCTTTCCAGTTGGCTACTGATCCTACCTTTACTGATATCATTGCCGAAGGCACCGGCTTGGGGCAACCGACCTTTAGTGGGGTTAGCCTGGATACAGAAACGACCTACTATTGGAGAGTTAGTGGCACCAATATTTGTGGTGACGGGGAATGGTCAACGGCCTCTTCCTTTAGTACCGGTGCCATTTCCTGTGCGTCGATCGGCGCCTCGGACTTACCTCAGACTATTGCCACTGACAATGCAGAAGATGTCATCTCTGCCATTGAGATTAGCTTGCCGGGATTTGTTTCCGACGTGCAAGTGGTTGATTTGAATATCTTACACTCTTATGTTGGTGATGTAAAGGTTACTTTGACCTCGCCAGAAGCAACCACTGTGACCTTATTTGATCGGCCGGGACAGCCGGGATCCTTCTATGGTTGCGATGGCGATAACCTAGAATTGACTTTTTCTGATATGGCTGCAAATACTGCCGCTGATCTGGAAAATTCTTGTGGAGATTTGCCCGCCATCAGTGGGGAGTTTCAATCGCTAGACCCATTGTCACTCTTTAATGGTGAATTGGCTGCTGGCACCTGGATTCTAACCGTCAGCGATGCGGTAGATCAGGATGGAGGAAGCCTGGAAGCTTGGAACTTGAATATTTGTGTCACCTTGCCGGATGAAGTAGTACTCATTGCCCCTTCCGGTGAATTTGAGACTTGTGAATCGGAGGCAATGGCTTTTGATGTCATTGTAGGAACGGGCTATGAAGGACCCGTAACCCTGTCTTCATCTGGATTGCCAGTGGGGGCAAGCGTTGAATTTTCTGAAAATCCAGTAGCCCCAGGTTCTACTGTGGAGGTGACAGTTTCCGGCGCCCTTGATCCTGCTAGTTATGTGCTGACAATCGATGGGACAGATGGTAGCAATAGTGCTTCAACTAATTTTGAATTCACGGTACTTGGAAATCCATCCGCAGCTATTCCTGCCAGCCCCGCCAATGGATCAGCAGATATTCCTAGCGGACTGACTTTGGAATGGGGCGCGGTTAGTGGAGCAGAGTCCTATACCGTAGTGGTGGCCACAGATCAGGATTTTAATAATATTTTCACGACCAATACCCAAACAGAAACCTTCTACAATTTAAGTGGTCTTAACTTTGGAACCACTTATTTCTGGAGAGTGGATGTGCTTGGCCTATGCGGTGTGACCGAAGGAGTTGAAATTTATAGTTTCACAACACTTCCGGATTTGACCTTTACAGTTAGTCCAACCGGGGTCACCGCCTGTGCTGCCGAAGAAGCCCAAGTTTCTATTGAAGTAGGACCAGGCTTTACGGCTCCGGCGAGTATTTCTTACGTCGTTGAACCTGGCGGCACGCCCTCACTATCCTTCGATGTTGATCCAAATGATGTAATGCCGAACTCAACGGTTGGTGTCACGATTGGTGATCTCTTTAATTTAACACCGGGCTTTAACAGTATCACCTTCACCATTTCTGATGGAATCTATGAGGCCACTACGACCTTTTCCATCATTGTGGAGACCGCACCGGCATTGACTACACTGACTTTCCCCGCGGATGGTTCTGTTTTTCCTGATAATCCAAACATTACCTTCCTGTGGAATGCAGTGACCGGAGCAACAAGCTATACCATTGAGATTGCCACTGACCTCAATTTTACCAATATCATTGAAAGTGGAAATACAACAGGAACTTCATTTAATGCTCAAAACATTGAATCCGCTGGAGACGGGACTTACTTTTGGCGGGTAACGGCATTAAATGATTGTGGCGGTTCGACCACGGCACCATTCAATTTTGTTTATGATGTTACCTCGGCTACTAATGAACTGAATGGAAGAGTCATTAATATTTCACCCAATCCAACCAGCGGTGATGTACAAATCACCTTAAGCGATCACGCAGGGGAAGACTTGAAAGTTGACGTGTTTAGTATTGATGGAAAACAGCTACAACAATACCATTTTGGCAATAGCCAGTTGAGCATGAAGCTCGACCTGCATGCATATCCGGCAGGGGTGTATCTGGTTCGCCTTACCGAAGGCCGCGCCAGTATCAGCCAACGGATTATCTTGCAGTAATTAATTCGTAAAATCATTGCCTTTTTTATGGGCAAGATTGGCCGGAAGTGTACCCTTCGCACTCTCCGGCCTTTTTTATATCAGGTTTACCAAGGGATTCAAAGACAACTTTATTAGCTTTGTGCAAAACCAATTATCTATGATTCGCGCGAATGATCCAAAGATCAAATCTTGGGTAGAAGTACCCGAAAATAGTGATTTCCCTATCCAGAATTTACCCTTTGGTATATTTCAAACCAAAGAAAAAACACCACGACTTTGTACCGCCATCGGCAATTATGTAGCTGATCTGGCGGTATTGGCAGAAGATGGTTTTTTTGATGACCTGGAAATCGATCGGGCTGTTTTTAATCAGCCTTACCTCAACGATTTTATGGCACTGGGTAAGGCAAAAACCAGCGCCGTTCGCAATCGCCTTTCGGAAATACTGGATGACGACCTGGAAGAATGGGATGCCAGTGAATTGGCCGCTTTTTTCCTGCATCCACAAAGCGAAGTTGAAATGCTACTACCGGTGAAAGTGGGAGATTATACCGACTTTTATTCTAGCATCGAACACGCTACCAATGTAGGGACGATGTTCCGTGATCCAAACAATGCCCTCTTGCCCAATTGGCGCCATTTGCCGGTTGGATATCACGGCCGGGCTTCTTCTATTGTCGTTTCCGGCACTCCTATTCACCGCCCCAAAGGGCAGACAATCCCCGCCGATTCGGAACAACCTGTTTTTGGCCCCAGCCGCCTGTTGGACTTTGAGTTGGAAATGGGGTTCGTGGTGGGAAAATCCACGGCACTTGGTGACTCAGTCACTACTGATGAAGCGGAAGACTACATCTTCGGCATGGTGTTGTTCAACGACTGGTCGGCACGCGATATTCAAAAGTGGGAATACGTGCCACTCGGCCCTTTTCTGGGCAAAAGCTTTGCGTCTACCATTTCACCGTGGGTAGTGACGATGGAAGCGTTGGAGCCTTTCCGGACTCCTGGACCGGTACAGGAACCGGCCGTATTGCCCTATCTACAATTTGAAGGAAACAAGAATTATGATATCAATTTAGAGGTGGATATCCTTACGGAAAAAGGGACGCAGAAGACCATCAGCGCATCCAATTTCAAGTATATGTATTGGAATATGGCCCAACAGTTGGCGCACCACACCGTTAATGGATGTAATCTAAACGTTGGAGATATGTGTGCCTCGGGTACCATTAGCGGTCCTACGCCCGAGACCTACGGCTCCATGCTTGAAATCTCCTGGCGTGGTACCAAACCGGTTACGCTGGCAGAGGGCGAAGTGCGCAAATTTATCGCCGATGGCGATACGGTGATCATGCGAGGATGGTGTGAAAAAGATGGGCACCGCATTGGCTTTGGCGAATGCCGGGGGAAAGTGCTTCCGGCAAAGTAGCATAATAGCAGAGTCCCTATTGCTTACGCAAAAAATGATGATATGACCATGTTGATCCCCAGCCAACGCCAATTTATTTTCTTGTTTTTGATATTGTTGTCAAATGTAACCTTGGCACAATCAAAAACACAACGAGCCATCGATGCGCTGGCTCGTGATGCCGATTTGGCCCATGCCGGTTTGGGAATTTGTGTGATTGATGTAGAAAGTGGACAAGTCATTGCACGCAATGAGGATCAACGCAGCATGATCCCGGCTTCCAACCTTAAAGTACTGACCACCGCCACGGCCATCGGTTTATTGGGAGCGGATTACCGTTTTAAGACCGAATTGCGCTACAGCGGCGACATTGATGCCAATGGGGTGTTGAATGGCAATATCTGGATTGTCGGTTATGGAGACCCAACTTTGGGTTCTGATCAAATGGAGGAAGCAGAGGACCTTTCTGCTGTGATGACTAAATTTCGTCTGGCCATTCAGCAAAAGGGCATCCGTAAAATTAACGGACATATTATCGGGGAGGACAGCTATTTCACCTCTTCAGTGAATGGGCCCAACTGGCATTGGATTGATCTAGGTAATTATTATGGCGCAGGTGTGTGGGGACTCAATATTCACGAAAATTTGTATTACCTGCATTTCCAGCAAAGTAGCCGCTTGGGCAGCACCCCGGCGGTAGCCTCTGTAGAGCCATCCATTCCGGAGCTGAGGTTTTTTAATGAGGTCACGTCTGCTGGTTCAAGAACAGGTGATAATGCTTATATCTACGGTGCACCATTCAGTTACGAACGCTATCTGCGCGGCACCATTCCCATCGGCAGTGGTCGGTTTACCATTAAAGGTTCGATGCCTGATCCCCCATTGTTTGCGGCTCAGGAACTACAGGCAAGCCTGCAATCGGTAGGCATTTTGACCACCGAGTCTGCGTTGTCAGGCCGTCAAGCCAAAATGCGAGGCACGGAATTGAGCCATTCCCAACTTTTAATGACCCATTATTCGCCAACGTTGGCGCAGATCGTAGAGCGGGCCAACGTAAAAAGTGTCAACCTCTATTGCGAAACACTCCTGAAAACCTTGGGTAAGGAAAAAGGCAAAGAAGGAAGCATTGATGAGGGCATTGATGTGGTAAAGGATTTTTGGGAAGACCGCGGCTTGAGTTTTGACGGTGTTTTTTTGGAAGACGGCAGTGGATTATCTGCTCGAAATGTAGTGACTGCCAATTTTTTGGCCAATCTATTGCGCAAAATTGCCTTGGATAAACGGCTCTTTGACCCCCTGTACAACTCCTTGCCGGTGGCGGGAAAAAGTGGCGGTATGAAATACTTGTTGAGGGGCACTGTAGCAGATGGAAAAGTAAGGGCCAAAACGGGAACTTTGGGGAGGGTGCGAGCGTTTACCGGCTATGCTACCACCCGAACGGGCAAATTGCTGGCATTTAGTATGATGGCCAATGATTATGAGTGTTCCAGCAGTGAGATTCGCCAGAAGTTGGCCGGTATCATGCGGACGTTGTGCGAATAACGTCCTTGTTGAATTGAAAGTGAAACCTTAACTTTACACTTAACTAGGAATAACAAGACCAAAACCTGCATGAAAATCTACATTGGATTATTCGCTTTTGTGTGCTGCCTCTTTCTGCTGGGAACAGGCTGCACTGGTGACTCGGTAAGTACAGAGCAGTCCTCTACGCAAAACACCCCTACAACTCCAACGGAGGAAGATACTGGTAAAACGGTGGAGAATGGTAAGAACAAAGGAGAAGATTTCTTTGAGGATTATG
This sequence comes from uncultured Saprospiraceae bacterium, assembly GCA_964015035.1. Lineage (GTDB taxonomy): Bacteria > Bacteroidota > Bacteroidia > Chitinophagales > Saprospiraceae > BQJU01. Next base: position 14,863 of record CAXHCA010000133.1, read on the forward strand.
TACACCAAAATCGTTTGATTTGGCAGAAGCCAGACCTGGTCTTGGATTTTCTAGGTGATTTGGAGGGTAAAACCGTGGCGGATATTGGCGCCGGCACCGGTTTCTTTACCATGCGGCTAGTCCAAGATGCCGGTAAGGTGATCGCTACTGATATTGATCCACGCTTCATCGCATATCTGGATAGTGTGAAAGTACTGGAAGTTCCGGAAAGCTTGCAAGACCGCCTGGAAACGCGTCTGGTAAAACCCGATGACCCGATGCTGAAAGCCGGCGAAGCGGATGTGGTCATCATTGTCAATACCTTCATGTACATTAAGGACCGGACAGATTATTTGGCTAAGCTCAAACGGGCCATCAAACCGGGAGGTAAATTACTCATCATCGACTTCAAGAAAAAACGTACCCCCATCGGGCCCCCAACTGATTTGCGCGTACCTCTTTATGTTGTAGAAGCAGAGATGTATGATGCCGGATACCGCCAGGTCACTACGGATGATACCTCCCTGGATTATCAATATGTGGTGATGGCGGAGAAGTAGGATATAGGTGGCCTAATTCGGAAAAATGTACGAAGCGCCAAAGGCCATGGTGATTGCGGCCTTGGTTTGCTCATTACTAAAAATGCAAACGATTCGATTATCTCGCTTTTATCACATCACCTCTGCGACCTCCTTCAAAATCAATTTCTTGCGCTCCGGACCGGTAGAGACCATGGTCACGGGCACTTGCAAGTGCTCTTCTAAAGCCGTGAGGTATGATTTTGCTGCGGCCGGCAATTCGTCATAAGCAGTAATATCATCCAGCGATTGTTCCCAGCCGGGGAAGGACTCGTAAACCGGTTCGAGGTCAATATCACAAATGTCAAATGGCAGCTCTTCCGAGGTCTCTCCCTTGTATTTATAGGCCGTGGCAGCTTTGAGTTGTACAAAATTGTTTAAAACATCAATTTTGGTGACCACCAAGCGGGTGACCCCATTGAGCATAATGGTATATTTGAGCTGCGGCAAATCAATCCAGCCACAGCGGCGCGGCCGACCGGTGGTTGCGCCAAATTCGGCACCTTCTTTACGGAGTAATTCACCGGTAGCATCGTGCAATTCGGTGGGAAACGGCCCCGAACCTACCCGCGTACAATAGGCCTTGGTAATACCGATCACCTCCCCGATTTGTGAAGGCGCAATGCCCAGCCCGGTGCAAACACCGGCGGTAATGGTGTTGGAAGACGTTACAAAAGGATAGGTGCCATAGTCAATATCCAGCATAGAACCCTGTGCACCTTCGGCCAGGATGTGCTTGCCATTTTTGATGGCATCGTTGATGTAATATTCACCATCTACTTTTTGCAGGCCGATCAGGGTTTCAATCGCTTCAAACCACTTCGCCTCTTCCGCTTCCAGGTCGAAGTCGATGGCTGGGTACATGCGAATCAGGTTGAGGTGCTTTTTGCGTAAGCCTTCATATTTTTCTTTAAAAGTGGCACGTTCTAGGTCGCCCACGCGCAGGCCATTGCGGCCCGTTTTATCCATATAGGTGGGACCAATACCCTTCAGGGTTGACCCGATTTTTTCGTTCCCTTTGGCATTTTCAGAGGCGGCATCCAGATAGCGGTGGGTAGGCAGGATGAGGTGGGCTTTGCGGGCTACCAACAATCGATCCGTAAACGTGACCCCCATTTGGCGCAAGCCCTCAATTTCTTTGGATAATGTGATCGGATCAATCACCACACCATTACCAATCAGGTTGATGATCTTATCGCGGAAGATTCCGGAAGGAATGGTATGTAGTACAAATTTTTTGCCATCAAATTTCAGGGTGTGTCCGGCATTGGGCCCCCCCTGGAATCTGGCCACAATATCATAGCCGGTTGCCAGGTAATCTACAATTTTTCCCTTTCCTTCGTCTCCCCATTGCAATCCGAGTAAAACATCTACTGCCATTTCAAATTTGTTTGTATTATAATTATAAAAACCTAACCGACTTCATAGCGTCTGTTAGGTTTTTCTTAATAGGCTTGTTTAATCAGCTTTATTCATCTGCCGAAAATATTGCACCATACTATTATGGTCCTAGTCCAATGCTTTATCTTTGGTTTTTGGACAAGCGCCATTGCACTGGCCATAAAGGTTTAAGGAATGATGCGTAATATTAAACTTAAGCAAGTCTCCCATCATATCCTTGATCTGTTGGATACGAGGATCGCAAAATTCCAAAACTTTGCTGCAATCTACGCAAATCAGATGATCGTGCTGCTTATATCCATAAGATTTTTCGTACTGAGCCAGGTTTTTTCCAAACTGGTGTTTTTTTACCAGATCACAATTGACCAGCAACTCCAAGGTATTGTACACCGTTGCCCGGCTTACCCGGTAGTTTTGATTTTTCATGTGAATATACAACGCCTCTGCGTCAAAGTGATCGGTCCGTTTGTATATTTCTTCGAGGATAGCATAGCGTTCAGGGGTCTTTCTCAGTCCATTTTTTTCTAAATGTGAGGAAAAAATATTCTTCACTTCCTTAATAATATCCTCTTTTGTTCTTTGTACTAACATAATAAAATGATTGTGCAGGTGTTTTTTACCTGCTTATTCTGGTTCTTGGACCACAAACTTGCCAAAGTAAGAACTATTCTATTCTAGAAACAGATGAAACGTTCTTCAGGTTTTGCAAAGCCCGAATGGCGATAGTTAGCTGATCTGTATTGGCGACCAAAAGACTAATTTTTCCTTCAAAATACCCCTCGTCCCCGGCAATGGAAAAGGACCGGATGTTGAGCCCCAATAAGGTGGAAATTTGATGGGTCAATCGCTCAATCACACCCGGACCATCATCGATGCCAATGATCTGTAGGTCGGCTACAAAAGTAGTATCTGTAGTTAGTATCCATTCTGCTTTCATGAGCCGATATCCATAATTGGCCATCATATTGGTGGCATTGGGACAGTTAGAACGGTGAATCTTCAGCCCTGCATTACTGGTTAAAAATGCAAAAATTGGATCGCCCTGTACGGGATTGCAACAGGATGCAAAGGTATGGTCAAATCGTTCTGCCGGTTCCCCGTTTATGAGTAGCCGAGGCTTCGCTTTACCCTTGCGGTCACGTGGGCGCTTTGGCTCTTCCAGAACGGGTTCCGGAGTGGCTACAATCTCAGGAATTTCTGTTAATTTCCCGTTTTCCGCCCGGAAATGTTTGAAAATTTCTGGAACACTGAGTTGATCCATTGCCAAATCGTAGTACAGATCGGTATGGGACGCATAGCCGAAGTACTTTACAATTTTTTCGATGGCATCATTATAATCGACCTTTGAGTGTTTGAACTTGCGCTCCAGGGCTTCGCGACCAAATTCCCCTTTTTTACGGCGCTCATCTTTCATCGCCGAGCGAATTTTGGAACGGGCTTTACCGGTGACCACCATTTTCAACCAATCTTCGCTTGGCTTCTGGTTTTTATTGGTATTGATCTGGACCTGATCACCATTTTGCAGTTTGTAACCCATTGGAACCAACCGGTTATTGACCTTGATAGAGGTGCAGTAATAACCGATATCCGTATGAATATTAAAGGCGAAATCCAGCGCAGTAGAGCCTTTTGGCAATATTTTCATGTCGCCCTTCGGTGTGTAGGCGTACACTTCCTCATTAAAGAGGTTGTTGGCACGGAAGTCCCCTAGAAATTCAACAGCATCGCTGTGTGGGTCTTCGAGAATCTCTCGTACACTATCCAACCAGCGTTCATATACGTCCGGCTGGTTGTTGATGCCTTTGTATTTCCAGTGGGCCGCAAATCCCCGCTCAGCAATTTCATTCATGCGCTCGGTACGAATTTGCACTTCTACAAAACGCCCTTTGGGGCCAACCACCGTGGTGTGCAAGGATTCATACCCATTAGATTTCGGGGTGGTAATCCAATCCTTCAACCTTTCGGGAATGGGCGTATGTACGTCGGTAACGATGGAGTACACCTGCCAACAAAATAGTTTTTCCTTGTCGGGAGGAACACTCATAATGATGCGTACAGCAAAAAGATCGTAGATTTCCTCAAAAGGCACCCCTTTGGTCTTGATTTTATTCCAAATGGAATAGATCGACTTGGGACGGCCGGTAACATAATACTCAACTCCCAGTTCTTCTAGTTTTTCGTTGAGTGGGGCAATAAATTCTTGGATGTATTCTTCCCGCGAGCGCTTGGTTTCTGCCAGCTTCTTGGCAATGTCACGGTAGTTTTCCGGGTCTGTTATTTTCATACACAGATCGAGAAATTCCGTCTTAAAAGCATACAAACCCAAGCGATGGGCCAGTGGGGCATAGATGTAACTGGTCTCTGCCGCAATTTTGAGCTGCTTATGGCGCGGCATGGCACCCAATGTCCGCATATTGTGTAGTCGGTCTGCCATTTTGATCAAGACTACCCGAACATCATCGACCAAAGTACTGAGTACCTTTTTAAAGTTCTCTGCTTGTGGACTTTCGGCATTGTAAGCACTGTCTAATTTGGTCAACCCATCCACTATGCGGGCCACTCGTGTGCCAAACTGCTTGCTGATGTCTTCCAAGCTGACATCCGTATCTTCAACTACATCGTGTAGTAAGGCACATACAATGGCCGTTGGTCCCAGACCAATCTCATCGGCACATATAATGGCCACGGCGATCGGGTGCATGATATATGGCTCTCCCGATTTCCTGCGCTGTTTACTGTGGGCTTCTACAGCAAGTTCATAAGCCATTCTGATCATCTTTTGATCATGGTCGTCCATTTCCGACTTGATGGCCTTCAGCAACCTGCGGTATTCCCGTTGAATCAGCTGCTTTTCTTCTTCTTTTATTGCTAATACCTCCGGCATAAACCCGTTTACATTTATTAATGGGGGGATAAAAAGTTTTTACGACCTGATTTATTGAAATTCATAGATACTAACTTTTTATACACTCACCTCAAATTTTATTACACTTTCTTGTATGATTTGTTTAGTGCTTGTTTGGAGGTGGTGCTTTAGCAGCGAAAATTGCAGATTTTGGGTT
>CAXHCA010000134.1:0-19830 GCA_964015035.1 uncultured Saprospiraceae bacterium
TTAGTAAATACCTTGTTCTGCACGACATTCAGTTCACGTCGCAGCTGTCGGCGGCTGTACTGGCGGATCAGGTTGTAGACCTTTTTTTGCCAGGAGACTTTTTCCTGCAATTGCGGTTCCAGGAGTAGTCTGGCCTCAAATTGACGGGCTTCCTCCGGACTGCTGTTTTGCAGCAGATAGTCTTCAATCTGCTTGATTTCATTCAAGGAAGTCCTCATAACTCATAGATTTTGCTTTGACTTGATCTCTTACTTTTTCCAGGCATTTGTACTTCTGTACCGTAGCAGAACGGACGGTGGTATAACCAAACTTTTCGGCGACTTCCGGCATTGACTGGCGGTCGTAATAAAATGACTTGAGCAATTCCAGGCACTTGCGACCTGCCCGTTCAAGGAAATTCAGTACCCGCTCAGAAGAAGGGCCGGGCATAGGCGCCTCAGGCACTTCTTCAAATGAATCGGTGGTGGCCTGCCTTTGTTTATCCTGATATTTTTTAATCCATTGATACCTGGCGATACCGAGTAGGTAAGCTTTTTCGTCTTTTGGTAAAACCGCCTTTCCTACGACTACTTTTTCATAAAAAGCGACCAGTGCATCCTGGAATACATCCTTGGCTTCCTCTAGTGACCCGCCCATTTTGCTCACGTAGCGCGCCACCAACGGAAAGGCTTCCAGGTAAAGATCGGTAAACAATTGCTCCCGGTCTTCGATGGTTGGTTGATAAATGGTCATTTCCGACATAAGCAGGGTGTTTATTGATAAAGTGCCTGTTATTCTGAAAAGATCACCTGAAAATGCCATTTTTTTTGTTCTTTGACAAATCCCGTGATTTAGCATCCCGATTTTACATCGGGGAGATTTGTCAAAGAACGTTTTTTTAAAACTTCTTCCGATTGAACGACAATGCGCGGATCAACCAGTTGGGCAACGGCTTGTGCGGATCTCGTTTTTTTAAATCAATAAACAGATTGAATTTCTTCATAATGGGCACCTTATGGGTTTCCACAAATTCAATCAAAGTGCCATCCGGATCTTCGATATAGCCCCAGTGCGCATTGGTATCGCCCATATCAAAATCAGGCTCACTAAGCACTTTAAAAGGCAGTCCCTTTTCCGCGCATTCTGCCACCAAGGATTTCATGTTTTTAATGTCAAAACATAGATGGATAAAACCCAAATCTCCCCAGTAGCGATCCACAAAAATGGGTTTTGGAGTATCGTCGATCAGTTGGATCAGTTCAAGTTGGTTTTCACCAAATAAGGGGCTAAAACCACCATTGCTCTTCTCCTTGCTGGCCAACAAGATCCGTCGCATTTTGGCACCACCACCTGGCAATCCGGCGAAGTCTTCAAACACGCCGGTTTCATCATAAACCACTTCTGTAAAACCGAGAATATCGGAATACAAAACCAGTGATTTATCGATATCCGATACCCCAATGGAACAGCCATAAATGCCGCCCATATCCATGCGCTTACGCGAAAACCAAGAGTCAAACTCCTTGACTTGCAGGATATTTCCGTAGGGGTCCTCCATAAAAAAAGACCGCTGCTGGTCGGGATTGCTGACCACATCAGACAACATTTTCACCCCTTTGGCCTTGAGCCGATCATACGATTGTTGGGCATCCTGGCTCTTGACGGTCACCATATTGATTCCCAAATCCCCGGTAACGATGGGCTGCTTTGGCGCCTCCGGCGTACGATCCAGGTATTGCCAGATTTCGTAGCCACTACCTCCTTGTAGGTTGATGGCCAAAAGTGCCCGTTTGTCGTGCGCTTCTCCCCCCATATAAGGGGCCATGTGGGTTGCTGTGTTATTGTCGTCAAAAATGAGTACATCCGCACCAAGTCGGGTGGCGTACCATTCAAAAGCTTCGGTGGCATTGCGCACGCCCACGCCGACTTGCTGGATTCCGTAGATTAGTTTTTTATCCATCTAATGTTCTTTTGTTTGGGTGTTTATATGTCACGAATAATCAATATCAATCGTTTTACCGGTGGCAATCGACTGTTTGATTGCATCAATAATTTGCATATCAATCAGCCCTTCTTCACCCGATGCCACCACCGGTGTATTATTCAAAATATTTTCCGCAAAGGCATCCATTTGGGTGGTTTGCTGAAATTCCGCTACGGGTAATTTTTGTACATCGGACCGAGTCCTGATCTTCAAATCATCATTGGCCGCAAAGGCCGGACTCAATTCCCAAAATTGATTGCCATTGGCCACGTGAAATCGATCCACATAGGCCGAAAAAGTGGCGGAAGTATTACAAACCGTTTTATCGGCAAAGGACAACTGCCAGCTATAGGTGCCGTAGATGCCTTTGTACATTTCCGGATCATCGACAAAAGCCTGCGCCTCTACCTTTTCCGGAAGGGTCCCTACCACTCTACGAGCGGCTTGTATACAATACGGCCCCAAGTCCATCAAGGCACCGCCGCCTCCTTTATCTTTGTCAATGCGCCACATGCCCGGATGCGCCATATCAAACCCCAGGCTCGATTCGATTAGCCGTATCCTTCCGTCGAAAGATCCCTGTGCAAGTTGAATCATTTGTAAATGATGGGGTTCGTAAAAAAGGCGGTAACCAATCTGTAGCTTACGTTGAGCTTTCTTTGCAGCGGCGATCATGGCCTTACATTCCGCGGCATTCATACCCATTGGTTTTTCACAAATCACGTGTTTACCAGCCTCCAGCGCACGGATCGTATATTCCGCGTGCATAAAGTTTGGCAGGACAATATAGACAATATCAATGGTTTTGTCCTTCGCCAGGCGGTCAAATGTCTGATAATTGTACGTGTGCTCCGGTGAAATGCCGTATTCCTGCTGCCACTGGGCCTCTTTTTCCGGAGTGCCGGTGACGATGCCGCGCAGTTCACAATTTTGGGTGTGCCGCAGTGCCGGCCCCAATTGCCTGGTGGCGTAATTCCCGAGTCCGACCAGGGCGACGCCTAGTTTTTTCTCAGGGGGTAGAATTTTTGTCGCTCCGAGCGACATTAGTGCCAATGAGCTGCTCAAATAGCCCATCCTCTTGATTGCTTTACGTCGGGTGATACTTTGCATGGTAATGCTATTGATTAAAAAATGATCCGCGGAGGCGTGCTCCGGGAAATTAATGCTCTAACCTTGTTAATTGATCAGTGAGGATGTGGCGGGAGGCTAAGATAGTGTTTTATTTTTTTTTGGTGTAAACCAGACAAAAACATCTGGTAAAACTTTTGTCGCCTCTGTCAGGTTATTAAGTGCATGTTTGGAGGTTGGATTTGCTGACGAAAAACATCCATTTTTTGATTAGGCAAGGCATTTTTTAACGCAGTATCATCAAAAAAGAGATGTTTTAAAGGCCAAAGTTTGACCTCCAAACATGCACTACAAGCATATCTTAAAAACACCTAATGCAAGATTCAAAAAACACCACAGAGCAACGTTCCAAAGTAACCGTAGCCCAAGCGTTTAAAACCATTATCTGGCCAAGACGAAACTTGGTATTCATTGGATTGGTGCTTATCGTGATTAGCCGCCTGGCGAGCTTGGTACTTCCCTGGAAGAGTAAAGCCCTTCTGGACGACGTCATTCCCAATAAGGATTACGACCAGTTGTATAACCTCTTACTATTGGTCGGTATTGCCATTCTGGTGCAGGCCATTACTTCTTTTATGCTCACTCGATTACTGAGTGTGCAAGCCCAATATTTAATTTCCGAATTGCGGGCCCAGGTCCAACGAAAGGTCCTCTCTTTGCCCATCCGCTTTTTTGACAACACCAAGTCTGGCGAATTGGTCTCCCGCATCATGACCGATGTGGAAGGCGTCCGCAACCTGATTGGTACCGGCCTGGTGCAGTTGGTAGGCGGTACGCTGACTGCGGTAATCTCCCTGGTGTTATTGATCCGAATCAGTCTGTCAATGACCTTGTTTGTTTTGGTCCCGGTCGCCATCTTTGGTTACTTAGCCTTAAAAGCATTTGGCTATATTCGTCCCATTTTCAGAGTACGTGGCGTGATCAATGCGCAGGTGACCGGGAGGCTCACTGAAACCCTGGCCGGGGTGCGAGTCATCAAGGCATTTAATGCGGAAGAGCAGGAAAACAAGACCTTTGAAAAGGGAGTGGATCAATTGTATCAAAACGTCAAAAAGAGTTTGACCGCTACGGCTTTCATGACCAGTTCGGCAACCTTCCTGCTGGGCATTGCTTCCACGGGCATCATGGGCATTGGCGGGTACAAAATTATGATGGGCGATTTGACGGTCGGTGATTTTTTATCCTTTACCCTTTTGCTTGGTTTTATGATTGCGCCCATCGTGCAAATGAGTAATATTGGCAGCCAGCTCACCGAGGCATTGGCGGGGCTGGACCGCACCGGGGAATTGATGAATATGGATGCGGAGGAAGACAATGAAAACAGAACGATTGAACTGGATGATTTAAAGGGGGAAATTAATTTCAATCAGGTTTCTTTTGCCTATGACGCGGGCAATGAGGTCTTGCATGATATTAGCTTCTATGCTCCACCGGGATCGGTGACGGCCCTGGTGGGTAGCTCCGGTTCGGGGAAGTCGACTATTGCCGGTCTTTCGGCCACCTTCCTTAATCCAGCCACCGGGAAGATCACAATAGATGGGCACGACCTTTCCAAGGTCAACCTGAGTAGCTACCGGCGTCACCTGGGCGTGGTGTTGCAGGACGAATTTCTCTTTGAGGGCACCATCCGGGAAAACATCCTTTTCCCCCGGCCGGATGCCACCGAGGAGCAATTGCAAAATGCCGTAACGGCCGCTTACGTCAATGAATTTACCGATCGTTTTGAACAGGGGCTGGATACGTTGATCGGCGAACGGGGTGTCAAGCTTTCCGGCGGGCAACGACAGCGCATCGCCATCGCCAGAGCTATTTTGGCTGATCCAAAAATCATCATCCTGGATGAAGCCACGTCCAACCTCGATACGGAGAGCGAAGGCCTGATCCAGAAAAGTTTAAACGAGTTGGTCAAAGACCGGACCACCATTGTCATTGCCCACCGTTTGAGTACCATCAAAAAAGCCGATCAAATTCTGGTGATCGAAGCCGGCAATATTGCCGAAAGGGGAACTCACGAGGAACTCATTGCGCTGGAAGGCCGGTATCATGATCTGTATACCTATCAGGCGAAGATTTAATAATGATTACCCAACTTAAGCATCAGGACCCTGAAATAGCTGATAAAATCTATGGCGTTTTTCAAGCATCCTACGCCATAGAAGCCCAATTATTGGGTGTCCCCTTATCGAACTTTCCTCCTTTAGGAAGGAAAATCAGCGATTTACAGGAAAGCAAAACACTTTTTGTCGGGTTTTGGAAAGGAAGTGATTTAGCAGGCGTTATAGAAATTGAAGAGCACAAGGCCACTATTGATATATGCAGCCTGATCGTTGCCCCCAATTACTTCAGGCAAGGAATAGCCCGTGAATTGCTCCATTTTGCAAAAAAAGCCTTTAATCCATCACGAATTACCGTAGAAACAGGCCTTTTAAATCAACCGGCCATTCGTCTATACGAGCAGTTTGGATTTAAAGCACAAGAACGCTGGATGACCTCCATTGGCATTGAAAAAATAAAGTTCTTATTCAAAAAAGAGTAGTGCTTGTCATTTTTTCAATCCTGCCGATTCAAAAATCACGTTCTAAATCCGCCGCCACGGCTCCACATTATATTGCGATACCGCCTCTTCTATCGGGCGTTTGCCCAGCAATTTTGGAGGTCGGTAATCTTCACGATGCTGGAGCCGAAGCAGCACCGACTCGTGAATAGTTGCCTTTTCCGGGACCCATCGCGAGCGGCCAATGTTAAAATAAGGACGAGACACCCAAACGGTTTTTCCTCCCGCCTTTTCTTTTTTGATTCGCACAATTTTGGGCCAGATTTCTGCTACGTACCAAAATCCGGCCAACGACCGGTTGTGGTCCTGAAGGTGAGGGTCAGAAATGCCATTGACCATCTTTCTGGCTTCGTCCAAATCCTGAAGATAAATCTCCTGCTCCAGTGCCTCATTGAGCATCCACTCTAAGGTAATATTGCTCAAGGCACTTTTATCCAGCGTATAGGAACCTCCAACATCAGAATGTACCCCGGCAAACCATACCTGCTTCACCGACTGTTTCTCTTTATACTTTTCACCCCACAAATTCTGCCGGAAGAAGGCCCGCCGCTCATCAATGGAGATGGCGTGACGCACGTGTTTTACATTGGGGTTGTTGGTGGTGGATTGCAACCTGACAGGATCGTAAATCCAGCCTACGGAGGTCACCGTATCCCACAATCCAAGAAAATGTACCGGGCACTCCCTTGAAAAGGTTTTTTTGAAGGCCGCCGCAGTCTTGTAGTTTCCACGAACGCGATAAATTCGCAAGGCTTCGGGGATCAAATTCTGACTATTGGCATGTAATAAACCACAATTGTGCAGTAGTCCGGCCAGTGCTCTCACCGTATAAGCCCCCCGACTGAAGCCAAATAAATATACGCGGTCGCCCTCCTCATAGGCCTGCATTAAAAACCAATACGCATCTACGATATTCCGCGTCAAACCATAACCAAAAGCCTGCCCAAGAACGTATTTTAGCTTTTTTACGAGGGGGTTAAAAGATTCATAAGCACTTGAGGTTCCCACGCCTGGGTCGTAATAAACGATTTGCCGTTCTGTCTCTTTTTCAAGCAGGGAAAAAAGCTTAACGACATTGGAATTTTTATCGCCAAAATCGTTGCTGGTGCCATCGCAACAGATGATGATATTTTTCATAAAGCATCATTTTAAATAAAAATACAAAACCTTTCACCAACCCCAGTTTGGTCATGCCTGGTCGGGATTATAATCCCGATTGGTCATAAAAAATTCAATGGTCCGGATATCCCAATCCACTTCGGGAAGATCCGGTTCGGGGATTTCCATTTGGTAGGCATCGCCCCAATCTCCTTTTGAGCTAACGGCTTCTTTTTCGGGAAAGCCCAATCTTTCCATGTGAAAGGTTTCAATCCCCTCCAGCGGTTTGGTACTCACCACCAATTTGAAAAATGTGGCATCTCCCTGCAAATTAAAATCCCTGTAATATTTATTAATGCTCAATCCAGCGTACTTTTCTTTCAATTGCTTTTTCACTTGTTCATCCAAATGCCGCGGCGTTCCTCCTTTTGATTTTTCAATATGCCTGTTTTCCTCATCCTCCGCTTTTTGTAGAATCATGACAGGCCCCCGCATCATATTTTTAGCTGCGGTAGGAATGCTAAACCCAAAATCTTCGGTCATCAAAGCCAAACTGCAATACAGTATTTGCGGAGCATGATTGACCAATTCGATGCGGAGCCAGACCGGCTTTTCCACTGCTTCGGGATCGACAAAAAATTTATTGCTGTCATTGGGCACAGAGGGAATGCGTTGCTCCGATCCATCTTTTTCATTCAAGCGATAGAGGCGAAACTCAACCGGGTACATCGTCGTTTTTCCGACCAGGCTGGCCGGTAATTGGGTGCTGGTCTTTTCCAGGTCTTTCAAAAAAGACCACCGGCTGATTTGAGCAAGGAAGACATATAAAATACCTACTTTTTTCGGGTTGAATTGACCATATCCATCAAGGTAATCAATTTCTTTGACCACCGGACGTTTGGGATCAAATGGGCGGGTGATCGCAAAGGCGCCATTACTGGCCTGCACCACATAATTTGCCTCTTGTTCGCTGGTTACCAATTTAAACAATTGTCCAACAGACTTGTCCAATTTGGCTTTCAGGCCCTTTTTTGTTTCCGCTACTTCCTTGGTGTCCCCTTTTAGGAAAATATTGGTGGGGGTAATGCCCAACCCTTCCAGCTCACCCCGGTAGGGAGGGCTTGCCTTCTGGGGAGAAAAATCTAGTGTCGCATAAAAAGGAAAGACCTTTTTAATCGGCACTGTGACCGCCTCCCTTTCCTTATTCAGGGGGTATACCTTTACGGTAGTAGGCGACGTTTTTTGATCGGCCGGAATGCCGTGAAATGCTCCAAGGTCAATGCGCCATTCGCTATCTTCTTCGCTAAACTCTACGGAGCCATAAGACGGCTGATCATTGGGTTGGTTGCTCAAAAAGAGATTGTAACGATCGTTCAGATTCCGGGTGCGAACATAGACCTGTGGGGTCTGGCCTTTATCCGATTTTTTGGTAGATAAACTAAATTTCATTCGGTTGAGTACCCTTGAATACAGTTCGTAATAACTGATGCGCCCTTTGTGTTGCTGCAGCACATCCACCAAGGCAGTGGTGAAAGCACCCCCTCGCTGCGTTTCATCAATTTTTGTTTCCCAAGCCAGTTCCACTTCCCGGCAGGCGGCCAGCATCACATGATCTCCCTGGGGCATAATTTCATCCAGGGTTTGCTTTTGTTCTTTTAATTTAGTGAGCAGCGTCTTGTCTTCGCTAAACAGAAACTGGTCAATGGTACGACCGGGCAGAGACTTGAGGGTAACCTGGCGGGAATGTTCGGGTAATTCCTCAGTGATTACCGAACGGGTATTAGAGCCGGAGTTACAACAATCAAATATCGCCACCACGTGGGATTTTACCTCGTTCTTTTCGTCCATTGCCAAGGGACGGATCAGGTACCGAAGTTCTTTATTACTCAATACATGTTTATATAAATCGATCTGGTCATATTCTTCAAAAGTGGCACACAAAATACCCCCGATATTACTATCGACCTCTTCATCCTGAAAAATAGTCAAATCTGTTTTTTCCCGGGCTCCGTGCCCTGAAAAATAGATCAGAACGGTATCGTTTTTCTTCGCTTTTTTTAAGTGGTTAGTAAACCCCTCGACAATACTGTCCTTGGTTGCCTTTTCATTGAGCAATTCAACGGGATATATATTGCCAAATTGACCTTTTACAAAAGGTTTTTCTAAATAAGTCCGGATCTGCCTGACGTCATTTTCACAGCCGCGCAGTTTGTAATTTTTATATGTATTGATCCCAATCAGCAACGCGTATAGATCCGGAGATTTCTGGGTGGTTTTGGTGCTTTTTGCCATGATGAAGTTAATCTTTTAATCATTCATTAAACGGAGTTCAACCCCTTGTTCATTGAGCAGGCTTGGCCATAAAGGAATCTACCGAAGCATTGCCGATTAAGGTGCGGGAAAATACATCAGAGACGACCCCCCACAGGAATAGCTTCAGATAATCGTAGATGCCTTCTACCCCGAAGGTGTCACCGCCATTGACGTAAATTTCCTGAAACCCCAGCAGTACGATGACCAAAAAGGTAGCCAGTGATACCAGGGGCCGAAATAAACCAAACCGAACGCGCGCGGTCACTTTGACTCCGGCAATGAAATTGAGGATGCGCAGGGCCCACTTCTCGATTTTCTGCCCGGTGGTGAGCGGTGCGGTGGTGATTTCCCGACCCTTACCTTCTAAGGTTTCCAATATTTTGGTCATTTCCGGATCTATCTCCACGCCACCTCTGTTGTTGAACACATCCCGGCTGCCACTATAGAGTTCGTCTATGGCCACTTTCAAGTCTTCCAATGCTTTTTTGCTTTCCTCCTCCTTGCCTTCCAGAATGGCGGTCCGCAAGATTCCAAACTTAGGAAGTACTTCTTTATTAAATGTAGCCGGGTCAATCTCTTCCTGCTTTACTCGGGCCATCGTACTGGCCAATAAGGCGAAAAACTGTTCCAATTGCCCAATTTTGCGCTCCTGCGCATTCAATATTTGCTCCACTTCCTCACGACTTGCCGCGTCTTTTACTTTATTGATTTTTGCTTCGATTTCATCCATCTCCGCTTTGATGACCGCTTTAGTGGATTGATCACTGATTTGTTCCACTCTGGCTCGCAGAGGAATGAAGCGTTCCATCACCTCCATTTGATCCTGGGCATTATTGACGTCTTTCATCATGCGCCCCACCATAATCCCTAAAAGCAACGCTAAAATAGCTCCGGTGACACCAATCCGGGTGTACAGGGTTACGGGGAGTGTCATTGGTTTGAGGGCTCCTTTAAAATAAAGCCGTAAAAAACCGTTGTATTGATCCGCTTCGAGTTTCACCTCGCTGGCTAAAGGCAATTCGATCGTCTGGATCTTTTGCGGAGCAATTGTATTTTCTTCCTCGGCCCAGGTGAAGTCTTTTTCACTCAGCACCTGCTGCGTCTCGTTGCCTTTGAGTGAAAGGGTAAACCCTTCTATTTCTACGGGCAAATCCCCCGTGTTTTCTACTCTGAAATTAAGCCCTTGCTGGCGTATTTTGCGCGGTATCAAGCCGTTCAGCCAAGAGGGAGAGACGAATTTCACCTCCAGGTTGCGGTCCGGTTCCAAAACGCTAACCTGCCCCGCTTTAGCTACTGCCAATTCCAAAGGGATTATCAGGTGACAGGAGTCTTCCTGATGGCTAATGAAAAGCTGCCCGGTAAATAAACCCGCATGATCGATTCCTGAAATCTCGATGCCCAATGCTTCCGTGTCTCCCGGAGCAATCGAAAATGAGGTTTGCAGGAGGGAAATGCGATCGGCCGGAATCGTCTTGCCGGTGCTTTCATCACGTAGAGCACCCACTTTAGCCACAAATGTTCCACCGGTAGTGCTGGTCAGGCGGATAAAATCGTTTAAGCTGGCCGCTCCGTCTTCAATAAGCACGGAAAAGCGGGTCGGGGAATTATCCGCCGTTTTAAGAATGGATGCATCACATTGCCCCTGAGCCTCCACAGACACCAATAATAGCAGCCCAATGAAGCTCCACCCTGCCAGCAAAGCAATCGAGTTCTTTTTAGGTTGTTTTTCCATTTGCAGTAGACTCATAATCAAAATTTTAATAGGATAATCAAAGTATCTTCTCATAGTACCAATCCTTTTATTTCATAATTAGGACCCTCATCTTCCCCACTGAATACATCTTTAGCCTGCACCCGTTCAATGATTTTGGGCAGGGTAATCGGTTTTGATTTTTTATATAGCTCATAGGCTGGTGGAAACTGGATATTGGTGAGTTCCTCAATGGTCGATAGATTTACCTGGAAGGTATCGGCCTTATCAAATTCCGTGAAAACATCTCTGGAGCTCTCCTTTGGAAAAACAATTTTGTTTTCTAGCAGCAAATTTTCCTGCCCCATTAAAAATCCCAGCTTGTATAATTTATCGTCCTCATCCCGCCGAAAGTAGATCACTTTCCAAAAGAGCGTAGGAATTCTGATTTGCTTGTCTCCCCTTACTTCGGTTTTAAAAATCGGGTCATTTTCGTCTAGCACCGGGCCGGTAAACATATTGATTCTCATCCCGCGCTTACGGGTCTCCTTTTTGAGGATATAATCCTCCAGTGATCGCCAAACTTGCCGGTTAAGGTTACCCACCTGAGGAACGGCATTGGTATAAAAGAAGGTAAGATCAGCGCCCAACCTGGCCTCCTCATCGGTCTTACCCCATTGTACATCTTCCCGTTTGGTCATGTGGCCCTTGTCAAAATCACTTTTATCTGCTGAGTACAATTCCGATCCCCATTGGTGATTCCGGTTAATCCGGGGTTCAAGGCGCCAGCTGTCTTTACGAGGCAGTTCCTTAAACAAGGATCCATCGATATTGGCGGCAGTGAAAAAAGGTAATTTTCGCTTCTTGTTTTGGATCACGCTATAGTTTTGGTAATGCAGTAGGTAATCCTGTTTGGACCCTTTCAAATAGGCAATTTCTTGCCGGTGTGTTTCACTTAGCCGAGGATAGGGGACATTGAATTTTTTACCTTTTTGATCAATAAAATCCATCTGGTACCCCTTCGCTCTCTGGAGTTTTTCAGCAGTAGTCATGACCCTTATTTTTTTGGTTCTTTGACAAAGAATGATTTTTTAATATTGCATACTCATATCTCTAAAGCTCCGATTCGGGAACAATCAATGCCAGTATCCTTTTCCCAATTGTATTAACCAATCCCGTGATATTCTTTCCCGTAAGGTTAAAATCACTTTCCAATGTTTTATCCTGATAGACTTTCACTTGTATATTGTATTCTCCCTGCTTATTGACTTGATAAAGACCACGTACTTTCCAGGCATTAGAAAAGCCGTGTTGATGGATAAACATTAGCGGGGCATTTTTCTTTCGAGCCGCTATATCCATAAAAAAGCTATCCACGGCACGCGAAAGCTTCAGGTGATCTTCAAATTGATCACTGTCCAGAAAGATGGAGGGAATAATCACCGGCTTGGGTTGTTTGACCTGAATGGCATCTTGTGCATCTGCATCGACCATTCCGATTGAGAAACTCCCGAATTTTTGATCTCTGTAGGGGAAAGCTACCACCGGCTCCTGGACTTGCTCAATAGATTCCGCCAGCTTGGGTACCTGGCTTTGAGAGTAAAGGAACAAGATCATGATATCTACAATGGCGCGGTCCTTCGAGTCTCTGGGCAATGCGGCATCTGTCATGCCCCACAGCAAGCTGTAGGTCAGTAATCCTTGTCCGTAGCGAGAGGACTCAAAGCTGACTTTATCAGAGGAGCTGCCGGCCAATACATACATGCCGGTCTTACACTGCATCAGGTCAAGTGCTCTTTCCTGAGTGGAATCCAGCGATTTTTTTCCCACCGTTAAGCCATCCAGTACTTTGCCCGAGTAGCAGGTGTCAAAGATGAGCACCTCTTTTTGGGCCGGAATTTTGTTGAGCCATTTGGTCAATTCAGCAGTAGAGATAGTTCCGGTGGCCCGCACGTTGGGGTCATCCAGAGAGAAACTGCCGATCTCGTAGGTAAGGTAATGAAACTGGGCTTCCTGATTTTCGGTATAATTGGCGCCATGCCCGGAAAAATAGATAAATACGATATCTTGTGGCTGCGCCTTTCCGCTCAATTTTGCGAAAGCAGCTTCGATATTTTTTTTGCTGGAAAATTTGTCCGCTTCATTGGTCGTAGAGGTAAACAATTGGATGTCGAGCCGGTCGCCAAAGCTTTGTTTTCCAACGACGCTCAGCGCCTTGGCCAGTCTGGTGGCATCCTGATCGGGAAAGCTCAAATCGAGGTCGATCCCCTTATAGTCAGAAGTGCCGACGATAATGGCGTGCAGCCAGGGGTCCGGTAATTTTTCCTTTTCAAATTCTTCTACATCGACGTCACCCCACCCTTTACTTGCCTTTACTTCGGGGGCGGTATAGTTTAATGCATGCATCGGACTTTTTACGGAGCCTTCTTTATTATACAATCGGATGCCAATAATATTTTCATCTTCACCCGGTAAAAAATAGGGCTTAAAGGCTCCCAGGTTGATACTCATGACCGCCTTGCCCTCTGTATTTTCGTATGCTTTTACTTCCTTGTTGTTGATATACAAACATACCTTGCCCAAGCCGCCATTGCGTTCTTGCAGGGCAATCTGTAGGTGATGATCAACAATTTCATATTTAATCAATTCAGGATAAAGTGGAACGGTATTCAGCGGCGGGACCTTTCGAATATGCATTTCTGCCCCTCCCATGATTTTTGATAAAATGCCCGGCTCATAATACCTTTCCTTTAATTGATCCAGGTCAATGATTTCCATACCGGTGGAATAATGCATTTTCAACATGGCCCCGGGCGAGCCATCAAATAAACCGGAAGGTGTGATCACAGCCCAATCTTTTGCACCTACACTGATGAGTGTAGCCAGCTCTTTGCCGGAATTGACCCCCCAAATTTTGGCAGAGGAATCTTTACTGCCGGTGACCAAATATTTGGCGTTATCGGTAATGCTCACATTGACACCGGCCTTGTGTCCATTAAAAGTATTCAATAACTCGCCACTCCTTCCATCCCAGCTCTTGGCGGTGCCATCGTCGCTTCCTGAAACCACGTAAGCACCATCGGCACTGAGGTCTACTGAAATCACCCAGGCGGAATGTCCTTGTAATACCAACGGTGCCTTATCCGGATTTTCCAAATCCCACACTCGGGCCGTATTGTCATTACTTCCCGAAACCATGTATTTGCCATCCTTACTTATTTTTAAAGACCTCATCCGGGCGGTATGGCCCTGAAATTTGTACAACCTTTCCCTAGTGTTCACATCCCACAAATCAATTCGATTTATCTTGTGATTGGCATGATCATCAATAGCGACAGCCAGATACCCTTTTTCTGCATTGAGATCCACTGCGGCGACCCATCCGGTATCAATATTAAAAGAAAACTCCAGGGCCTCGGTTGCTCTATTCCAAACATCAACCGTTTGATCAAAACCTCCGGTAGCCATCCATTGATTATCCTGACTGAGCGCGACCGAATTGATCAAGTAGTCACACTTGATGTCTCGAAGTATCGATTTACCGGTTTCTATCTGCCACAATTTGACATTTCGATCTGTACTGCCCGAAAGCAAATACTCATCATCCTGACTAAAGTCGAGTGAAGAAACACCCCAGATAAATCCCTGAAAATCCCATTTTGCATTACTGCTAAGTAAGGTTTTTGACAATTCCCCAATTTTCAAATCCCAGAGTTTTACCGTATTGTCTTTATGACCAACGGCCAGGTATTTGCCATTATGGCTCATCGCAGCCGCATTGACCACTTGAGATTCTCCGGTAAAGGTTTGGATGTTTTCTGCTGTTTTGATATCCCACAATTGAACGAGGGTATCCACACTACCTGTAGCGAGGTATTTTCCATCAGGACTGATATGTACGGCCGTTAAGGGATGCGTATGCCCCCCTGCAAAAGTGCTTACAGGTTCTTTTTGGTCCAACTGCTGAAGATCCCACAATTTAGCGGTATTATCGTTGCCGGCAGTGGCCAGGAAGCGCCCATCCGGACTTAGGCTCACCGATCTGATTTTATATTTGCCGTTGTTCTGGTAACCGTATGGTTCCTTTTCGAGGAAGTAATCCTCCGGAATCACGCTCATGGACCGTAGTTCATCCGAATGATAAATCGTGTGAACAGGCGTTTTTCTTTGCCGGTCTTCGATATCCCAAAGCCGGGCAGTGCCATCATTGCTCCCTGTAACCAGGTATTTTCCATCCGGCGTAAAGCAAACAGATCGGATACACAGAGGATGGCTTTGCCAAAACTGCAGTTGAAAATCTTTGTTGATATGCTCCGGGTGGGCCGTGTATGTTTGAAGCAGTTCTCCGGTTTTGAGATTCCAAAGCTTTGCCGTTCCATATTTACTTCCGGTTGCCAGGTATTTGCGCTCACCGGCGTCATAGATGTTGACGGCTTTGATTTTGTTTGAAGGGTTGAGGTTGGCATGATCCCGATCCGAAAACTGAAGCAAAGGATTGACGGCTTCTCCCGTTAGCCATTTTTCGACCTCCCAAAGTCTGGCCGTACCATCGAAGCCGCCCGTAATCAGGTATTGATCATCAGGGCTGAAGCAAAGCGAATCGGAAGGATAATTAAGTTCTTGAAGTTGGTTCCCCGATTCTATATCCCACAGTCGTACCGAATTATCCCAACTGGCAGTAGCCAGGTATTTTCTATTGTGGCTGATGGCGGCATCGGTCACATTATTGGAGTGCCCTGCAAAATTCCTTACGAGTTGTCCGCTTTGTACCTCCCATAGTTTGATGATCCAATCCCCTGCGGTGGAGACGAGAAATTTGCCTTTGGGGCCAAAAAAGATAGATTCTACTTTCGTAGTATGTCCTTTTTGGATCACAAGGTCCAACTGGGTTTTGGCATTTGTCATTTTCAAGAGAGTTGAATCAAGGGCATGAATAGGGTATTTGGGGTGTATATTTTTCTTATTTCACCTGAGTTAACTGCACCCCAAAGTCAAGACTTGTACCTTGCACCTCAAAAGTTGCGGTTTTGTCATTGCCGGTAAATAGCAGTTTTTCTGTGGCCACCATACGCTTGCCCATCACCGCCGTGATACATAGGTACACTTCTGCACCTTCCTGAAAATTAAGCTCCGTTAAATCGAATATTTCCGATTTTTGCATGGGTAAATCTCCATTCACACAAAAATCTCCACCACCAATCAACTGAAAACAGCATACAAACCAACCGTTGTTAACACATTTGATTTTTTGGGCTGCCTCCATATTGATTGGTTGGTGGTGATGGGTTTTAGGTGTATTTTTTGATATTGCAAGTTATCGGAAGAAATCTGCTCTTTTCAGGACAATTTTCACCAATTGTTTCAAAAAAATGCCTAATTTTAAATTGATATATATTTTAACCAGTTGATTTACATGTGATTATCTTCTTTGTCGAAATGATTTTGTTTTAAAAATAGTACACTTTGCGAGACAGCAAAATGATTTTTTTATTGCGTTCCATTTCAAAAAAGGAACTGGGTTGGTTGGCCAAATGGGTCCGATCCCCTTATCACAATTCCAATGAATTCGTGATTGCCCTTTTTGACTATCTGCGTAAATATGCCCCGGCCTTTGATTCATCCAGATTGCATAGAGAAAAAGTGTACGCCCACTTATTTCCAAAGAAGAAAAAATACGATGATCAACGGCTAAGGGTATTGATGTTTCGGCTATCATCATTGATAGAAGAATTTTTGGTCGCCCAACGGTTGAAACACAGCCCCCTTCAGCATCAGCAATTATTACTAGAGGAATTGGGCGAACGCAATCAGTATGCCTTATTTACCAAGCAAAATCAGGAATTGGCGGAACAACTGGAGCAAAGCCCCTACCGGGATGAACACTACTATCTAACCCGTTGGCGTCAGCTGCACGATCTCTTTTTTCATCCTCAAACTGCCCGCTACCACTTTTCTGACCACCAACTCGTAGAGATGATGCAGCAACTGGATGCTTTCTATGTATTATCTAAATTGAGGTATAGTGCGGAACTACGCAACCGGCAAAATATTTTACCAGAGCGCTATGAGATTATATTGTTAAAAAAGTGTCTTCAACTGGCGTCCGAACATCCGGTTTTTGAAAAGGACCCAATATTTCAGGCTTACCGAAATATCCTCGGCCTGATGGAACAACCAGAAAATGAAACCATTTATGAACATCTGGAAAATATTGCTTTTGAGCACTTAGCACTATTTCGACCGACTGACCAATCCTCTCTATTGCGTTACCTGATCAATACCAGTATTCAATTGTACCAAAAGGGCAAACCAGAGTATCTGAATCGGCAATTTAAGCTCTATCGGCTGGGCTTGAAAAAAGGATTGTTTCTTAATGAGGGGCAACTTTCCGACACTACGTTTCTCAACATCATCATCACCGCTACGGTGCTGGGAGAAATGACCTGGACCGAAGCCTTTATTGCACAATATGCCGCTATGTTGCCCTCTGACCGACAAGCTGATGCGGTTAGCCTGGGCACCGCCTATTGGTATTTTTCCAAAAGCAATTTTACTTCGTCAAACGTTTTACTACGCCAGATCGAAAGTACAAACCTGCAGTATCTGCTGCGCGTGAAGTCGCTGTCGCTGCGAAATCATTTCGAGCTTTTCCTACAGGACGATACTTATTACACCCTATTGCTTTCCGAAGCTAAAGCTTTTGAAAAGTTTCTGCGGCGCAATTCTAAAATATCGAAAAACAGGGCTCAAGGTTACCTCAACCTGTCCACCTTCCTGCGCAAGCTGGCTAAACTGAAAACATCAATTCAATTGACGCCTGAACGACTAGATAAAATGCGTAGAAAAATAAAAAAAGAAAGCGCCTTGATCGCCAAACCCTGGTTGCAGGAAATCTTAGAGAGGCTGTAGCCACCGTAGCGCTCAGCCATCCATAATATCTTCGGTTACAATCAATGAGGCTTCCGTGGGAAGATCAGAGGTGTCTCCACCTTTAATGGCTACTGAATCAAGAAGACTAAGTTCAAATTTTTGAAAGGATTTTAAGCTGTTTTTCATATCAATATGGGTTTAGAGAGCATGTTTGGAGGTCAAACCTTGGGCCGCAAAACAGCACTGGCACATCGTTCTTTTTTTTTATCCGCCTCGGCTCAGCCGAGATGCATTTCAAAAAGCACCTTGTTTCATCATAAAAATGATGCTTTTCGCCAGTAAATCCGACCTCCAAACACGCCCTTAGAGAAAACACAATGGTTTTTTTAATCGAAAATTGAAGACTTGAGAAGGAGAGGAGGAAATAGTTCCTCCTCTCTGATAGGATTTATCTAGAATAGAAGCAAAAGCGCTCTTAGAGAAGTGGACCGTTATTGATACATCGTTCCCTAATGAACTCTGGTTCTTTGACAAACCCCGTGATTAACCACAGCTTGTCCCGATTTTACACCGGGAAATTTGTCAAAAGAACGTGAACACTATTCATATACAAACACGGCACCTGGTGCAGAAGTACCCGTCACGAAATCGTAGGTGCCTGGTGCTCCAAGGATAACTTCTGAGCCATTGAAAGTCACGCTTTCACCAAACAGAAAACTTGCACCTCCCGTACCTGGCGTCAGGGTTTCCGTATGGCTCCAAGTACCTCCCGTTTGGGTAAAGATATGCGCCCCATCTGTAGGATCTCCATAATCCGTAGGAACGGTCACGACGACTTTGTCGCCCTGAATATCGATCCATCTGGTTTGTGCGAAAGCTAAAGGTAACGGTTGTGACAAGACTCCGGTAATTGTCCATCCCGCACCGGAAGGCGTAAAAACATAAGACGTATTACTTGTTCCTATAGGGCCGAAAGCCGTATTCCCTACAATCGTGTTGCCATCGATAGCGACAGCACGCAGCAGAATGTTACCCGGAGGAAAAGGAGTGGCAGAGGTAAACGCCCAGCTACCACCGGTCTTTTCAAATACATAAACCTGTGGATTATAGATGGGGCCTGTAGGGCCCGATCCACCATTGCCCACGATCCGATTGCCGGAAATGTCGATATCCCAGAAATAGGTATTGTTATCACCTAAGATGGCGACTTCCTCCCATGCAAAACTAAAGCCGGTAAGGGTATAGACCGCTATTTGTGTTGTGACGAATTCAGATATAGCGCCACCAACGATTGCCATCTGGTTGCCAGACATAGCGATGCTTGTTCCAAAGAGCAAGTTCATATTTGCCGGAGGGTTAATGATATGCTGCTCGACCCAATAAGAACCTTTTCGCTTGTACATGTGTACTTGTTCCAAACCGCCAATCGCTAACCAATCACCACTAGCAGCAACATTGATGCCAAAATCTGGGTCCCCGTTACTGGCCGTCAAGGTGCGGGTCAGGCTATAAGTGCCGTTGTTTTTGGTGTAGACCCGTACTTGTCCCAATCCGGGAGCGGCCACATACAGGTAATTACCTGAAGCGGCTACACTGTAACCAAAATAATCATCTGTAGTCCCAGGACCAGAAATCATGTTTTCGCTTAAGTTTCGAAAACTGACGGGGCTTTCTCCATCATTGGGTTGGGCATGGTACGTTCGCATCAGGCCTTCCAACTCGATCTTTTGCTCTGCAGAAAGATGCTCCAGTAAAGTCTGGTACGCGCGTTCGCTTTCCGTTTCTGAGAGCACACCTGCGGGGATGCCATATACCGCCTCCATAGTAGTTGTTTGGAGGTTAAAAGGAGTGTTGCTCTCTGTTTCCAATGGTTCATCCATGGTCAGATTTTTTTGACAACTGGTAAAGGTCAAAGTGACGCCAAGTACAAGGAGGTAAATGACTTGACGAGGGGTTTTTGAAAAAATCATCATTGTTTTCAATTTTAAAAAGTTTTATGTGTTTAATAATTAAATGCCTGATGCCTTGATTGACAAACTCGATGACCACTTGCCTTTCAGCAGTTTAGCGCAATCAATCGATCCGTCAACTCGTGAATGCTATCGCGAGGAAAAAGGGGAGGTAATTAAGACCATGTTTAGGAAATAGAACAGGCTTGCCGAGGACCAACCTAATTTGATAAACACGATTTATTTTTTGTTGCAGGTATGGTGC
>CAXHCA010000135.1:0-19741 GCA_964015035.1 uncultured Saprospiraceae bacterium
GTTCCAAAATCCCGGTTTTACCGGGACTGAATGATTACCTCCAAACAAGCACTCAGAGTAAATCAAAATGTAAATCAACACTAGCGCTTCGCCATTTTCGCGGTTCTCTCACTTGAAGTGCTGTCGTACTTCAACCTGCGGAATCGCTCGTTCACTATTTACATTTTAGCTTAATCCCGATTTTACATCGAGGAGATTTGTCAAAGAACGATAGTTTTTAACCGTATGCCTTTTCATACATTGCCAAGGCCTTCGGAAATAGGATATTATTCTCCAGGTGTATATGTTTATGCAAATCCATTTCAAATTCTTCTAACACTGAAAAAGCAACCCGATAGGTTTGGCAGGCATCTTTGGGCGGTGTGTAGCCATCCGTCAGTGCGGCAATGGTTTTGAAGCGTGTACCTTCGGTTTGGTGTTCGGCCTCCATCATCGAAATCGGATTTTGGAGATGACCAAAATGCGGTGGTGATAAAGGGAAATTGCCCCGTAGAGAAGCCGTCAGAGCCTGAATGTAGGGGAATAAAATTTGTTCCTCCTTTGCCATGTGTTGCGTTAATTCTTTAGCTGTTTGGTCAAAAAGATCTTTTATTTCAAATAGTTCCGGATGTCGTTCTCCGTGTACACGGCAGAGTTTTGTCAAGTAGGCCGTCAAAGCAGGGACGGCATTGCGGACGTAAGCGTGATGTGCCTTTTCAATGTGTCTGACGAGCTCATCCAATGGCATGACTGCGAAGTTTTCAGCTTCCGGGGTAGCCAGTACTTGTTTTATTTCTTTTATAATTAATTGTAAATCAATATTTTGTTGTTGACAGGCCTGCTCCAATGGAATACCGCCATTACAACAAAAATCAATGCCATGTGCCGAAAACACCTGTGCGGTCTTGTAATTTTGGACAACGATTTTGCTCACTTTGGTGGTTGCTAATTTTTCCATCGTCAAAAATTTATTTTAAAGATATAAAGATGTTTTTATCTTTTTTAAATAAAAAAGCAATACTTGACAACTTCGTTTCGGCTTTCGATGAAGCCTTTCATTTCTACGATATCTGTGGTCATGACCAATTTGGCATAGTCTACTTTTACATCAATGAATAAAGATATAAAGATGTTTTTATCCTGTTTTAGAGTAAAAAAAGTCATTATTTAATAAACCCGTTTCCACTATTGATGATGCGTTTCATTTCTTCCACATCCGTGGTCATTAAAGCCCCTTTCAAATAGTCACGGACACTTGCAAATTTGTAATGAGCAGGACAGGGATGTTTTTCCGAACATTCTTTAAAACCCAGAATACATCCGTCCAATAGTTGATTGCCGTCAATTACCCGCACAATATCTGCTAGAGAAACCTCTTTATCTTTGGGCAAACAAAAACCGCCGTTGGGCCCACGCAGCGAATCCAACAAATCGGCTTTACTCAACTGTTGTAAAATTTTGGCCGTAAACGCCTTTGGGGAATCAATGGCCTCACTGACTTCCTTCACGCCGATATAAGGTGTCCCTTCCTCCTTTTTTTGAAGTGCGAGATATATCATGATTTTTATAGCGTGGATGCAAGTTTTTGAAAACATATTTGCTGTTTACGATGCAAATATAAACAGTATTTCGGAATAAAAGAGTTTTATATCCTGATTTATTTTATTTGCAGAAAAATCTTTTCATACCATCCTGCTTATCCCGTCAATCCTGTCTCAAATTGTCAACATCCGATAGGCCCCTTTTGAGTGCTTGTTTGGAGGTAATCCCTGAAGTATATTCGGGCAAGCTATTCAGGCTGCAATTTTCGCTTCTAAAGCACCACTGCTCTAAGAAAAAAGGGACTGCCGAAGGCAATTAAATAGCCTGTTGCATTTATAGCCACCGCTATTTTTGAAGACAAAAATAACAATACCTTTATTGAGGCAGGGTGTAACTGCGCCCTAGATAAATTAAAAAACACCCCTTTGGACGAAAAAACTGCCCCATAACCGATTCAATCGATTACGGGGCAATTTTATTAAGTGCATGTTTGGAGGTCGGATTTGCTGGCGAAAAGCATCATTTTTTTGGTGCAACAAGGCGTTTTTTGAAATGCATCTCCGTTGAGCCGAGACGGATAAAAAAAGAACGATGTGTCATCGAAAAAGTGTTGTTTTGCAGCCCAAAGGTTGACCTCCAAACATGAACTAACAGGTCTGATGAAATTTAGAAATCAGGTTTACACATCCAGATTCCGCTTCACAAAAGGGTAGGGCCATTCCAGTTGACGAGCGGCCAACTCCTGTTTTTTTCGAGCCAGATAAATGTCGATCAGTTCCTTCTCGACTTCAACTTCTTTTTCGGTCATGTACGTGCTGGTTTCAGTATCAACTTTTACTTTACTTTTAACCTGATTGCTCAACAGACTGGTGGCTTCAAGATTGGCCATTTCAAATTTATGTTCATGCTCGTGCATCAGGTAGTCGTATGGACTGCGGTAGGAGATCAGTTTGACAAAGATCGGAGCTGTTTCAATGGCAATAAACAGCAGCATGATAAAAATATTGGCCAAAAAGATAGCCTCACTGCCTCTGCCCAGGCGGTCGAGGGCTTCCATGCGTGCTGCAATACCGCCATAAGCTTTGCGGTCCAAATTTTCGATATCGTTTTTTTGTTGCAATTGTAATTCACTGACGGCGGCTTGCTTTTCCGCAATAATGGGCAAGATCCTGGCTTCAGTGGATTCCAACGCGGCCTGTGCTTTATCGGCTTCGGCTTTTTTGGTGCGGTAGATGGGCCCCAGGTTTTTCTTCCCGGAACCACCGGTACCATCGGCTTCTTTGATGGCCATCAGCGACAAGGTATCACGCAAGGCTGCCTGAGCATCGATTTCCTTTTGCAAACTGGTGATTTCTGCCTGGTAGTCTGCAATTTGGTTGGCGTAGCGTTCTTTGACGCGGTTCTCTTGGGTTTGGTAAACCTCCTGTTCCATCGTCAGTAATTCGGCATTGATTTCCTTTTCAAAAATCTTGAGTTCCAAGGGTTTGGAAATGACCAAAGCCAATAGGATGGCCATCAATAAACGCGGTAATGCGACAAAGAAGTCGCGAAAAAAGGAACCGCGGCTTTTCATACCCGATACAATGTACCGGTCGAGGTTGAAAATCATCATACCCCACATCAGGCCAAAAAGCACGGCCATAAAATAATTGTCGAATACGGTGTAAATGGCATAGGCCGAAGAAAAAAAGGCCAAAATCCCGGTGAAAAGGACCGTGCCGCCGATACCAATGTACTTATTTTCGTCTGAAGGGCATTCCTGGAGAATGGTGCGATCGACACCTGCGCAAAACAGGAAAAAATCTTTGATTTGTTGCATAATATTCGTTTCAGTCTGGTGATTCATTCTAACGCTTTGCCCAATCAACCTATTTTCTAGGAGGATCACTAAATTTATAGATAAACGGGTGAGGATTTTAGACACAGAATCATCTGATCAAGTGACCTAACTCATTTTTTAGGTGTAGGGTGGGGGCTATTTTTATAGAGAAGTTGTTTAAGAATTGCTGCGATAGTCAAAAATCAGGCATTTTTATCCTAGTTGAGGCACGCACGGAGCATGATAGCAGCGCTATCAATGCGAGTACGGAACGAAAAGTAGGGCAAAAAGGACGATTTTGGGCATTGCAAGTAGTTTTTTAACAACTTCAGAATAAACCCATCAATTTATGAAATGGATAATCAGCATATTCATGGTATTGGCCATAGCCATGGGAATTCTCACCCTTTTTGGGAATCTGGTGCGTCGTTTGGATATGCAAAATATTACTTCGAAACCGGGTAATGGAAAGGCTGCACTCATTGTATATCATGCCGGGTTGAGTAATTTTCCAAACGATATCGTCTATGCGATTACGCAAGGACTACACGATGAGGGCTGGCAAGTACAAATTGAGACGGCTTATGAAGGGACAACAACACCGGAGGCATTTGATTTGTTGGTAGTGGTTGCCCCAACGTATTGGTGGATGCCGGCAATGCCAATTACAAGCTATTTGAGAAGATTGCCAGACATTGCCGGACAAAAATGTATGGCTGTGATTACGGCAATGGGGCACGGTCAACGATCCCTGACAAAGTTAGTAAAGCAGATTGAAGATAAAGGCGGCGAAGTGGTAGCGGCCCACTACTACTACACCATGGCTCCAAATGATGAGGATAATTATACCGTAGCCGGAAATAGGCAGATAGGCATTGATATGGCCAAGGCAGATACAAGAGTTATCGCAAAACAAGAGGAATGAAAAAGGTGATTCCCAACTTATTGAGTGCCCTTCGTCTGGTTCTGATTCCCTTTTTGCTTTGGGCAATTCAGATTAATGCAACATCGTTTTGCGTGGGGCTTATTTTATTAGCTATGGTTTCTGATTTGCTGGATGGATTCCTGGCCCGTAGGTGGCAAGTTGCATCCCGTCGAGGCACATTTGTGGATGCTTTGGCAGATTTTCTCTTCTTGTTCAGTGGATTCTTAGCCCTTGCGTGGATGGGAGTGGTTCCTTGGTGGTTTCTGCTGTTGCTTTTACTTTCTTTTGCACATTTTATTGAAGGACTCTGGAGGGAAA
Source organism: uncultured Saprospiraceae bacterium (assembly GCA_964015035.1). Classification (GTDB taxonomy): domain Bacteria; phylum Bacteroidota; class Bacteroidia; order Chitinophagales; family Saprospiraceae; genus BQJU01. The sequence continues at coordinate 4,584 of CAXHCA010000135.1, forward strand.
CCCCTTACGATCCCATTGGGAAATACATCGGGGCTTATTTATACGGTTTTTTATTGTTGATTTTTTTGGTTCCCAATCCCTGGCTGCATCAATTGCTATTGGTGATTGGCACCGGCTATTTGCTGCTCATTTTGATCTATCGGCAAATTCGGGCAGGAAGAAAGGAGTGAAAGCTCCCGAACTTCGTCAAAAAGTGAATTGGCGAAGTTCGGGAAAAGGTGATTAAATGCATGTTTGTAGGTGGTGCTTTAGCAACGAAAATTGCAGACTGAATAGCTTGCCCGAATATACTTCAGGGATTACCTCCAAACATGCACTAAAGACTAATCAAATGCAAATTCATCATTTTCGGCATTAATTGAATAAAGGATGGTGATACCCGAGGTAAAAAACCAATCGCGCTTATCGGGATTGCCATTTTCGCTAATCCCATCCAGGTAATCGGAAAAAACGGGACGGGTGCTGAAGTCGACGCTAACGCTCAGTTTTCTAGTCATCTCAAAACGCAGCCCTGCGGTAATAGGCAGCACAAAAAAAGTAGTGGAGAAGTCCTCTTCTTTCTTAGGTAAATCAACGGGTTGGGTAAATTCCGGATTGGCGAAAGCCAGACCAGCACTCAAGCCCAGGTAAGGCGAAAATTTTTGCCGGAAGGCACTGGTATTGTTCAAGCGAGCGCGTCCCAGCAAATGCCACTCTGCTCCGATGGTGGCCTCTACCAGACTGGTTTTCATGACCACTCCTCGTGTACTGCGACTGGTATAGGGTAGATCGCTGCCGGTTAATTGCGTCCATAAGGCAGAAGCACGTAGCGCAACTCTTGGATTAAAAAATTGTCGATAAGTCAGTGCAACAGCCGGATTCAATTCTTCGGCAGAGAATGGTGATTGGGCCAGGTCTCCTTGATAGAGAGAAATACCTCCATAGATTCCGACTTCAGTAGCTTTTTGGCCAAAGGCCAAAGCACTTAATAACAGGAAAAACTGCAAGATGGTTAATTTTTGGAGCATGGTATATCAATTTTAGTGAATGATCGAGCATCGTTATAACTGGCCATTTTATGGTTGTAGGAGACAATTCTGACTTGCACCTATGGGTTTTGTCGGAGTTCAGCCTTATTGTTCTAAAACTGTAAGGATCACATTTGTTCGCTTTGCGATTAGCCTTATTTGGGGAACAAATTTTTATCCAAACCGGGGATAATCTTTAATGCGTTCCTAAAATACAACTTTTCCAGGACTTTATCAGATAAATCTAAACCGTACATGCGCCAGAAGGCATGGTATTTTTTGTAATAGGGGAAATATTCATCAGCGGTTTCCAAAACCCGGAAATAGGTATAGTATTCTTCTGGATGGTAGGCGTCCTTTCCAAAGAGTACCCGATCTTGGTATTTTTCAAAAAATTGCTTGGCAAAACGTGGCTGCCGTCCCAATTCGGCAATGACGGCCCCGATTCCCACATACATATTGGGGATTTCATCCAGCAGTTGTCCCAGGTGGCCCAGATCATTGGCGTACCAGCCCATGTGGGCATTGATGAAGGTCGTTTTAGGGTGTTTTTTGAAGACGTCGTGCTGTTCGGCAATGATGGTTTCCCATGGTGCGGGATCATTGGCTTCTCGTTTGCGGCCAGGGCGGAGTTTGAGTTCCAGCCACCGTTCATTTTTTTCATCATGTGGATCCCAAAAAGATTTGGGGTCGGCGGAGTGAATGATAACGGGAATGCCCAATTCGCCACATTTGGCCCAAACGGGGTCTAGTCGTTGATCATTGATTTTTACTCGATTGCCGGCACTGTCTGTATCCCGCATGCCTTGGCTTTTGTAAATCTTTAACCCTTTGGCACCTACGCTGACATCGTATTCCAGCTGTTTTACGGTGCTTTCCACCCAATCCGGATCATCAATACTACGGATATTGATATTGGTAAATACGGCAATGCGATTCTTGTGAGGTGAAGCATTTACATGATCCATAATGTCCTTCAGCGCCTTTCCTCCTCGACCGCTGAGGTTGACGACGATGCCCATATTTAGCGAATCCATTTCCCGGATCAGCTGATCCAGGTCTTGCTCCGCCATGCGCCAGTGGTGGCTATGCACGTCGATAAAGGGGAATTTTGCACTGGTTACGATATGTTCTGGTACCACAAGCGTCGAAGTAGGCTCGTATAGCTCAAAATCCATGTGCAAACTGGTGTCAATTTCTCGGCGTTGCGCCAGTAACAACATGGGTAAGCAGCAGAAAGTCAGTAAAATGGAAGTAGTAGGTCTCATTTCAATTTCTTTTTTGGCTAAGATAGGAAATATGATTTTATGGTTGGAGGGAAGGGAGTGTTAATGGTTTAGGCGGGGTAGGCGGTTTAGAGTTTAGTGAATGGAAGATGTAGGATGAACGGTTTTTTGTAGCGTCTAGAGAAAAATCCTCCACTATCTCCGCCCTCCGCTAACTCTGCGTCCAAAACCCCAATACCTAAAAACTCTGGCTCTTTTGCTATTTTGGCCTCAAATAACTGACTTTATGAAATTTTCAGTGCCTTTTTTGTTTGGGATGGGGAGTGTATTGTTCCTAATTCTGGCGACTTTTCTGAGTACACAAATTGTGATCAAAACACAGGCCTACAAAAACGCTCGGGAGATCTATGCGCAGCAATTGAATTATGAAAAACGCCTATTGGACTTTGAAGAATGGATACAGGAAGATGCTGGAAAAAAAAAGCAAGAAATAGCAGAAGCTAATTTGCAGCAGGCCATAGATAATAATGGCAACGCCCAATGGGCAACTTTGAGCCTGATAGTCCTTGCTGGGTGCTACCTGTTTTTTGTTTTGGTTTTGGATCGAAAAACGCACTATGCCCCAGCTATTCCGGGGGGATTGATCCTGCTGGGCTTGGCTTGCCTGCAGGTTGGATTGTTTGCACCCATGTTGGAAATTGGGGCTTTTCAACGAGACCTCAGTATTCCCATCAAGATCGACACCGGGCTTTTTTCGATCAACCTGGACCGAACGGCCACCTTTCATGGAGACTTGTATTTTTATTACCAAAGCAAATCAGTAGTGGAATTGATTGGCTTATTATTTCGACAAAATAATTTTGTGGTTGGTGGAAGCATTTTACTCTTTAGTGTTTTGTTTCCCCTAAGCAAGATTACGCTTACCCTGTTGCACTTGTTTCAACGGCAATGGACTCAGGGGAAATGGATGCAATTTTTATTGCATAAAGCAGGGAAATGGTCGATGGCAGATGTCTTTGTCGTGGCTATATTTCTGGCTTTTCTGGCTTTCAATAATATGCAAACGGGCCTTCAAACCGAGACGAATGTTTTGATCGGATTGTATTTCTTTTTTGCTTATGTCATTTTGTCGATCTTATCCAGCTATTGGTTGGTGCCTCAAATAAGACCGGAAAGTCCTATCTTGCCGGAGTAATTTTCCCAAAATCATCCTATGTCAACTTACGCCTATCTTTTATTTATTCCTGCTGTGTTGACGGCTTGCGTGCTGTTTTATTTTTTGCTGACCCGCAAATTGTTGTTAAAAGGCATCTTTCTGCTTATACTCGAATTGGTTGTTTTGGTCATATATCCGCTTTTGTTTCTAGTCTATTGGGATGCACCAAAAGTCGATTGTTGTATGGAACTCAATAATGCCTTCTTTGGGCCAGAAAGTAAGCTGAGTATTTACGTATTGATGGCTTGTTGTGTATTGGCCTATTTTTATGCCAAATATGTTCGTAAACCCGCCGGTCCCCTATTTGAAGTGATCATCTACTGTTTTCTGCTGCTAGGCTTATTGGCCAACATTCCGATGTTATTACAGCTGGATGACCCCTTGCTAAGCTTGATGGGAGTAGCCCCAGTGATGGGCCTTTTCGCGCTGCGGCTCATTTTAAACCATTACAAAATTGATAAACAAATCGCAGAAGGGAGTTATCGCACCGACACGGCTTTTATGGGATGGACTTACAATGTATTAACGGCGCCACTTTGGAAAAAAATACCCATATTGACTTTACTTTGTGTGCCCTTATTACTGGTACTGGTGTTGATTTTATTGCTGTTTGGCCAAAAGCCGGATGCATTTATTACCGCTTTTACCGATACCTACGGGCAAGGCTTGTCGCAATTGGCATGTGAGGTGGATTGTGCGGATGAACATTACCTTTGCACCATTGCGGCAAAAGGGCATAAAAAAGTGGTGAGGCCACTCCGCTTCGGATTTCGGCATGGGCGGGTGATTCAGGTCAATCGGCAGTTGCTGGTCGCCAATGCTTTTGAAGATGTGCTGGAGCGCAAAATGCCTCAAACGCACCAATTTATTCGCCACCATTACAATCGTTTTGGAGAACGAGCCAAACGACTATTTTTGGTGTTGGGCAACCCCTGGATTGCCGATTTCGTTTATGTATTGATGAAGCCACTGGATTGGTTTTTTTGGCTGGTGTTGTATATTTTTGAAGCCAAACCGGAAAACCGCATTGCCATGCAGTATCTTTATCCGGAACATCGGAAAGAGGTAGAAAAAGTCAGTTCATTTTATTCAAAGAATTCTATTTAAAGAAAACCTTATGCTTCGACCCCTGCTCAATTGGAAGGTCTACACGATCCCCTCCTCATTTTTGAGCTTACGGGCGGCACTTTTTTTGGTGCTGGGTGAGATCTTCGTGGGTACCACGGGGTATATGGTCATTGAAGGCTATACTTTGATTGACGGACTGTATATGACCGTGATTACCATTACCACGGTTGGTTTTTCCGAAATTAGCCCACTCAGTCAGACCGGACGTTTGTTTACGATCTTGCTCATCTTGGTAAATGTGGGTATTTTTGCATACCTCCTGGCCGTATTTTCTTATTATGTTGTTCAGGGCGAAATTTTTAAAAAGATGCACATCGACCTCATCAAAAGTCAAATCGATAAATTGGAAAACCACATCATCATTTGTGGTTATGGCCGCTACGGACAGGAGATTACCGCCCATTTTATGGATCACCAATTGCCCTTTGTGATTATTGATTCTAATCCCGAGCGCATTGATGTTATTCAAAAATCTGAAGAAAAATTGCTTTACTTGGAGGGCGATGCGACACAGGATGAAGTGCTGCTCGAAGCCGGCATCGAACGAGCAATGGCCGTAGTAAGTGCCCTCCCTGACGATTCGGATAACCTATTTATTGTACTAAGTGCCCGACAACTCAATCGCCAGATCAATATCATTAGTCGAGCCAATAATGCCAAGTCACAGAAAAAACTTCTTAAGGGAGGTGCCAGCCACGTGGTCATGCCGGAGCAAATTGGTGGCTTCTACATGGCTACCTTAGTCAGCAAACCGGGAACGGTTGAGTTCTTCTCCTTCATTACCAATCAGTATCAATCGGATATTGGTTTTGAAGAAGTAAATTTTGAGGAGTTGCCCGAAGCCTGCCGCCATCTCTCCATTCGCGATATGCGCTTGCGCAAGGTAACGGGGGCCAATATTATTGGTTATAAAAAGCCTTCCGGCCAATACGTGGTCAATCCAGGGCCGGATACAACCCTAAGCCCCGGGGCAAGTTTCATTGTTTTGGGTAATAAAGACCAATTGGCTGCCTTGGTGCAGTTTCTCGAGAATTACGAAGCTATTGAAAATGCCGACTGATTAAGCCCTTCTCCACTAAACCAGCTAAGGCCACTAAAACGGCTGGTAGTAAAAGAAAACCGCGGTTGAAATCGATGACCGTTTTTCGGCATTACAGCCTTGGGGTTTTCTCCCTTTTTTGCCCAAGAAAAGGGCCGCCGGGGGCATCCGGTGGCTTAAAGAGATTTAGAATTTTATCTGATCGATTACGTGTGAGAAGTGTGATTCGATACAATCAAATTACTTTTCTTATCTAGGCACATGTACTAAGCTTTGTCCCCCGATTGGCCTTGTCATTTCTGTAAGATGACTTTCCTCACTCTTTTCAGTGCGAAATGTCATCAATTCTCTCCGCTCTTTCCCTGACCTTTGAGTATACCGTTGGGTAGCAACGGGGGGAAGCAGTCTTTGTCAACTGCAACCTTTTTTTAAGAAAATTGTATTATTTTCAATTGTCTTATTTTTAAAAAGTCTAAATAAAAGTATATTTGTGCGGCGATGATCGAAAAAAATACAACATATCACCTGCTAATGCTGGATGCAATAGATCACTATTGCCGAGGAGAGCAAGTACGTGATCTTTCAGAATACGGCTTATTCTCCCTCGAAGTGTGGGAACCGGATGAGGTCGTACTGAGTGGCGTAGAGGAGCGAAAAGGACAATGGGTGGCTCAATTGTTGCTCAAGGATCGAAACGCTCCGTTTACCTTCATTAAGCAAGCGACTCGCAAATGTCGGACACCCAAAATCGCAGAAATCGTAGGGCGTTATACCGGCCGTATGATCGAAGATGCTCGGCAGGGTGAAGCCGTTTCCGTCGCTGAGACGGATCGCTTTTGCTGGAACTAGGCGTTGAAGTAAATAGGGGTCTACCTAATATTAGGTAACAAGGAGTACTTAATGTTAGGGAGGAGCATGATTAATTAGGTAATTTTGGCAAAGGTGGTCTTTGATAAAGAGAAAAACAGCTAATTTCGACACATAGTGTATCAGACTGGGCATTTTCATTGTCCTATAAACTAAAAATCTGTGGTAGCAAAAGTTCCAACCATCAAGCGACTTTCCGATTTAAAGCCGGGTTTTTCCGGGGAAGTAGCAGCTTTTGGCAATGATGTAATCGCGGCCAAAATGATGTCTATGGGCATCCTACCCGGTACTCGTTTGATGCTGGTCCGCGAAGCGCCATTTGGTGGAGGATGGTATGTGAAAATTGGCAATTATGCCATTGCGTTACGGAAGGAGGAAGCAGCATGCATCATCATGAACTAAGCGACATATCGAGTCCCTCATCTACTCGTCCGATCACTGTTGCCTTATTGGGCAATCCTAATAGTGGTAAATCTTCCATCTTTAATCGCTTGACGGGCTTACGCCAAAAGGTGGGCAATTTCCCAGGTGTTACGGTAGAAAAGAAATCAGGGACATTAGTACTGGACAATGGTCAGGTCATCAATCTGATTGATTTTCCGGGAGCCTACAGTTTTTATCCCAATTCACAAGACGAACGCATTGTAGTACAGACGCTTGCCAGTCCACTGGCCGAAAATTACCCCGATGCCATTCTATATGTAGCAGATGTCACCAAGTTGGAAAAACATTTGTTGCTTTTTTCCCAACTGAGGGATTTGAACCTCCCTTTGGTACTGGTACTTAATATGTCGGATGTAGCGGAAAGGGAAGGGCAGATTTTGGATACCCAACAGTTGGCCGCTCGATTTAAGGTGCCGGTTGTTTTGTTGAGTGGTCGGACCGGTTCGGGCTTTCAAGCCCTCAAATTGGCAATTGCCCAAATCAAGTTGGGCGTCAATGCCAGCGAGCACAAAGGCCGTCGCTTAAATGCCGTAGAAAAGAAAGTCAGCCAACGTATCCGCGAAATTTTTCCGGAGTTGAATCCTTATCAAGCCGTCTTGCTGGCGCACCATCAGGGGTGGTTGTCGTATTTGACGGAGGAGCAAAGAGCAGCTATTCAGAAGATTAATTCTGAGGAAGGTTTTAAAAGCCTGAATTTTCAGGTGGAAGAAACGATGGAGCGCTACGATATTTGTACCCCGATTGTCCAGCAGGTATTAAAATCGCGTGCCAGCGAAAAACAAACCCTCACTACTCGCCTTGATGCGGTGTTGACCCATCGTGTTGCCGGACCGATTATCTTTTTCTTGGTCATGCTATTGGTGTTTCAGGCGATCTATGCCTGGGCCAGTTATCCAATGGAAGGCATCGAATGGTTGTTTGGGCAGGCGGAAAGTGGTCTGAAAGCTTTATTGCCGGCAGGTTGGTTTACCAATTTATTGACCGAAGGTGTGTTGGCTGGGCTGGGGGGCATCGTAGTCTTCGTACCACAAATTGCCATTCTTTTCTTTTTGATTTCGCTTCTGGAAGAAGTGGGATATATGGCCCGGGCAGCCTTTATTTTTGACCGGGTCATGCAAGCATTTGGATTGAACGGGCGAAGTATCGTGGCGCTGATTTCCGGCGGGGCATGTGCTATTCCTGCCATTATGACCACAAGGACGATCAGCAACTGGAAGGAGCGCCTGATCACGATTTTGGTGACGCCCTTTATTAGTTGTTCCGCCCGAATTCCGGTCTATACCGTTTTGATTGGGTTTGTGGTGAGTGAGCGAACCATTGGTGGTATATTCAATTTGCAGGGGCTGGCTTTTATGGGGCTCTACCTTTTGGGAATCGCAGCGGCGCTATTGGCCGCTTTGGTCTTTAAATGGATATTGAAGACCAGAGAACACAGTTTCTTGATGTTGGAACTGCCCGAATACCAGCTACCCGTTATGCGCAATGTAGGCATCACCGTATGGGAAAAGGTCAAAGCCTTTGTACTGGAAGCGGGAAAGGTAATTCTGATCATCTCCGTTGTTTTATGGGCTTTAGCCAGCTATGGCCCTCCCGGAAAAATGGATGCTGCGGCTCAAGATGCAGTCGCAAGAGCCCAACAGGAACAACTGGATGAAACGACTACTGAAAACCTAATTGCAGCAAAAAAAATAGAAGCGTCTTACGCCGGGTATTTGGGGAAAGCCATTGAACCGGCCATTGCACCACTCGGCTTTGACTGGAAAATTGGAATCGCCTTGATTACCTCTTTTGCAGCACGCGAAGTCTTTGTCGGTACCATGGCCACCATCTATAGTATTGGTAGCGATGATGATGAATATTCCGTGCGCAATCGCATGGCAAAGGAACGCAATCCCGATACCGGTGAGCTGGTGTATACCCGGGCTACGTCTTTTTCTTTGTTGATCTTTTACGTTTTTGCCATGATGTGTATGAGCACTCTCGCCGTGGTCAAACGGGAAACCAATAGCTGGAAGTGGCCCATTATCCAATTCCTGTTCATGACCGGACTCGCCTATTTTTCTAGTTTGCTGGTTTACCAATTGATGAGTTGATTGGTGGCTAGGCCTCATTTTTAAAAATATGCTTACCTTAAGCTGGCATAAACCAACCTAGCCTTTTACTTATGGGATCCGGACGTTTAGAAGCCTTTAGCGATGGTGTACTGGCCATCATTATCACCATTATGGTAAAGCATTGAACGTATCGTGAGGTCGGAAGAAAAAGCGTAAAACGATAAAAAAATGAAAAATATACTGATTACCGGCGGGAGCAAAGGGATTGGTCGGGCTATTGCCGAACGATTTGCGGAAGCCGGCTTTAATATCGCGCTGGTGGCGAGAAACCAAGAGACGCTGGAACAAGCGCAATTGGAGTTGAAAACAGCCTATCCAGACATTGAAGTCCTTGCCCTGTCAGCGGATTTAGGCAAGGCCGATGAGGCCATCAAGGTGGCGCAAACAGTATCTGCTCATTGGCCTCAGCTGGATGTGCTGGTCAACAATGCCGGCTTGTTTTTACAAGATAACCTGCTGACCGAACCTGCGGAAAACCTGGAAAAAATGATGCAGGTGAATCTCTTTGGGCCTTATCACCTCACTCGTGCACTACGACCTTATTTGCCGAAGCAGGGGCACATCTTTAATATTTGTTCTATAGCCAGTAAGCAATCTTTTCCTGGAAGTGGGGCTTATGCCATCAGCAAACACGCCATGCTGGGCTTAACTCGAGCATTGCGTCTGGAGCTATTAGAAGAAAACATCAAAGTGACGGCCGTAATGCCCGGAGCCACCTGGAGTAGCTCTTGGGAGGGCGCCGATATCGATCCCAAACGCTTGGTGCAAGGGAGTGATATTGCCGAAGCCATTTATGGGGCTTGGAATACGAGCCCGTCTACGGTGGTGGAGGAATTAATACTGCGGCCGCAATTGGGAGATTTGTAAAAAAATCAGGACCACCCGTGGGCTAAGAGAGCCGAGCAACTACCTGTGTGACAAATAATTGATAGCACCCACGATGGTCCCTTTGCTTACAATCAATTGATGCACTGTCGGTACCGGCCAAGGACGACAGGCATCAACTGATTGTTTTCAGCGTAGCTCTGAATGCGTCTCCGATGGTGTTAATTAGAGTGCGTTTTTAAGGGCTTTAGTGTCTAGCCAAACTTATTTCGGAAACCATTTTTACGGAGCAGTTTGAAATCTTGTTTTCATCTGATTATCGAGGCTACAAAAGCCTGGCCCTGAAAAAATTTGACCAAATAAAATGAAGAATTACAGGGCCAGGTGTTTATGTAGATTGTTTACTTCTCATTGCAAAGAAGAAACAAAAAAATTAGTCTTGCAATAGGCTTTAGTCGGCTGCGCTGGAAGATTGCCTGAATTAGGAAAGTTTAACCAAATCAAGGGGTTGTGAGTGGAAATTGTTAATTTTACTTCTAGTTGTAAAGCATTGATTATCAGTGAATACTTCATATTGTTAAATTCATAATATGTTTACGGCTTAAAGATTAACTTTTCTTAAGAAAGACTTAAATCCACGTAAACAACTTGTTTTTGTTAGTTTAGTGTAAATGGAACCCAAAGATCAATCCAAAAAGACAGGAGGGCATTTGAATCCCGCTTTGCGCAAGCAAATGGCGCAACAGCGCCGTCGAGAACTTTCCCTAGAGGATTACCAAAAAGGAATTCTGGCGGGCGACCGGGTGGTGTTGAGTCGAGCCATTACACTGATAGAAAGTACCAAATCAGAACATCGCGCGATTGCGCGGGAATTGATAGAACATTGCCTCCCGCACAGTGGGCAGTCCATTCGTTTGGGGATTACCGGCACGCCGGGGGTGGGCAAAAGCACTTTTATCGAAGCTTTTGGCCAACACCTCATCGCGCAAGGCCATCGCTTGGCCGTGCTGGCCATTGATCCGACCAGTCAGCTCAGCAAAGGCAGTATTTTAGGGGATAAAACCCGTATGGGTAAATTGGCTACTGCCGAAGCAGCTTTTATCCGTCCTACTGCCGCTGGCGATTCATTGGGCGGCGTGGCCCGCAAAACCCGTGAGGCCATTATTCTCTGTGAAGCCGCTGGCTTTGACACCTTAATTATCGAAACGGTGGGCGTGGGCCAGTCGGAAACAGCCGTACATTCTATGGTCGATTTTTTTCTATTGCTGATTTTACCCGGTGCCGGAGATGAATTGCAGGGCATCAAGCGAGGGATCGTCGAAATGGCGGACCTGGTGGCGGTGAATAAGGCCGATGGTGAACGAGAAAAATTGGCCAAACAAGCCCGACAAGCGTATCGCAATGCATTGCATTTATTTCCGCCTACGGAAAGCGGGTGGATACCCAAAGCAGTGACCTGTTCGGCCCTTTCGGGAATGGGAATTGCGGACATTTGGACGATCATCCAGGAATACCGGGTGTTTAGTCACAACAATGGCTTTTTTGAACATCGCCGTGGGGAGCAGGCAGGATATTGGCTTCGCGAGCACATTGACCAGGGATTGCGCGAGCTTTTCTACCAACATCAAGGTATCCGGGCACAATGGGAAAAGATGGAAAATTTAGTTAAAAATCGAAAAATTTCTTCCTTTCAGGGAGCCGAAATGCTGCTTCAGATGTTCCTTAAACAGTAATTTGTCGTCTAAATAGGGTGATCCGGATAAAAAATGCCTGGAATTACTTTCATTACTATTATTTTAAGATCAAAACAAAACTACAATTCAATGAAATCATTAACAATCGTTGCCATTATTGGAGGTCTTGCTTTATTGCTGCTTATGGGTGGCTGCAATAGCTACAATAATTTTGTAGACCTGGAAGAAAACACGGAAAATGCCTGGAGCAAGGTGCAAAGTGCCTACCAGCGCCGGGCGGATTTGATACCCAATCTGGTCAATACCGTAAAAGGTGCTGCTGATTTTGAAAAAGAAACCTTGGAAGCGGTGGTCAATGCCAGAGCGAAAGCGACTAGTGTCAATATCGATCCTTCCAACATTACACCAGAGCAAATGAAAGCCTTTCAGGAGGCTCAATCGGGCTTGTCTTCTTCTTTAGGCCGCTTGTTGGTTACTGTGGAGAAATATCCTGAATTAAAGGCCAATGCCAATTTCCGGGAATTGCAAACGCAGTTGGAAGGAACCGAAAATCGCATTAAGGTTGAAAGAGATCGCTATAATGATGTGGTGACCACTTACAACAAATCAGTGCGTCGTTTTCCCGCCAGCTTCTTTGCCAGCATCTTTGGCTTTAGCCAAAAGGCTCAATTTGAAGCTCAGGAGGGTTCTGAAAATGCGCCTACGGTAGAGTTTTAAGATACAAAACCAAGAGGTGAGAGAGGAGAGGAGTGAAGCATGTGCTGGTGAGGGGTGAGAGGGCAGTGAAAAGGATTTTTTTCCCTCACTCCTCACCCTCAATATTGACTCAGATTTTTAAACGGAAGGAGTATTTATGCTTAAATTTTTTAGTCCCGAAGAGGAAGAACAGATCATTGAAGCCATCCGCCGTGCGGAGGATAAAACGACGGGAGAAATTCGGGTACACCTGGAGGATAATTTGAAGCGGGAAGCCATGCAAGAGGCGATCCTTGTATTCCGTCGATTGAAAATGCACAAAACCAAGGAGCGTAATGGAGTGTTGATCTTGTTGGCCCCCGAGCAGAAGCAATTTGCCATTATTGGTGATGAAGGGATCAACGAGGTGGTACCGGAAGATTTCTGGGCCGAAGAGCGAAATCTGATGCAGGAGCACTTTCGGCGGGGGGAGTATTGCACCGGTTTATGCACAGCTATCGACCAAGTGGGGGAAAAGCTAAAAACGCATTTTCCTGGGGAGCCAGGAAATGAGAATGAATTATCAGACGAAATATCATACAACTAAATGAAGCCATTTTTTGCCATATTATTGTTTGTTTTCTGTGGAATGGGGCTGATGGCCCAAAGAGCGATTGATCGGCAGCCCAGTGGCTATGTCAATGATTATGCAAATTTGATGTCTCGGCAGGAAGTCCAGGCATTGGAGCGCAAATTGCGCAACTACAATGATTCTACTTCCACCCAGATTGCCATTGTCAGCGAACCTTCCCTGGAAGGCGACGATGCTTTTGATTACTCCAATCGCCTGGCTCAGCAATGGGGCATTGGCGGTGGCCAAAATGACAACGGCATTCTGATTTACATCGCCCGCGATGATCGTCAAATCCGTATTCAAACGGGATACGGCGCCGAAGGGTTTTTGCCCGATGCACTGGCTCAACGGATTATTGACAATATCATTACCCCGGCTTTTCGTAGTGAACAATATTATCAGGGCTTGAATCGGGCGGTAGATGCAATGATACAAGCAGCCGCAGGGGAATATACAAACAACAACCCCAATGGCGGTAAACGCGATGCCAAAGGAGGGGTACCTGCCATTATGATCATATTGTTTATCATCATTTTGTTGGTGTTCTTCTCTCGCTTTGGTGGAGATGATGACGATGATGATGACGGGGGCTATTATCGAGGAGGGCGTTATGATTATGATGAAAAGCGCAGAAGGAGAAGACGTGGAGGTGGCGGATGGATCTTCTTTCCCGGAGGAGGAATGTCTGGCGGTGGCGGTGGCCTTGGTGGTTTCGGTGGCGGCGGTGGTTTTGGCGGTTTTGGCGGCGGCGGTTTTGGCGGCGGCGGTGCCGGTGGGAGCTGGTAGCCATAGCGTGACTTGAAAACCCAGCGCTTTCTAAAAAGATGAATACTATGCGAAATATCTTGTTTTATACTGCCGGCGTTTTGCTGACAGCACAGCTCTTTTATGCTTGTACGCCCAAACTATCACAGCATTTTCTGACCCAGGAAGAGGTCCGGACCATTCCCGTCGAATATGAATCAACGGCCCGCATGCATCAAATCAATAAGCAGCGTGCTTGCCGGGATTACGCCGGCTACGTCCCGGATACCAATTACATCGATCACTTTCCCATCAAGCAGGTTCGGGTCAACTTCCACTGGATGAATTCTGCTGATAGCAGTAAACACTATGGTGGAGAGGAAGCCATCAAATTTACCAAAGGGCTTCTGCACGCGATGAACTATGACCTGAACAAGAACAATAAGATGTGGTTGCCAAACAACAACGACACACCAGTCTTGCCCAATCCTTACCGCCTGGTCTTGGCTCCCCGACCCGATGATCCCAATGATGATGGCATTTATTTCCATTATGATGATGAACTCTACTACTATGTAGTAAGAGGCAAAAATGCCAATTTGTACGATCGGGAAGTATTCAGGCGCTATGGGGTACAATTGGATACGGTACTCAATATCTTCATCATGCCCCACCATCCCGATAGTGTGGCTTCACCTACCTATAAGGCTTATGGAACGGGAGTCGCCTTAGGCAATGCCATAAAAGTGGCGGGGGTAAACATCTCGCACAATAGCTTTTGGGGGTTCAGAGGCACCTTCAACCATGAAGTAGGACATATTCTGGGCCTCAGCCATACCTGGGCTTACAATGATGGTTGTGATGATACCCCACAACACAAGAATGAGTGTTGGAATAGAGGCCAACGTCCGGGTTGTGATACACTCGCTTCTAATAATGTGATGGACTACAACGCCATGCAGCACGCCTGGACTCCTTGCCAAATTGGGAAAATTCAAATGCGCATGGCCGATGAAAAGTCTCGCCAACGCAAATTCCTGGTGCCCAACTGGTGCGAGCTGCACGAAGACCGCCACATCCACATTCGCGATACGATTGTTTGGTCGGGCGCCAAAGACTTGGAGGGCCACCTCACCATCGAACCCGGAGGTATGCTGACCATCAAATGCCGGGTGTCACTGCCTAAGGCTGGCAAGATTACCGTAAAGGCTGGTGGAACCCTGGTTGTGGACGAAGGTCGCTTACACAATGCCTGTGGGGATCAGTGGCAAGGCATCGAAATAGAGGAACTGGGGGGACAAAAAGGGCAGGTAACTTTTCTGGGGGAAGTACAGCTGGAGAATATGGAATATGAGGTAGGTGGGCGTGATTAAGACCAGTGGTTGAAATGCGAGCTGCAAACAAGAATTGCGAAAAGATTGATGAAGATGAGCGGTAAAATCCTTTTATTGCCCATCTAAATAGGCAAATTCCCACATGAGTAGTATTTTGGGCTCACATAATCCTCTTTATGAAGCCCATTTACCGCATTGTGCTGTTTTTTTT
>CAXHCA010000136.1:0-19650 GCA_964015035.1 uncultured Saprospiraceae bacterium
GGCGGGGGCCGGGGGGCTGGGGGGCGGGGTGCTGGGGTGAGGGGTGATGTGGTGATGTGGTGATGGGGGATGGGTGGTTTTTTTATGGGGATTTTAGTTTTTTTCGGGTTTGGGACATGACTTTGAGTATTTCGAGGGCTTCGTTATAAATAGGTCTAATTTTCTCAGACGAGGCAAAACCGGCTTCCTGGATCAGTTCTAGCCAAAAGAGGACTTCGTCGGCTTCTTCCACTACGATGCATAATTTGGCATAACGTTCCGCTTTTGAGCGAGCTCGGCAGGAAGCTCGAAAATTAGCTCCAACGGATGTACAGCAGCGAATGAGCTGTTTACCCATAATGCGGGTTTCATCTACCTTCCTAAGTGTTCGGTAAAATGCCAGTACTGCCAATGCCAGTTCCTTGGTTCTCATCCGAAAAGTTTCATTAAAGGTCAAAAGCTCCATATCCTTATTTTTTCAAAATTGTTAAAATGAAATGCGATACCTCACAAAAGTACCTTCCATCACATTTGACGCTCCAACCCCCGAAATTCCATAACGTTCCAATAAAAAAATCACCCCTCACCTCTCACCCTCACCCCTCACCCCTCACCTCTCACCCCTCACCCCTCACCAATAATCAGCTACTCCTCTACAAAACACCATTCATAGTAGGCGCATTTTTTACAAATTCCCTTGCGTACCAGAGCCGGGCATTCCGGTAGTTGCACAATTCGCTGTACTTCTGCTTCCCAGAGCGGGATATCTCGTCGATCTTCGTCAGTGAGGTACACCTCTTCAGTTTGTCGGAGTTTGGGATACTCTAATACGCCATGAGAAACTTTTACGGAGTTGCGTTCCAATACGTAGAGATAATACTTCAATTGAGCCAGGTGAGCATCCTCTCGTTTGCGCGATTTTTTGACCTCCCGCACAATCCCCCGCACGGCATCAAAATGATCAATTTTAATGCCCTCAATGGCCAATTCCTGCCAACGTTCTGCCCGTTGTGGATAACTATATTCGTCAATTTGTTTGCCTTCCGCCACCAGTTCTGATCGTTGTTCCATATTTAGGCCATTGGCAAAAAGCCATAGCTTGCGGTGGCAAAGGTGTAGGTAGGCGATATGGGTACCGGTGGGGTGCATGTTTTATATAGGGGATTTTTTGATTTTATTATAAATCAATTATGGATTTAGTTCGATGGTGGCTCAGTATTTTCTTGATACGATTATAGGATATGGTCTACCAATACGATTGTATTATCTTCTGGTCTATCCAGCTCCAGGCCGGTATTGGGGCGGTAGTAGCGGTTGATTCGGAGGTAGTGGATGTCTATGGGTTTGGCTTTGGGGTGGGTAGAAGGACAGAGAGAGTAGCATTTTTTTTCAATGTCGGAAGAAGCTAGCAAACTAGCAAACCAGCCCTTTCTAATAGAAACCTTCAATTGCTCAGCGCCAATAAAATCAAATCTATCGAGGCACTCTAGGTAGTCTTTTTCGTAAAAAGTGGGTACCACTTTTACTCCGTCAAATTGCTTATAATAGGCCTCTTTACCTTCTGGCGAAGGTTCAAAAGGAACCAAGTTTTTGACCGATCGGGTGAGTAATTCGTAAATGGTATCAAATCGATGTTGATCTTCTTCGTAGTATCCTGGATAAACCTCATCAATGTATTGTTGAAGTTCATTTTCCTGTATGATTCCATCATAACTTTCTTCCATCTTTTGTAAGACGACTAAGGTCCTTTCAATTAATTCGTGACTGTATATATATTCATCTTTTTCATTTCGTTCTTTGAATACCAGGCAGGGGCAAGGTGCTTTTTCTCTGCGTCTATTTACCCGTCCGAATCGTTGTATTAGAGCATCAAGTGGTGCCGGCTCCGTATAGATAATATCATAATCAATATCAAGACTTATCTCTATTGCTTGGGTGCCAATCAATAATTTGGGTGGCTGGTCTTGTAAGCATCTTTCGATGGCAGTTCTATCCTTGGCCGCAAAACGGCCATGAATCAAAAGTAGGTCACTATGTTTTTCAGAAAATTGATTAAAAACGTTTCTGGCTTGATCAACCGTATTGCAAACTATCAGTACCGATTTCCCCGCTTGCAGGTCTTGATCAATCAGTTGTAAATTATCTGCCAGAAGCCCAGGCATAAGTTTTAATCGATGTCGTTTGAAGGCATCGTAAAGATCTGGCGTTGCTTTCACTTCTTCAAAATGGCCAATTACCTTGCCAATCTTGGCTTTTAGAAAGGTTGGTAAAGTTGCAGTCATGATGAAAATCTTTGCCTGCATTCTGTTGGACAGAAATTCCAATAGGACCATAATCTGAGCTGTCACTTCTGGATCATAGGCATGTATTTCATCAAATATGAAATGGCCACCAACCCACTCGAAGATGCCCTTCTCAAAGCCCTTCAGACCAAAAAGATGTTTTAATAACTGAAATGGCGTGAGGACTTTCATTGGTGTTTGCAGGTTTTTAAAGGTCTGCTTGATTTCTTTGATCTGAGTCTTAAGTTCTCGAAGATCACCACCTTCTTCCAGAAAACTTTCGTAGAGATAAGCGTCCAAATTCCCGTGTAGCATCCCGACCATTTCTCCTCCCAATCCTTTCTGGCCATCACTTAGCCTCTCAAACATGGCATTGATGGAGGCTCTGAACGGAAGAATATAAAAAACTCTTCCTTGTCCGGAATACTTGAGTTGGTTTCTTAGCCAAAACAATGCAGTTTCTGTCTTGCCAGAACCAGTGGGCGCAGTTAGAATCACATTGCCCAACAAATCAGACGCAGACCGCTGATGGTGATATAGTTCCTTTTTTTGAGCTATGAGTCTTCCATTCAGGTCATCCAGAAAATTGAAATGTTGGTCAGATAAAACACTAAATTCCGTGACAAAGGCTGATGATAAATGATCGCAGTGATGAAAGGCACCCATTAACATAAACAGTGTGAAATAGTCAGTGATTTCCTCCTGTTTACCCAGTAGAACCCTTTTCTTCTCGCGATTATATTGGTCTATAACCAGTGACGGTTGTTCTAGGGTGACGATACTCTTAATCAGTTTTTCTCCAAAACTATTAGCTAATGATATAGCATCCTCTATCTGAACCTTCGCAAATTCACGCTCAAAGTCAGTGGGGTCGAACTCATAATTATTGTCTATGAATTCAGTTAGGAAGGAATAGCTTCTGTGGTGAGCAGCTACAACTCGGAGGATCAATAATCTTTCTTCATCTGGGATATCCAGCTGATAGATAAAAGGCAAAGAGAATAGTTCATGCCGTTGTGAGTTCCATTCGCTTTCCTGTCCTTTGAGTACTTTTTGGAATTCCGAATGTGCTTTCCCTAAATCATGCATGATTATTGACAACCACAGTAATCGCCAGAAATTTTCACGACCAGCACAAGCAGGTGCTAAGGGAAAAGACTTTTTCAAATGAGACCAAACTGAAAGTCCATCCTCTATATGTTGCCTCAAGGTGATCTGAGGCTCTGATTTAGCCAATAAATTAGACATACTGATTCACCTTTAGTTGATGAAAATAAATGTCTACCCCTCGCTTACCCTGGGATGGATCTCTAAATGCGGTCAGGTTTGTAGAAAAATCGCCAGAATAGTACGGTATGATCGTATAGGCCTCTGTCCCGAGATTCTTTCTGGGAAACTCATTGGTGAAATAAACTGGTAATGCCTGGATTTTACCTGGGAGGAAATTTTCTTTAAGTGGGACAATTTGTCCTTTGATCTTATCCGCTCGTTTTACTTCTGTTAATTCAATTTTTTGTGGAAGAGAGAGGGTCGCCAAATCCCCCGAACGTCCCAGCAATATATCGTAATAAGGTTGCTTGAGAAATTCAAGGATTACAGGATCTTTCAAATAAAGAGATAATCTAACATCGGCCATGAACTCTCGCTGAATGACATTGGATTTTGCGTTATTAGAGGGCCTGCCTTTTGAATCGGTTGGAATCATATAGATCGTCTCCAAATCAAATGCCTTACTGGTAAACTCAAAATAGTATCCAATGTCTAACTGTTCGTGCCGCAAATATTGACCAGATGCTGCATTTAGAATGCCGAGGACAGTACTCAATGGAGGCGCTTCCAAGGTAGGTTGCACCCCACTAATGAGGTTAGGATACCGAAAGCTGGCTGTCCAGGCTGTAATATCAATTCGGAAAACTTTCATTATTCAATATACTTTTCGATTTCCTTACAATAGGTGTCAATTGCTTCGTTCACAGTTTTCAGGTGCACAAAATCGAATAAGCTTGCCACGGCTTCCAATGCAATATTATCTTCTCTATCGAGGAATCCCTTTCTGACTCCGATATAGATATTGCCCTTAAATTGTGTTCTAAAGTCATTTAATACCTCTTCAAGTCCATCTTCATTAAATTTCACGGTTTGTTGGTTGATACCACTGGTGAAAATATGAGAGAATGGATGATTTCCAACGGTCATTGTAGAGAGGATAATAAACTTCGGAGCAACATCCGCCATATTACTGGTTTGCATAGCTCCTCCCGAGATAAATTTTAGCGCCTTTATTGTATCTGTAATTCGTTTTAATCGAATCTCTTTTTGTAATCTGATCAGTTGTTGCGGCTCACCATTACTTTTCTTAACAAATGGGTCATTAATTTCTGTGGCACCATTTTCCAGTGCCTCCAGTTTCATCAGTTCTGTGAGATTTTTAAATCCGGTTTTGTTGTAATTACTGAACGTTCCGGCTTGACCAAGATCAAGTGCAAACATACCTTTCATAGTAGCACTATACTCCTCTTTACTGTAAGGCACAGAATCACCATCTTGTCGGGCCATGCTGGACCAATTTTCTGCAGTCGTTACGGAAGTAACGGAGACGATGGCAGAGTTTTTTAAAGGAGACACACGGGTAACTGTCACATTTTCCATTTTCGGATTTCCCTTGGAATCTTTAATCACCTCCCCGTCTTTGTCAAGTTTCTCAGCTTTGGCGGCACGCATATATCCAAAAATATCATCATCAGGGTATTTGATTGGATTTGCTTCTGTGAAGGCGATCTTATTTTCCCGGGTTATTGGCGAAAGTTCCCAACCAATTTGCTTTTGTAAAGTATCTCGCCACCAATGTCGCCAAGCCTGACCAGAAACGTAAGTATATTTTTGTCCGTTTTTACGAATGGTTTTGGTGGCCACAGCATTGTCGAAATTACTTGTGGTGCTTTTGCCTGCATTATTTAGTGCTGCAACATCCACATCAATGAGCATAAAGCCCTGAGTTTTTAAATTTTCCATTTTATTTTCAAATTTGGAGTTTTAAAATCAAAGATTTTCAGTTTCAGTTTCTTCAATCAGTAGCTCATCATCGTCGAGCCATATCTTTTGCTCATGCATCTTTTGGTAAATTGCAATAAGTAGTAGATCCTGTATTTCTTGCCAATAGGTCCCGTCAGGAAAAAGCTCTAAGGCATATTCTTCAAGGGTGAATAAGGGAGTTTCCTTTTTCTCTCCTAGATTCTTTTTAGCCAACCGCCTTAACGCATTTCTAAAAGCATACGCTTGGGTTGGCTTCTGTAAGTTGACCACATTCCTTTTGATATTGCCAGAATCCTCCAACACATAATCTGCAATGCGTTCGATAATCTTTAGGGTTTTTTCATTCATATCTTTTAGCATTATTTGATATAATTTGACAATTTCGAAATTCAAAGTCTGTTTCCTTTTTCCTACCCAATTTAACATGGCTCTACGAATAGATCTGCCACTTAGGAGGCTATCGTAAATACCGTTACGCCATATTTTAAAATCTTCATACGGTACTTCCTTTTCTTCCTTTTTTTCTTTTACCAGAAAGGTTGCGGAATCGACACGGTATACTGCATTTTTTTGGTAGAAATGGGCGTAGGAAAATCGGTTCCAGTCAGGTTTTAGGGTTCGGTATTGAACACGGGAATAAAAGCTAAAAAGGGTCGCGCTGAAATTATAAAGATTGACCTCCGGAGATGCACCGAAATTGGTAAAGTGATACAAATTGATTTCGGTATTATCCACAAAATCTTTTTTGCTGATTGTGATCCATTTTTTGGCAAAATCGAATAAAGCACTACTCGGATGTTTGAATTCGGATCGATGAATTCCTTCTGTGACTCGACTTGCTATCTGCCGCGAATTTTCTAATTTGTTTTCGGTTACAAAGTATTCAACCAATTCTTCTTCATTACTGTAAAGGAGGGCAATCTTATCACCCAATTGGACACATCCCATTGGAACAAAAAACATTCTGATCAGGGCTTCCTTTGACAGCATAATGCCGCCTTGAAAACCGTGATGAAAGTTGATGAAAGTACCAGAACCAGAGAGAATATGATTGTCTCTACCTCCTGCAAATACCTTGGTCTTTTCTCCTAATATTCTACAATACCCTTCTTCAAAGGGTAAGCGGTCTTCCAGTAGTGCTTTAAAGAATTTTACCGTTTCAGTCACCTTGCGATTGCCTTTGAAGGCTGCTTGGGTGATGGTAGAATTTAAAAAGAATGCGTGTAATTTTCCTTTCCAATCATTGACGTAAAGTTTGGCAGTGTCTTCGATGATTTGCATGACATCTTCTGTCTTTTTTTCTTGCATCAAAATTCGAAGAACTATCCCGCCTACATCGGCGAAAGGATCACCAGTTTTTTGGGTTAACCATTGATTGTTGATTGTCATATCAGATTTTTTTTTCCAGAGGCTATTTAAGTTAGTACATTGTGAATATAATATTTTTTTTCTTACTTTTGGTATGTAAATGATAAATTAGATGAAAAACTTATCCTCAAAAAAGAAGCAATCAGCGGAACAGAAAGAAAAATACTTTCGATTTTCGATCTTTAAGATGCTAAGCCTGGAGGCAAGGAATATGAGTTTGGAAGAGAATTTTTTCCTAATTTTTATAGTTGCCTTAGTTTCTATCATTATTGTAGCTTTTACTAGTGAAAATCTCATTCCATTCTTTCGTTCCTTTTTTACATAAAAACGGCATAATTACCCTGTGAATCCTATTTTCTGCTACCTTAGCAAGCACTAATAATCGTACCATTTTGGAATTGAAATGAGGCTATTTTTGATAGCACATATTTTAATCGTACCATTTTGGATTTGGGGCAGTCATCACGGCTGCCCTTTTTCTTTCTTCACCCGCACCATCCCCATTCCCAGTCCCGAATTTTTTTCTCCAAAACCGGCATAATACCCCAACTCCAGCAATTCAGCGGGGGCGGCTACCTCAAAGTCGAAGAGGAAGCCGCGCACCTGGATGCCTTTGATGGTCAGTAATTTGGAGCGGGGCGTAGAGCACAGTTGAAAGTCGAACGGAAAATCAATATCGGTCGCGGAGTGGGTAGCTGCCAGTTGTGGGTGCAGGGCGTTTTGTTTGTGCAGCAAATTTTGCAATAGCAATTGGGCATACCCGTCGTCTTCCGGGCTCAGGTAATCGGCGTATTTTTTGTCTTCCTCCTGATGGCTGATGCAGAGAGGGGTGAGCAGTTGGAAGCGCATCCGTTCCGCAAATACCGGTTTGGCCAACATTTCAATGCCGGTAACCGTAAAATTGGCGGTAAACCGGCCACTTTGTAATGCAAACCGTTGGTCTTTAAATAGCCCCATAATGAAATGTTGCATGGCTTCATCAATGTAAAAGGACAGTAGCAATTGGGTAGGGCCTTGCGTCAATATAAAAGCACGGCCTTTCTGGTCGATTTGATAGCGCTGCGGTTGTAGCGGACTAAAGGTAAATAACTTGTATTGTTTGCCCTGAAACCCAAATCCTCGTTCGTGTAGCCAAGTCGAAAATTCAGCATCCGCTTTCTCCAGGGTCCGATAAATCCAGGAGGAAATCAGCCATTGGTAGTTGATCGGTAAAACTTGATTCGGCGAATGTTCTAATGTAAGTAAAAGTCTCATGTATCTGGATTTGATAAAACAAAGATAATACGGCACCTACCGTCATTTTCACGGTACCCCCCCCTCTAGAGGCTATTTTTTTCTAAAACTTTTTTTGCTTCCTCACAGATTCGTTCTTTAAGTCGGTCGGGATGCAGTACTTCTACGTTGTCGGCATTGCCCATGATGAAGTTGATCAAACCCAGGAACTGGCCATTGACTTTGGACTGAAATTCGAAGGTGTTGGGCTGGGAGCCGGGCGTGATTTCAGCACGTGCTTTGGGAAAGGCTTCTACCAAGGCATTGTAACCCCACACCTTTAGTCGCAATTGTACCAATACTTGGTCATTGTCAGCAATGCGGAAGACATCGGTGTATTTATAATCATGTTTGGACTTAAATGCCCATGCAATATCGGTAGGTACCACTCTTTCTATACGGCTAAGCCGGAAATGCGACACTTTCTTTTTTTCCGTATCATAGGCCTGCAAGGTGTCCAACTC
Source organism: uncultured Saprospiraceae bacterium (assembly GCA_964015035.1). Lineage (GTDB taxonomy): Bacteria > Bacteroidota > Bacteroidia > Chitinophagales > Saprospiraceae > BQJU01. The sequence goes on from CAXHCA010000136.1 coordinate 8,399, forward strand.
GGGGTCGATATGAAAAGGTTCTACTCGACGATCTGTAATTGAATTGCTATTGTTGCTGTGATACCGCTCAATAATGACTAGTCTTTCCTTTTGTTTGGCATTTTCCAGCAGGTCAATTTTTTCCAAAGCGGGGCGTTGCAATGCACGCAGGCCCAATTTTTGAAAATCGTACAGGCTATCTAGTTTGTTGTTGAGGTAAAGTGCATCTTTTTTACTCATGTATTGATTGAGTAAACTTCTGATGCGCGATCGATCATCTACATTTAGCGGCAGCAGATGCTTGAGTTCTTTCAGTCGCCGGTCGGGGATAATGGCCAGTCGGTACGGTGGTTTTTTTTCTTGACTGAAGCCGATGTCTGCATTTTTGAGGGCTTTGATATCCCCACTGATAGCATCCACATAGCCTTCGTTAAATTCGTCGGCCAAATCCTGGCGGGTAAATCGATATGGGTGGGCTAGTATTTTTACTAAAATGCGGAGTGTCCTCTCTCTGGCAGTCATGAAATATTTGGTTAAAAGGTTAGGAAAGTATACGTTGATATTAATATAATGTTTCCTAAATATCAAGTTTATTTTGGAAAGATAACAGATAAAAATACTTTTAATTTATCCGTTCTTTGACAAATTTCGTGGTCAAGCTAAAATATAAATCAAAAGTGCCTTTAGAAGCGTTGGTTTATATTTTTGATTGACTTTGAATCACGGAATTTGTCAGAACCAATTTATCATTGCATTGATTTTAGTGTCCTACTTATAAGGAGGGGCAAGATTTGTAAAAAATCTTGCCTTGTCCTATAAGTAACTAGCCTAGGCTTCTGATAATGCTGTTGCTTCCCATTCAGCGCGCTCATCATCAAAAGTAAATACCACGATTTGGCCTGAGGTCGTGGTAAAAAAGACATTGACACTACTATCCTGCTCCGAAATAAAGGGTTGAGGATCACTAGCTGCTTTGTAGCTGGTTTGGGCGTTAATTGCTTTAGGTTTGCCCCACTCGTCTTGAATGGAGTTTTTAGCAAGCACCCAAACTTGTCCCTTCGGACCTCTATAAAACAGGTGCACATCATACTGCGTATGATCAGTGGCCATGGTAGCGGTATTTACGCGGGAAATACCGACCGGAGAACTCATAGCAGGTTCGGGAGGGGTGATCAATTCCGATTGCCAGCCCGTGGTGCCGTCTTTTGTCTCAGAATTTTTGAAGATTAAGAGTTCCCCGGCAATGGTTTTCGCCGCGATGTATTCGGAGGCAATGTAAGCACCTTGTTGATTGTTGTAGTAAAAGCTGGTAAACCCGGCAAGGTTGCCTTCCAACTGATGATTGCTTACATTAAGGGTGGATGCTTTCCAGATATTTGAGTCCTGATCAACGCCGGATTTTCGCCATAGCTCCAGGATTTGGGTAGGGCCGGTCAGTGCCACAACGTGCGAACTTTTGGTGTCATTGGCGTCATTTGTCCAGATAAAAGGGCTGGGAGTACCTTGTACGGCACCGCTTTTCGTGGCTGCACTGAGGTTGCTAAGTTGCCAATCGGGGCTTCCGTCTGTCGTGCCAAAACTCCAAAGTTCCTGGATTTGATTTTGCTGGTCGCGAAAAATGATGTGTTGACTGGAGGCATCGTTGATATCATAGTTCCAGATGTATGCCTTGGGAGAACTGGCGGCAATAGGTTGATCTGTAAGTTTGTACAAATCCCACACTTCCGTGGTGACGTACTGCCTCAATTCATAAAGATGGTTATCTGTTCCCTGAAAGATAAGGTGCCGGCTAAATCCGGCCGGGTCTCTTTCCCAATTGTAATAGGCAATGTGGCCTTGTGCGGTCGGTGCTGATTCTGGTAGTTCCATATTTTGCCAGCTGCCATCTTCATAAGTCATCAATTGGACCCGTTGGGCGTCGTCGATATAAGCAATTTTAGGGGTATCCTTGACCACTTCGATATTGTCATCCACCACAAAAGAAATTCGCCAGGGTTGCGCATTGGGGTCTATCTCATTTTTGGTTAATCCCTTGAAAGAATCCGCATCGCCAAAGGCCAGCAGTTCATCGGTCCACCTTTGATTGGCTTTCAGCAAATACAGCCGCCAATTGAAGCTGAGAACTTCACCCGGTTTGGGTTGATTGCCTGGGCTTTGCAGCTCATAACTCACTTTAATGCCCCATCCAATCCCATTAGAACTTTTGGAATTACTACTCATGGCATAGGTGCCACCGGCGAGAAATTTTCCTTGTTCTCCCTCACCCAAGCCAAAGAAACTGACTTTGACATTAAAGCTAACTCCAGCATAAACGCTGGAATTAAATTGCCAGCTATTTTCTGTAAAATTGGTGTGTATTGCATTAAAGTATTCATTGTCTTCTGCCACACTTGACCAGGCAAAGTCTAAAAAGTTATTGGCCTTGTTAGCATTCTTTGCGTTAGCGTCAGGAGAGAAGGAAACGGTATTGTTCGGATTGGCGATCACCTCTTCAAAATAATTGTCATAGTTGTATTTGTGGATCGGACCATCTGGATGATTGGCTTTATATGTTTGGTATAAACGGCGCATTTTACGGTTCAGCGCTTCTTTGGTATAGCTCCGTAAGCTCCCTACTTTTAAATTGTAAGGCTGGAAAGTACCGACGATGGCATCATTGTTATAAGAGACCCAAATGGTGGTCACTTCCGGTGCGTTTGAAGCTAATTTGGGGTGGCTTCCTTCCAGTGGATAATCATAAAAATGATAGGCATCTCTGTGGAAAGAGACCGTATTAGCAAAAAGAGTACCTGCTGCGATTAGCTGTTTAGTTTCCAATTCGACCTCTGTTTCTACAATTTTTTGATCTGATAACTGAGCTTGTTGGGTATTGCCACTTACCTGACCTTGGCCATAGTTAAACGCGATATCCCAAGCTGCGCCTACTCCATTGGAGGCTGAGCCCGAACTTTTAAATCCTACGGACCAATTGTGGCTGGTACTGTGTTGAGTTGTTTCGGAATTGGTAGAACCATAGATCAATGTGCCCAATTGTTGTTTGGAATAATTAGTGGGGCGGTTTAAAATATTACTGGCCGGAAGGGGAATGCCTGAATCTACAATGCCCGTGAGGGTGTAAATGGTCGTTCCTGAGTCTGCTTGGGTGGCATTGGGGTTGTAGGTTTCATAATTTGGAATGCGAATAGCTCTGCCAAAATGGGAGAATTTCAGATTAATGCCATCGGATTTAAATAAGACAAACTCATAGACTTCTGAAACACTGGCCGGTTTTCCACTTTCTGGATCAGTGGTCATGTTTTTATTTTCATGCCAAATAAAACAGGGGACGGGGGCCTGCTCAAGTTCCTGATCGGTATTGTAGAGTAGGTGGCCAGCACCAAACTTGCCCCACATTAAGTGATCAGAACTAACCTCATTGGTGGCCAGCACGCGGTAGGTCAATTTTTTGTCAACATTGCCGTAATAGGCGCGCATTCTTCCTGCCGGATCTGTTTTAAGGTGTACGGCCAGGGAGATATCGGACCAGACTTCGACATTCCAGTGATAAAAAATATCAAAGCCCTTAGTATAGTCTTCGGGCCATTCTGATACCGGCCTCATTTGCATGAGTTTCACGATATAGGCTTTTTTATCCTGCTGGGAATAAAAGCTCATTACGAAATAAATATTGTCGCCATCTACGGCAAACCAGTCCATGCTGATTTCATTTCCCAATGCCATTTGATTTGTTGGCAACCCGGCATGGGGCCACTGCGTTTTGCCATAAAATTCATTATAAAAATACTTGGTAGGTTTCCAGTATACGGGTTCATTACTGGGCTGTCCGGGGTTGGGCCATTGCTCTGTATCAAAAGCCAGGAAATTGGTTTGGCGATCATCGTGGTAACAGCCAATCAGATAATTGCCCCAGGCTCTAAAACAGAGGTTGGAATAGTAAACTTGAAGAGGATCTCCATAAAAGTCCTTAAGCCGTACCGGAGAACTCCATTTGATGATCTTATCGTCATGGGCCGGGCTCATCCTGATTGCCCAAACACTGTTTTTCTCTTGTTTCAGACGTTTATCTCCCTGATCTTTATCATTGGCCTCAATCCAGATAAAATACATATATCCATTGGCTACAACCAGGGAGGGTTGAAATTGGGTGTCGATTGAAATGTTACCATCCAGTATTTTTTGATCATCCAATACCACATTTTTCCAATAATCGGATTCCCCATCCGAATCCGTAGGGTCCAGGTGACTCAGACTTCGGTAAGTCATCCAAACTGTAGAATTGTGGCCATTTCCGATGTACCACAGGGTATTGTTGAAGAATGCGGCTGCTCCGGGGTTTTGCTGGGTGCCGAGATCAGGTTTGAGCAGGGAAGAATAATTTTTTTTCATTTCTATGGTGTTAGAGCATGTTTGCAGCCCAAAGGTTGACCTCCAAACATGCACTTATATGTAAATATTTATGAATTTTAAGTTAATGAAAAAAAGCCTTGCAAACCATTTTAAGCAGCGAATAATGCTTCATATACCCCCAAATCAGGTACTTATACCTATTCGGGCGTAGTTGTGCCTTACCGCCAAACAAGCACTAATAGAATCCCATCTGCTCAAGCTTTTTTTTGGGGACAAACCTGAACCGCCCCCTTGTATTTGATAAAACAAGTAGATGTTCCAATTTTTTACAAAATGGGGTATCTTTGTTTGGTACCATTGGATAAAAAACAAAAAGAATGAAAAACACCTTAATTCTCAATTTATTTTTATTGTCAACTATGGTATTATCCGCCCAATCTTTTGATCAGGAAAAGATGACAGAATTTTTTGACCACATTGAAGCCAATGACAAAGGTATGGGGAGTATTGCCTTGTCTAAGGATGGTAAGGTGGTGTATCAGCGGGCCTTTGGGTATGTAGATCGCGATAAGGAGATGGCGGCCAATACAGATACCAAGTACCGCATTGGTTCCATCTCAAAAACCTTTACGGCGGTGCTGATTTTACAAATGGTGGAAGAGGGTAAATTGAGTTTGGATACCCACTTATCCAAATATTATCCAACAGTGCCCAATGCAGATAAAATCACGATAGCACACCTGTTAAAACACCGCAGCGGTTTGTTCAATTTTACCAATAAAGAGGATTATCTCACTTGGATGGAGCAACCACAAAGCAAAGAAAGTTTGTTGCAAAGGATTGTGGATAACGGCACTGAATTTGAACCGGGAGAAAAGACCGAATACTCCAATACCAATTTTGTATTGCTTTCCTGGATTGCCGAAAAGGTAGATGGGAAACCATTTGCAGACCTGCTCAAAGAGCGCATTTTGACAAAAACGGGGTTGACCAATACCTATTACGGCGGAAAAATCAATACGGAAAAAAATGAGGCGCAATCCTACGTCAAATTGGGAGAGTGGCAACCTTCCACCGAGACCGATATGAGTGTGCCATGGGGTGCCGGGGCGCTGGTGTCTACTCCTACGGATCTTGCTACTTTTTTCTATGAACTATTTAATGGGGATTTGCTGACGCAAGAGTCACTGGATCAGATGACCGATATTCAGGATGGATTGGGTATGGGGTTGATGCAGCTTCCCTTTTACGAAAGGTCTGCTTACGCCCACAATGGAGGCATTGATGGCTTTCAATCCTCGGCAGCTTATTTCCCGGAAGACAAGGTGACGATAGCCTATATCTCCAATGGAGTGGTACTATCCATGAATGATATTCTGATTGGGGCATTGAGTATTTACTTTGGCAAGGAATATGAATTGCCCGATTTTAAACCTGCTTTGGAATTGACGAGTGAACAACTCGATCCCTATTTGGGAACCTATAGCAGTGCTGATTTTCCACTCAAAGTGACCATTACCAAAAAAGAGAATACCTTGATCGCACAGGCTACGGGACAGCCCACTTTTCCCTTGGAAGCTTATGAGGAACACAAATTTAAGTTTGAACAAGCCGGGGTGAAGCTGGAATTTGTGCCCGAAAATGAAGAGGTGATCTTGCGCCAGGGTGGGGGCGAGTGGACGTTGAAGAAGGAATGATCAATTGGCTGCATTGAGCTGATTCAGGGCCTCACTACTCCGCCAGATTGTTAATAAATAGAAATAAAAGCACCCTGAAAACAACCACAAGGGTATTATCTGATGGATATATTATTCATGGATCAAGCGGTTTGTTGTGATCCGTTGGAAAATTAGTATTTTTATTGCAAAAAAGTGCGCCTCGAAACCAATCCAGAACTAGAACTTGCCTATGAATACGTCTGTTATACCAACAAAAGTATCTTCCTGACGGGTAAGGCAGGCACCGGAAAAACGACCTTTTTACACCGCATCAAAGAGGAGGCGGTCAAGCGTATGGCGGTGGTAGCGCCTACCGGCGTGGCGGCCATTAATGCCAAAGGGATGACGATTCATTCTTTTTTTCAATTGCCATTTGGTCCCTTTCTCCCGGGGAGTGAACGAGATGCCAGTCGTCAACGCAAATTTTCACGAGACAAAATTCGCCTGATCCGTAGTTTGGAGCTCCTGGTAATCGATGAGATTAGCATGGTGCGCGCCGATCTGCTAGACAGCATTGATGATGTCTTGCGGCGTTATAAAAATCGCTTTCAACCCTTTGGTGGCGTGCAATTGCTGATGATCGGCGATTTGCATCAGTTGCCACCCGTGGTGAAGGATTCAGATTGGAATCTGTTGCGCACTTACTACGATACCCCCTATTTCTTCAGTAGTCAGGTTTTGCGGGAAAATGCGCCGGTGGTCGTCCAACTCAAGCATATTTACCGCCAGGCTGACGATCATTTTATCAGATTGCTCAATAAAGTGCGGGGCAACGCCATTGACGAGCAAACGTTGAAGGCCTTAAATAGTCGCTATGTGCCCGATTTTGAGCCGGATGATAAAGAAGGCTACATCACGCTGACAACCCACAATGCTTCTGCCAATAGTATCAACGCCCGTAAGTTGAACGGCATCAAACAACCTGTTTACAAATTTAAGGCTGAGATTTCCGGTGATTTTCCGACTCATTCATATCCCACGGATGAGGTATTGGAATTGAAGGAAGGTGCACAGGTGATGTTTGTCAAAAATGACCTCGGAGAGGAAAAGCGGTATTACAATGGTAAGATCGGGAAAATCACGCGCATTATAGGCGAGGAAATCTTTGTGCAATGCCCGGGTGAAAAAGGAGAAATTACGGTTTTACAAAGTGAATGGACCAATGTAAAATACCATTTGAATGAGGAGACCAAAGAAGTGGTAGAAGATATTGTCGGAGCCTTTTTGCAGTACCCACTGCGGTTGGCTTGGGCCATTACCATTCACAAAAGCCAGGGATTGACGTTTGAGCGTGTGATCTTGGATGCCCAAGCCGCCTTTGCCCACGGGCAGGTGTATGTGGCGCTGAGTCGCTGCAAAAGTTTTGAAGGCATTGTGTTGTGCTCCAAGATTGCCTATTCTAGCGTACGTACCGATTCCAAGGTCAAAAACTACAGCCGCGAGGCGGAAAAGAATGAACCCGGACCTCAGGATTTAGAAAAGGCCAAGGCTGCTTATCAGCAAACCCTGATTTTGGAATTATTTGGTTTTAAAGCCTTAGAGCGGCATTTGGGCAGCTTCCAACGGACTTTATTGGAGCACGAATCTGTGATCCACGGCGGGGCGGCGGAACAATTTAAACAACTGGATGATTTTGCCGATCGGGAGGTTTTTCCGGTGGTGGAAAAATTTCGCATTCAATTGCGCCGATTTTTTGCACAGGGAGATTTGCCGGAAGCGATTGGCGCATTGCAGGACAGGATCAGGAGTGGTTGCCATTGGTTTGCCGAAAAACTGGAAAAAGACCTGATCCCCATGGCGGATAACCTGCAAATTGTCACGGACAATAAGAAGGTCAGAAAATTAGCGGTGGAAGGAGCAGAACGCATCCAACGGGAATTGTTTGTCAAAAAGGCCTGTTTTACCGCCATCCAAAAAGGGTTTGATACCCAGGAATACCTACGCACCAAAACCAATGCCGACCTGGATTTTGAGACGGTTAAAATAAAGTTGCCATCTGCTTCCAAATCGGCTACGCCAAAGACTAGTCCTCATCCGGAATTGTACGCTCAACTTCGCCAATGGCGCAACCTGACCGCGGCACATAAAGACGTAGAGCCCTATAAAATTCTTCCGGCCAAGTCGTTGTTGGAATTGACGCGCCTATTGCCCCATACCGGTGCGCAACTGAAATTGGTGAGTGGCATTGGCAAAAGCCGGATCAAACAATACGGTGAGGATTTACTGGATATGATACAAACCTACTGTGAGAAACACAAATTACAGGCAAACCTAGATTTGCTCGATGAACTGGCACCGCCCCCTAAAGCGCCTAAAGTAGATACCAAGGCGCTCACTTTTGAGCTGTACCAGGATGGCAAAACCATCGAAGAGATTGCCAAAGAGCGCAGCCTGAAATCCAGCACCATTGAGGGACACCTGGCACATTTCATCAAAGCAGGCCAGCTCGACATCTTTGACCTGCTCGATAAGAAAGTAATCGAAAATGCAGTGCAGTATTTTGCCGATCACCCCAAAGCAACCCTCAACGAGGCCAGAGCGGCGCTGGGCAGGGAATATTCGTATGGGCAGTTGAAGTGGGTGCGGGCGTATGTAGAGGGAGGGCAGCCCCCTTCATCAACACCCGCCGATCTTTAATTGCTGAAGAATGACTGCTGGATTTTTTCTCCAGACTGGACTTTGTCCAGCCGGTCTTTAAATTCATTGGCTCGACTAAGATTATTTTTCTGGGCGTAGATTTCTTTTAGTGCAATCAGGGTACTCCGGTCATTAGGATTCACACTTTCCGCATTTTGAAAATAAGGTAAGGCAATGTCAAAAAGATCGGAAACCTCTTGCTTAATGGCGTTGTACTTTTTGGTTCCCTCCTTGGTGAAATCATCCGCTAATTCGTTTAATTCCAACGTTTTGGTAGCAGCTAAATTGTAGTATAGTGCACCCATGCTGTAAAGCGCATCAGAATCACCAGGGGCTTTGTTAACGGCCATTTCGTAATAATTTTTAGCATTGAGCCAATGCTTTTCGGCAAGTTGGAGGTTTCCCGCCTTGGTTTGCTCGTCATATAAGCTTTCGTAGACATTACCCAGTGTGCGATAGAGGGAAATATTATCAGGTTCTTTTTGGATAGCTTTTTCCAGAAGTTCAATCAGCTCATTCAATTTCCCTTTTGCCAAAAGATGGTTGATCTCCAAAAAAAGCAGAGGAACTTCTTCGGGAAAGATTGTTCGGCCTTCGCGCAGGTATTGGAAAGCTTGTGATTTATTTTCAGTTTTATAAAGTTCATATAAAGCCTCATAAATCGTAGGGCTTTTCACTTTTCTGTTGTACATCTCGAGGAAAGTACTTTTCGCCAGGCTAATATTGTTATTCTGGATCGCCAGAATACCTTTGTCCAATTGCTCTTGATCGGGTTCACTGAGTTCTGGCGGATTGAGAATAGGCTGGACGGTTGGTGGTGGTGCCGGTTCTCGTTCGGAGATAGAGGTTTTAGGAGGTTCCCAACCGCCGACTGGGTTATTTGCTGGTTTTGAAGAACCACTATCGGCCATTAAGTAATCAGGATTTCTGACGATAAAGAGAAAGCCTCCGTTGATTTCGTGTGAGCCAAACTGACCTGTTCTGGGTTGGGGGTCCGTGTATTCCATATAAGACAATAGCTCGGTGTAAGTCAGAATATTATCGTCTCCGCCATAAGTTCTCAGCCCCTTCAGAATATTCATAGTGAATGGGGAGTGAATGGTCCCGTCCGGGGTCCGTTCTTTTCCTCCGGAGGTGAGATAAAGCCTGGACTTAACCCGGAGCGTACGCTTGATAAAGACCTCACGGCTTTGCCTGGCCAATTCATTGAGGTCACCGGTGGGGCGCCCTTTCATCATGGCAATTGCTTCATCAAAGGTACCGGAATAACAGGCGTCAATTGCCAAAAGTATGTGTTTACACGGGATAAAATCCACTGCTTTTTCCAAACGAGAGTGAGGAATATAAGACATGCCAAAATAATCGTCCAGTTTGCCGTTTTTAGGAATGAAGAACCCCTCCTTTGTTTCTTCGATGAACTCCCCGTGGCCCGACATAAAAATGAAAAGCTGAGAATCGTTGTGGTAGGTCTTTTTTCGGTATTCCTGCAGCTTGTCAAAAATGGTGACTTGATCAGGATTGGTAATAATTTCTACCTCAAAGCCATAGATTTCACGCAGGTCTTTGCCAATCGCCCGTGCATCTTTGGCTGGGTTGTTGAGTGGTGACCAATGATCATATTGATCAATAGCGATCAGCAGGGCGTAGTCTTTGCTTTGTGATTGTAGATTGAGGGAAAATAACCCGATTGATGTCAGGAAAAAAGAGAGGGTAAAGAGATATGGGTATGACGGCTTTTTCATACTAGTGGGGTTGGTTACGGGTGAAATTAAGATATTTATAATATTATGGGGGTGTTTTGGGTATGAAAAATCTCTTCACAAAGAAAAAGATCGTAATTGCAACCACTCATTAATTTAGTCGTTTAATAATTAAAGAATCCCCTCTTTCTTCTATTTTCTTATATAACTTAAGTTATACCTGAGCAGGTTTGTACTAAAAAGTATGCTTACCCCCAATATTAAACCAGTAGAGCCGGATATTTAGTTGGAATCCGCTCCAAACAAGCACTAAAGTGTGTGCCTGGCATGCATCGCTATCGAAAGGCAGCAAATTATTCTAGAGGGTGCAAGTCCCTTATACGCGAGATTGATTACTACTCAAAATTCAAAATTTCGATTTAGTGAACCGCTGTATACGAGATCCGTACGTACGGTGGTGTGAGAGGCGCTCCCCAGTCAGCTATGGCTGGGGCCGTCTACTCGATTACATACTACAGCCTTTTCATTCTTTCATATATTTCTTTATCCATGCTCGAATTGACTCAAAATCAAGTTGACCTGAAGCAATTCTAATCACGAATTCATACTTTTCTTCTTCGGAAGCTTCAATATCCTTTCCTGAATTGAGTAAAATTAGACGCATCATTACATAACCGGTTCTTTTGTTACCGTCTAAAAATGGATGATTCGTAACTATACTTTCAATGATTGCTGCTGCCTTATCTTCTGGTTCTGGATATAGATCTTGGCTGTCAAAAGTTGAATAAGGTCTTGCGATTGCTGATTCAATTCCTACAGGGCGCAGTTGCGCTCTGTCTCAAAGTTGGTAGTTAAAAGATCATTCTCATTA
>CAXHCA010000137.1:0-19561 GCA_964015035.1 uncultured Saprospiraceae bacterium
TTTTTCGTCCGTCTCGGCTGAGCCGAGATGCACTCAAAAATGAGCCTCGCGAGAACCCAAAACCTGCAATTTTCGCTGCTAAAGCACCACCTCCAAACATGCACTAAAAATATTTAAAAAGAAAAATAAGAGAACTTTTGGTCAACCATTTCTCGTTAAGTGGCTGAAATCACATATATAAAATTTACTGCATGAGAAAAATTGTTTATTACGTAGCGACTTCCCTGGATGGCTACATCTCTGGACCAGAGGATGATATTAGCATGTTTGCACAGAGGGGTAATGGCGTAGATCAATATTTAAGTGACCTACAACACTTTGACACCGTCATCATGGGGCGAAAAACCTATGAATTTGGGTATAATTTTGGCATGAAGCCTGGTGATGCGCCTTACGGCAATATGCAGCACTATCTATTTTCATCCAGCCTGGAATTGCCGGAAGCCAATGAAAACATCCACATTTGTCCGATGGATGTTGACATGGTGCACCAGCTAAAGAGTAAGGAAGGAACTGACATTTATCTCTGTGGCGGGGGTGCCTTCGCCGGTTGGTTATTGGACCACGAATTGATTGATGTCTTAAAAATCAAACTCAACCCCATTATCCTGGGTGAGGGTGTGCCCCTATTTGGGGAATCCAAGAAGGCCCATCGACTGGAGTTGACACAAACCCAATTGTATGAGGAAGGATTGCAGATTATGACCTATAATGTGAAGTATTGAGGAATGAGGAGTAGTACGTGAGTGCTCTGGGGGGTGATGATTGGCCTCGGAGAGCCCCTCTTGCGAATGAGGGAGGAAATGGAATGATCTGGAGTAGTCGTTACTTTTCTTTACCTTTAGTGCATGTTTGGAGGTAGTCCCTGAAGTATATTCGGGCAAGCTATTCAGTCCCGGTAAACCAGGATTTTGGAACCTCACTTCGGCTATTTTTGAGTGCATCTCAGCTCAGCCGAGATGCACTCAAAAATGAGCCTTGCGAGAACTCAAAATCTGCAATTTTCGCTGCTAAAGTACCACCTCCAGACATGCAATTAACCATCAATACCTAAAACCATGGAAATCGCTATTTCAATTGTCATCGGCCTAGTGGCCCTCATTCACTGCTACATCGTTTGGTTCGAAATGTTTGCCTGGACAACCCGGGGACCGAAGGTTTTTAGAAGTTTGCCAAAAGACATCTTTGAACCCACCAAAGTATTGGCGGCCAATCAGGGGTTATACAACGGCTTTCTCGCCGCCGGACTCATCTGGACCTTCTTCATTACCGATCCCATCTGGAAAGACAATGTCGCAATTTTCTTTCTAGGCTGCGTACTGGTAGCAGGGCTATACGGTGCCGCCACAGCCGATAAAAAGATTTTATTTGTCCAGGCTGTGCCGGCAGCTATTGGCATTTTGTTGATACTACTTGGCTAGACTACTTCCGTATCAATCCCCCTATCAATCTCGTCAGCTCCGTTTCCGTCACTTTGAGGTTATAAATGGAATTGAGGAGTCCTTGGGTAGCATTGACATAATTCAACTGTACGGTGCGGTAATCAAAAGAGCTGATCAAACCACCCCGAAAGCGCTCTTCCGAAATATTGAGGTTCCTTTGGGCATTTTCCACATTGGCACGAGTCACCTCGACCAGCCGTTTTTGATTGTTGTAAGTAGCCAGAGTATTGCTAAGCTGTGTGTTCAACATTCTTTTCGTGTCTTCGATCGTTAGCTGACTAATCATCTCATCCAGTTTGGCATTCTGAATATTGATTTTCCGCACATTGGCATCAAAAAGGGTGTAGGAAAAAGTCAGGTTAACATTACCGCTTAGCGTGCGGGAAGAGGCATTAATATCTCGTGGGTCCTGGGTCACAAACTGCTGAGAACCATTACTCAATGTATACCCATAACTTAAGCCTGAATTGAGACTTAACGATGGTTTTAACCGACTCTCTTGCAAGCGGGTATTGATTTGAGCCAGCTCTCGATTAATAAAAAGATTATTCAGCTGATGGTTATTCGCCAACATGCGTTGCTGCAAATCTGCCAAATCGTAATTTTGCGGAGTAAACGCCAATGTATCTGTCAGACGGTATCTTTGGGTCAAATCGTCTTCCCCCATCACCTGATTGAGGTTGCGCATGGCATTCTCGTAATTCGTTAGCTGGATCAAATACGTAGTAGAATCATCGAGATAGGCATTTTGGCTCTGCAATAAGTCAAAAGTCCCTGCCTGACCAAACTCCTTACGAATCTCCTGGTATTCCACCCGGTCGCGCGAAAGACGCATCACCGTATCGATCACTGCCAGTTGTTGGGCTTGCAGCAATACAGAATTGTACGCCAGGATGATATCCTGAATCGTATTTTCAACCGTTACTTTGGCAGAATTTTGGCTCAGTGACTCCATCTTTTCCAGTTGCTCCTTGGTAATTTGCACCCGAAATCCATCAAATAAGACCCAGTTCAGATCGAGCGAAGGAGTAATTCCATTGCTCAGCGTAGATTGTTCAATAAGGAAGCCTGCGGGGTCCTTGCGGTTGGTATAGGTATTGGCCGAACTGATATTGAAGGAAACCGTCGGATATTTACCGGCTACTCCCCAGTCATTATTGTTTTCGGCAATCTCAATATCGCGCTCGGCAATCTGAATTTTGTAGTTATTTTGTAATCCCTTTTCAATGGCTTGGGAAAGACTGAGATCGGCTTGAGCCACGATGCTCATTTGCCCGATTAACAAACCCAAAAGAATAGTAGAAAATATTCTGGTGATCATTGGTCTACATGTTTAATCCAAAGTAATGAACCGCTTTTCAAAGACAAAGCGTTTTAAATAAAAATTATAAAAGAAGACAATGCCCGTTGCGGCCAATTTAGCCAGATATTGACGGGGAATAAAAAAGTCCATTTGAGACAACAAATAAATAATACCCGTACTCAATGCCATTCCGCCCAAGGACACCAGTATGGCCAAGCCAAAAGCTTTCGACACCGATCTTTGTAAGGTAAAAACAAAACGCTTTTGCAAAATAAAGTTGACCACCATGCCACAGGAATAAGAGACTACATTAGCTGGTACCGGAGGCAGCCAGCTACGCACCAGCAGCAAGTACAACACATAATCGATTGCCGTAGCAACCGAGCTGGTCAATGCAAAGCGTCCTTTCAACAAAAAAAGGCGGACCCATTTGTTTTGCCAAAATTCATTCATTCCACAAAGGTATCTAATTATCGATGCTTCTCCTGCCTGAAAAAGGCCATGACTTCCTCCCAATTGTTCACCCGAGTAAATCCGGTTTCGTGAATATTGTGAGTGGCAGTGTACAACAAGCCCTTTCCTTGGAAAGTGTGGAGGTTATTGGCATGATCATCGATCATATAGTCGGCGCGAATGATACTTTTATCACCGCAAAAAACAATATTTTTCCAATGGATAAAGGGAAAGTGTTGCTTCAACCAATCGAATTTATCTTCGAAGGAAGCCCGAAATTCCATGGCAGCAGTAGTGATAAACACGTCGTAGTCTTCCATTAACTCCCGCAAACCTTCCTGGCTTCCTGGCATCACCGGCAAGTCCGCAAAAAAGCCCTTGACATGTAATGCTTCACGCAGCTGCACGGCACCATTCACCCGATAGATTTTCGTCCCCCAATAATCTTCTTTTTGCAGCCGCCGGCCATATTGCTCTTCGTAAAGGTCTAAAAATTTAGGGGTCACATCAGCAATAACCTCATCCATATCTACTGCTATCTTTTTTCTCATCATATCAGTATTGTTCAAAATTCTTAGATTATTGGGGTTTGGGGTTTAGGATTTGGGTTTTAGAAAAGCTGCTTCCAATACCTATTCACCTTTAAACCCGCATTTTATCAGCGGTTCTCGCAATGAAAAACCCGTCCAATCTACATCCACGGTCCTCTAAGCTCTAAACCTTTTCCAATAAACCTCATAAACCTTCTCCCCTAAGTGCTTCTCCTTAAGATTCCGCCATGACTTCCCGGGCAGCGGGCTCTACATCTTCGTAACTTACCTTTTTCGCATTCCACAACCGATTCCACAATACTTTTATCCGGTTATTGATAATCAGCATCACCGGCAGAAGAATCAAAATCAGCACCGTAATCGCCAGCAATCCAAAAGATACGGAGATCGCCATCGGGATGAGAAATTGAGCCTGAAGACTTTTTTCCAACAACAATGGCGCCAGACCGGCAAAGGTCGTGACTGAGGTCAATACAATGGGTCTAAAACGGGAAGTTCCCGCTTGGAATAGGGCATCCATCTGTTGCCTGCCTTCTCGCAAATAATCATTATAGGTTGCCACAAAGACTAAGGTATCGTTTACCATCACGCCAATTAGGGCAATGATACCCAAAATTGAGAATAAGCTAATCGGTGCGCCCATGAACCAGTGCCCCCAGCCTACACCAATCATGGTGAATGGGATCAAGAGAAACACCACTACGGTTTGGCTGATCGAGCGGAAGGTCAACGCAATGACAAAAAACATCAACGCCAGTACAATGGTTCCCACCGTGGCCATAGATTTTGCCGACTTTTCTTGCTCCCGGTTTTGGCCTTCATAACGAGCAGTGACACTTGGGTAATCCGCCAGAATGGAAGGAATCAATTCTTCTTTGAGATTGGTGGTTATATCACTTACCGATACCTCATCGTTGGCCACATCCGCTTCGACCTTGATTTCACGCTGTCCATCCAGGTGGTTGATACCAATTACCCCTCTTTTGATTTCGAGATTGGCCACCTCAGAAACGGGAAATTCTCTACCATCCGCAAAGCGTACACGCATATCTTCCAAATGAGCAATATTGGTTCGATCACTTTCGTCATAACGTACCCATACCCGTACTTCATCTCGCCCACGTTGCAAGCGCTGCACTTCACTACCAAAAAAACCTTGTCTCACCTGTCCCACAATATCCTGGAGATTGAGGCCAAGATAATGCGCTTTTTCCTTTAGGGTAATATTGATCTCCCGCAAACCTTCCTGGTTGTTATCGACAACATCTGCCAATTCTGCCAAAGACCCCATTTCCGCTTTGACCCGATCAGTAGCGGCTTTCAATTGAGCGTAATCTTCGCCAACCAGGGAAATCGAGATAGGTTTACCAAAAGCCGATTGGGCCCCAAAGGTGACCACCTCAGCCTGAGGCATCGGACCTGCCTGTCTGCGTATTTCATTGGATACATCCCGCAAGGCCAATGTGTCTCGGTTTTCACCATCCAATAGGGCAATATTGAGTTTGCCCTGATAAGTGGTGGGGCCTAAAATCTTTTCGATTCTCAGGATGGCCTTTTTTTCATCATTATAATATTGCTTACTTAGCTTTTCATTGGCTCTCCATGCTGCAGCTTCCAAATGATCCAATTGCTCTAGGGTAATATAATCTCTCGTACCCGCCGGCATTTGTAAATCAATGGTGATATCATCCCGTTCAATATTTGGGAAGAAAGTTCCCCCGATAATACCTCCGCCAATCGCGCCAAAAGTCAAGATCAAAATACTCATAGCCACTGCCAGTGTAAGCACCTTATTGATCATGGCAAAGCGCAATACCGGCGCGTATAATTTATCCCGCATCCAGTCCATCACCGATTCCAGCGTTTTCTGTATCCGATTGGGCGTCCGATCGGGACTCAACGCTTTGGAATGTGCCACGTGTGTAGGTAATATCAGTGCGCCCTCAAAAAGAGAAAAAACCAAAGAAAAGATGACCACAACCGCCATTTGGGAGAAGAAATCTCCTAATCGGCCATCGATAAAGAGGAAGGAAGAAAAGGCAATAATGGTAGTCAGAATCGCAGAAAATACCGCAGGTAAAACTTGCATGGTACCGTCAATGGCCGCCTTCATCCTCGGCACCCCATCTTCGTATTGTTGATAGATATTTTCACCAATCACAATGCCATCATCTACCAATATCCCAATCACCAGAATCATCCCAAAGAGAGAAATTACATTAATGGTAATTCCCACCAAATTGGCAAAAATAAACATGCCTGCAAAAGAAATTGGAATGGCAATGGCTACCCAAAAGGCCAATCGCCAGTGCAAAAACATGGCCAATAATACCACCACTATGCAAAAGCCCAAAATACCATTTTCAGTCAGCAGCTCCATCCGTTGTCTCAAGACTACAGAGCCATCGCGGATCGTGGTAGCTTGCACGACATCATTTTCTTCATTAAATTTTTCGATATAGTCCCTCACCTTTTCGGTAATGGTGAGCATGTCTTCTTCTAAGGTGTTTTGCACCGTCACAACCACCGAAGGTTTTCCATTTAAGAAGCTTCTGTTGGGCTGATCGGCCCATTGGTCTCTGATATCGGCTACCTGATGCAAACGGGTTACACTTCCATCCGGACTGGTTTTGACAATCACGTCACGCAGGCCCTCGGCATAATATTCTTTGTTGCGGGCACGCACCAACAACTCCTCATCTTTCCCTTTCACTGTACCTCCGGTAATGTCTAGATTCGCATTTCTAACTGCTTGGGTCGCTTGTTGAAAAGTAAGGTCATAGGCCCGAAGGTCTCTTTCCCGAAAGGCAATTTCGATTTCCTCATCGGGAAACCCGCTCAATTCTACTTTAGAAATGCCATCGGTTTGGCGCAACTCTTCTTCCACCGATCGTCCATAACGTTTCAAAGTGTTTAAGTCCACATCACCACTAATGGCAAAGCTGATGGCAAAGCCCAGGTTTTCCATCTTATAGATCACGGGTGGCTCCATGCCCACCGGAAATGAATTGATACGATCTACCGCATTCTTGACATCCTGAAGGATAATATCGGTATCGTAGCCTTTAAAGACCTCTACCGTAATCCTGCCCGAGTTTTCGCTAGACACCGAAGTATACTGCTCAACCCCCGTCAGCCCTTTCAGGTTTTCCTCGATTTTTTTTACAATACCCTCCTCTACCTCTTCGGGGGAAGCCCCAGGATAGACAATCTGGATAGAGATGATCCGACTTTCCACTTCGGGAAAGAAGGTCGAGAGCATACTCTTCATACCCACCGCACCCAGAATCAGAATGCCAAACATCAATAGGTTGGCAGCAACCGGGTATTTGATAAAATAATTGATAAAACTTCTCATTTCCGCTTTATTTTCGGGAAGGTTTTCCCGCAATTGATTTTACTTCTTAAATTATTCCCCAAACAAACGCCTTACTGCTCTGGCGAAGCCTCGGCGGTAGGCGACGATTGGCTGACGCTGCTCGTCTCGGCATGGTGTGCCTTGACCTTCATGCCATCAAATGCCCCAGGGATCGGTTCCTGCAACAACTGGGTGCCATTCTCCAATCCGCGTACAATCACCGATTCGTCGAGAAACTTGACAACATCCACCTCCCTGAGGGTCAATATGCTATCGTGTACCACATAAACCGAGTTTTGATTAACCAACAATCTGCGGGGTATTCTGAGTGCATCTTCCACCATACTGGCCTCAATATCACCTTTGAGATACATGCCTTCTTTCAGCCCCTTACCCGTCACATCGACAAATATCTTGACCGTTTGGGTCCCGGGATCAACCTGATTATTGATCCGCTTGACACGACCATTCCATTTGCCCTCTATATCATCGGAATACAGTGCAACCGGATTGCCTTCTTTGATGTACTTTAAATCGCTGAGTGGAACGGTTGCTTCTAGCTCATAATTGCCGGTATTCATCAATTCTCCTAACTTCTGACCTGCGCGGACGACAGCACCGGTATTGATGCTGGTCTGCGTGATCACCCCGCTAAATGGTGTATTGATGGTGTATTTAGACAGGCGTTCTTCAGCACTTTTGATATTGTAGTACTGGGTATACAAATTGCGGGAAGCGATAAAAAATTTCTCCTGATCATTGAGCGGTTTCGGGAATGCCTGGATGCTTTTTTCCGGATCAAATTGATCGAGATAAGTCTTCCACTGCTGAAAGCTCTCTGGATAATCAATTTTCAGGTCGGGCATCATTTGGGTAATGCTGTTTAACAGAGAACTCTTTTGCGAAAGCAAGGTCAGGCGTGCTTCGGTATCGTCAACGCTCAGTAAGACGCTCCCCTTCTGGAAATAACTCCCTACTTTAAAGGGCCGCGAAGTGGCTTTCAAGGTACCGGATACTTCGGCAAAAATGTCAATTTTGTCAAAGGCAACCAATTCTCCCTGAACTTCCAACTCCGTGGGGATGTCTTCATTATTCACAACCACCGTTTGAGCCAATTTCTCTTTGGCCACCGCTTCTTTCCGTTTTGGGGGGGCTTTTTGAGAGGTGAGGTAATTCGCAAAATACAAGGCCCCAACGACGATGAGGACAGCCGCTACAATGCCCAGCCTACGTAATAAAAGATTATTCATTTAGCAATTATTTTATTTGTTTGTTGCATTTGCAACTAAAAGCCAGATATCTAGTGATGAACAATTATTTAATGCATGTTTGACCGTAATCATTCAGGCAAACGAATGACTTGGGGAAATACGCTAAATTATGCTGATTTTTTTTTCACATTAGCATGAAGATTAAAATAGACCTTCTCCAAAACCTTACGGCAAATGTCCATTTCTTCTTCCGAAATATTTTTAGAAGCTTCCGAAGCTATTGCTTCAGCAATGGGCATCAATTCATTTCTCATTGCCTTACCTTTATGGGTAAGATAGATGCGTTTATTACGTTTGTCTTTCGGATCTGTGACACGCACCACTAAATTTTGCCGCTCCATGGCGTCCAGTGCCCTGGCAATTGTCGCTTTGTCTTTGATCATGGACACTGCCAAATCCTGCTGCCTGACCCCATCCTCCTTCCATAAATCAACCAGCACTCCAATGCATTGAGGATGAGACATTTCCATTTGAGGTTGTATTCGTTTTTGGATGTGTAGACTGAGTAATCTGCCGACTCGGTTGGTTAGGAAAACCAGAGATTCAAATGGGTTATATGGTTTTACTTTCATCATTTTATTAGTTGCACATGCAACCAAAAACAAGCCTTTCTCAAAAAGGTTGAACGGGCGCAATTAATTTTTTGTGATTTTTTTTGCCTTGCCAAATGCGATGCTCACAAGGAGCATGTTTTACAAAAAAATCCGGGCAGCCCGAAATTAATCAGACTACCCGGTAGGGGGGACTTAACTTACAATTTCCTGCAATGCAGTTTCTTTAATTCAGAGAGAACTGCATCAATACTTCCGAGGCATTATGAAACATCAATTCAGAAACAATTGGTGTCATATAGTCACTCAGCGGCATGCGGGAAATAATTTCCATTACTTCGAATTCCGATTTGGCAGCCACTATGGCCCAAAGTCGGGAACGATCCATGGAGAGGGAATAAGACTTGATACTTCCCTCTACCAACATATTATTGATCACGTAGCGTTGCTGTGGAATCAAAGCTAAAAACTCTTCGGTCATCGTTTCCGGTAGTTCAAATTCTACCATGAATGCTTTTCTCATTGCTTATAGGTTAATTCATTTACTATAATGCAAAAAAAGGCAACAATGTTTCATTGAAACACTTATAAAGTTGTTAAAACGCCTATATTAGTGCAGTACAAAAAAATATAGCAAACATGAAAACCATTAAAGGCCCTGCCATCTTTCTAGCCCAATTCATGGGAGATGAGGCCCCCTTCAACGCACTGGACTCCATTTGTAAATACATGGCCGATCTCGGTTACAAAGGCGTACAAATTCCCACCTGGGAAAGTCGCCTGATTGATTTGGAGAAAGCTGCGGAAAGTAAAACCTACTGTGATGAGCTCAAAGGTAAAGTACGTGACTATGGGCTGGAAATCACTGAATTGTCAACGCACCTACAAGGACAATTGGTCGCTGTTCATCCCGCTTATAATAGCGGTTTTGACGGATTTAGCCCGGAAAAAGTACACAATAACCCTGCGGCACGTACTGAATGGGCCGTACAGCAAATGATGTGGGCAGCCAAAGCCAGCCGCAATCTAGGGCTCGATGCACACGTTAGTTTCTCCGGAGCTCTACTGTGGCCCTTCATGTATCCCTGGCCCCAGCGCCCTGCCGGATTGGTGGAAACTGGGTTCAAAGAATTGGCGAAGCGTTGGAAACCAATATTGGATGCCTTTGATGAACAAGGCGTTGATGTCTGTTACGAACTTCATCCCGGAGAGGATTTACACGATGGCATTTCCTTCGAAATGTTTGTCGATTACCTCGATGGCCATCCCCGGGCCAATATTAATTACGATCCAAGTCATTTCGTTTTGCAATGTATGGATTATCTAGAATTTATCGATTTGTACCACGATCGCATCAAGGCTTTTCACGTTAAGGATGCTGAATTTAATCCTTCCGGTCGGCAAGGAGTTTATGGCGGCTTCCAACCCTGGATTGACCGGGCCGGGCGCTTCCGTTCACTAGGTGATGGTCAGGTCGATTTCAAAGGGATTTTCAGCAAGCTTTCGCAATACGACTACGACAGTTGGGCCGTATTGGAATGGGAATGCTGCATCAAAAGTCCAGAGCAAGGAGCGGCAGAAGGAGCCCCTTTCATTGCAGAGCACATTATTGAAGTAACCGAAAAAGCCTTCGACGATTTTGCCGGTGGCGAAGCTGATGAGGCTTCTAATCGGAAGTTATTGGGCTTATAAAGATAGCTCGCCGAGGCATTGGGTATATCCAGTGCCTTGGCGATTACTCAGTGCATGTTTGGAGGTGTAAGCAATTATCAAAATAACTATTAAACCCGCTTCCCATCAGAGGGCCGTTCAATGAAAATTCCGTTTGACGCACATGTACCGTCCTCTCTAAACTCCCTCAACCGCCTCTCCCTACCTTACCACCTTTACGACCCAACTATCATACCGGGTATAGATATGCAGGCAATACACTCCTGAGGCATAATTCGACATATCGATGGTTGATCTGGCGTTTTCCATTTCGGATTGATACACCATTTTGCCTTGAGCATCCACCATCTTCAGGCTCAATGTTTCATGGATAGATTCCCAGCCTTCCACGGAAAGATGGTCGGTTACTGGATTGGGATAGACCCGTACAGGAAGGCGTTGATCCTTCCACAACCGGGCAGAACGCACCGGAGAAAACGTGCCATAATCATTTTCATCAATTTGATAAAGGCGATAATAATATTTCACGCCTGGTTCTACCTGCCCATCGATAAATTGATATTCTGTCAGGGCATCGGTCATCCCTTGTCCTCCTTGCCAGCCGATAACCTGGAAGGACGGGTTTTCCGAACTGCGGCGTTGAACTTCAAACCCTTTGTTATTCCGTTCACTGGCAGTAGCCCAATGTAATACAATGTGATCCTGATCCGCTTTTGCCGTAAAGGACAACAACTCCACCGGTAAGGCAATACCCGAAAAGCTGGACGCACAGACCTGGAGGCCCCAATTCTGCAACGCCCCTGGGCCAGACAAGGAAAAATGGTCCACTAATTTCAGCGTCCAATTGCCATTGATGCTTTTGCCGTTCATCGTGGAGAAGGGCTCTTCCGGGCGATAGGTGGCATTATCAGTAGGCGGACAGGCAAAAACACTGAGTGTGGCTTCATCATCTAGATTCACATGAAAATCGTTCTCAGAGCCACATATTTTATCGATCAAAATAATCTCAGTATCATCAGGTGCGATCAGGCTAAAAGTCAAATCACTGATCCAATCGTGTGTCCCATTCAGATCAATAATGTTCAGGTCAAACAACGTTCCCGTTTCAGAAACAGGAATCGTTGAAGTAATCTGTGTCACACCATTGGGTAGGCCTACGGGGGTATTATTGTAATAGCTCACACAGGGAATCGTTTTGAAACGCCGGGTTTCTGACCACGAACCAGTACATTCGTTGTGGGCACGTACTCTCCAGAAAATTTCGGTACCGGCAGGTAATTCAAAGGGGGGAACATAACTAGTCGTGATGGTGGTAGCCGCTAAAAGCAAATCATCAAAATCCGGATCATCCGCCATTTCCAATCGATAACTATCAGCCAATACATCTGCTTCCCAAGAAATAGTGGGCTGCAGGGGCAAATCTATCTGAAGATTGGGTGGATCATTGAGGACCACCATAGCCGGTGCCGTCATCACTTCCAGGTACAGCGTCAGCTCCTTGATCTGTCCATTGCTATTGGCCCGCAGCGTAAAGTCGTAATTATCTGGTGGCAGGGCATTTAAATTGCTTATCGTGAGGGTGCTGCTTTCTCCCGGCAAGACCGAGTTGGTCGAGAAATTGAGATTAGCGCCAACCGGAGCACCAATGACGGAGAGTATCACTGGCTCAGAATACCCCGCCAATTGCCCAATATTAATGGTATATGTGGCCAGTCCAAACTGACAAGTTGCCCTGGAGGCCACCTGTGGTTCCAATGTATAGCCGGGTGTCATACTTTGTTGAATGCTAAAATTCTCATCAGAGATATCGAAAAAGACATTATCTGCCGCTTTGATCATGATTCTGGCCTCATTGGAGGTACCTCCCGGCACAAAAATAGTCCTGGATCCCGTATTGGGCGTATTGCCTGCCAATAGTTTCGGGTACGTAAATCCGCCATCATACGACAACCGAATGTCTACATTTTCACAATTAACCGGTGCCTGGTTGGTGTTGGCCACATCCCAGGTAATAACCTTACTTTCCCCTTCCATCCAGCTTACCGCAGTATTCGGACTACTCACCAAAAAGGGGCCAGCCTCTTTTTCCACAATAAGGTGCAATTGATCTTCCTCGCTACATCCCTGCACTCCGGCCATACTTCTTGCCGTCACCTGAAAATTCAGGTCGCGGTTTTCTGAAGGCAAAACCTCCCAAGCAGGCGTATTATTAAGCACCAAATCGGACAATTGGGGGAAATAGCGGCTGTTAAAAATGGAAGGAAGTGTTGATCTGAATAAAGGCCCGATGACATTCGTGGAAACCGGAGGCATCACCGGCCCGGCAGAGTTATCCCATTGTTCCCAGCTCACATATAGATCGGCTCCGGCTGCCGGTGTAGTTGTTGCCGATAACACAAAAGGCGTCGAAGCGGGGATACTATGGTCTTTACCCGCATCAACGGTAGGCTGATCATGATCAAAAGGCAAAGGGGTGTCACAGAGACTACCAATCCCTACGGTAATGTACGCCCCCATTTCCAGCAAGCTAATCCCATGAAAATAATCATCACTGTGGTCTTGAACATTCGGTGAACAAACCCCGGCATATCCCATAATTGTCGAGCCGCTGCCCACCTCCATCGCCGTTGGCAGGTTGCGATTGCAATCGTTATTTTGGGTGTGGTTGGCACCAAATTGGTGTCCGATTTCATGAGCAACAAAGTCGATCATGAAGGGGTCTCCAATAGGGTTTGCCAATCCCGTAGCACCTCTGGCTTTATTCGATTTACAGACCGATGCTACGGTAGCCAGCCCTCCTGACCCGGTACCGAAAACATGACCAATGTCGTAATTATCCGGGCCGATGACGGCATCAAGGGTCATTTGATTATTGGCCAATTCCTGAGGGTTAGGGGTGTTTTGATAAGGTTGGGCACTCGTATTGTAAAAGAACACGGCATCTGTATTGGCCGCCAAAACCAGCCGAATGGTTAGATCTCGTTCGTAGACCTGGTTTACTCTATTGATCACAGTAGTCACCGCTGATAAGACGAGAGATACATCTTCCTCTCCATAGGCCCCATGGTAGTGCGCATATTGTGCTGTTGTTGCCACAGCCAACCGGTAAGACCGAAAAATGCAGTCTCCCGATTTCAGGGGAATCTCCCCGCCAAAATCCAGCGCTTCGGAGTCTCCTTCCTGCACATGACAAGGAAAGCCGATTGAAGGAACAGGGGCTTCATTTTTGTAATAAACAATATAGTCTTGCAAATTGCCCCGACAATAAGGATCAATATAGATGCTTTGTTCTGGCCCCGTAATCATACCATGAAATCCCTGTGCGGTCCAATCAAAACGCAGGATATAACCATCTTTTGCCGCACTGATGCCATACCCTGTCAATATTTCAGGAAATCGCTCCGCTAACTCCGGTTCCATCATATTGTAGCGCACTACTTGGAAGACCTTTATGGTGCCATCCGGCCAAGGCATATTGATCTGTACAGGGCTTTCAGCTACAGGAGTGGAATGCTCGTGAGGGGCATTGTATAGGGTAGCCTTCAACCGGGAAGCATCCAGGTGGAACGAGGTATATTGGTGGGGAATAATCCACCGTTGGCCACTTAGATCGACCGTTGAATCGGCTTGTGCCGTCCAGAGTTTTTGTTTCGGTTGTGCATGCAGGGCAATAGTGATCAGCAATAGCAATCCTGCTAGCCATTTTTTTCCAATTGGGTGCATGGAGCCTTCTGAAATTGATAAAACTACGTGATAACTCGAGGGGTTGAGGGGAGTGAGTAAACAAAGCTAGGGAATATTTTCAAATTCCAAAATATTATTTGGCAATTAAATCAGGTCAGAATAAAAATCATTTCTTTACATTAGTGGCAACAAATGATTGGATACCACTTTGAAAAACCAATAATCCTATCCCCAATACAATCAAAAATTGGGAAAAATTTTCCCCAAGGCACTTTTTTAAAGTATTAATTTGACCATCGTATGCAACAAACTTTTCGCCTTTTGTGCTTTTCTGCACTATTTCTAGGGCTCATTGCTGCCCATGAAGGACTGGACAGCAGCCATTTTGAATATAAAAATGGAGCGGCATCGGCCCCCAATACCCTTTCTAACGAAGAAATCGCCGGGGGTTGGACCCTTCTTTTTGATGGCAAAACCACCAAGGGCTGGCGCAATTACCGCAAATCAACCATTGGCGAAGGCTGGAAAGTGGCCGATGGCGCACTCTATCTCGAAGTAAAAGACAAAAAAGAAGGCCATTGGCAAGGCAATGGCGGCGATATTATCACCGAAGGTCAATATGAAAATTACGATCTGCGCATGGAGTGGAAAATCAGTGAATGTGGCAATAGCGGCATCATTTATCATGTGCAGGAAATGGAATCCTGCGAATATGCCTGGCAAACGGGCCCTGAAATACAGGTACTCGACAATACCTGTCATCCCGATGGCAAGCTCGAAAACCACCGAGCGGGGAGCCTTTACGATATGCTTGCACCCAGGAAGCTGGTGGTCAAGCCAGCCGGCGAATGGAACAAGATGCGGCTGCGTATCAAAAATGGCAAAGTTACGGAATGGCTCAACGGCAAAAAGATTGTAGAATACGAAATGTTTACCCCAAAATGGAATGAAATGATTGCCAACAGCAAGTTTAAAGATATGCCCAATTTTGGCAAGGCTCGCAAAGGCCACATTGCCTTGCAGGATCATGGCAATGCCGTTTGGTTTAGAAATATCAAGATAAAAGCATTGAATTAACAAACGAAAAACATTTAAATGTATAATTATGGAAAACATTAACCGGAATAGATTATTTCTTGCGAGTAGTGTGGCTCTGGTGGTCACCGCGATGACTTTTGCCATCCGGGCAGGAATTCTTAGTCAATTGGGCACAGAGTTTGATCTCACCAATCAACAATTGGGTTGGGTCAATTCAATGGCCTTTCTGGGGTTTCCGGTAGCCATGATGATTGGAGGGTTGCTGTATAATGATATCGGCGCCAAGCGAATGATGTGGGTTGCCTTTATCTGCCACACTTTAGGTTTAGGATTAACCATCACTGCCGGAGGCTTTTGGGGCTTATTGATATCCACTTTTTTCATTGGTTTTGCCAATGGCGCAGTAGAAGCTGGTTGTAACCCAATGATTGCAGATATGTTTCCAGATAACCGGACCACCATGCTCAACCGCTTTCATGTTTGGT
Source organism: uncultured Saprospiraceae bacterium (assembly GCA_964015035.1). Classification (GTDB taxonomy): domain Bacteria; phylum Bacteroidota; class Bacteroidia; order Chitinophagales; family Saprospiraceae; genus BQJU01. Next base: position 15,808 of record CAXHCA010000137.1, read on the forward strand.
TTCCTGGAGGAATCGTGATAGGGAGCTTGGTATCTGGCTTCATGACCAATATGGATATGGGCTGGCAAGCGCAAATTGCCATCATGATTATCCCGACAATTATTTATGCCTATTTGATTTTTGGTCAAAAATTTCCAGAGAATCAGAATATTGTATCTTCAACGGCTATGAACATTAAGAGCTTACTAAGCCCTTTGTTCATTTTTATCATCGTGTGTATGACCTTGACGGCAACCACCGAATTTGGCACTACTCAATGGGTAGAAAAAATCCTAGGTCATGCCGGTGCTAGTCCGATGATTGTTCTTGCCCTGGTCACGGGTTTGATGGCTGTAGGTCGTTTCTTTGCCGGACCACTAGTGCACCGGCTAAACCCCGCGGGTGTACTTCTAGTTTCGGCCATTATTTCCTGTATCGGGATCTACATGATGAGCCAGGTCACCGGCCCAATGGTCTATGTGGCAGCAGTATTATTGGCAATTGGCATTTGTTATTTCTGGCCAACCATGATCGGCTTTACCAGCGAGTATATTCCCAAGACAGGGGCATTGGGGATGTCATTAGTGGGTGGTGCAGGTATGTTTGCCATGTCCATTTGGAATCCGATCATCGGCGGCTGGCTAGACTCCAATCGCGAGGAGGCCATCGCCAAAGGCTTCTCAGGTGAAATGGCTGATTTGATGGCCGGTCAGGCCACGCTGGCGAATATTGCTTTGTTTCCCGCCGTGTTGATCGTACTTTTTGGCGGCCTGTATTTCTATATGCGCAATAGGAAGCCATCTGCTTCTTAGTGCTTGTTTGGATAAAGAGGAGTACTTCCTGGTTTTGAGGGTTTACGTTTACTAAACTTTAAAAGTTTAGTAAACGTAAACATCAACGCTAAAAAGGAATATCTTCATCATCATTCATCTTGGAAGGACGGGTGATGATGTTGTTATAACTGGCTGCATCAAAAGTATCTTCCGGTAGATTGCTAAAGTCGGGGTCATCCAGATCAGAGAAGCGGGCAAATTCCGGGGTAAACCGCAACTTAACCGTTTGCAAAGCGCCGTGGCGGTGCTTCGCCACAATAATTTCCGCAACATCCTTCAGCGATTGTCCCTCCTCATCTTCCAGGATTTGGTAGTATTCCGGGCGATAGATAAAGGATACAATATCTGCATCCTGTTCAATACTACCACTTTCCCGCAAGTCACTCAACTGTGGCCGCTTGGTCCCTCCCCGCATTTCCACGGCTCGGCTCAGCTGCGATAAGGCAATGACGGGTACATTCAATTCCTTGGCTAGTCCCTTCAACGCCCGGGAGATGCCACTCACCTCCTGTTCCCGGTTGCCCCGCTGGTTTTCACCACCACCACTCATCAATTGCAAATAGTCAATGACGATCAACTGGATATCATGTTGCATCTTCAAGCGGCGGCATTTAGCTCGCAATTCAAAGACGTTAATGCCCGGTGTATCATCGATATAGATAGGCACTTCACTCATGCGTTCAATAGCACTGTTGAGCTGTTGCCACTCGTAGTCTTCCAACTGGCCATTCCGCATTTTCATCCCCGAAATTTCAGCCTCCATAGCAATAATCCGCTGGGCCAACTGCAGGCTGGACATCTCCAAAGAGAAGAAGGCTACGGGTTTCTGAAAGGTAGCTGCGGCATTTTTAGCAAATGAAAGGGTAAAGGCGGTATTGTGGGTCACCGTCATATCCTCTAGCAAAAACCGACGATTGCCGTCCAGTTCGAAGCCGTAAAAGTCATCCACTTGATCATACTCTACCCGGATATCCGACCGCTGCCAATCGCTGCTCGGCAGCACATTGCTTAATTTCTTTAGCCGAACCGGTATTTCTTCCAGATTGCCGGTGATTTGCAATTGAGCTTTTCCTCCATTGGCTACAGCCAAATGGGTGCGAAAGCCAAGCGAATCAGCCAGAAATTTAAGATCGTTGACTCCGGCTAATCCAGGTATTGAAAGTTGGATGGTCCCCTTTCCTAGCTCAGAAACCTGATCTGTCCCGTCGATAATCCCGGCAAGTAATTCCAGTCGGTTCTTGCGATTGTTGGTTAAATAGGCCGGTGCCAAGGTGTCCAGTTCTTCTTCCTGAGGCCAGATCATTCCTTCCCCATTTGAGACAGCTGGGATTGCGTGCGACAAATGTACCAAGCGCTTTTGGCCAAACACTTGCAATCCTCTAAAATAGGGATGGAAGGATGTTGTTTTTTCAGAAAAATCAATCGCTACTTTAAATCCTTGATGGGCCGTTTGAAACTCACCGGATTTCGATAAGTATTCCCTTACGGAAATATCGACAATGTGGCCTTTTTTATCTTTTAAAGAAAGGATATGGCTTTCGTTCACCCGGTAGTCTTTAGCATCTGATTGGCGAATCCAATACATGCGTTCCCGTCCGCGACCAAGCGAAAGGACTTTACGAGGGGTAGAATCATCTCCCATTACTAAGTCGCCCACACGAATGTCTTCCACTTTTTTTAAGCGGCCATCGTACATCACCACCTTGGTTCCTTTACCCAGGCACTTTCCCATACCCGGACGAGCGGCGATAATGATCAAATCGGAAGGTTGAAAACCCGAAGTCAAGCGGTCCAATTCGGTAAACCCCGTAGGGACACCCGTAAGTCCCCCTTCCTTGTTTTTAAGTTCTTCGAGCTGCTTCAATGCCTTACTAGCCAGAGACCCCATACTGTCGTAACCTTTACTCATATTCTGCTGAGCAATGGCAAACAAGCCTTGTTCTGCATCATCGAGCAACTGAAAGACGTCGGTGGTATCTTCAAAGGCATCGCGAATGGTCTGAGTAGACACGGTAATCAACTCCCGTTGGATGTGTTTTTGGGCAATGATTCGGGCGTGATATTCAATATTGGCAGCCGAGGCTACGCGGTTGGTCAATTCGGCGAGGTAAGCAGGACCGCCTACCGCTTCCAAATCACCCGACTTTTTGAGTTCCTCCATCACGGTGAGCAGGTCGATGGGTTGAGAGCGCTCAAAAAGCCGCAACATCGCCCGATAGATCAGTTGGTGCGCATCCAGATAGAAGCTTTCCGCCTGCAAAATATCGAGCACAACCGTTAAGGCATCCTTGTCCAACATGACAGCACCGAGCACAGCCTCTTCTAAGGGTGTTGCTTGCGGTTGGACCCGCCCGAATACGTAATTAGACAGGTCATCGCCACTTTTCCTGTTCCTGCTACGTAAACCCGTTGTTAAAGGTGCCGGTTTCTTTTCGTCTGCCATGCTTTGAAGTTAGAATTTTTTGCTTAGAACCAGTTCTAAAGTTCCGAAAAAAAGAGGAAACAAAGGGCGGATAAAAAAATCTTTAACCCTATTTTTTTCGGAGGACAACAAAACTACAAGTTATTATTCAGAATGTCGAGTGGTGGAAAACTCTTTAGTTTATCCACAAATGTGGATAAAAGGTGGTCGAAATGTGGATAACCTGTGGAATTGTTAACTCATTGTAAAGAAATTGGCCGCTTTTGTGAATTTGTAAACACTATTTTCACTTACTTTCAAACATTTTAAAAATACGCTTTACCTTGATAATTGGGTAATTAGAGGCGCTGAAAAATCAAAACTTTTGTGATTTTGTGAATTGAAACAAATCTTAAATTTTGAAAAAAACAGAGTGTGGAAAAAAAGATAATGGCAATCAAATGATCGGAATGATCTGATTGCTGTCCCTTAGTGCTTGTTTGGAGGTGGTGCTTTAGCAGCGAAAATTGCAGATTTTGGG
>CAXHCA010000138.1:0-19245 GCA_964015035.1 uncultured Saprospiraceae bacterium
GCCAGAACCTTAACCCCTTGATTTTCGTAACGAATCCGCTCCAAACAAGCACTAAGACAATCTTCTTTCTTTTTAATAGGAAATGCCTCCGGCGGCCTCTTTTGCTTGGCTCAAAACTGGCCAAATTGGGGCCCTCTCAAAGCATGGCAGATGGCCGGCGATGGCCGGACCGATGTAGCAATAAATGAGCAACAACGACAGCTGGCGAAAGAGCCGTTCCAAATGGATAAGTTGTTCTGTGCTGACCGCTACACACAAACTCTTTCAAAAATAATTAGTAAAAACACACGGACCCCCAAATTTTCTCGATTACTTTGCAGTATGAATACCTTTGAAGAATTCAAGATTAAAAAGCCATTGTATAATGCCGTTGCTGAATTGGGGTTTGAAAAGCCTACGCCCATTCAACAAGCGTCTTATTCTACTATTTTAGGGGGCTTCGATTTTGTGGGCATTGCACAAACCGGAACGGGAAAGACGATCGCTTATCTACTTCCTATTCTGCAAGATTTGAAGTTTTCTGACCAACCTTATCCCCGAGTGTTGGTTTTGGCCCCGACCAGAGAACTCGTCATTCAGATAGTAGAACAAATCGAAAAACTAACGCCCTACCTCAGTGTCAGGGTGTTAGGGGTTTATGGCGGCACCAATATAAATACCCAAAAACGAGCCATTGCCGAAGGGCTGGATATCATAGTGAGTACTCCCCAACGACTATACGACCTTGCACTTACGAATGTATTACGACTGAAATCCATCAAAAAGCTGGTCATTGACGAGGTCGATATTATGCTTGATTTTGGCTACAAAACGCAGTTGAAAAATATTTTTGAATACCTGCCAGCAAAACGACAAAATATTCTCTTCTCAGCTACCATGACTACCTATGTAGATGAATTAATGGATGATTTTCTGGTGAATCCGGTGAAAAAGACCATTGCGGTTAGCGGTACCCCATTGGAGAATATTAGTCAGGAATCTTATGCTGTTCCTAATTTTTATACCAAGGCTAACTTATTGAACCACCTTTTAGCCGATAAAAAAGAATTTAGTAAGGTCTTAATTTTTGTGGCGACCAAGGTTATTGCCGATCGGTTATATGAAGCCTTAAATTTCGAATCGGAAGTTTCTGTAATTCACTCCAGTAAAACACAAAATCATCGTTCTAAATCCATCGATAAGTTTGAAAAAGGGACTAGCCGTATTCTAATCGCCACCGATGTGATTTCTCGTGGAATTGATATAGAAAAGATTACGACGGTAATCAGCTTTGATACGCCTTTCTACCCAGAAGGCTATATTCACCGAATTGGGCGAACGGGCAGAGCCGAACAGCAGGGAAGGGCCATCCTCCTTTTCAGTGAACACGAAATAGCATTAAAGGAAGCTATTGAAAAATTGATGAATTACTCCATCCCAATCAATGAATTGCCGGCAGAGGTGGAGATATCTACCCAACTCACTCCAGAGGAAAATAAACCGCTACATCCTCCGGTGGAACTGAGCGATAAAAATTCAGCCATTGAAGCTGGCGCTTCTTTTCATGAAAAATCGGCCAAGAACCGCAAAGAAAAAACGGAAAGAAAAAGTTACCATAAAAAATTAAGAGAGCGGTACAAAAGGCCACTCAGCCGTGGCGACAAAATTCAAAACAGGAGAAAGAAAAAGAAGTGAAGAACGATTTACAGCCTGAATGACTACCTCCAAACATGCACTTAGGCTTTCTTCGAATTCTTCAAAATACGGGTTGCAAACCCTCTATGCTTATTTGGTCGAAGTTGAAAACATTCAGCCATCAGCGGTTAATCTTTTAGTGAAGAATTGCTTGATATTATAGCCCACCAATCTCGCTAGTGGCTGGCTACCGGGAAACGACTCATTGCACTCGTTCAATCAAACGACCCTCATTTATTATTTGATAAAGAGGGAGGATATGAACCATTTTGGAATCGGAACGAATGGCTGACGGATGAGCGGGCAGGGGAATGAAAAAACAATTTCCTACATCTGCTGGCATGGAATCTCTACTACCACTTCTCCCAATCTACCCCTTCCTCAACATCAAATAAAAAGCCATTTACGACCACAAAACGGGTTTGTCCGTCTTTTTGTAATACCAGACCTGGATTGGAGCCGGGAAGGATGTCGGTTTCGGCTTTGCCATTACTGGGCAATAATTGCAGTGGATATTGACTGTACAATTGGCCTTGAGGCAAGACCTGTAGTCGGACAGCGGTAAATCCCTCCTGCCACAACTTGGTCACATCAAGTTTTTTGAGGGCATTGATGTTGGGTAATACAGTGGGATAGACCTGCCCCGGCATAGCGCGATACCCCTTGCCGGGAAAATCTTCATAGGCATAATAAATGGATAAATCGCCGATATCGGCAATGCTGCTGCGAAAGGTGAAGTCGCGGTGATCTTCAAGATCCCGCTCGTTATTCCGATAGGCGAGATCCACGGTGTACCACTGACCTTCTTTTTCCAATTGTACCTCGCGCAGGATCAGATCGTGAAAGGCATTCCCATTATTAAAAGGAATTTTTTTGTAAACATCCAGGCCGACAGGGGTATAGCGTTCATTGGCAATAGCATCCATCGCCGTGAGCAAGGCCAGGTAGTTGAGTTGGCGAATTTCTTGTTTTTCACGGTCATTTTCCAGTCCTCCCGACTCGATCAGGATCGTACTGGTTCCCCATTTTTGGATATTGTCACCAAAGGCGCGGGGTTCAAAACCATCGTAGTATTTGGCAATCTTCCCGGGAATAAAAGGCTGTAATTGGGTGTTCATCCAGCCGATAAGCCGCATGGCATTGCCGCGTACCTTGTTGATGTCTTTTCCCACATTGAAGGCGGGCGCCAAAAAGGACAGTGTCGCCGTCTTGGGGGCATCGCCAGCCCCATAGTACCGACTTTGGTCGTGTAGATTAAAACCCCAATCGGCGTCAATTTCATCGCGAACACGCTTGAGAATTTGTGATTCAGGACATTGCAAACGCATGGCATCCCGGTTGAGGTCGATTCCCAGAGCATTACGTCTTTCAAAGCGTTCGGCACCATCGGGATTGAGCATGGGAATGAAATAGATGGTGAGTTGCTTACGCAATGTTTCCCGCAAGGGGTCAAATTCATCACTTTGTCCCAAAAAATTAAAGATATCCATGATGGCCATGGTTGCTGTTGGTTCATCTCCATGCATTTGTGACCACAGCAAGACCTTCACGGGACCCTGGCCGGTCTTGACTTGGTAAATGTCTCTGCCTTCAATCGACTGGCCGGCCACTGTAACTTGAAACTGGTCGCCTAATTTTTTGATCAGTGGTACAATATCACTGTGTTTGAAGCGCCGATCGGTGATGCTTTTTTCCTGATAGCGATGGTAGCTCTCCGCCAATTTTTTGGCCAACTCATAGGGAGGCAGTGCTGTGCCCTGATCGCTATCAGAGCTGCACATGGTGAGCAATAAAACGATACCCAGTAAAATATATAGGTGCCCCTTCCCTGTCATTTTCTCCAATTGGATTAGTGAATTAATATATTACGGACGAAATGTTGGTCTAAATTATTGCTCAAATGCAGGTAATAAACCCCCATTGGCCAATTTGGAATGGTGATTTTTGCTTCTTGGCTAATTTGGCGAAAAGCCCACTCCTGCAATGGCTGGCCATGAACATTTACGGCCTTTATTTGCCAATCTTGAACACCTTGCGGCAATAAAAGACGCAATTCCTGACCCGCCAAAATCGGGTTTGGCGAAAGTCGAATGGCAGGGGTATCGGCGACTGCATTCGTGCCATTGGGGGGATTGTTCAAGATAAATGTAAATTGATCCTCACAATCATTCGCATCGGTCACGGTGAGCAGGTATTCTCCTGCCGGCACATCGCTGAGCACCGCTGTCGTTGCGCCATTACTCCAGGCATATTCAAATGGCGGTGTACCTCCTTCTTGTATCTCGAAATTGATCCAGCCATCGGTGGCGTCAAAAATGGAGGGGTCACCAGATTCAACATTCCATTGTAAAGGGGAGGGGCCGGCAATGCTCACTTCGGCACTATCTTCGCACCCCAGATGATCCGTAAGCGTGAAAGAATAATGACCCGCCGCCAAATTCTGAGAGAAGTTGCCGCTCATTTGGCCATTATCCCACTCGTAGAGCATGGGAGGGGTCCCATTGCCAAATACGTTCACTGATCCCATGGGGTTATTGGGACAAATCACGGTATCCATGACCACCAGATTGAGGTGAAAGGTTTCCCGCTCAAAAGCACCCAGGTCTACCTGGCCTTCCATAATGCGGGCATTATTGCTGAGGTCGGTGGTAAATGCCAGGGTATCCAACCCCTCATTGACACCCAGATTGAGCGCAGGAGAACAGGCTGCCAACTGATAATTTTGCTGTATGGTGTCCACAAAAATAGGATAAACGCCCTCGATGATGCCGTCGCCACAAGCTGCTTCATTTTCTGCTAAAGAACAAATATGGGGACTGATGAGGGAGTGATCAATGGTAAAACCATTAAGGTTTTGTATTGGCGAAGCCAGTAGGTTCAGAATTTGCTGAGGTGGTGTTTGAGCTTCCCAAATAATGCTGTTACTAATATTGACGGTATTGTGCACACCTCCCGCTCCATCGGCGGTTTTTTGAATGGGGAAAGAGCCATTGCTGTGGAAGGTACAATTTTGTATCGTCGTTTGCAGGCTACCCGATTCGTTGATCAGTCCCAGTGCCCCCCCATTTTGGGCAAACAAAGTATTGGCAATGGTAATGCTGGCTTGGGGTGAGAAACTGGCCTGATCGCTGATATTGATATACAAGCCACCGTATGCAGATTTATCGACACCATTATTAGTAAACTGGCAATTTTGAATATCTACCAATCCGGTAGCCCCGTCTGCCAATGCGAAGTGGATGGCATCACCGGGAGATTGGGTGTCATTTTGTCGGTTATTTTTAAAGGCACAACGGTATAACTTTAAGGCCGTATAGTTGTAAAAGTTTTGCATCATGATGGCTCCACCGCCGGTGACTTCGGAAAGGTTGTTGTCGAATTGACAGTCAATGAATTCGAAATCAAAGGATTCCATTGGGTTGAACCCAAAATAGGTGTAATAAAATCCGCCGCCAATTTGCGCCACATTATCGAGAAACAAGCAGTCTTCAAACCGTAGGTTGCCTTGCCCGGAAAAGATATCCAGGTGTACGGCCCCACCTTCCCCCTGACTGATGTTTTCACGAAAGTTATTGCCAACGAAATTGATCACGCCGGAGGGTTCGGCAATAGCAATAGCGCCACCACCGATAAAGGCCCGATTGTTTTCAAAGGAGCAGTCTTCCAGCGTGAATCCCAATGGTCCATTAAATCCTTTTTTATAGATAGCACCGCCAAGAATATTCGCCCTGTTTTGAGAAAAACGACAGTTGATCAAGATGGGAGAAGCATATTGCATAGGGCCTTCTGCCTGACAGTAAATAGCACCGCCATTGACCGCTGAATTATTTTGAAAGAGACAGTTGACTATTTTGGGTTGCCCCGCCAAATGGGCGTTGTTTACGGCGATATACAAGCCTCCTCCCTTGTTCAGGGTTTCATTGGCATTACTCGAAAAAGTGGCTTGGCCATCGCGAATAGTAAAGCCATCCAAACGGGTGGTTGAGGGGTTGGCAAAGGAACGCACCACTTGATAGGTATTATCCAGTGGATTACCCGGAATCCCGATGTCTCCACTGAGGATACTTTCATAAGCACCGAGGATTCTCTCGGCAACACTGGCTTCCACTCCGGAAAAACCACCGTAAATGGCCACTCCATCCTTTAATTCAAAAGAGGTGACCCGATTGTTATCGGTTGTTGGATAATAAGTGCCGGCAGCTACCCAAATGGAATCGCCGGCTACGGCTAAGGCGAGTGCCTCTTGTAGGTCAGTGAAAGCATTTTCCCAGCTCGTACCATCTTCATTGCCACCTACTACATTTTGATTAACGTAGTGTCGCTGTGCTTGAATGTTGAAGTACATAAAGAAGCAAAGGAACAACGTGAACATTGGTCTCATTACTCAAAAGATTAGAGGTTGTTGAAAGTCTAAAATTACCTTTTTTTGTAAAAGTGCTGTTGCCATTTATACTGTTTTAGCTATGCCAGAGCTATAAAACTTCGGATTGAGGCCAAAAGGGAAGAAAGGTCAATACCGTTAACGGGATAGATTGATAAAGTCAATGGGTTTGATCGAAGTCCTGCACAATGCGCAAGGCCAGCTCAATGTCGAGATAAAACTCTCGAACCAAATCAAAACTTAGGTTAGAACGAAGTACAAACGGTTCCATTAGGTCTCGGGGTTCTGTGATGCCGGCATAAATTTCCCGATCCTGGAACGAAAGATAAATGTCTTTTCCGGTTTCTTCTACATATTTAACCAAAGAATCTTGCATAGGATCAGATAAGATGCCGACGACGTGGGTGTCTTCGGTGGCATAAACCAGGAATTTTTCCCGAAATTGATCATTGAGAATTTCGCTATCCATATTTTCTCCGCCCTGCCAATTAAAGGCCTTGATGCTGCGAGTGAGGTATTGGCGTTGCTTGCGTGGCCATATGATAATTGATCCTTCGGCCTCTTCCCCAAAGATGGCCTTGAGGAAAACGCCCTCAAAAACAGTGGTCAGTTTGTTGCTCACCGGCGAAATTTCCCGTACATCCAATTCACAAAGCTCAAAAACCATTTCTCCAACCTTCCCGCTAATGTAATCTTCGCCCCGGTAGTATTCCCCGTTGGTGGCAAAGATGCCACTATGCAAAAAGACCGACTTATCCAGTTTCTTCTTTGCATCATACTTGAGATCGGTATAATTGGGCAAACCATTCATGAAATCCAGAATGAGGTTCATCACCTGAGGTTTGAAAGTTTGCTGAAAGCGTTGGATGCGATATCCCAGATAGCTGATGTACACCAGTACCGGAAGGGTCAATAGCAAGGCCACTAGCAGGATACTCAAGTACAGTTCCACTACCAGCATGATCAGGCCCACTAGCACCGAAAAAAAGATCAGCCGGATGAGCCGAATACGGAGACGCTCCAAACGGACCAGTTCCGGATAGATGGTGTGATTGTAATATATTCTGAAGTCTTCTAATCGATTCATCAGAAAAATCTGCAAATTTCTTCCATAAACCAACCGAAGTGAGACTTTGGGGGTCTTTTACCCATTCGGAAAGTATTGGAAACAATTGGCGATAATACTAAAAATGTGTTTAAATCACTAAAACCCAATACAATCATTGCACAAATTTTTTAAAAAGCGTAACTTTGCGGACTTATGAAAAAACAGCTTTTTTCTTTAGCGTTATTTGGGGGATTGATTTTACTGTTGGCCAGTGGCTGTAAGAGTGAATTCGAGAAGATCAGAATCAGCGGTGAACCCAAGCTGATGTACGAAAAGGCCAACCAGTATTACGAGGCCGAAGAGTACGATAAAGCACAGTCGCTTTATGAGCTGGTGATCAGTAGCTATCGTGGGCAGAAGGAAGCCGAAGAGATTTACTACCGCTATGCCTATACTTATTATTATACCGGGCAGTACATTCTAGCGGCTTATTACTTCAATAACTTTTCCAGTACCTATAGCTCCAGTCAATTCCGGGAAGAAACGGATTTTATGGCCGCTTATAGCCACTATAAATTGTCGCCCACTTTTCGCCTGGATCAGACCTATACGGAAAAGGCCATTGAAGATTTTCAATTGTTTGTCAATACCTATCCACATAGTGAACGGGTAGCGGAAGCCAATCAATTGATTGATGAAATGCGGGCCAAGTTGGAGCGCAAAGCGTTAGAGCAGGGAATCCTGTACTTTGATTTGCGTCAATACCAATCGGCAATCCAGTCTTTTGAAAATTTGTTGAAAGACTTTCCGGAGACCAACCGGGCCGAAGAGATCCGTTTTTATATTATCCGTGCGGCTTATTTGCTGGCGGAAAACAGTTTTGTAGAAAAGCAGGAACCTAGATACCGCGATGCCCTTGAGCGTGCTACCGAGTTTTTGGAAAGATACCCGGAAAGCAGTAACTTTAAGGATGTAGAGCAGATGTTAAACAATTCCAGAAAACAATTAAATCAGTTGACAGATGTCGGATATAAAGACAAAAGTACAGGGCCTCGATCCTAATGTTAAAGCTCGGGATATTGCCGAGATGGTGCAGAACACCGATAATATTTACGAAACCCTGGCGATTATTATCAAACGCTCCAAGCAACTGGCAGTGGATCTCAAGCATGAGCTACACCAGAAGTTGGATGAATTTGCCGTAACTTCCGATACCATTGAAGAAATCAATGAAAACAAGGAGCAAATTGAAATCTCCAAGTTTTACGAGCGTTTGCCTAATCCGGTAATTATTGCTACGGATGAATTTCTGCACGGCGAAATTTACCACCGCTACAACGAAAAAAGAAGAAGAGAACAAGATATGGAAGGCTAAGCACCAACCCTGCTTGAGCCAACTCGTTTCCATCAAAGGGAAATAAACAAGATGACGGCTGACCGGTATAGGCAGCCGTCATCTTACGTTAAGTTTTTTATTCTTTGACGATAATTGCAGAATTTGTCAAAGGATCAAGTTCTTTAGTTTTCGATGTTAAAAAATAAGAAGATCATCCTGGGCGTTACGGGAAGTATTGCTGCCTATAAAGCGGCTTTCCTGGTTAGGCTACTGGTGAAAGCCGGTGCTGAGGTCAAAGTATTAATGACCCCGGCAGCTACTCAATTTATCAGCCCACTTACCCTCTCCACCCTCGCGAAAAATCCGGTACACACGGCGGTTAGTGCAGAAGACAGTTGGAACAACCACGTAGAAATGGGGCTTTGGGCCGATGCTATGGTTGTTGCTCCGGTGACGGCGACCACTTTGTCGAAGATGGCTCACGGTATTTGTGACAACATCATTGTGGCCACCTACCTCTCAGCCCGATGCCCGGTTTTTTTTGCTCCAGCTATGGACCTGGATATGTGGCAGCACCCGGCAACCCGGGAAAATGTGAGTCGCTTGCAAGAATTTGGCAACCACCTCATTCCGGTAGCTCACGGTGAATTGGCCAGTGGCCTGGTCGGTGAAGGACGCATGGCTGAACCCGAAACGATTGTTCAGTTCCTGAGCCAATTTTTTCAAAAAGCACAGACCCTTACGGGAAAAAAAATACTCATTACCGCCGGTCCCACATACGAACCCATTGACCCGGTACGTTTTGTAGGTAATCGCTCTTCAGGGAAAATGGGCATCGCTCTGGCAGAACAAGCGGCAGCACGCGGCGCAGAAGTGACCCTGATTTTGGGCCCGACCCACCTGAAACCTTGCGGAAGTCAGATCAAGACGATCAATGTGCAAACCGCCCAGGAAATGTTTGCAGCAGCTCACGATCATTTTCCGGATGCGGACATCAGTATTCTTGCCGCCGCAGTAGCAGATTATCGCCCGGAAGAGGTGGCTACCCAGAAAATCAAAAAGAAAAGTGATAAATTTACCATAGCATTGACAAAAAATCCCGATATCGCCGCGACGCTTGGAGCGCAGAAAAAAGAAGGGCAGCTATTGATTGGCTTTGCTCTGGAAACTCAGGAGGAGGAAGCCAATGCCAAGGGGAAACTAGAAAAGAAAAATTTTGATTTTATTGTCTTAAATTCCTTGCGCGATGTTGGCGCCGGGTTTAATACCCCCACGAATAAAATATCCATCATTCATCGGGGCAATAAGATCAATAAATATGAGTTAAATTCAAAGGAAGTTGTCGCCAGAGATATTCTCAATGAAGTGGAACAACTACTGATCGATACTAACAAGATTTAGCACGACATGCAAATTAGAAAACTATTCGCTTTAGCACTGTGCTTGGGAATGGCCGCCCTGCTGAATGGGCAGGAACTCAATGCTACCGTTAAAATCAATACCCAAAAACTTCAGGTTACTGACCCGAAGGTTTTTGAAACACTGGAACAAACATTGGTTGAATTCCTGAATAACCAGAAATGGACCAGTGATATTTTTGAACCCGAAGAACGCATCAATTGCAACCTGATTCTGACCATCCAGGAAGAGTATCCACCCAGTGGATTTAAGGCCCACCTGGCGGTTCAATCTTCCCGTGCGGTTTATGATAGCGACTACGAAACACCGATGTTCAATTACATCGATAAGGATGTGACCTTCCAGTACGAACAATACCAACCGGTGGTGTATAGTAAGAACAATTACAACGACAATCTTTCCTCCGTTTTGGCCTTTTATATCAACATCATGCTTGGCATGGATTATGATTCGTTTGCCCCTCTGGGCGGCGAAGAATATTTTCAGCGAGCACAGGATATTGTCAATAGTGTCCCGCCAAGTGCCACCGCGACTAACCCAGGATGGACATCCTCTGGAGGCAATCGCAATCGGTTTTGGCTGATTGAAAACATCCTTTCTCCCCGGACCAAATCGCTGCGTCGGGTCATGTACGATTACCACCGCCTGGGATTGGACCTGATGTCCAGTGATTCTGATGTTGGGCGGGCCAATATAGCACAGGCATTGGATGTGCTGCCCGTGGTCAATCAGTCCTATCCCAATACCATGATCCTGGCCTTGTTTTCTTCCACCAAATCGCAGGAAATCGTGGAGATTTTTAAGCGGGGCACTTTACCTGAACAAAACCAGGTGATGCGGGCCATGGTTAAAATTGACCCAGCAAATGCTTCAAAATATCGGGAAATCAAATAGGCAACAAGATATTGTTAAGTTCTAAATTTAATAAAAAGTGTAAACCCATGAGCTGGGGTTTACACTTTTTGTGTTCATTAAGCGTTAAATTCCCTACCAAGTATGAAAAATATTTTTTGTTTCATCCTCTTCCTGTTTAGCAGCCTCAACGGCCTTTTTGCTCAGGATTACGACCTTCCAGCTGTCATCAGTTGGGGAGAAGAATTGAGAGAGCCCGGAAATGCTTATCTGAGTAAAATCATCGCAGCGGGGTCATACGGCTTTTACGCCTTGCGACTCAAGAAGGGTACGCTCACCAATGAAGATATTGCCTACGTCGAATATTACAATAGTGACAATAAACTCAAACGTTCGCAGAAACTTGATCTTAAATATAAGGGCAAAAAGCGGGAATTTGAAGACATGATCATGTTTGGGGGGAATATCTACCTGCTCACCAGCTTTAACAACGAGGCGAAGAAAAAGAATTATCTTTTTTCTCAAAAATTGAGCGATCGGCTCCTGCCGTCACGGAATCTGGAGATGATTGCCGAAATTGATACCCGCAGTAAGTATCGGGAAGGTACTTTCAATTTTATTCTTTCGCGGGATAGTTCAAAAATGTTGATTTACAATCAATTGCCGTATCAACGCAACGAGCCGGAACGCTTTGCCCTACGGGTATACAATGATCAGTTTGAACCGATGTGGAATAAGGATATCGTTTTACCCTACAATGATGACCGTTTTTCAATTGAAGAATATCGGGTAGATAAGGATGGCAATGTGTACCTGCTGGGCGTGAGTTACCAAGATAAATTTCGCACCAGAAGGCAGGGCAAACCTACTTATACCTATTCCATTTTGGCGTATACCAATGCCGGAGAGGATTTTGAAGAATACCGCATCGATCTGACGGATAAATTCATCACGGATCTGACCTTCCGGGTGGCTGATGACGGCAACCTCATTTGTTCGGGTTTGTATTCCGAAAAGGGAACTTACAGTGTTAAAGGCACTTATTTTTTCCGGCTGAATGCCAAAAGTAAGGAGGTTTACAATGTCAATTTAAAACCTTTTGACTTTGATTTTTTGACCGAGTACATGTCGGAAGGGCAGCGCAACCGGGCACAAAAAGCGGAGGAGGCGGGGAATGAAAAACGAGCCCCCGAGCTGTATCGCTATGCCCTCAATGATCTGGTGCTGCGATCCGATGGCGGAGCGGTGCTGGTGGCAGAGCAGTATTATATTTATGAGCAAAGTTTTTATGACTATGCGGGCATTCGGCAATCGCGTTATTTTTACAATTACAACGATATTATTGTTGTCAATATTCGACCAACTGGAGAGATTGAGTGGGCGACTCGTATACCAAAGCGACAGGAAACCTTAAATGACGGCGGCTACTTTTCCTCCTACGCCATGTCGATCGTACGCGATAAAATCTATTTTATTTACAATGACAACGCTCGGAATTTTGGGCAAGACCCCGACAAGCGTCGGCGCATTCACTATTTCAATGGAAAGTATTCGATTGTGGCATTGGCAGAAATCCGAAAGGATGGCGAGTTGACCACCTACCCACTTTTCACCAATCGCGATGCCGACATTTTAACTCGACCCAAAATTTGTAAACAAACGGGAAGTCGACGCATGTTGGTGTATGGAGAGCGCGGGCGGCAGTATCGTTTCGCAAGCCTAAGATTCACGGAATAACCTTGTAAACACCTTAATTTTCATTTATAAATGAAAAAAATAGCCATATTTGCCTCGGGAACTGGCAGTAATGCAAAGAAAATTATTGAATATTTCAAAGAAAACCAGGATATTAGTGTCGAATTAATCGTATCCAATCGACCGGCTGCCCGTGTACTTGACTTGGCTACTGAGCATCACCTCCATCAATTGGTACTCAACAGGGCCTCTTTTTACGAATCCCAGGACATTATTTCACAATTGAAACAATACCAGATTGACTGGATTGTACTAGCTGGATTTTTGTGGTTGATCCCCTCCTATCTGGTAAATGCATATCCCGGCCGCATAATCAATATCCATCCGGCATTATTGCCCAAATACGGAGGGAAAGGGATGTATGGCATGAATGTGCACCGGGCGATAAAGGAGGCGGGAGAAAAAGAAAGTGGCATTACAATACACTACGTAAATGAGCGTTACGACGAGGGAGACATCATTTTTCAGGCTTCCTGTGCGCTGACAGCAGCGGATGATGCCGAAGAAATAGCCCACAAAGTGCAAAAATTAGAACACCAGCACTTTGCGCCTGTTATAGAACAGTTATTAAAAGATGATAAAATCATTGTTAACGATTAACAATACACAAATGATGGCGAAAAAAATTATTCTTATCCTTCTGGGCATCAGCATTTTTGGCCAGTTATCGGCCCAAAGCTGGAAAAAACTAAACAAAGCAGCCGATGAATTGCTCAAACAAGGCAAATATGAAGAGGCTGCTGCCAATTACGAGCAAGCCTGGCAGAAAAAACAAGGTAAAAAAGACCTGATTTACAAAGCCGGAGAGGCCTACTACGTTGTGCGCGATTACCGCAAGGCTGCGGAGGCCTACCAACATGTTAAGGATGAAAACAACAGCTACCCACTGGTAGGGTTAAAATATGCCCGGAGCCTCAAGCAGGACGGCCAGTATGAAAAATCTATTGAGGCCTTCCAAAGCTTTGCCGATAAATATACCGGCGATGGAAAGGCGATATTGGAAGATGTGATCAATACGGAAATCAAGGGTGCAGAGTTGGGTTTGACCCTTCCTGCTCAAGCTGATCGGAGTATTGAAGTGCTGTATCCTGGCGCGGAAATCAATTCCGACGATGCTGAATTTGCTCCCTTTCCGGTGGGCCCGGAGCAGATTTATTTCTCCTCTTCTATGGGGGGTAAAGCCCGGGTGTACAGCTCGCGCAAAATTGGTGATCGCTGGACCAAAGCCGGCACGCCAGGCAATTTTCCAATTATTTCTCAGGGACAATATGCCAATGCAATGATTACCGCTGATGGCGAACGCATGTATTTTACCATTTGTAGCAATGACAATTATTGGGATGACCTCAATACACGCTGTGAGATTTTTGTCACTAAGAAGGAAGGCACCGCCTGGTCACAGCCCGAACGCCTGCCTGATTACATCAATATGAAAGGGGTAACGGCTACCCATCCTTATGCCGTGCAACAGGCCGGACAAGAAATATTATACTTCGCATCCAACCGTGATGGTGGGCGGGGAGGAATGGATATCTGGTACGCGGCCCGTGATCTGGGAGCAGATGGTACCGATTTTACTTTCCCGATCAATTTGGGGGCCACGATCAATACACTGGGCGATGAGATTACCCCCTTTTACAATATGGATGAAGGAGCCCTGTATTTCTCTTCTAATGGCCAGGTTTCGATTGGTGGATTTGATGTATTCAAATCACGTGGTGAAGAAACAACGTGGGGGCCGTCAGAGAATGTAGGTATGCCAATCAACTCGCCGGCTGATGATTACTATTTTATCAAAAATGCGAATAGTTCAGGTGGATTTATCGTTTCTAACCGCGCCTTTGGCGGTGAAAAAACCAATACCACCAATGCTGATATTTTTGAGCTGCAGATGGGAGGCAAACGCCTTAGTCTGAAGGGGAATGCCTACGACCAGGAATCAGGAGGATTGTTGAACAATGTTTCAGTATCACTCTATCAGGTTTTTGATGATGGTTCAGACAATTTGCTGATAAGCAAAGACTTTGCCAGCGGCAGCTACAGCTTTGAATTGTTGCCTAACCGGCATTTTCGGGTAGAAATTGGCAAGCAGGGGTATCTGGTCAGTACCTATGAATTTGTGACCAATGATCCAAATACCTATACCTATGGTCAGCCGGTATTTTTGGAGCGAGGTATGGATGACGAGCCGATGGTGATGGAACCGGTTGATCCGGGAACAACGCCGGTAGACCCTAACCCAAATCCCAACAGGCCAACGACGGATATCCCGAATACACCGCTCTCTGAACCAGGAGTGACGTACACTGCACGGGGAACTTCCGCGAAGGATAATTTGGAATATGTCACCTCCGCACCACAACATCGGGGGGTCTATTACAAAATTCAGATCGCAGCGGTGAAAAAATTTGATCCGAATAATAGTAAATATGCAGCTATTTCATCGCTGGGGCGTTTTGATACCGAAGACATCCCTTCTCGTGGTTTGACGCGGGTACTACTTGCGGAATTCTTTAGTGAAGAGGACGCCGAATCTGCACTAAGGAGTATTAAGTCCAATGGTTTTAGCAATGCTTATCTGGTGAAATATGAGGATGGCAATCGCTATGGCCGGGTGAATCTGGATTAATGCAGTAATTTAGGACGCAAAGTTAGCGGAGGCGGTTGAAATAAGTTTAACGGGGCGCAGAGTGAAACAATCACTTCGCGCCCCGTTAAATTTACCCCTTGCCTTCATCCTTGAAATCAAGATCACTGCCCGGTTTTTACCATCACGCCATCCCTGAAGGTAGCGGCCGGTTGTAGGTTGAAAAAAGGCCCGTTTTTATAGGACTCCTTGCGGAGAATTTGATAGTCGTAATCTCCATCCACAGCAATATTTTCGAAATGTAGTTTCTGCTGATTGGCGAAGTAGAGATAGAGCAATTCATCATTTTGCAGTGCTTCATTTTCCACATAGATGGATGCTGCATTTTGGATGGTTTCTCGATGCTCGGTTGCAATTGGGGGAAATGGATTTGGAGTGGCAAAGAAATAGAGCCGCCGCCCGAGCGTGAAGGCCAATAGTCCAAAAAATAAGTATTTGGGCCAGTTGTGTTTTTGCCACAGCCACCAGATGCCCGTCATGGTGGCAATGCCGACAAAGGGCACTGCCGGGACGATGTATTGCCGCAAGGCGTGGGTGACAAAAGAGAGAAAAACCGCTAGAGGAAACCACAAGCAAAGGGAAATCAATAGCAACCGATGTTTTTCCGAGCGCATTTGCTCAATGACGGATTTACTATTTTGGACCACCCGAAAAAGGCCGTAAGCGATGAAGGCCCAAAAAATGAGGTTCCAAAGGTTGAAGGTCTTGTCGAGGCTATAAAAGATATACGAATGGTCAGAGGTGGCCACTCTACCCTCAAAATCTGGCTTGGTAAAGCGCTCCAGAATATCGTGCACAATCAGTCGCTCGAAGACATTACTGCCAGTGTATTCCGGATTTTCCCAAACCGCGCCGTATTGCTGCACAGTGAAGAACCAGCCGAGCGGAAAAAGCAAACCAATGCCAATCGCAATCCAGAGTCTTTTTTGCTTTAGGGCGGGCATCAACTTTCCCGTAAGGGCCAGATAAAGCACAAGTCCTGGTGCGAGGGTGCCCGCTGCTAATCCTTTGACCATAAAGGCCAACCCCCAAAACAACCCCCCAAAATAAACCGCTCGCTGATGACCAAAATCGAAATAGCGGAGTAGGTGGTACACTCCCGCCAATAAAAACATCAGTAGCATTGCGTCAAAGTCGCCATTGCGGCCCACGTGGTAGCCCACCAATCCACTCACCGAAAGGAGCATTAAGCAGGTCCAAAAGGCAAATTGTGGACTTCGGTAAAGGTGGATGATTTTAAAAATCAGAAAAAAGACGATGATAATATACAGCGCCGAGGGAATGCGCAAAGCCAGTTCATTGGCCCCAAATAAGTGCATGGAAAGTGCCACGGTCCAGATAAACATTGGCGGCTTGGCACGTACGCCATCCGGCTCGCCGCAGTAGTAGAGATTGACAAAATCGCCGTTGGCCAGCATCTCCAGAGCATTGATGCCACCCCGGGATTCATCTCCCAATTCCAGTGGATGGCTTCCCAACATAAAGAAGGCGTAAAAGCTTGTGAGTGTTAAAATAATGGCTAGGGTGTACCTTGGTGAATTGAGCATTTTATTTCACAATTTGCATTGATCAAGTTCGATCAATGGGATAGATAAGTAGGGGAGGGAAGAACCAGATTTTGTGCTGTGCCATTCCCATTCTGGGCTGCAAAAATAGAAAATTTTGTCAGGGCTAAAGCGGTGATCGATATTTTGTATCTTTATTGTGTCAGTATTTGGGTGTCTCTTTGGGAGCGTTATGTTTCGCTGCCCCTTCCCTTGGTCAGGAGTGCTCACGCATTTTCGATGTAGGTTTCGTCAACAAACTTTAATTGAAAAAAGATTATTATGAATCGCCTCGATCGCATTACCGCCATATTGATCCAATTGCAGTCTAAAAAGTTGATTACTGCCACGGAAATGGCCGAGCGGTTTGAGGTCAGCCACCGCACTATCTACCGGGATATTAAGACCTTGCAAAAGGCTGGCGTACCCATCGGGGTGGAAGAAGGTCGGGGATACTTCATCGTTGACGGCTATCGCTTACCGCCGGTCATGTTTACTCAAGAAGAGGCAAATGCCCTCTTGACTGCCGAAAAAGTATTGACGCAGCTCAATGAGGCTTCCTTACAAAAGTATTTTACTGATGCATTGACGAAGATCAAGGCTGTATTGCGCCACAGCGACAGAGTAAAAGCTGAATACCTGATGGAACGCACCACGCATGACCTTCCTTGGGCCCCGGCTAGCCATTACCTCACTGATATCCAGATGGCCATCACCAATCATCAGGTGTTGGAGATTGATTACCATTCCAAGTACAAAGATGAATTGACCCGGCGGCAATTTCATCCCTATGCCCTACATTTTAACGGCATTGCCTGGGTGGCCATCGGATATTGCATGCTGCGCACGGATCTGCGCGAATTTCGCCTCGACCGTATCCAGGAATTGACAGTCATCGGAGAAATATTTACCCCCAGCCCTTTTTTCAATCTGGGCAAATACCTGATCAAGCGGAACGAGGCCATGCAGCAATACTTTTCGGATGAAGATTAGCTACTGTAGCTCACTTAATCAAGGCTATGCGCGGTTTTCGTGCCTAGTGCCTTGGGAATTAAGTCTCGCATACTTAAGTCGAAGTTATTTTGGGGCCTAATGAAGCCAAAAAACGTAGGCATAGCCGAAGCTACGGCGAGGCTTTTTGGGGAAATTAGGCCGCGAAAGAACGAGACTTGGGGTGTGCAGGACCTAGTGCATGTTTGGCGCTTGCCCCTGCTGAAAACCAACATTTTAGGAACCTGGCGTTGAGCTAAAATATTCACCTCGGCTCAGCCGAGACTCATATTTGGCCTCTTCGCCAAAACCCTAATCTGCTGATTTTCAAATAGAATTCGCTCCAAACATACTTTAAAGCACCACCTCCAAACAAGCACTAAAGCTTCGCGGTAGGCGGTTGGCACGGAGGCAGTTGAAGGAAATTATTAGAGGAACTTCGTTCCTCTGGAACGATTGTTCACCTGAAGAAATTTAGTTCAATGCCAACAGCGTGCGGCCCCATTGGACTAAATTTTTGGTATCCAACCTGCCCCTTGACAAACAGTTGTCACCCGGCTTATTCATCTTTGGGAAAAAGATAGTACCATGAAAAAGGATTTTAAAAGAGAATTTTCTGCCTGTTACCTCCAGAAGAAGGGGCAAATCAGCATTGTCGAAGTGCCTGAATTTCAATATCTGATGATTGACGGGCAAGGTGATCCCAATGATTCGCAGACCTTTCAGGAAGCGGTAGAGTCCCTTTTTGGAATGTCGTACAAAATCAAATTTGCCAATAAGGCCAATCCCAATACGCCAGACTACACGGTTATGCCTCTCGAAGGACTATGGTGGGCAGAAGATATGAGTGATTTTGCCGCCCTTGACCGCTCCGAGTGGTTGTGGACGATGATGATTCTGCAACCGGATTTTATTGATGCTGCACTGGTAGAACAAGTGAAAATGGATTTGGCAAAAGCCAAAAAACTGCCTGCTTTGGCTAAGGTCCGTTTTGAAGCAATGTCCGATGGTCTTTCGGCACAAACTTTACACCTTGGGCCTTTTGCTGAGGAGCAGCCGACCATCCAGCAATTGCACCAATTTATTCACGATAACGGTTTCCAACTAAGTGGTAAACACCGGGAAATCTATCTGAGTGATATGCGCCGGTCCGCACCTGAAAAGCTGAAGACCATCATCCGACAGCCAATGGCAAGAAAAGGCGGAGGGAACAAGGCATAAATTCCATCCAATAACCATCTTCAAAATTCACAATTGGGAAGATGGATCGGTTGAAATTTCTATTGGTGCACTAATTCTGTTCATCCTGTAAATCATGCTCTAATGTACCTCTCGGTATCAGCCAAGTTCTATATTCATAGGAGCAATTCAACACCGCACCAGTTTTGCGGTCAGCGACACCGATCATGCCCCCCTACGGGAGGCCACGGTCTCGTAGCCCCCGTCATCGGTAGAACGAATTGTTCATCACCCCCGTACCAATCGGACCATCCCCCCATTGATCCGTACAAAGTAAATGCCCCTGGGTAATTGTAGCAACCGGCGTTCCAGTGCATCTTGATCATTACCAAATTGCCCCAGCAGCGTGCCATTGCTGTG
>CAXHCA010000139.1:0-19003 GCA_964015035.1 uncultured Saprospiraceae bacterium
TTTTTGACAACAAATTATAACAGTATTCTTACTGAGACAGGACGAAACTGCGCCCAATGGAAACGGCTTAATATAGAGCGGCCAAACTAAGAATATGATGAAAACATTTCACAACGTTCATCAATAAAATCAACCGTCCTATTTCCTGCCGGAAATGAAGTTATTGATGCATGCTAATATATTCCGATGGATTCATTCCTTTGATCTTTCGAAATTGCCTGTTAAAATTAGAGAGATTATTAAAACCGGCAGAATAGCAAACATTGCTGATGTTGGGTTTGTCTTCCATTAATAATTTGCAAGCATAACCAATCCGAATTTCAATCAAATATCTTGAAAAAGTCTTCCTGTGAATCCGTTTAAAGTATCGACTAAAAGCAGACGGGTTCATTCCTGCAACTGCTGCCACGTCGCTAAGTTGAATAGACTTATTGAAATTTTTGAAAATATACTCGTGGGTTTCATCAGACCCTTCGATGATCTTATTAGTGAGATAGCCTTCGCTCGATAATAGTGCAATATTGTCATGCTTGGCCAATTGATGTAAAATTTGAAGCACTTGCATCAATTTTTGAAAATGGTCTTGTTCGGCTAGTACTTGTTTAATAGCCTCTTGAATCGGGAAATTTAGATCTATAAACTGAATGCCTCTTTCCGCTTTCTTGAACAGGTTGGACAAATGCTTTGTACTGTCTAAATTCGTAAATGTGCTACCTAGAAAATCTTCTTTAAAATGAATGCTATAAGCTGATGCAATGAGATTTGGATCTTCCTGAAAGAAGGCTTCGTCATTGAGCCACATGTGGGGCAAATTCTTGCCAATTAGGATAATCTCACCAGGTTTAAATTTTTCCACGCTATCTCCAACAAACCGAGTACCATTACTTTCCTTGATTACCACCAGTTCCAATTCGGGATGATAGTGCCATATTTTGAGAAAATTCGGGTAGCAATTTTCTCTTATAACGAATGGATTTTTTTGGGCTGAACTTCGATCTAATAATTTGGGTTTCAAATCCTGTAAATTTTAGTAAT
Source organism: uncultured Saprospiraceae bacterium (assembly GCA_964015035.1). Lineage (GTDB taxonomy): Bacteria > Bacteroidota > Bacteroidia > Chitinophagales > Saprospiraceae > BQJU01. The sequence continues at coordinate 1,036 of CAXHCA010000139.1, forward strand.
TGCTTATTAGCCTTCTTGCAACCGGTGTATTCGAAGCCAGTGGCCCAACGCTAAGAGCATGTTTTAGACCGCGAATACGTTCTTATTTTACTTGTTTGGTCAAATGTACACATTTTGGGCAAAAATAGTATCGGTTAATTTGAGATAAGTAGTAGTGCGGCTTTCGCCAATGCACTACTTTTGTTACAGAATTAATCACCACTATTTCCAATATAATGCAAGATAATCTATTAATCACAGGCTTAGAGGCAAAGGATATACGGTTTCCAACCAGCAAGCATTCGGACGGTTCAGATGCAATGAATCCAGATCCCGACTATTCGGCAGCCTACGTTATTTTAAAGACCAATGATCCCAATCACTTAGAAGGGCATGGCCTGACTTTTACGATCGGTAGAGGTAATGAGCTTTGTACAGCTGCTATTCATTCCTTGGCCCATCTGGTCGTTGGAAAATCAATGAAAGATATTGCTAGCGACATGGGCGGTTTTTGGAAGGAAATTACCGGAGATAGTCAATTGCGTTGGCTAGGCCCGGAAAAAGGCGTCATTCATTTAGCTACGGGAGCAATCGTCAATGCGGTTTGGGATTTGTATGCCAAAGTAGAGCAAAAGCCGCTTTGGCAATTACTTGCTGATATGTCTCCCGAAGAATTAGTAAAATGTGTAGATTTTACTTATATAACGGATGCCATTACCAAAGAGGAGGCGCTGGCTTTATTAAGAGAAAAGGCGGCTACTAAAAAGGATAGAATCGCTCATTTAAAAGCAAAGGGATACCCTGCTTATACGACTTCCGCAGGTTGGTTAGGTTATTCTGATGAAAAAATGCGGCGGCTATGTAGAGAGGCAAAGGCAGAGGGGTTTACCCATTTGAAAATGAAGGTAGGGTCAAATTTGGCAGATGATCTGCGTCGTGCAGGGATCATTAGAGAAGAGATAGGGGATGACCTGCGATTGATGATGGATGCCAATCAAAAATGGGATGTGGATGAGGCAATTGAAAACATGGCCGAATTAGCAGCGTTTCAGCCCTATTGGATAGAAGAACCAACAAGCCCTGATGATATATTAGGACACGCTAAAATAGCAAGAGCGGTTGCACCAATTAAAGTGGCTACCGGGGAACATTGTCAAAATAGAGTGATGTTTAAGCAGTTGTTGCAAGCCAATGCCATTGAAATTTGCCAAATAGATAGTTGCCGAGTAGGAGGGGTAAACGAAATTTTAGCCATACTTTTAATGGCTGCAAAGTTTAATGTTCCAGTGTGCCCCCATGCCGGTGGAGTAGGGCTATGTGAGTACGTTCAGCATTTGTCAATGATAGATTATATTGCAATAAGCGGATCTCTGGAGAATAGGATCATCGAATATGTAGATCATTTACATGAACATTTTCATGATCCGGTAGTGATAAAGAATGGTCATTATATGCCTCCTTCAATGGCAGGGTATAGCATTACCATGAAAGCAGCATCTTTAGAAGAGTACCAGTTTCCAGACGGGGCAATCTGGCAAGCAGCGTTGGATGCAGAGTAAAAAAACGATAATCGATAAATAGATAGACAGACAATGAAATTTAGCTTAAAAAATAAGACCGCGGTCATCACAGGAGGAGGAAGTGGAATAGGGAAGGCGATAGCGGAAACATTTGCAGAAATGGGGGCCACGGTCCATATTCTGGATATGAACGAGGAAGCAGCTACTCAAGCGGTAAAGGATATTACCCTCAAACACAATACTGCTTATTTTTACCAATGTGATGTATCGAAATATGAACAAGTGGAAAAAATATTGCAGGAGATAAATGGTGTCGATATCTTGATCAATAATGCGGGGATTGGCTTTGTAGGCAATATTGAAAATACAGCAGAGGAAGATATGGATAGACTGTATAGTGTTAATATCAAAGGCGTATTTAATTGTATTAAAGCAGCAATCCCCTATTTTAAAGCAAAAAATAAGGGCGTCATCATCAATATGGCATCTATTGCCTCCTCTGTGGGGATATCCGATCGTTTTGCCTATTCAATGACCAAGGGAGCCGTTTTGACCATGACTTATTCCATTGCCAAGGACTATTTGGCTCATAACATCCGATGCAATTGCATTTCTCCCGCACGAGTACACACTTCTTTTGTGGATGGTTTTATCGCTAAAAACTACCCTGGAAAAGAGAAAGAAATGTTTGAAACGCTTTCCAAAACACAGCCGATAGGTAGGATGGGCAAACCACAGGAAGTTGCTGATTTGGCGCTCTTTTTATGTTCTGATGAAGCCGCTTTTATTACAGGTACGGATTTTCCAATTGATGGAGGGTTTATAAAATTAAATGGTTAAAACTTTAACGAGATGAAATTAATAAGATTTGGAGAGTCAGGATTAGAAAATCCAGGAATTGAATTGGCAACAGGTAAGCGGATTGACGTATCCACCTTTGGCGAAGATTATGACGAAAAATTCTTTGCAACAAACGGTATTCAGCGATTGGAGAAATGGCTGGAGGAAAATGAAAGCAGTTGTCCCGAAATCGAAAATGAAGTTCGACTGGGACCTCCGATTGCTCGACCATCCAAAATAGTCTGTGTGGGGTTGAATTATGCAAAACACGCAGCGGAAAGTGGGATGAGTGTACCCAGTGAACCCGTTTTGTTTTTTAAAGCGACATCCTCCATTATTGGCCCCAATGACGAGGTGATGTTGCCAAAGGGTAGTGAAAAGTCTGATTGGGAAGTAGAATTAGCTGTAGTCATAGAGAAAAAGACTTCGTACGTGTCCAAAGAGGAAGCGATGGACTATGTCGCGGGGTATATGTTGCACAATGATATCAGTGAAAGAGCTTTTCAATTGGAAATGGAAGGACAATGGGTCAAAGGGAAAAGTTGTGATACCTTCGCACCAATTGGGCCTTATTTGGTGACCAAATCAGAAATCGCCGATCCTCATAATTTGAACCTTTGGCTGGAGCTAAATGGCGAAAAATTACAGAACAGCAATACTTCTGATTTTATTTTTGACATTCCTCATGTTGTGAGCTATATTAGCCAATTCATGACTTTATTGCCAGGTGATATTATTTCGACGGGAACCCCCTTTGGGGTGGGCTTAGGTTTTAATCCACCTAAATATTTGAAGGCTGGAGATGTGATGGAATTAGGCATTGAAGGCTTAGGTGTTTCTCGACAGAAAGTTGTTCCTTTTCAGAAGAGTGTTTAATGATGATCATTGGTATAATTTCAATTTGAGAATCAGTACAGTGTTACCAACGTTTCAAACAGTTTAAGACAATGGATTTAAATCTAAAAGGTAAAGTGATTGTAGTAACAGGCGGTTCCAGCGGAATTGGTTTGGGCATTGTCCATTCGTTGGTCACCGAAGGCGCTATTCCCTTCATTGTGGGTAGGACTAAGGAAAATGTTTTAAAAGCTGTTCAATCTATTAAAGCAAAAGGAGGTAATCTTTCCTATGCCATCGCAGAATTGACAGACCCCGAGCAATGTAAAAGTGCTGTTGAAAAAGTGGTCAAAGAATTTGGTAGAATTGATGGCTTGGTCAATAATGCTGGCGTAAATGACGGAGTAGGGTTGGAAAAGGGGAATTACGCTGATTTTATGCGTTCTATTGAACGAAATGTGGCTCATTACTACATGATGGCACATTTGGTCTTACCCTATTTGAAAACGACTAAAGGGGCGATCGTCAATATAGGTTCTAAAACGGCTTCCACTGGCCAAGGAGGCACTTCAGGGTATGCCGCTGCGAATGGTGGTCGAAATGCGTTGACGCGAGAATGGGCGGTTGAACTATTGCCTTATAGCATCAGAGTTAATGCAGTTATTGTCGCCGAATGTTATACACCATTATATGATAGATGGATAAAAACTTTTGATAATCCGGCAGATAAATTAGCAAAAATAACAGACAACATTCCATTAGAAAACAGAATGACGACTTCGGAGGAAATTGCGGATACCGTCGCATTTCTCTTATCAGACAAATCAAGCCACACTACTGGCCAGTTGCTTTTTGTTGATGGAGGCTATACTCATTTAGACAGAGCCTTATAATTTTAAATACACTTTTGTGGATAAATAATAGTAAAATCCTTGCCGGCTGCAAAGAAAAGAGAAATACTCCAATTGGATTGAATAGATCTTTACAAATATGTAAGCAATGAAAAAAGCGATCAAATATAACTCTAAGTACCCATCTATTGCAGATTTAAGAACTAAAGCAAAAAAGAGGATTCCACGGTTTGCTTTTGAATATTTAGATGGCGGCTGTAATGAAGACACTAACCTGGTGAAGAATACAGCAGAAATCAGGGAGGTAGAATTGATTCCGAATTATCTGAGTAAACATACGGGATCAAGTCTAAAAACAGCGTTATTTGGTCATGTTTATGATGCCCCATTTGGCATTGCGCCAGTTGGTTTACAAGGTTTGATGTGGCCCAAATCTCCGGAAATATTGGCAAAGGCGGCATTTGAACACAACATTCCTTTTGTTTTAAGTACCGTTACGACTTCCAGTATTGAAACCATTGCAGAAATTACGGAAGGTAAAGCCTGGTTTCAATTATATCATCCGACAGAAGACAGCGTAAGGGATGACCTGATTAAGCGAGTTGAAGATGCAGGAATGCCGGTTTTGGTTATACTAAGTGATGTCCCTACCTTTGGATATAGACCAAGGGATATCCGCAATGGATTGGCCATGCCACCTAAAATGTCAGTCCAAAATATAATGCAAATTATGGGTAAGCCTAATTGGGCATTACGGACGCTTTTTAATGGACAACCCAATTTCGAAACGCTTAAACCTTATATGCCAAAAGGCTTGGATCTAGCACAATTGGGACAATTTATGGATCAAACCTTTTCCGGTCGTTTGAACGAAGAGAAGATTAAACCAATCAGGGATATGTGGAAGGGGAAATTGGTTATTAAAGGGATCGCCAATGAGACCGATGCCGAAAGAGCCATAGCACTGGGCGTTGATGGTTTGATTGTGTCTAATCATGGTGGTAGACAGTTGGATGCAGGAGAATCCAGTATCAAACCATTAGCCAGGATCGCAGAAAAGTATGGCGATCAAATTAAAGTAATGATGGATAGTGGCATTCGCTCAGGGCCAGATATCGCTCGATCATTGGCAAGCGGTGCTACCTTTACTTTTATGGGACGTGCTTTTATGTATGGCGTGGCTGCATTAGGTAGGGAAGGAGGCGACCACACGATTTCTATTTTAAAAACGCAATTGCAGCAGGTAATGGAGCAAATTTGTTGTGAAAAAACAGCAGATTTTCCTAAATTCCTAAAGAGACAATAACAATTTTAAAACGGATTAAATAGGCTTCTCCTTTTCTTCATGGTGGCTCACGGGAGGTGTGTAAGGGTAAGTGCCTGTTTGGAGGTAATCATTCAGTCCCGGTAAAACCGGAATTTTGGAACCTCACTTCGGCTATTTTTTCGTCCTTAGTGCACCCCTTTATTCCTCCAATAATTGATCCAAATCCTTTTCTGTTTGGCGGAGTTTTTTGCGGCAGAAGTCGATCAATTCGCTGGCGCGTTTGGCTTTTGCCGATAACTCATCGATGGAGGTGGTACCTTCCTGGAGGGAGGCTACAATTTCCTGTAATTCTTTGATGGCGGCTTCGTATGTGGTTTTTTTCATTGGGAATGCTAGTCTTGATTGGGTAAAATAGTACTGTTGATTTCACCATCGGCTAAAATAGTGGTGATTTGGTCTCCAGGGCCAACGTTTTTGGCGGATTTTACAATTTGACCTCCTTTTAAGGTCAAACTAAATCCCCGCTTTAGTTGGGTTTCTAAACTCAATAATTCAATCATCTTACTCACTTGATCTAGGGTTTGCTGTCCTTGTTTTAAATTTTGCTTTGTTGCAGTTCTGAGTTGATAATCAGCTTGTTGTAGTTGAATTCGCTCCCGATGGATGAGCTCCTTTCCGCTTTGTTTAAATCGCTCTTGGAGGAGTGCTATCTGGAGTTGATTGCTGTTTAATAAATCCCTGGATAAAGTGCCTAGCTGGTATCCTAAATCGAGTAGTTGGCTTTCAAAGGTCAGCGTTTTTTGAATCAAAAAATCGGCCACTGCAGTAGGCGTTTTTAAGGCTAAATGTGCCACCTTGTCCAAGACGGATTCATCAATATCGTGGCCGATACCGGTGATGACCGGGAGGGCACACTGGGCAACCGCCATGGCCAGCGCCAAATTGTCAAAAGCGGCCAAATCCAGGCGAGCTCCGCCACCGCGGATGATGATGACCGCATCAAAATCCTCTTTGCGGCGATTAATCGTTTTCAACTGGCGCAAGACCTCTTTTTCTACCTCTTGGCCTTGCATCGCTGCCGGGAATAAACGGCAGCGGTATTGATAGCCGTACGGATTCTCCAGGAGTTGCTGGACAAAATCTTGATAGCCAGCGGCGCGAACTGAGCTAATGATCGCGATGTTTTGTATAACAGCAGGTAGAGGAATCTGGCGGTTGGCCTCAAGCAAGTCCAAGACCTGGAGCTGTTCGAGAATTTGTTGCTTTTGCATGGCCAGCTTTCCCAGGGTATAGACGGGGTCTATATCATCGACGATCAATTTTAGGCCATATCGCTCGTGGAAATCGAGGCGGACCTTGAGTTGGACCTCCATGCCGTCCTGGAGAAGGCTGTCGAGTTCTTTGCCAATTCTGCGTCGAAGTGCCCGATAATTGTTTTCCCAGAGCACAGCAGATGATTGGGCAAGAATCTCTTGTGTGGCTTCTCCTTTCTCTACCAATTCGAGGTAGTGATGCCCTCGGGAAGTACCCACTTGTGCAATTTCTCCTTTGACCCAAATCGGGTTGGGGAAATTGAGCGCAATGATACGCCGCAGATATTCGTTGAGTTCAAATAAGGAGTAAGTTTGCATCACGCCAAGATAATTATTTATCAGCGGAGCAAAAATCTTGATGTGAAAAAAGCCTGAGAATCGCTACCTTGTTTAAAGAACTGCTTTAAATCACCCAGTAGATGAGACCATTACTATTGACCATTATCGTTCTGTTGGCTGGCATCATGTCGGCCTGTTATTTCTCACCTCCCGATTCGGGGCCAACTTCCACGGATGGCAGTTGGCCGGATCGCAGAGCCCTCTTCCAGGAATTGGAAAATAGGGGGAGGTTGTTGATTGTCTACCCGGCTGTCGCAGCAGATTTGTATCGCCCCATGATCGATTCCCTCAAAAAATCCGGTCGGGGCAGCTTTGAGATCATTGCAAAAGCGGATACCGACGTCGAAAAAGAAGACTTAAAGAGTGCTCCTATAGCAGTCATCGGAGCGTTTCAGAGCAATCAGCTCTATCACCGCATGCAGGATGGCCTGCCGATGCATTTTGACCGGGAAACGTTTTCCTTTAACAAGAAGAAGTTTACAAATAAAGGGGCGACCATCAAGTTGTTTCCCTATCCCAGTCCTTTTAACCGATCCATGCCACTTTTACTTTTTGGTGCCAATGAGGATCAGGCGCTCGTCGACCTGGTACAACAGCGGAATGATGGGGACTGGACGGCATTTTTTTGGCGAAATTGGGGATTTGAAGTAGCGGAAAATGGAACCAATCGCATGATTGGCTACTTTAATGAGCAGTGGGGGATTGATCAGGCCATGAGCCACGATTTTACCACCATTAAGGATACAGTGGTGGGGACCCGATATTTTGAATTTGTGTTTCATCAAATTCCCGACGTTGATGATCGATTGGATACGTTGGTCCGGCATTGTGAAAATTCATTGGACAGGCTGATGGATTTTTTAGAAATTGACCGTTTGTCTCAAAAGATTGAATACCACCTCTACCCAACGGCAGAAAGTAAGGGCCTGCAAATGTTTAATACAGAACCAGCGCATGTCGATGATCAAAAGGCCGCTGTCTATGCCGTTTTTGATCCGGTGCATTGCGGGCAAATGCTCAGCAAAGAAAACAGGATTATCATTCGGCAAACGCTGGGTAAAGCAGCTACCACCGCCTTGGAAACGGGATTATCCGTGCATTTTGCCCCAAAATGGCATGACGAGGGAGCAGCATATTGGACGGGCATTTTGTATCAATCCGACAACTTGCCGGGTCTTGAGGAATTACTTGATAATGAACGATTTAAGGACAGTTCGCCACTCGTTTTTGAAGCAGCGTCCGCCGTTTTGGTGCAATTTTTAATAGAAGAGTGGGGGAGAACGGCGTTTTTGGAGAAGTTTCAAACTTGGCAACCAAGCACACTAGAAACATCCGAGTTAAAACCGGCTTGGCAGGCATTTTTAGCCAAGAATTTTGTAGAAAAGATTGAGCGAAAATCGTCCCGTCAAATGCCTTACTTAAAGGGCTTTAATTTTGCTCACGAAGGGTATCGCATATACAATGGTTATGGATCAGAGGCGGCCCGAAATTCATTGATTCAGTTGCAGACGTTGGGGAGTAATGCCATTGCGATAGTTCCGTATTCTTACATGCGCGACCCAAACAAGCCCACTCCATTACCCTTGATGCAGCGAGCGGGGTCAGAAACGGATGAATCCGTAGTGGCTTCTCATGCTCATGCGCAGGCTTTGGGGCTCTATACGATGCTCAAACCCCAAATCTGGATGCGTGGTAGTTGGCCGGGAGATATATCCATGAAGAGCGAGGCGGATTGGGAGTTGTTTTTTGAATACTATTATCGCTGGATGCGCCATTATGCCTTGCTGGCTGAGATGGAGCACATAGATATGTTGTGTGTGGGGGTGGAATTTTCCAAAGCAACCCGGGAACGTCCGGAAGATTGGCGTAAGCTGATTCGCAAACTTAGAGGCATTTATCACGGGCCGATCACTTATGCGGCCAATTGGGGAGAAGAATTTGAACAATTGAGTTTCTGGCAAGACCTGGATTACATTGGTCTGAATTGCTATTATCCTTTAAGTAAGGACAAAAAGGCGACGAAAGAGGAGCTGAAAGAAGGTTTCGAAAAAATAATTGAAAAGGTAGAATTGATTTGTAAAAAGGAAGGTAAGTCGCTCATTTTTACAGAGATAGGCTTTAGAAGTACGGAGCAAACCTGGCTCAATCCGCATGCGGATGCAGATGGACGTGGGTATGATGGTGAAGCTCAAAAGGAATGTTATGAAATTGTTTTTGAACAAATCAAAGACAAGCCTTGGTGCAATGGTATCCTGTGGTGGAAGTGGCCTAGTTATATGGATTATCGAGGTGGAGAAAATACGGGCTTTTCACCCAATGGCAAGCCAGCAGAAACGACCGTTGCACAGTATTTTCGAAAGTAAATCTATTGGGGTTCAAACCAAAAGGGGATATTGGCCTCTTTTTTCTGGCCTTTATCGTTATAGAATTCGAAGGTGATCTTTAAATAATTGAGGCCGACTTTGCAGCTCTTTGTCGGCAGGTAAACGACAATGCCTTTTTCGCCGCGATTGGAGTGCTTGTGTTGCAGTAAACCATCAGAAGGAATCAATTGATCATTTATGAAAAATTGATAATATTGTCGGAAGCAATCCAACCGGAATTGACGTTCCAGAGTCCTATTTGTCTCTTCATTTATATTGCTGTTTTCCCGATAAGTACCGCATAAATCTTCCAGACTTTGCTCCTCGCGCGCTGCGAAAGGGACAAATACTTTAAATTGACTTTCGGTTATTTTTTCACTACTGATTATCGGATGGATGATAAAGCGACCCGGCTCTAGTTGATCTTCATAATTGTGGTAATCACTGCGGTCCATTCGATTGTCTACCCTGAAAAATCTTTCTTTGGATTGCAGCGAAGTATTGGAACGAATCAGTGTTGGAAAACTGAGAAACATGACGACCAATAAATAAACAAGGAACGTTACCGCTGCAATATTCTGCTTGTTGTTGGTGAAGAAGATATAACTAATATAGTTAATGGGCTTGTAGAAGATGGTAAACACCCCTTTGCCAAAAAGCCTTACAGTAACTGGATAATGTATTTTTTTTACCCATTTCTTTTCTCGTAATTGTTTGAGATTCAATAATCCGGCTAACATGGAAGGGAAGAGGAAGAGGAAAGATAAAGTATAAAATATGTATTCTTGAGGGAAATTTGACCAAACCAAATGGATCAGAAAAGTAAAGAAAAGGATGATGATGAGGACAATGCTAAAAGAAAACATTGCGAAAGCTCCGCCAAATGAAAAGGCAAATATTTGACTTGATACGCGGTCCAACTTTTCGTTGAATTCATTGACATCCGGAAAATCCCGGAGGAGCTGTTCCATGTAATGTTGGCTAAACATATCGGTATCGCGATTGATGCCCTTGGGGTAGACCGATACTAGTCCCACCATACCAATCCATAATGCCCGAAGTACAAAGTGCAGGATAAAATTGACAATGAGTATAGATGAAACAATCATCATGTACCAAACGGTATAGAACAATGGAGCCAGGTAGCCTTCACTGAAGTTTAAAAGTATCCAATCGTATAAGTCAATGATTAAATCCGGTAATTGAAAACACCCGAAAATAGCCAAACCGGAAATCAGTAATTCTGCCTGCCAGCTTTCGGCTTCCAGGATTTGCAACCAGGTTGGTTTGCTATTCAGGTTTTCCATACTTTTCTAAATGACTCGATAAAAATTTTTAAATTGACACACAATTTAAAACCAAATTCCAGATAAAGAAAAAATGCAGAGCTTAACTTATCAATCAGAAATTATTGTCGTTGGGGGCGGACTTGCGGGGGTGGTCACAGCGTTGGAATTATTAGACCATGGTAAAAAGGTGTTGTTGATTGATCGAGACGAGGCAGGGAATTTTGGTGGCTTGGCCAATTGGGCCTTTGGCGGCATGTTTTTTGTAAATAGCAAACACCAGCAAAGAGTAGGCATTAAAGACAGTTACGAACTGGCTTTGCACGATTGGTTATCCGCGGCTGAATTTTCCGAGGAGGACCATTGGCCTCGCCGTTGGGCGAAGCATTTTATCCATCACTCCACCGAAACAGGATACCATTGGCTTCGGGAAAAAGGCGTCAATTTTTTTCCGGCTATCCATTGGGTCGAAAGAGGATTGTATCAACCCGGCAATTCCGTCCCTCGCTTTCACCTCACTTGGGGAACGGGTTATGGCTTGGTACAAACGCTAATAGGACACCTGAACAAACATCCCAAGCGCGATCAGTTGCAACTGCTGTTTGGTCACCGCGTACATGAAATTCTGGTAGAGAACCAACAGGTGAAAGGGGTGTCTGGAATACAGGAAAAAGAAGGGACCGCTTTTACTGCTCGGGCGGAAGTGGTGGTGGTTGCTACCGGTGGCATCAACGGCAGCATTGAAAAGGTGAAGGCCAATTGGTACCAGCCCTGGGGCACTCCGCCGGAGGTGATTTTAAACGGTGCTCATCCCTACGCCATCGGCGATTTACACCTGGCTACGGAACGCATTAATGGACAGGTGACTCACCTTGATCGACAGTGGAATTATGCGGCGGGTGTCCACCATCCAGAGGCGCGACATGAGTACCACGGGCTGAGTTTAATACCTTGTAAATCAGCATTGTGGATGAATTATCGGGGCGAGCGTATTGGTCCGATGCCATTGGTTACCGCTTATGATACCCGCTATCTGGTGGAAGCTATTTGTAAGGAGCAAAAAAAATATTCCTGGCAGATTCTCAATTGGAAAATAGCCGTCAAAGAGATGGCCATTTCCGGTTCGGAACACAATCCAGCTATACGGGATAAAAAGTTGTTTGCTTTTCTGAAATCGGTTTTGTTTGGCAACAAAAAACAGGTGCAGGAACTGGTGGAACACTGTCCGGATTTTGTAGTGGCCAATTCCTTGGAAGAGCTGGTAGAAAAAATGAATGCACTCACCGGAGAAAACGATGTGCAATTGGAGCGCATGCGGGAAGATATCCACCGCTATGACACGCAGATTGACCGGGGAGGCAAGTATTTTAATGATGAACAATTGCGTCGAATTGCGCACGTTCGGCGCTACCTGGGAGATCGTTTGCGCACCAGCAAATTTCAAAAAATTGACGATCCCAAAGCCCGCCCTCTCATTGCCATTCGAGAATTTATCCTGTCTAGAAAATCATTGGGGGGGATTCAAACCGATTTAGAATGTCGGGTTTTGAGTCAGCCCACTGGACAGGAGCAAGTGCCTATTCCCGGTCTTTATGCAGTGGGGGAGGCCGCCGGATTTGGAGGAGGAGGAGTTCACGGCTTGCGTTCATTGGAAGGCACCTTCCTCTCCGGATGTGTGATTACCGGACGATTGGCCGCAAAACACATAGCGGGAAAAAAAGTGTAAGAATGGAAGAACCGGCACTTTTGAAAAATCAAAGTCTCCATTTTTCCATAGGGCCCTTTTCCCAATTAGGCATTATCGTAATTTCTAGACTTCTTGTGGTCAGCAATGGCGGGTTCCCGGCCTTTCCATGAATCGGGTACGACTTTCAGCACTGGAGCAATCTTTTGTACGGCGCGTAGTACATCTACCCGGCTTATTTGCCCTATAAGTCGGCCACCATCCATAACCGGAAGGCGCTTGTAGCCGGAGTGTACAAATTCATAGGCCGCATCCATGATTGTCTTGTCGGAGTCAATGGATCTTACCGATGTTGACATATAATCTCCAACCGTACCTAGACCTGTAGGTACTTGATTGTATGGTCCTTCAAGCAGTATCTTAAGGCAATCTACTTCAGACAGCATACCAATCATTTCTTTGTTGTCATTTACCACCGGCGCACCGGTGATTTTCTTCTTTAGCATGGTATCCACCGCTACCCGTATATCCATATCGGAGGTAAAGGTGATTAGCTTGGTAGCCATAAATTGTGTGACGGAGGGGTAATTCTGCATAATTATTGTGTTTAGAATAATATTACGATTTTTTTAGAATAGATGCAAGTTTATTTTGGATTGATCTACTGTGGCCTGGTCGAGCAGTGCTTTATTTTTCGGAGGCCTGTTGCAACAGCCAATCTTTCTCGGTCAATACCGTTTCTGCGGCAATGGCATGTTGGAATTTTGAGACCTCTTTTTTATCAAAAAAATTGAGTGCTAATAATTTTTTGGTATATCGGATGATGTTCAAATAGTTGGTTTTGTGATAACCAATAACCCGGTTGCGGCGGATGAAATTATTCATGGCATTGAGGTGGGCATCCAGTAGGTCAAATTCTTGCAACAAATAAAATATCTTCAACATAATCGTTTTGGCCCCCAAGTTGAGTAACACATCCTGGAAGTGTGTGCTGTTGAGCAATGTCAAGGCCTCATCGTAATTGTATTGTGCAAATGCCAATCTTGCCTGATTGAAGCGAAAGGCACTTTCCCGGTATTTTTGGTCGAGTAATTTCCTGTATTGGAAAATGAAAGTCTCTGCCCAGGTAAATTCCTCGGTTTGTAATGCGGCGGCTACGGCATTGTGATAAACAAAATGGGAAAGCCGACCTCGTTCGATCAGTACTTTAGAGCTCAACCCCTCTTGGTAAAGGCTCAACATCTCTCTAAAAAAGCTTTGATCTCCTTTGTTGACCTGCTTTACACAATAATTGATGGCAATTACATAGAGTTCTTTGAGGTCTGCAAAGCGAAACAAATGCCCTTGCGAAAACAATAGATTTTTGAAAGCTTGAAAATGATCCAGACCAACCTTGTCTTGCAGCACAAAATAGCCGTGATAATAAATACCGATGGCTGGAATATCCGTCAATCTTCGTTGTTCCAAATACGGAAAAAAGGTTTGGTTCATTTGTTCAATGAGGTTGTCATCCACCGAGTAGACCGATTGATGAGCGGTGAGCAGACAAATTTGTCGCAGCTTTTGGGAGAAATAAGCGATGTCTGTCATTTCTGAAACCGTTTCCAAGCGCTGGTAATTTTCTATACGATTCGGGGCATCATTGAGGTAGGCAGCCCAGTGGAAATCCCGAAAGTGTTCATAATAGATTTTATCGCGATATTTGCTTTTGTCTAGTTGTTTTTGAATACCGCTTAGCGTTTGTTGGAAATGTTTGGGCAGGTTCCGACGTTGGTAGCTCTTCAATAAATGAAATTGGTGGTCAATCGGGTTGTTTAATTGTTCCTGCACGGCAAGAAATTGTTCGATCAACTTGAGCAAATAGCTCATCACCAGACTGATTTCCTGTTCATCATACGGACTCCCTGGAAAGAGGTGTTGAAAGGCCTGCTCTTTCTTCCGATTTTTGTGCTGGATCACCCAATTGAAGAGTTGATAGACATCCTCGCGGTGATTGAAATAAGGGGATTGAAGGAACTTGCGACAGGCTGTTTTTTCCTTTTTTTCTAGACTTTCTACTAATTCTACTAGCTTTGACTGTTCCAATGATAAATTATTTTTCTAATAAATTTATTACAAAAAAATTGATAATCAATAAGTTAATTAAAAATATTGTCATTTTTTTTTCTAAGAATAAGAGAATTTGTGTTTGTTTAGGGCCGTAAGTTGGGGCACTTTTGTACCAGAAGAAATAATTACCAACTTATTAATCTAAATTAAGTCCTATGAATATTTTAAAACGACTTCTTTTTATACCCCTCGTTTTTCTGTTATTTCACACCAATTCGCTGTTTGCTCAGTGCAATCCTGATGTGACTCCTCCGGAAATAGAGTGTTTCTCCGATTTGACGATTTCTATAGGGGCATTTGGCGATGCTGACGTGCCTCTTTTTGAACTTTTAGTTTCCGTGTTAGACGAATGTGATGGCGGTGATGTGCAGTTGGGATATTCCCTGGATGGAGCGCCAGTAGTTTACGCCAGTTCGATACCCTATGATTGCGATGATATTGGAGTATATTCTGTTGAAGTTTTTGCCGTTGACGCCGCCAGTAACGAAAGTTCCTGTACGATGACCCTGGAGATTCGAGACCTTGTTCAACCGGTGGCGGTATGTGACGATCAAGTCAATATAGCGCTCAATCCAGATGGAATTTACGAATTGCATAGTTCTGATATTGATGAAGGATCATTTGACTACTGCAGTGGAGAGACCATGGAAAAGTTGATAAGCCTGGGAAATCTGGGACCAGCTGAGACCCTTACCCTGGATTGCGGATTTCTTGGTGAACACCAAGTGGTTTTGACGGTTCGGGATGGTGAAGGAAACGAAAATGTTTGCTGGACACAACTTACCGTGAGCGATCCGCTTGATGCTTGTCAGAGTTTGTTGATTAGCGGGCACGTATTTTTTGATGCGGATCAGGATTGCAGCTTGGATGCAGGTGAGACCGGCACCGGCAACTGGGATGTGGAGTTGACCAATGTAAATAATAACCTGACCTATAGTGTAGCGTCTGATGCCAACGGTTATTATGAATTCCCTTTGGCTATTGGTCCTGATGCAGGTCAGACCCAGTTTGTGGTGCGCTTACCAGATGTGCCTGGTATGTTGATGCCCTGCGGAACGGATTACTCTTTTACTGTAGCAAATGGTACGGGAGCCATCACGGTAGACGTACCTGTAACCTTGAATGACCAATGCCCACTGATGCAAGTAGATATTGCTACCGACCGGCTGCGTTTTTGTGATGAGGGAATCCTCTATGTGAACTTCTGCAATTTCAGCACGGAGATGATTGAAGATGTCTATCTGGAAGTTACCCTAGATGATGCGCTGACCTACACCGGGAGTAATGTTCCTTTAAGTGGCTCCAGTAATGGTGTGTACACTTTCAATATTGGAAATCTGTCTTCCGGCGTTTGTGGACTCATGCAAATTTACGTCGATGTGACCTGTGAAGAACCCGTTTTTCAGACCATCTGCGTAGGTGCAGAAATATATCCTAATGTCTTCTGTGGGGAGCCCGATCCGTTGTGGTCAGGTGCCAGTATCTTGGCGGAAGCCGAATGTGATGGCGATCAAGTTTCTTTCCGTTTGATCAACGATGGTACCGGCAACATGGCCGATCAACTCAACTTTCGCATTGTAGAAGATGTGGTGATGTATATGCAGGATACGTTCTTATTGCCATCCGGTGAAGAGAAGCTCATTCAGATGGCCGCCAACGGGTCTACTTGGCGCATTGAGGCAGAGCAAGAGCCAGGGCACCCCGGATCTTACGAGCCGATTGCCTGGGTTGAAGGTTGTGGTGGGATCAATACCAACGGGATTATTAATCTTTTTCCGATCAATAATACGAATTCCTTCCAATCCAAATTCTGTATTGAAACGAGTGCTTCCTATGATCCCAATGACAAACAAGGTTTCCCTAGAGGTATTTCTGAACAGGGGTTAATCGAACCAGGCCAGTCTCTGGATTACATGATCCGCTTTCAGAATACCGGTAACGATACGGCTTTCCAAGTTGTATTGGTAGACACCTTAGCTGAAACGTTGGATTGGGGGAGTATTCGTCCGGGTGTAAGCAGTCATCGCTATCATTTTGAAGCGACCAATGAGGGCATTGTCAAGTTTATTTTCGATCCAATCGCCTTACCGGATAGCAACGTCAATGAAGCGGCTTCTCATGGATTTGTACGCTTTCACATCGATCAGAAACCGGGGTTACCATTGGGCACGGTGATTGAAAACAGAGCCGGTATTTACTTTGACTCCAATCCGGTGATCATCACCAACCGCACCAAACATACGCTGGGCCAAGACTTTATCGTTACGGCCAACAATAACCCCATGTTGCCTAATTTACAAGTACAGGTTGCTCCGAATCCCTTCACCCATGTTGTTTATTTCAACCTGGGAGAGCTGACTGTGCAACAAGGTACTTTGCAAGTGTTTGACGCCAATGGAAAGAAAATTCGCGCTCTCGATTTTTCCGGCTCAACTTTTGAACTATCAGGACAGGGCCTTGCGCCCGGCATCTACCTCTTCGATTTACAGGCTGATGGTCAATGGTTGAGCAGTGGCAAGCTAATGGTGAAGTAGTAACCGTCATATTTTCGATTTAAATCCTATGTACAGAAACGCCGGTACCATTAACCCCTTGGTACCGGTTTCTTTTTGCACCTTGATTTTATCATCGTTTTGAGAGAGTTATTCCTTCTATCAAGGGCGAAATAAATATTACCCACCCGGATGAAGGCCTAATAAATTTAGTCATTAAGAGGTCCGTATTTCCCACGCCTTGGCGACTCTGCTTTTCTCTGCCTATAATTCCAGCTTTTTTTTGCACAATCTTCCCATTTTTTTTACCTTTGCATCCGCTCAAATAAAAGGCACCTCCGACAACAATGTTGTCAAATTTCATCCCCCGCCTTGATCTTTTGAGCAGCCACATAAAATCGGGATGTGGCGCAGTCCGGTAGCGCACACGTCTGGGGGGCGTGGGGTCGCAGGTTCAAATCCTGTCATCCCGACTAAATAAAAGGGTTTTCTGAGGTTTCAGGAAGCCTTTTTTTTTGTGCTTAGCCTAGCAAATAGGCGTAGGCGGCGATGCCCAAGGCTACAAAGTAAACCCCCAGGCTGAGTATCAATAAGGTCCTTTTTGTGGTCGTTATTTTGCTGTAAGCCCGTTTGATGTCGGGCATGGATTCCGGGTGAAAGGAGTAGCGCCAGGGAAAAAAAACAAAAAAGCTCAGCAGCGCCGATAACATCCAGAAAAGGGTAGCAGCAATAAACCAGCCTTTGGTCCAGTGGGCCAGACCTTCCGGTTGCCGGGAGATAAAAATGGTGAGAGAAATACTAATGATACCCACCAAAAACTTGGCAGTATCTTCCAACCGCTCCGGGGCTTTTTGTTGATCATTGAGTACGTGCTGCTTCCAGGACTGATCGGGGTCAGCGCCGGGCTTTTTGGCGGAAGCTTTAGGTGGTGTAGACATAGCTTATTGGTTTTGCTGTAAGATTTCCTGGAAGCGGGCTTTGCCGATTTTTTCGATGATGGGATTTAAATAGCCACCGCCAATATGAAAAGGGATGCGCGCGCCAGCGGTGCGCTATCTTTAACAGAAGGCCATAGAAAATTTAGGGCGAAA
>CAXHCA010000140.1:0-18968 GCA_964015035.1 uncultured Saprospiraceae bacterium
AACCCAAAATCTGCAATTTTCGCTGCTAAAGCACCACCTCCAAACAAGCACTGAGCTTTTTTCATAGTGCAACAATATCATCAGTTACGATTGCAGGTGTAAAACAGGTACAACTGTATGGAGCCAACATAAGCTAAGGTTTAATATTAAAATTCAGGAAACACACGCATCAGATCGGCCGGGCATCGCCAGACAATTACACACTGGAATGCTATCTCACTAATAGTAATTAGTAAGTCAATATCAATAATATGAGATTTTCAGAGGAATGACAGAAAGATCGGCTTTGGGAAAGCTCCTGAAAGACGCTGTCAAAAGATTGACTTAAGTTATAATATTTTTCTTAAATCCCAGCTATTCTTATGGCAATTATTTTATTAGATTTTCGGTTTATATCGTTGTGAACCTAATAAAACGAACTTTTTAGGGGTATGCTCGTGCAGGCTCTTGGAAATTAATTATCAAATCAAGGAAAAATGAAGCGGAATAAATTATTATCCTTACTGACTATGATTGACCGAAAGTCATTAAGGTACTACGAAAAATATTTGCATGCCTGCTATAATAAGGATCAAAAACCTACTCTACTTTTTAATTACCTCAAGAAGTTTTATCCCGAATTTAATCATAAAGACCTTCATATGGCTGGCGCATTTTGTGCAGTCTATGGAAAAGATATCGAACAGGCTCTTCGAGAAAATCCCAAAAGTACAAGAGAAAAACAAACGAAACTGGTTTCGAATCTCTTCAATGACCTTCTAACAATACTGAAGGAGTATTTATCACTGAGTTATTTGAAAAACAATCCGCTTGAGCTGGAAAGAACCTATACCAAAGCACTCCGATTTCACCAATTTCCAGAACATTTTGAGAAACAACTCAATGCGTACGATCGGAAAATTGCTAAAATAAAACAAGAAGATATCTGGTATCACCTCAGGGCCTTAGAAAATAAACATTTCCGGTATTTTCATAATATAACACCGAAAAACAGTGTAAAGGAAACTACATTACAATCGGCATTAGAGGAATTGGACGCTCTGTACCTTTCGATAAAATTGAGGTATGCCAGTGAATTGGCAACACGTAGTGAAGTTATCGATGCGAAACTAGTGCAAGGAATTACGGCTGAAATCGAAAATCTGGTGAAAAATAGTCCCCGTTTAACTGACTTTCAACAGGTATATCATTTTACTTATTTGATGCTACAAACTAAGGATGAAAACTATTTCAACCAACTCTTTAAAATCATCAAATCTAATGAGGTATCAGTAACCGACTTTGAGCTAAGAATTATTTTTACATACATGGCTAATTACACCGCTGACCGCATCAGGTATGGAGAGAAGTCATTCATCAGAAAATCTTTTGAACTAAACAAGATTGCTCTTGACAGAAAATGGTTGATTAAAGAGGATACCTTTAGCCCCTTTAAATTCCTCAATATCATAAGTCTCGGTTGCCTCCTACAGGAATTCAAATGGTTGAGCCTTTTTATAAAAGAATGGGCTCCATTTCTGGCTGAGGAAGCTCGGAAAAACACACTGGCTTTTTCAGATGCCTATATCGCCTTTGCGAAGAAAGATTACAGTGCAGCCCTTGATGACATCGCTTTAATCCCCACAAAAGATGCCATTATTAACTTGAGAAGTCGCATCTTGAAAATCCAGTGCTACATCATGATGAAAGAATTTGATCGTGACTTTATCATTGACTACTGGAATACCTCTTATAAATATTTTAAAAACAATAAAAACCTGGGAGAAAATATTCGCCAAAGTGCCTTAAATACGCTCAAGGTTATTCAGAAAATACTATTCCAGTCCTCTCCTTCCGATAAATTACGATTGCAAATACAAAAGCAAGACCTTCTCTTTAGTCGGGAATGGCTCCAACAGCTTATTATTTTAATGGACAAAGGGGCCATCGTTTTATAGATAGCCCCCATCCATTCCTACGGAATAATCACATCATCAGTCACCACGCCGTCATCACCCCCTTTGACGGCAGTTTGCTGTTGATCAGTGATTTCGCAATCTTCAAATTGCTTCCAGTTTACATTAGCCTGCGTTTTCATTTTTCAATGATTTTAATGAAGAAATAAGGTTAGTATCACAGGCCTGGAAGCGTCTGCAGCCACTTTCAGACATAGGTTTCCCAGTTGGGTCAAGTGCAATTCACAACCCAATAGAAAATCAGTCAAGCTTGAAAAAAAGGAATCCGGATAAGGTTCTCAGTCGCTAAAATCAGATTGATTTAACGCTTAATAACAATACAAAGATAGGCTGCAATAGACCCCAAAGAAAGGGCCATTTTCATTTTGAAATCTTTACGAAAATTTTGAAAAATTTTTGGGAATCACTCTGACTTTATGGTGGGATCATAAAGCTTGGCATTTTTGGCAAGTGCCTGATAGGATTGATAGTAACGACGGAATAAGTCTCTGTTGTCTAGTTTCTTGAATGTAAAAACCGGTGCATGTGCCCTGCGTTGCCCATACAAGTAATGAGAAACGGCCATTTTAGCATTGAACGTACTCTCTCCATCTACAATGAGAAAATAGTTGTAGGGGATGTGCTTATACAAATAGATCTCTACTTTACCAGAAGATGCTAACTCATTTTGAATTAGATGTAACCGCAATAAAGCGCTTTTAATTTTTTCTATTGATTGGGCTTCATCAGGTAAACTCTTCGCCCGATCATTAAAATAATGTAACGCTTCATTACTTTGAGGATCGAGTAAATAACACTTTAAGGTAACCCCGTCCTCAAGAAGTTGCCTGATGGGTTCTTTGAATTCTGCTTCTCTGCGGGTTAAGAAGTAATTGGAAAAAGTGTTTAAAGTGACCCCAAACTCCACAATTTCCTTCTGGGCTGTTGAAAAAAAAGCGACCTTTTCTTCAATCGAGAGTCGGCCATCTCCATAAAATTGGAAACCCGAGCCAGGATCATTTTCCTGATATTCAGCAATGACGGAAGTGGGTTCCAGCGTTTTGTCATACATGAATATTTTGTCCTTGTAGCCAAAGGCTAGTTCTTTTTGAACAAGCGTAAGAATACCATCTTTGACTTCAGACAAAGTATCTAGCCCAACCGATCGCTTATTATTGACAATATTACTCAAGGTTGGCTCAGTAGTTTCGACGCCGAGTGAGCGTAGCTTCCTCACTACAGCAGCTCGGGTATAGAACTTCTGCGACTTTAATAAGGCTATTCCTTGCGCAACAATTTTTTGGAACTCTTTTCCCATGAGTTAACCTGTTTTGTTCACTTTACCCGCACCACCCAAGCGTGTTTTCCCACCACCTGCTTGCGCACCTTCTCCGGAATCAGCACCTTGAATCCAAGGCCATCTGCTTCCCATTTTAGACGGACATTGCTGCCAAGCAGCTCGGCTTTGGCCCCCTTATCGGGTTGAATTTGCGTCAACTTAATCTCAGCAGGTAGTTGGGTCTCGCCTTCTTTAGCTAAGTAGAGCAAGTATAGACTTCCGTCTTTGCCTTTGGTCAGGCAGATGTTATTTTCTTTATAGGGAGCAATAGCACGAGTACCATAAATCGCTTCACCATTGATTTTGATCCAATCGCCCATTTCTGAGAGCATTTGATAGGCGCCTTCATCCCATGTTCCGGCCGGACTGGGAGCAATGTTGAATAGTAGATTGCCCCCCTTGGAGACGATGTCTACCAGCAGGTGAATGGCTTCACGGCCGGTCATATACTTGGCATCCGGCACCCAAGACCAACCACCACCGGAGATGATGCAGGACTCCCAGGGATAAGGCAACGCCTTTTCAGGAACACGGTTTTCCGGCGTGAGGTAGTTTTGGTTCTTGCCGTACACCGCGCGATCTACAACGATCAGGCCGGGTTGTTTGACGCGGGCTTTCGCCACCAGTTCATCCATACGGATGTCTTGGTTCACAATGGTGGATTTCAGGAAACCGGTTTTACTCGCTGCGAGCCGCTTTTTGTACGCTTCGCGAATCGAGTTTTCATCCTGTTTTTGCACCCAGCCACCATCCAACCACAGGATATCCATGGGCCCGTAGTCCGTCATCAATTCCATGATCTGATTGTGCGTAAATTGTACATAACGCTCCCAGCGATCAGGATATGTGGCAGGGTCATAATTGACATTGCGGTCCATTGGTGGAAATTTTTCCCACCAATAATCCGGGCAATGCCAGTCTGGTTTGGAGAAATAAGCCCCAGCCCAAAGTCCTTGCGCCCGGAAGGCATCGAAGATTTCCTTAGTTACATTCGCCTTGGGGTTGGTACTAAAAGGACAAGAGGGGTCCGTGATTTTATAATCGGTGTATTTACTGTCAAACATCGAAAAGCCATCGTGATGTTTGGTGGTAAACACCACATATTTCATGCCCGCATCGCTGGCCGCTTTTGCCCATCTTTCAGGGTCAAATTGTACCGGATTAAACGTGGTTTGCAGGTCTTCGTATTCCTTTTTATAGGCAAAATAATCATCCGGATGTTTGCCTTTTTTGCGCTCACACCAGCCTTCATCTTCGGGGCATAATGACCAGGATTCTACAATGCCCCATTGGCTGTAAGCCCCCCAGTGCATCAGTAGGCCAAATTTCAGGTCTTGCCATTCTTCCAGTTTTTCCAATACCAATGGGTCGGTTTCAGGTACGTAGCGATCCTCCCCGTGTTGAGCGGAAACCGTGGAGAAAGTAATGCAGGTAAGCACAACCAGTAATCGTATTTTATTCATCGATGATTTTTTATTAGAAGGAATGCAGGAGGCAGAAGAATTGGAAAGAATGCAGAGGCCCACAATTCTCCCAATAATCCATCAGTACACTTCTTTCCGCACATTTACTTCTTATACAACAATTCATTATACTCTTCCAGCATGCGCTTGACGGCAAAATATTCCTTAGTACTCAGGATGCTGGACTTCATCATTTTTACCCATTTTTTGCGGTTGTCATAATAGGTGGGGATGACTTCCTTTTGGAGTACGTTGTAAAGTGCAGCCAAGTCATGTTTGTCCTGTTTTTTGACGTCCTCACATTCAAAGCCATCTCCAAATTGCCAGCCATTCTCTCCGTGTTTGCAAGCTTCAGGCCACCAGCCGTCGAGGATGCTAAAATTGAGTACGCCGTTCATCGCGGCCTTCATACCAGAGGTCCCGCTTGCCTCTTTCGGGCGCCGTGGATTGTTGAGCCACACATCTGATCCACGAGTGAGCATAGCGCCGATCTCCATATCGTAATTCTCCAGGAACACCACCGACTGGGGGTACTTTTTAGCATATTTCACCAGGCGGGCCACGATGGCTTTTCCGTTATCATCCAGTGGATGGGCGCGGCCGGAAAAGACCAATTGAACGGTTTGATTCTTTAATAAAGGTTCAATGATCTTTGCCTTTTGGAAAATCAAATCACTACGCTTGTAAGGCACTGAGCGGCGCGAAAATCCAATCAGCAGTTTTTCTGGATCAAGGCTGACACCATTGCGCTTTTTGATGAATTTAATCAGCTTTTTTTTATTCTTTTGGTGAGCTTTCCATAAATCCCCATCTTTTTCGGCAGCTTTGATCATTTTGGAATCTACCCAAGTAGGCAAATGGATGGCATTGGTAATTGGGACGATCTCTGAAGCATCTTCGATATGGGCCCACATCTTTTTGGCGGTTTCTCCGTGTAATTGCGCTACTGCATTAGATTTGCGCGAAAGCCGCAAGGCCCCCACCGTCATATTAAAAGGCGTTCCTCCAAGTTGCTGCAATTGTGTTTCGGTCATGCCTAAATTTGCCCCCATATAGATCAAGCGTTCAATGGGGTGCGATTCATTACCCTGGATAACAGGAGTATGCGTGGTGAAAACGATTTCTTCCCGGCTGGCGGCCCAGGCATCTTTAAAGCTGATTCCCGGCTGTTGCATCTTTTCCCGCATTAACTCAAAACCGGCAAATAAAGCATGGCCTTCATTAAAGTGATACACATCCACCTCAATACCCAGTGCCCGTAGCGCTCGTACGCCCCCAACCCCGAGCACCAATTCCTGGGCAATACGTTCCTCTCCAAACCAACCGTACAACTGTCCGGTGATCCAGGCATCTTCATTTTCCGGCAGGTCGGTATCCAATAGATACAAAGGTGCATTGCCAAAAGCCTCCAGCTTCCAGACTTTGCAGTACACTTCCCTACCCCGAATTTCCACCATCACAGTGACACCGGTGTCTTTGAGAAACTTATCGTAATTATAATTGTGGTAAGTATCATAGGGCTGCCCTTGATCACTGATCAGCTGATCAGTATATCCCTGTTTCCACTTGATGCCAATCCCAATGATCGGATATTTGTGGTCTTTGGCACCTTTCATATAGTCACCAGCCAAAATGCCGAGACCACCAGCGTAGGCTTTAAAGCGATTGTCCAGGCCATATTCCATACAGAAATAGGCCACATGGGGGCGTTTTTTCTTAGGCATATTGGTTGTTTTAGGTTTGCTGTCCCTAAGATAGAAGAAATCTTTTCTTTTGGAAAGAATCAGGACATTACAAATAAAGCAACCAAATGAAGACCTAAGCCGGGATTTGCTCGACAGCTTTCAAAACCCGCTGCGCCTGGACCAAATGCCGCTCATTGTGATAGACCACAAAGCGCAATGTATCTCCCAACCGGAGTTTGATCCATTTACTGAGCGTAATACTGGTTTTGACTTTTGTCAAATCAACCTTTTCAGCAGATCGCAACAGAGAAATCAGACGATCTTGCTGTTTGAGGAAACGGTCAATAACGGTAGTGGATAGCTTTGAACCTACCGGGTTCATATCTCCTGCCGTTTTCATCTTTTTAGTGCCACTTTCGTTTGGGCGAATCACGTTGACAAAATAATTCCCCAATAGGCCTGGTTTAAAGATTCCAGCAGTCAGGTTTGGTTGAGCATCCAGTATTCGACTTTCGATTTCCTTGAGGTAATAATCACCGTAGCGGTTGAGGTGTTCGAGGCATTCAAGTATGCTCCAAGAATCAGGAGAAGGTTTTTGATTCAAAATATTGACATCCAGGCTTTTGAAAAAAACTGCTTCATCTTTTGCCTTTTCTGTTTTCTGAATAAGTTCGTCTAATAATTGCTTGCGGTCCATTGGATTTAGATTTTATGTATTATCAATGGTGCAAAGTTATTGAGCCGAGGAATGCCAAACATTGATTTGGCTCAAGAATTCCGCAATCTACTAAGGGTTTCCGGTGTCATGCGCAGGTAGGACGCGATGTATTTCATGGGGATTTCCTGAAACAATTGTGGACTGCGGGCCAATACGCGATTCAGGCGTTCCTGAGGCGAAAAGGTGAGCAGGTCAATCTCACGTTCCAATTGTTGGGTCACCACATCCTCCAGTATCAATTGATATTCCTGTTGAAATCTGGGATCACTTTTGATGAAAGTCAAAATCGCCTCCTTTTGAATCATACTGACAGTGGTTTTTCGAATGGCCTGGATGTAAAATTCAGATGGTGTGTTTTTCAAAAAAGAAGACAGCGAGGTAAGCAAATTGCCCTGATACCCTAAACGGATGGTATGCTCTTCAAATTCTGTTAGGTAAACAACCCGTAAAGCTCCACTTTCGATTAGATAGAGGTAGTTTTCGATCATGCCAGGACGTAGTAGGTAGTCGTGCTTTTTAACAGTCTTTTGCTGAATGGTAATTTCCGGGGAAGATTTGAGGGCGAGTAATAGGTCCATGTTTTTTTTCAGATAGTTAGACTAGGCCAAAGTTAGTTTTTTTATAGCAACCATTTCAAAATTTGGCAATTTGAAAATTACAGGTTCCACACCGATATTAGGAGAATCGACCTGTCCATAAATGCCTCCCCAATAATGCCCGTTTAAACTCTTTTTGAACTTCCCTTAAAACAATCGATTTTTCGAAGTTAAATCCATTTTTTTTCAATCCCCCCACCTTACATTTACTTTTCTCTCGTTGTTTTAGTAATTATGCAGCACGTGAGAGTGTTTTGTGTGTCCTACTCTAAGAACTTGGTTAACACCCGGCTTAAATTTGCTTTCTCATCATGAACAAGCTCAAGCAGTTTCTTGATTGGACCGCCAATCTAGGAGTCACCGAAGATATTGATTTTTATGACCAGTTGAAATTCAGAGCTTTCAACATGGCACTTCTGGCCATTCTACTTGCCTTTCTT
Organism: uncultured Saprospiraceae bacterium; assembly: GCA_964015035.1. Taxonomy (GTDB): domain Bacteria; phylum Bacteroidota; class Bacteroidia; order Chitinophagales; family Saprospiraceae; genus BQJU01. Next base: position 8,176 of record CAXHCA010000140.1, read on the forward strand.
TTGATGACCATTTTTGACATTTTTGAGCAGAATGAAACGATCGGATATTCTTTCCTGGGATTGCTACTGGTTGTTTTTATTTTCCTCCTAAGCCACTATCAACTACACATCGCTGGGGCATTAATTTTTACTATTGTCTACCCTTCCCTGCTCTTCTTACTGACCATTACTTATGGAGATGAGCTTAACATCACCTATGCCTATTTTTCTTTTATCGTCATCGTTTTATTGGCGTTTGAGAACCTGTGGCTAAAAATTCTACTTTCCCTATTTATCTTTACCTTACAGGTGGTCAGTATTTATTACACTCGTTTTTACGGCAGTATCATTGAAAAAGAAATCCCCTTTCTCGACGGCATTCTGGTTTTGATTTTGCCGTCCTTTGGTATTGGGTTACTCATTTTGATGCAGGTAACAGCCATTAAAAAGCTGTACCAGGACCAAAAAAATATCAACGAGGAATTAGAACAAAAAAATAAAGAATTAACTGTACTAATTGAAGAAAATGAAGCCAAAAACAACCTACTGGCCATCGTTGCTCATGACTTAAAAGAACCTGCTTCCACACTAATCAACCTGACCAAGAACCTGGCCTATGCCATTAGACAGGAAAGACCGGAAAAACTTGAGGAAATGGCCTACCACTATGAACTGTCCGGGACCAAGCTCTACCATATTATCACTAATCTTTTGAATTGGGTAACCATACAGCAAGGAGACTTGGCCTCTCATCCTAATCAATCGTATTTAACAGCTCTGGTAAATGAGGTCATTGATACACTAACGCTACAAGTAGAAGGTAAGAGCTTAAAGATTCAATATACTGGCCCTCAACAAGTTGAATTCGTTACTGATGGCAATATTTTAAAGATTATACTTTTTAACCTGCTTAGCAATGCCATCAAATTTTCACCCCCAGGTGAAAAAGTAGAGATCAGATACAGACATGCCCCTGATGATCACATTATTGAGGTGGTCGACTTTGGGCGGGGAGTTGAAGAAGAGGTACTCAAAAAAATCAAAGCCGGGGAGATCATTTCCACCAAAGGAACTTCCGGTGAAAAAGGGTATGGAATTGGTTTAAAAATCTGCTTTGCCCTCATTGAAAAATTGCAGGGTAAACTAGAGATTTATAGTAATGCTAAAGAGGGGGCCACCTTCAAGGTCTATATTCCCAAAATTCAGGTCTAGTTGACCAATACAAAATATCCAGAGGAAAGTGAATTCCTCCGGATTTAAGTGCATGTTTGGAGGTGGTGCTTTAACAGCGAAAACGAGAACAAAAACATCTAATATAGTTGCTAATAAAAATTACAACCCTTTTTCCGTGCAGCGAAACAGCACTGCACGAAAAAGGATAGCATTGAATTAGTTTGTTGACAAAATCATTTTCCTGGTAGCGTTAAACTTATCTGTTTCCAGGGTGTAGTAGAGCATACCTTTTGGTAAATCACCCGACTTGAGCACCACTTCGTTGTAGCCTTTCGCAAAGTCATTGCGGATCAACTTGACGGTGCGGCCATTGATGTCCTGGATGTTTAAACTGGCTGTTGCTGCCTCTGGCAGGTAAAAGCCTATCACCGTGGATTCCCGGAAGGGGTTCGGACGGTTTTGATACAGCTCAAAGGCTTGTACCACCGTTGGTCCTTCATTAAAGTGCAATCCTACTTCCAGCAACTGATCATCTGCATTGTAGGCCTCGGCCATCGTGTAGCGAGAACTCACGCCCAGTACTTCACTCCAGCGAGTGGAGCTATGGGCCCGGAAGGTCAAGCCAAACAGCACATCCTCAGCCGTCAGATGTTCCATTAGCCCGGTCTCTCCGTTCCAGCTCATCGTGATCATGCCCTGATCCACATAGCGCAAGCCAATGTGGGCCTCGGTCATAATCTGCTCATCTATACCTACATAAGTCACCTTGTCTGCATCAAAGCTCAAGGTCAGCTGATAGCCTTGGATCTCATGAATATTCTTAGCACGGAAATCCAGTTGATATTCCTGACCGGCCACTAGCTGCTCATCCTCTAGCTCAAAGGCAAACAAACCAGTCGTTGTGCGATCATCCAGGCTGTAGAAGTTCGGTTGAGCGCTGCTATTCACATCTCCGATCTTAATGCCGATAAAATCCTGATTAAACTGCTGGAAGGTCAGATCGTTAAAGTTAATCACTTCAGGAAAGACCTCCTCCCAAGGGTTAGCCGGATTAGGGAATTCATAAGCGGCCTCCACAAAGCGCCAACTCGTATTGCTTTCAAATTCCGTATCAACATTCAAAATCAGTTTTCTGATTTTAATGATATCGAAAGTTGAAACCGACTTAGAATTATTCGCATCTGCCGCAATAATTTTATACGGGCTATTCAGCGGTTGGGTTCCAAGAATATGTTTGGTAATCAAAATGATATCGAAAGTGGTTACTCCATTGCTATGATCAAGATCCAAAACGGGTGTTACGGTATAGTCATAACCGGCCTCCAAGTTTGCAAAATCATAAGAGCCATCAGCCGTAGTTTCTTGAACCAAGGTCAACTGACCACTCAGAGCAACCTCAACATCAGCGATTGGTTCGTCTAATTCAGTAACAATAAGTCCTGAGATTCGAGAACTAAAAATATTACATTCATCGCCTTCGCAAGCATCCATATTGTCTTGAATTTCAACGTAAGTTTCACAGAATGCATAGTTGGGGCCACCCAAGGTACTATCTGGTTGCACCGCATAGGGATTATTAGCATTATCCCAAGAATAGATCCTTACTATTAAGGTTTCGGGATCATCACAGGTGACGACAAGCCCCGTTTGGTTAGCATTTGGCAATTCGGTGCCCGCTATAACGGAATCAGCCCGATGAATTGAATATTTCAGTATTTCTGCGCCTCCTGAATTATTGGGATTTGCTTCTCCCTGACCATTACAGTCATAAACTGAACTGGCAATAAAGTCATTGGCCCAAATGGTCATGGCGGCGCAATCCTCATCACCGTCTCCGTCCGCATCTGTCCCCGAAGGTTGGGGAATCAATTCGATTGCTAAACCATTGATACAAATGGGGGTCGGAGCCTTACAATCAACAACCTCAAATAAGACATCTTTTGAGTTATTGTTACCACAACCATCTTCCACCAGAATTCGGAATTCATGTTCTCCAAGGGTATAGGTTCCACTTACTACAAAATCTGGATAATTTCCTGTCAACTGCACCATTTGAGGATCATCATCACTATTGAAATCAAAGCTACCGTCAGCATCCAAATCTAAATAGACCGTGATTTCAAGATCATCGGGGGTACAATTCTCTTCCACCGCAAAATGCAAGTCGACTTCTCCGGTACAATCTACATTGTCTTCTCCACAGAAGGTATTCTGGGGTTCAACAATAATCATTGGGGCTACATCGTCATATACCCGAAGATGTTGTACGTATTTCCAAAAACCACGTGAAGCAATATCCCTGATATTTGGCACCGGCTCCGCACCTTGCTGAACCTCTCCTGTATTGGGATCCCGGAGTGCATCTATGTCAATAATTGAGTTGATCCAATGCCCGGTGGGGTTGGTCAAACCATCACAGTTTGAGCTTTTGCTCATGGCAGCAGGGTTATCGTTATTTTCATCTCGATCCCGATCATAGTAAGTCACGCCAGAAGGACGCACCAACACCCAGACATCTTCATCACCCGGCAGACCATCACAATCTTCATCCCGGTTGACCTGAATAGCAGGAGAGCTGCCGTCATATTCACACCAGTTGACCACTTCGAAGGTCCGGAAAATCTTAAAGCACTCATTACCACTAGCCGACAAGGTATCATCGACCATGCTAGTGGCTAATAGATCACAGCCGATTTCGAATACTTCCAAGGTATCTGGATACAACTCACCACAATTAACCACAGCAACATCTTTAGGGAATTTAATTTCATATTCATGAATTTCCTGAATAGTAATTAATTGCTGACAGGTGCTATTAGACACATTGCCAAAAACATCTATTGCCTGGAATCGACGTAGCAAAGTTCCAAATCCACAATCATCTAAATTGCTAATTGGAGGTAATTCCCGGGTAAAAGCTACCGGACAATTATCTGTAGGAATAGCATTGCCAAAAAGCTCTTGCAGTATTAAGGTGTCTGTTGGAGAAAAGTTAGGTGGCAATTGATTGCAATCAATCGCAACAGGATGTGGTGGTTCGCAGAAAGGATTAATCTTATCCTCCACCAAGACATCTTGCCAGCAGGTATTGGTGTTTCCGTATATATCAGAAACCCGTAATTCTATCCGTACTGTTTGATTGACATCACAACAGGTAAAGTCAATAAAATCAGCCCAGGCAGAAAAAGAATCAGGAATTGACAAACAAGTCTCCAGGTCTCGATTTATCAACCTACGTACTTCCACCCGATCGAGCTGGCAATTGTCATTACTTCCTTCATCTATATCTGAAGCATGAACTCTGGCATGCCCTTGCCCTCCAATCGAAATATGCAAATCCTCATTGCAGATCGCTGTCGGCTCTGTCTGATCTTTTACGGTAATCGTAAAGCTGCATTCCGTGCGTCGGTTACACTCATCCTTTGCTTTGATCGTCACGGTGTGCGTACCCAGTGCAAGGTTATTCAAACGATATTCTCCATTGTAAAAGCTCAGTGCTCCTCCACTCACATTAAAAGTGTAAGTAGTCGCTGAGCAACCATCCACGATCTGAGGAGTCGGGAGGACTAGAGAGCCATAACAATCGTAAGCATTTGTATTGATTATTAGATCATCTGGACAGTCAATTTCCGGCCCGGTATTATCGAGCACTTTTATAACCTGAATATGTTCCAGCGGGTTTACCCCCGGCACAACCGGCAGACAAGTGTTTTTGATTTTCCAGGTGCGGAGAATTTCATAACTACCAGGGCATATATTATAGATTTCATCAGCCCACAGGTAAGAAGCCGTACAATAATTCACTTCAAACACATCGGTACTTCCGTTGACCGTTGGGTAGCCAGTGCTATCCGGGTGAGTCAACTCCGGATTTGCCAACACATCTGCACAATTGAGGGCAGGCAATTGGATATTGTCCAAATCTGCCGGGAACTCCATATCGGCAAGGTTAAAACCAACAATAGTGATTTTTTGCTGACAAGTGGAGACATTGCCCAGTCCATCGGCAACCGTCCAGTTGCGCAAAATAATGACCCGAGGATCGTCACAATCGTCAAATTCTTCAATCTCATCAATATAAGAGATCTCCGGTCCTCCAGGTATGCAAGATAATATCTCGGGACGTCCTAACAGCTCTGGCGAGGTCAATCCATTACAGCTAATTGTTGTATCAACAGGACAAGTGAAGACCGGTAATTCCTGGAATTCGACATTGAGGTAGCCCCAACAGCAATCGCCGCTCACCGTGTCGCAAATTTTAAAGACCAGCTGCTGACCAGCTTCATTCAAGGTCACAAAAGGACTAGTAGGAATCATAGGTGCATCGGGTTCAGGCCCCGTACAGATCGTGATTTCGTAATCATCGTAGCAATGATAATCCGTTCCCGTGAGCAACATTTCGGCCACAATCTCAGTCTGACAGTCCGGACCAAGAGACACATTAATTTCATCATTACATGCCAGATCAGTGCTGCCAGGAAGGTGATCGAGCACCGTCACCTCATAAGTACAGGATGCCGTATTGCCCGCTTCATCACTGATGGTTACCTCTATGGTGGTATTGCCTATTCCCAAGGCTGTTCCCAGAGGTGGTTCATAGGTCAAGTTTAATACGCCACAATTATCACTAGTTCCTACTAACGCCGGCAACAATGGTGTTTCACAAGCCCCCGGATTGAGTTGAATCGTTTGATCTAATGGACATACGATGTTGGGTAATTCATCATCCAAAACGGTAACAATAAATCCACATTCGCTAGTTAAGCCCGCATCATCAGTTAAAATATAAGTAACCTTAGTGACCCCAACCGGAAATACGCGACTGGTCATAGTCCCCCAATTTGACATTGAAATCAAACTACTAGAAAACAATGCCCCATCTGCATCATGCAATTGCATTAAAATCTGACCGTTGGCACAATTGTCAAATAATAAAGGATGAACCCATTGATAATCAGCACCACATAGGCCGGGATCCGTGCTCAAGCTTACATCTTCAGAACTATATGGTTGACGAGAGCTGATGAATAGAGACCAAGAATCGATGGTTGCCGTTGCTTGGTTTTGTCCTCCGGTATGGCCAATGCGCAAAATCCAGGTACCTGTCATGACTTCACCATTGAGCAACGCTAGATCCTCAAGTGGAGAGAAGACACCTCCTGCGTCTAATTCATTACATGCAAGTACAATACTTGCCGCTACATCACTATCCAATTCCAAATTGAAGCCATCATTAGCCCCACAAATAAAATCGGAGAGCAAAATTTCGGTGCCTTGGGGGCTAATCAATGACAAAGTCAGGTTGCCGAAGGCATTTGATTGTCCCTGAACATGTAGGTTTATATCTGCAATTTCAGCGGCATCCGTGATGGTTAAATAGGACTCGACACATGCCCCGTAATTAATATCCGCGGTCTCTTGATTTGAATATTCTATATAATCGCCATAGGCGCCGCACTGAGGAAATTCGTAGTCACTGACGGTAACCTCAAAGCTACATTCCCGCATATTCGGCAATTGTGATTGAATAGAGGTCTGCACCCCGTTACTTGGAGCCGCAGACAAGCCATTATTCAAACTTCCAATGGAACCTGAATTACAAACCTCTACGGCCTTAAAATCTGCCGCAGTGTTTTTATCCCAAAGCGTATGCCGAAGGATGCCTGTCCCAAGGGATGTAGTCCCATTCCAGTCATTGATTCCTACAACGGCCAAGCTTCCCTGGCCGATTGGGTTGTATCCACCTAAAACGGCAACATCCAGGACCGTCCCCGAGTGACTGATCACATAAGCAGCCGATTGCCCTGCACCTAAATTAGTGGAAGTGCCAATATTAAAAAAGCGGTTGGCAGGATAATCAACGCCCTCTCCAAAGTGTAAGGTCAGTACCTCACCAGACGACAGAATAGTTCCTTGAGGGATACTATAGGTTTCACTTCCTCCGGGATAGAGCCGCTCAATGCCGAGGCAACTCACGTCCAAACTGGCAGGTCCAAAATTTGTCAACTCAAGAAAATCACTATTCGGTTGTACTCCTGTAATGAAGGATGGTACAGGATGTGTCCCTCCCACACCCGCTTGCAGATTGTGCGTAATTTCAGTAATCAATAACAGAGGTTGGTCTTGTGCCCGATAGCGAATAGTCGATATACCTTCATTTAAAAACTCACCAACGGCATTATTCATGCCACTGGTAACCTCTTGTCCCAGCTCATCCTCAATCCGGTAAATAATAGAGAGATTATCAGGACAGTTATCGGTAAAAGATGGACCTATATCGGTAACTACCGCGCCACATTCTCCAGGCAACATCGCCAATTCAATATTTTCAGGGCACCCATCGTTATACAGCGGCTCCGGCAAGGCCTTATCATTTATGATCACCTTCTGCAAACAAATGGTTTGATTGCCGGAATAATCAGTAGCCGTAAATTCTAATATGGTTGTCCCTACGGGAAACATATCGCCACTTGTCAGTCCCGTGTCATCTGTTTGTGAAATGAGGGGAAAGCCACAATTATCCCCGGCAAGAGGAATTGTGAAATTAACAAATGCTCCGCACATACCGGGCAGTGAAGTCAGCACGATATCAGGTGCAGGGCAATTCAGAAATACAGGGGCAATTGTATCTTTTAGTGTCAACAGTACAGAACAGGTATCGGTATTACCCTGAACATCTACTGCTGTCAGGACAACATAAAGTGAGTCGCCATCTGCAGTGCCAAATAAAGTTCCCGCGGATGGCACCTGATAAACGGTATCAATTGGGAAGCAGTTATCAACAACCAAATCCTCATTTAAATCGGGAACCAGTCCAACACACAGGTTAGACTCTGCAAAAATAATCCGATCTTCAGGACATACAATTAATGGTGCTGTATCATCCACCAGGTTCACTTCCGCGCTACAAGTCCGCTCATTTCCCGATTCATCGGTAACCCTCAACCATACCGTGATGGGGCTATTGATTAAATCTTCCGGGCCAAATTCCAGAAAATCTACAAAAACAACATTATCGAGACTTAGCTCGTAAAGCAGATCCTCGGGAGCCGTACAATTATCCGTTGTGCCGGCATCAATTCGATCAGGAGTAAGTACAAAATTGCAATTATCACCAACCGGTACCGTAATATCCTGGCATAGAATTTCAGGATCTTCCTTGTCAAATACGTGAATAAAGAACTGACAGGTATCAGAATAGCCGATATTAGGTGCACCGGGAATACTGGCCCGCATACTTACGCTAGTCAATCCCACCTGGTACATCAAACCACTGGGTTGCCCGGCAATCCAAGTATTGAGTGCTATGCCCTCAGCCCCTACTCCCTCCAACATGAATTCGATTAGACTATCCGGTGCTCCCGCGCAGGTCACGATCGCTGCTTCCGGGAAATTAACGGCAGCCCGGCACCAACCCAAATCATTATCAACTATAAGCGTATCGGCCACAGCCGGACAAACAATCTGCACAAAACAATTTAAGGTCACCGGCGTAGGGTCATTATCGTCAGTAGGATCATCATTATCATTCGGGTCGGGATCCGTTCCATCCTGTGATTCATCTACAGCCATCGTTCCAAGTGGTGTAATACTGACACCTGTGGCGGTATTGAGGTAGGGGCCAGCAAAATTACCGGGAGCTACTTTCACCGTTAGGTAAATAGCACCTTCATTACCCGGCATCAATAACTCTCCATCAGTAATCAGGTTAATGTCGTTGATGCCATCAAAATCTGTATTAACCGCAAATTCTTCACTTTCTATCCCCAGCACCATCCAGGATTCGGCACCAGCGAAGGTAGCAGCCAGATCATCATTGACTGCCAGCATTTCCAAATTGACATCTCCAAAATTCTCAAGACGAATTTCATAAGTCAATACATAGTTGCCGTCATCATCCAAAGTGGGGCCCTGACTAACACGTTTGGTTACCCCCAGCACAGGGTTTTCAACAAAACTGACCACCGTTGGAGACATTTCATCCGGATATCCATTTCCATCCGGATCAGGATCACTGCCCTCCACAGAGTTATCCGTAAGGGTTTGACCATCCGGAGCAATTCCACTTAAAGAAGCATTATTATAAAAGGGCCCGATATTGGCACCACAATTTGTAATCGCTAAACTCAAAAGAATGGCCCCCTTATCACCTACAGGTAAATCGTCTCCTCCGAGTAACAATTCCAGATCATCGATACCATTGAAGTTATCGTTGACAATAAAATCATCACTGGTAATTTCCATTACTGATACAACACAAGAAGCAGGAAAAGCAGCAACCAAATTATCCACCACCTGAATATTATCAACATCAACTGTCCCAAAATTTTCTATATTAAATTCGTAATTAACGATGATCGTGCCATCTGCATTTAACTGAGCAAAGGAAACTCTCTTGGCAAGACCAATCAAAGGAACTTCATCAAATTGAATGATGGTAGGCGAAGATTCACTAGGAACACCATCTTCATCCGGATCAGGATCACTTCCATCAACTGAATTATCAGAAGTAGTTGTCCCTCCCGGACCAGTTGCTGTTGCTACTACGGTATTGTAAAACGGACCATTATTTACGCCACAATTCTCTACCAAAACAGTCAATAATATAGCCCCTTTATCACCTACGGATAAAATATCAGTTCCATTCAATAAATTGACATCAGTTAGGCCATCAAAATCCTGATTAACCGTAAAATCATTACTGGTCAAAGATAGTACGGTTGAAGAACAAGGCCCCGGGAATGTAGTAAATAAGGCTTCCATCACCTGAACATCAAGGAGCTCAACATCCCCAAAATTCTCCACCTTTATTTCAAAAGTCACTGTTGCAGATCCATTAGGGTTGTTGGTTAAACTAACCTTTCGTTTAGCTACTCCAATAATTGGGTTTTGTGTAAATGTAATCGGCGTACCGCTTTCTTCATCCGGATTGTCATCTTCATCCGTACCGTCAGGGTCGGGACCATCGACGGAGTTATCGGTAATGACCAGTCCTCCCGGAGAAGTAGCTTCGGCCGTTGCTGTATTGATGAAACTGGTTTGTGTATCGTCGCAGTTGATGACATTGATGGTTAAAAGTACCGCTCCTTTATCACCTACCGGAAGGTCATTGCCCAAGGCCAATAATTCGGTAACGGCGGTGCCATCATAGGATGCATTTACAATAAAATCATCCGAGGTCAGGCTCAATACTGATACTTCACAGGTAGCCGGGAAGGCGGCAGACAGATCATCCACTAAACTGAGTTGATCCAGGTCTACATTGCCAAAGTTTTCCAGGTTAAATTCGAAGGTCACATTGGCGCTGCCATTGGGCAATAGTTCCGTTTGCACATTCCGCTTGGCTACTCCCAGACTCGGCTGCTGATCAAAGCTAATCGGCGTGCCGCTTTCTTCATCCGGATTGTCATCTTCATCCGTGCCGTCAGGATCGGGACCGTTCACGGAATTATCGGTCGTTGTGGAACCATCTGGTGCGGTTCCTTCAGCCGTTGCCGTATTGATAAAGCTGGTTTGTGTATCGTCGCAGTTGATGACATTGATGGTTAAAAGTACCCCTCCTTTATCGCCTATCGGAAGGTCATTACCCAAGGCCAATAATTCGGTATCCGTGGTGCCATCGTAGGATGCATTAATAATAA
>CAXHCA010000141.1:0-18340 GCA_964015035.1 uncultured Saprospiraceae bacterium
TGCTTTAGCAGCGAAAATTGCAGGTTTTGGGTTCTCGGGAGGCTCATTTTTGAGCCCGTAGGGGCGCTACGGACGAAAAAATAGCCGAAAAGAGGTTCCGAAAACTGAAATTTGCAGCCTGAATGACTACCTTCAAACATGCACTAAATCCATAAATTTTGTTTTATCTTCGCACTCCATTATTATATTGAAAAAGTTGGTATGGAAATTAGTACAACAAAAATTGTAGAGGCACTTGCAAAGGTGAAAGATCCCAAATCCGGACAGGATTTAATCACCATGAATATGGTTCGGGATCTGGTTGTTGAGGGAAATAATGTCAACTTTACAATAGAACTTGCCTCCCTTGATTCTGACCATAAGCAGGAATTGAACTTTGCTTGCATTGGAGCGATACAAGACCTTTATCCAATGGCCAATGTTAATGTGCACATGATGGCGACCACTGACCAGGCAAAACAAACGGCTGGCGTGTTACCTCATGTCAAAAATATCATCGCAGTTGCTTCTGGTAAAGGTGGCGTTGGTAAATCGACCATCGCGGTGAACATGGCACTGGGGTTGAAGGCATTAGGGGCAAAAGTTGGACTGATCGATGCCGATTTGTACGGGCCATCTATCCCCACCATGCTGGGCTTGCAGGGGCAGCGGCCAAAGATTCAGGACCATTACAACCAGCCCAAAATCATGCCCTTGGAGGCCTACGGCATTTCCGTCATGTCGATTGGTTTTATCATAGAACCAGAGCAGGCAGTGGTATTGCGCGGACCGCGACTATCAGGAATTATCAAGCAGTTTATTAACGACTGTATGTGGCCACCACTGGATTATTTGGTGATTGACTTGCCTCCGGGAACGGGCGATATTCAACTTAGCTTGGTGCAGACTGTACCGGTGACGGGTGCCGTAATGGTAACCACGCCTCAAGAAGTGGCGGTAGTTGATGCTGTCAAAGCGATGAATATGTTTTTACTGCCATCCGTTAATGTTCCGATTTTAGGTGTAGTAGAGAATATGTCCTGGTTTACACCAAAAGAATTGCCGGATAATAAGTACTTCCTCTTTGGAGAAGGCGGCGGCAAAACATTGGCCAAAGCCAGTAAGTCCGTCTTGTTGGGACAAGTGCCCATCGTGCAAGGCATTCGGGAAGGTGGCGACCAGGGAAAACCCATTGTCATGGAAAAAGACAATCCCAGCGCCAATGCTTTCATGGAAATCGCCAAAAATGTGGTCCGCCAAGTGGCTGTGCGGCATGAGGTATTGGCACCTACGAAACGAGTAGACGTAAATCACCAATAATTTGTATCTTTGTAAGAACCATAATAAAATTACAATCAATGTCTTCGACAGAAAAACAAGAAATGCTGGAACGGATTGATGAGGCACTGAATGATGTGCGTCCTCACCTTCTTGTGGATGGTGGAAATGTAGAAGTTGTTGACTTGACCGAAGATCATGTGGTGAAAATCAAATGGCTAGGTACCTGTCAGAGCTGCAATATGTCTGGTATGACTATGCGCGCTGGTATCGAACAGTCGATCAAAGGAAAAATCCCAGAAATTACTGGAGTGGAGGCCATCAACGGATTGGCAAATTGATCTGATTTTAAACTTCTTTACTCTCTTTCATGACAAGAAATGAACTCTGGTCGCAAATCCAGACCAAACAATCTTACCTCTGTGTAGGATTGGATACTGCGCCTGAAAAAATTCCCGCACATCTCCTGGGGGAGGACGATCCCATTTTTGCTTTTAATAAGGCTATTATCGATGCAACCAAAGATCTTTGTGTTGCTTATAAGCCCAATCTTGCGTTTTACGAATCACTAGGTCCCAAAGGGTGGGTTTCTCTGGAGAAAACCCTGGCACACATTCCTTCGGAACATTTTGTAATTGCGGATGCCAAGCGTGGAGATATTGGCAATACGTCTCGCATGTATGCCAAGACCTTTTTTGAAACCTACAATTTTGATGCAGTTACGGTGGCTCCCTATATGGGCATTGATTCGGTAGAACCCTTTCTGGAATTTACAGATAAATGGGTGATCCTATTGGCATTGACAAGTAATAAAGGCAGCCAAGATTTTCAAATGACTCCCCAGGAAAATGGCCAACCCCTGTACGAAAAGGTGATGCGTCAGGCCCAGGAATGGGGCTCTCCGGAGAATTTGATGTATGTAGTGGGGGCTACCCATCCTGAAAAATTTGCTGAAATTCGTCGCATTGCTCCAGCGCATTTTTTACTAGTGCCGGGTATTGGCGCTCAAGGTGGCGACTTGGCTGCAGTAAGCAAGTATGGTTTGAATCAAACCGGAGGATTGCTGGTCAATTCTTCTCGAGGGATCATTTATGCCGGTCAGGGAGAAGATTTTGCCGAAAAGGCTCAGGCCGCTGCCAAAATAGTACAGCAGGAAATGGCTGAAGCGCTACGTGGGTAGTTGCTTCTGATCTGTGCTTCGAGGGTTGAACCTTTACACCCTCGATCCTCAAAGCTTTAACACTCGCGCGCGTTTATTCTGACTAATGAATCGCTGAATAATGCGATTGGTTTCCGGATTTCCGGGGTATTGCTTGATGGCATCTCTTAGGGCCTGTAGATCATTTGCCTTCTCCAAATCGATATAGCCAAAGCCCATATATTGACCATTTTCTACATAAACCACCGCGTGTTCCTCACGTTCTCTTCCCTGATCTAATATAAAGAAATCTTCATCAAAAACGGTAGATAGGCGCTCAATCGCCTCTTCTGCTCTAGCATTGTAAGAAGTCACCTCTTCAATGCCTGCACAGGCACCGTGGCATTGTTTGATATGATAGTGGAAACAGGGCCCCGTTCCATTTTGCAGCGCACAAAGTCGAGCACAAAGCTCGTATTCCCGGAAGATCATTTCCAGCTTTCCCCGGGCATTCCCAATTTTGGGATGTTCAGAAACAATCTGGTATTGATTGCGGGTTTTAGCCGTCACTTTGACTACATCAAAACGCAGGTAACCCGCTTCGTCATAAAAGCGATGAATGGCGTAGGGAAAAGATCGCAGCCGTTGCGCCCGGTTTACGGGAGGTCGCAGCCGCTTGATTTCATAAGATTCCAAGAGTAGGGCCACCAATTCACTACCCGTCAATTCGTAGGTGATGTCATGGGTATGTTGCTGCAATTTGGCCGCTTTTCGCGTCTGATCAGCAAAATGCTCAGCAATGCGCTTTTTGATGTTGATGCTCTTGCCAACATACAATACATTGCCTGCTTCATCATGGAAGTAATAGACACCGCAGGCTTCAGGCAGTTGATGCACTTTTTCCAGGTTAAAGCTCTTTGGTAGCCGAGATTCCTTCAATCCCAGATTGACCATATCTGTAGCGGTTTGTTCATTTTCCTGGCTTGCCATGATCCGGCGGAAAAGTTCGGCGGTGGCCATTGCATCGCCCATAGCCCGGTGTCGGGCTTCGACTTGAATGCCCATATAGCGGATCAAATTGTCTAAACTATAGGATCCCAATCCAGGAAAGGCCTTGCGGCTTAAGCGTACAGTGCACAACTGTCGACGGGAAAAGGTATAGCCCAACCGACCAAATTCCTCTCTCAAAAAGCCATAATCAAACCGCACATTGTGCGCTACAAAGATGGCGCCTTCGGTCATTTCTACTACTTTTTTAGCTACTTCGTAGAATTTTGGAGCATCTTGCACCATTTCCTGAGTAATACCCGTTAATTGGGTAATGCCATAAGGAATGTACGTTTCCGGGTTGACCAAAGTCTCGTAGGTGTCCAATATTTGTTCACCATCGTGTAAGACTATGGCAATTTCTGTAATTTTATCCCGGGTAGCCCGACCGCCCGTCGTTTCCAGGTCAACAATGGCGTAACGTTTGCCCTTCATTGTGATTAAACTAAAATTATGATCGTGAAATTAAAAATTTTTGTTGTATTTGTTTCTCTTTTACCAATAAATTGTGGTATAATTGCGAAACTGCCGTTGGCTGACAATACGGAGACCAACCAACCAACGGAAGCCGGAGAAGAAAATGGAATTGAAACACAGAGTGGGGTAGAAGAGGAAAAAAAGGTTCCGGTGACGGTGGCGGCAGCCAGGTTAGATGCATATTTACCCGCTTTAGAAGGGAAAAGCGTGGCCTTATTGGTGAACCAGACTTCTATGATTGGAGCAACACACCTGGTCGATACCCTATTGGGGCGGGGTGTTCATATTGCTAAAATATTTGCCCCCGAGCACGGTTTTCGAGGCGAAGCCGACGCCGGTGAAAAAATTAAAGATAGTTTGGATCCTGAAACGGGGATTCCGATGATTTCGCTCTACGGTAGTTCCAAAAAACCTTCACCCAAAGACTTAGCAGGCATTGATTGGGTGGTTTTTGACATTCAGGATGTGGGAGCCCGTTTTTACACCTACATTTCTACGATGTCTTACGTGATGGAGGCTTGCGCCGAACAAGGTGTCTCTTTTATGGTACTGGATCGGCCCAATCCAAATGGCCACTATGTGGATGGACCAATCATGCAGAAAGGCTACGAGTCTTTTGTAGGGTTGCATCACATTCCGGTAGTGCATGGCATGACGGTGGGGGAATATGCGCAGATGGTCAACGGAGAAGGCTGGTTGAAAAATGGGGTAAAATGTGAACTTACCGTAATACCTTGCGACAACTACGATCATCAGACTGCTTACGAATTGCCGGTAAGGCCCTCCCCAAACCTCCCCAATATGCGTTCCATCTATTTGTATCCGTCCCTCTGCTTTTTTGAAGGAACGGATGCCAACGTAGGAAGGGGAACTAGTCATCAATTTCAAGTGTATGGCCATCCTTCCATCCCTAATGCCCCTTATCTTTACATCCCCTTACCCAAGCCCGGAGCGAAGTATCCCAAGCACAAAGGTGTGATGTGCAAAGGCTATGATTTAACTGATATTGAGCCGGATGCCATCCGCGCCGAAGGTCGTCTGAATTTGTCCTACCTGATTAATTTCTACCAGGAGTTTCCCGAAAAGGATGCCTTCTTTTTGGAAAATCTCTTTTTTGACAAACTGGCTGGCAGTGACCAATTGCGCAAGCAGATTATTGCCGGAAAGACGGAGGAAGAGATTCGCGCAACTTGGCAGGAAGGGTTGGCGGCATTTAAGCAGATTAGGCAGAAGTACTTGATTTATGAGTAACTGTGGCTGACTTTTTTGTTAAAAGTGCCGAAATAGAATACTGACATTGGCGAGCTGATACTCTGCAGTGGTGGGAAGCATTGCCACCTTATTTACAAATAATCTTGGACCAAACTCGCTCTAAAACGAGTATTTGCCTTAACTTAATCGCCGGAATAATATTACTGCAAATCCTTCTGAAAAATCACTAGTCAATGAACTTTGTTAAGTCAATCCTCCCTTTTCTATTGGTGTGTTTTTGTGTTGTACTTCAGGCGCAAGATACCATTGTCGTTCAAACCATTACCCTCGATTCGGATGAACGTGCCGGAGTCTTTGAATTTCCGGATGACCCGGATCAAAGCTATGAGAAGATTCTGATGCGCTATCAAATGCGGTGTCACGGTGCTCAGGTGGGCAGTGGGAATGTAGGTTGCCGCGAGTGGGACTACAGCTGCAATACATTTATCACAGATTCTACCCGGGTAGATTCTAATCAGGTAAAACATCCTTCTCATTTGATTAGCAATTTTTCCGGTGATGTATTTAACTACACGTCTCAACCCACCTATACCTATTATCAATACCAACAGCGCGAAATAACTTATACCGATACGCTCACAGAGACGGTGGTGAATGTAGGTACGGGTGCGGAACCATTGAGCCTTGGAGGGATACATCCGACTACCAAAATGCAGCTTTTATTTACTGCTGATGAATTGGGCGCTGCCGGTCTTACCGCGGGTATGATTACAGGTATGAAGTTGGATTTATCCGCAGCGGGCGATGAATTGGCTTTCCTGCGTATCAAGTTGAAAGCTACGGCTCAAACAGAATTGGACGAGCAGAATCCAGATCTGGACGGATTTGAGGAAGTTTATTTTTTGAATACGCCATTGAGCACAGGTGCACAGGCCTTTAATTTTTATAATGCATTTGATTGGGATGGAGCCACCAATATATTGGTGGAACTGAGCTACACTAATGCTGGGAATACCTCTGAAACAACGCTAAATAGCCACGACACAGAATCGGTAAAGGCTTTAATTGCGGACGGCACAGATCATTATTTACAATTTTTGGGAGCGGGGAATGTGCCCGTTGATGCGACAGGACTCTCCTCAATCCAAAATGAGATCACGGTAGCCTTATGGTGCTATGGTGCGGACGATATATTACCGGTCAACTCCACGATCTTGGAAGGGACGGATGCCAATAATCAACGGCAAGTGAATGTGCATTTGCCCTGGAGCAACGGCCAGGTTTATTGGGATTGTGGCGGTGAAGGTAGCAGCTATGACCGCATTAATGCTGTTGCTGATCCCTCCGCCTGGGAAGGACAATGGAACCATTGGGCTTTTACCAAAAACGTGACCACGGGAACAATGAAGATGTATTTGAATGGAGAACTATTCCTCTCCGGTACAGGTAAAACAAGGCCGATCAGCATTGATGCTTTTAATTTTGCAGGAGATATTTCCGGCAATAACCACTACTACGGAAAAATTGATGAACTGCAAATCTGGGATGTGGAATTGGATCAGACCACCATTCAGGAGTGGATGCACAAAACCGTCGATGCAACCCACCCTAACTACGGAAACTTAAAGGTCTATTTGCCACTTAACGAAGGTGTCGGAACAGTGCTAACCGATGCCTCTTCCAATATGCTGGAGGCTGCCGTTACCGGAGCACCAGATTGGCAGCAAAACCGAGGACAAGACCTTTTTAAAGGTTTCCAATCTTCTAATTTGCGCCCAAATGTCAGCTTTGTTCAAGGAACCTATACCATTAATGAAACCATCGTTACGGTATTGGATTCAGTGAAAAACAGTGCCAATCAGGTGATTGAATTTGCGGTAGAGGGCACGGACTTGGTTGCTGTTGATACCTTTTTTATGTACGAAGCAGGAGTGACTTTGATCTATAATGAAAATGGAGAGGCCATAGGTACGGTTGATAACCCGGTTGAAAATTCAATTGTCATTAATGATTTGATTTATTACCAAAAATTTCCTGCCAAATATGAAATCTTGTCATTGGTTACACCTTACGGTAATGGCCTGGATTTGGGGCCTGAAGGCAAGACCTTCACCTTTGATGTGACAGATTACGCACCTATTTTACGTGGATCCAAACGGCTTTCTATAGAGATGGGGGGACAGAATCAGGAAGAATTAGATATCCGGTTTCTATTCATCACCGGAACGCCACCGCGAGAGGTGACGAATATTCAAAATATCTGGCCATTTCGTCGTGGCAGTTTTGCCGCCATCCAAAATGACGACGTATTTGAACCCCGTATGGTCAGCCTGGATGCGAACGCCGGGTATTATAAGATTCGGTCCAGCATTACGGGACATGAGCAAAACGGGGAATTTGTCCAGCGCACGCACTACCTCAATATCGGTGGTGGCGCCAATGAGTTTGAATTTCCAGTTTGGAAGGAGTGTGGAAATATCCCCATTTACCCTCAGGGAGGAACTTGGTTGTTCGATCGTGCCGGTTGGTGCCCGGGAGATCCAACAGAAGTGCACCATTTTGACATTACACCAATGGTTGATCCCGGCGCAAATGTAGAGGTCGACTATGGTCTGATCGGAGGAACCCTTACTCAGGCCAATTACCTGGTATCCAATCAATTGGTAACTTATGGACCGGCTAATTTTAGTACAGATGCGGCAGTCATTGATGTGATTCGCCCGAGTACTAAGGTAGAACATGAGCGCTTTAATCCAGCCTGTAATACTCCGGTTGTTTTAATACAAAACACGGGCGCAAATACCCTGACCAGCCTTGATATTTCCTACCGGGTGATCGGCGGAGAACCGTTGAGTTATACCTGGACGGGCAGTTTGGAAATGATGGAAACCGAAGAGGTCGCCCTGCCGGTGAATGACGTTTCCTTTTGGGAATCGACCACAGAAACAGCGGTGTTTGAAGTCGTGATTTCTAATGCAAATGGAACAGGTGATGAGTATGTTAACAATAATACCATCCGTTCAACTTTTAATGCTTTTTCCACTTTTGAAGGAACGATTCAATTAAAATATAAAACCAATAATCGCCCCCAGGAAAATCGGATGTACATCACTGATGCCAATGGCGATATTGTTCTGGAACGCACCAATATGACGGCCAATACGACATACGTGGATCAGCTTGATCTGCCAAGTGGCTGTTACACCATGCATTTTACAGACACCGGTGGAGATGGCTTGTATTATTGGTATTGGGAAGCCGTTGGGCAAAATGTGGGAACCGGTTTTTTGCGTCTGGAGCGCAAAATCAATGAGGTTGTGAGTATTCCTGTACGAAACTTTGAGGCAGAATTTGGTAGTGCCGTACAATTTGATTTTTACCTGCCCGAACCGGTTGCGGTGGAGGATGTGGTAGAAAATCCAACCTTGATTAGCCTGGCTCCGAATCCTACTTCGGGAAGTGTCAATTTGGAACTGATCGGATTTGAAAATAAGGATTTACAAATTGAGCTTTTTAATGCTGCCGGTCAGAAGTTGCTTTCGCAAAATCACCGCAATGTTTCTGGCAATTTCAAAACCCATTTTGACCTGAGTGATCAGTCTGCGGGAATCTACCTGATCCGCATTTTTGATGGGAAGAAGGTGAGTTATCAGAAGGTACTGAAGGAGTAACTTCAAAACCGATACTTCACCTGTGCCGCCACTTCTGTCCTGGTTTGGCCTTGAATTTCCTCCAGGCTACTGCCAAAAGTATCCTGGTTGGACCAAAAAGTCTGAGCAATACGGCATTCCAGAGTCAGATTTCGGATGCCGCGGTAGCGCAGATTGAGGTACCAACGGGAGCCTTTATTATAGTATGGAGGAATGGAAAAAGTATAAAGCAAATTGTTTTCGTAAGAATAATAACGGGCCTGGAACCCATCGGTATCAAATAGGGCCAAACGCGCTGTAAAAGACAGTGGAAAATCGATGGGTTTGTAGAGGATGTCCTGATAGACCACAAAGCCTTTTTGCAGGTTGTTGATTTCATTATCCGTAAAACCAAAGTCGATGCGACTACGGAGCTCAAGAGCCTTACTTAAGCTGTAGGCGAAGTGCAGGCGGGTTTGAAAGACCTGATTGGGCAAAACGCCTCTGGTTTTGGAGCCTTCCAGGTCAAAGTTCTTTTCTTTAATTTCATTCCTCACCTCTACGTAAGCCTGGTAGGTCCGCTTCTTAAAATGGGTGATACGTATGCGGTATTCGTGTCCTTTGGAAGGAGCATTGACGGTAAACCGCAGCCAAGGATGTTGCCAGATATCGTAGTAGGCACTAATGATCCATCCATTGGCCGGGCGGATTTCGGTACCCATATAAAGGCCTTGTTCGTTGCGTCCACCGGTCGTTTCTCCAAATGGATCAGCGTAGATAGATTGGTAATCCCGAGGATAATGACGATGTAATACGGCCAAATCAACCCTGCGGTCCAGGCCAATAAGCACGCCATTGACGGTGGCCATAGCGCCATTGTCACTGCGGGCCGTTTCTCCAAAAAAGCTGAAGTTTCGGATGCGCAGGGCGTAGTCCAGACTCATATTTAAAATATGGTCGGTCTGGAAATAAAATTGATTGTAGGGCCTTAGAGTCGGTTGCAGACTTTTATCCGCTTTATCATACATGGCGTTGAAAGCCAGGTGCCAATTGTCTGCCTTGTACTTTAGGCTACCGCCGGTTGAAAATAGCTGAATGCCATTTTCATCCTCCACTTCATTAGGCGTTCGGTGCAATCCGGTATCGTTAAAAGAGGTAAAGGCCGTTGTTTCCTGATCAAGCGTATCGGCTGCCAATAAGTTACCATCCCGACCGCGGTAGGAGCCAAAGGCGGTCAGTTCAAGCCGATCACTTAATCCCAAAGTGATGGCAGCACCTCGTAAAAACAGGGCCTCATTGACCGAAGTATACGGTCGTACTGTCCGACCACCACGGCGAATGCTGGTTACCAGCGCACTTTTACCTGCGGCAAAACCGGAATACAGCACCAATCCTTGCCCCATACTAATGCTATAATCGCCAATGGCTAGTGCCTTGATGGTTTTGTTGTAGTCGCGTAGATAGAAGTGAGCGGAATAATAGTCAAATCCTTGCTTGTTGGAGCCGGTGAAAAATTCTTCACCGCGATCTTTTTCGGCGGTAAAACCGTAGCTCATCTTGTTTTCGTAGGAATGTTTAAAGCGAACATACAATTGATTAGGATCTCCCAGGTAGCGTTGAGCCGTTTGTCCTTCAGCGAGCGCTGTATAGCCCTTTTGTTCCTCCAGGATGCGGCTCCAGCGCAGGTACAATTCATTTTTTCCGGAAGTGAACATTTGACCAATGGGCACTTGATAATCGTCAAGGCTGCCACGGATGCCGACAAAAGGTTGTATTCTTTTTACCGTTTGCAGGTCAAATCCCGGGATGGCCTGTAATTCATAGATGGCGATCAATGCTCCGGCTTGTTCGCGATAATTGAGCAGGTTGATGATTTGTACATCGGTGAGCAAGCCCAGCTCCCTAAGTTCCTCGTCAGAGGCAGTATTGAGGTTAATC
Organism: uncultured Saprospiraceae bacterium; assembly: GCA_964015035.1. Classification (GTDB taxonomy): domain Bacteria; phylum Bacteroidota; class Bacteroidia; order Chitinophagales; family Saprospiraceae; genus BQJU01. The sequence goes on from CAXHCA010000141.1 coordinate 10,699, forward strand.
GGATTTTCCCGGTAAGTGGCCAAGGACTCATAAAGCGTGTTGAAGTCAAAGTCTTCCTCTCCATCACTGTTACTCAGAAAATCCTCGATGATTTGCTGGGGCGGCTCCTGTAGCTCTACGGTAGAAGTATCGGTTTGTGCCCAGGTCATTAATGGAACGGTCAATAGCAGCAGGTAGAAAGCTCTCATGAGGGAATGGATTAAGCGCCTAAAATAAGGATACTATTCTGAAAAGAGAGGAGGGGGCGATAAATTTCTATTGAGGCGATTGTAAAAAGAGCGAGATTTCTGGTCAGCCTTGCGGCATGCTTCTGTATGTTGAGGATGGTTAAAAAGCAGAGGACGGGGAGTTATGCAGTTGTTATTGTAAAAGATACACTATCTAGTGTCCGTTTAAAAAATATTGGCGGTGACAAAATATTTTTAGTTAAGTGATTGATATATAGTCTGTTGTGTTTAAATTTTCTTCGTTGCTCCTAACAGCTTGGGAAAAAAACCACTTACATAGCATCAGGTCAACTCCTACATTTACTACCAGAGAAACAAGAAACGTATACAACTTTTAACAGGAACCTTATTTAACACAACGGACATGAAAAAAATTGAAGCAATAATTCGCCTTTCCCGTTTCGAGTCAGTTCGGGATGCCTTGGCAGAAATGGGCGTTCGCTTTTTTACTCTGAAGGAGGTCAAAGGTTTTGGCTTGCAAAAAGGAGAACAACTGACTTATCGAGGTAGTGTTTATGACGCGACCTATATTGGCCGCCTACAGTTAGACATTTTGACGACCACCGAAAAAGTCGACGAAATCATTGAAACGATTATCAAAGCCGGGCGCACCGGAGAAATAGGCGATGGTAAAATTACCGTCATCGATGTGCAGGAAGTTACTAGAATTCGTACTTCTGAAACTGGTGCGGCAGCCATTTAGATTTATATACAACTGAATTAAAGAGGTTAATGATTCACTCATAAAGAAGGTAACTTCTTGATTCCCCCTTTCTTTTTAGTCCTACCCACCACACGTTAGACCAAATTAGCTCAACATTAATTGTTTAACGAAAACAACTTTTACATAATGGAAGAGGCTTTAACAACAGCAAATGAAGCAATCTTTACCGTTCATAATTTATGGATATTAATTGCTACAGTATTAGTATTTGTCATGCACCTGGGATTTGCCACATTGGAGGCGGGTTTTGTGCAAAAGAAAAATGCGGTCAACATTCTTTTTAAGAATGCCATGATTATCGCAATTGGGTTATTGACCTATTATATTATGGGATTTAGCCTGATGTATCCAGGTACCAATGTCGGAGGCTTCTTTGGTTTTGCCGGTTTTGGGTTGCACTATCCTGACGTCCCCGCTATTGAATACAACGGGGCCATGACTTACTGGACAGAATTTATTTTCCAGGCGATGTTTGCCGCCACTGCTGCCACCATTGTTTCCGGGGCGGTAGCGGAGCGTATCAAATTGGAATCATTCCTCATCTTCGCCACTCTTTTTGTTGCCATTAGCTACCCCATCACAGGGATGTGGAAATGGGGGTACGGATGGCTGGATGCCGCTGGGTTCTATGACTTTGCCGGTTCTACTTTGGTACACGCTGTAGGTGGTGCAGGGGCATTGGCGGCAGTGCTGCTTTTGGGGTCTCGCAAAGGAAAATATGGTAAGGATGGGAGCATTCACCCTATTCCTGGTCACAATATGCCGCTAGCTACCATTGGGGTATTCATGCTCTGGTTTGGTTGGTTTGGTTTTAACGGGGGCTCTGTATTATCAGCCGATCCCGTAGGTGTTTCACTGGTATTTGTCACGACTTGTTTGGCAGCAGCCGGTGGTGCTATTGGTGCCTTTTTTACCTCTTATGCCCTGTTTAAGTCGCATGACTTGTCCATGGTGCTTAACGGTATCCTGGGAGGGTTGGTTGGCATTACAGCCGGTGCTGATCAAATGAGCCCCACCGCGGCGATCATTATCGGACTTATTGCTGGTATTATTATTCCATTCTCTGTGGTCTTTTTTGATCGCATCAAGATTGATGATCCCGTGGGAGCGACTTCTGTACACCTGGTTTGTGGGGTTTGGGGTACGTTGGCAGTAGGAATTTTCGGAGCAAAAGCCGGATTGACCCAGCTTTGGGTACAGCTTTATGGTAGCCTGGCTATTATTGCCTTCACCTTTGTTTTTGCTTTTGGGGTAATGTACATCCTGAAGGTAACCATCGGTATTCGCGTCAGCGAAGAAGAAGAGGTCAAAGGATTGGATGTCGGAGAGCATGATATGAATGCCTATGCCGATTCTGTGGAGCAAAGTGCTTACAATCTTTCTGTGAAATAATAATCGGAAAGGGCTAGAGAGGTTTTCCTTACGGGAAATTTTCTCTCTCATTTTAAATAAAAAAAACTCCCGGCTTGGTAGGACAAACCGGGAGGCGCATCAAGAAAACGATACTGGACCGCATCCTTGACTTATTAGCAAATCAAAAGTAAGAGGTTTCGAGCAATTTTAAAAACCTTTTGACAGGAGATGTTGATCCAGCGATTTCTTGGTGCCCAAATTTAAAGCTGATACATGCAGCATTATGCGGTGTGTCACATGGATTTCTATTCACTAATAATCCTCTAAATTTTTGGGTCATGAAATTGCTAAAGACTTACGTATTTTTTTTACTAGGATTGACTTTGATTAATAATCAACTATTCGCGCAAGACGCGACCACTACAGTGGACGAACCCATACTGGGTGAAGAAGCTATAATAGAGGAAGAAAAACCTTCCTTTACAGTTTCTGGATTTGTAGACGGCTATTATATGTACAATTTTAACGAAACAGGGTTTTATACAAGTTTTACCGATGCACACAACCAATTTGCTTTGGGTATGGCCAATGTTATGTTGTCCAAGGAAGGCAAGGTGGGATTTGTGGCAGACCTGGCTGTTGGTCCTCGGGCTGAAGCAGCTAATGGAGTCTTTGAAGATATGCCAACCCTGAGTGTTATCAAACAATTGTACGTGACGTATACCCCGGTAGATGCGGTAACTTTTACGTTCGGTAACTTCAGCACCTTTGTCGGGTACGAACTAATCGATTCTCCGGGTAACGTCAACTATAGTACTTCCTACCTTTTCTCTAATGGCCCGTTTTACCACACCGGAATCAAGGCAGATATTGCCCTTGGTGAAGGCTTTGGTGCCATGGTAGGAGTTTTTAATGATACGGACGACAAGTTTGATGTTGTTCCTGGCAAGCATTTCGGTGCACAGCTATCTGCTGAAGTGGGTGGGTTGAGCGCTTATCTGAACTTCATTTACGGAAAAGAAGAAGAATTAGGGGATAAGGACCTCAATGAATACGAAATTGATTTGACGGCCACCTATACTTTATCTGAAAAGGTAATGTTGGGCTTGAACGTAGCCAACTATGGTCTGTCTACTGATGGTAATTCCGCAGGTGGTTTCTTTGGCGTAGCGTTTTATTCTACTATCAGAACCAGCGAGAACTTCGCTATCGGCTTACGGGCAGAGCAATTCATGCCAAAAGATGGAGATGACGCTACCGATGATACCAGTATTACCGCATTGACGGCATCTGGCAATATAACGATTGGTAATCTAACCTTGATTCCGGAATTCCGTATTGACCTGGCGAGTGATGATGTGTTTCCAGATCCTGATGAAATGCCTACAGGATCGATGGCTGGGTTGATTTTAGCAGCAGTTTATTCTTTCTAGGATAACCGTATTGTTATTTGACAAAAAATTTACTGAACAAAAACTTTTTTAAAAATGGCAAAATCAAAACTAGAGTACATTTGGCTGGATGGCTACAAGCCCACCCAGAGTTTGAGAAGCAAAACAAGAATTGAAAAAGACTTTAGCGGTCGTTTGGAAGACTGCCCCATGTGGTCATTTGATGGTAGCTCTACCCAACAAGCTGAGGGTGGATCTTCAGACTGTCTGCTGAAACCCGTTGCAATCTTCCCTGATCCAGGTCGCAAAAGTGCGTACTTGGTTATGACCGAGGTTTTGAACTCCGACGGTACTCCTCACGAAACAAACGGCCGGGCCACCATCAATGATGATGATGATGATTTTTGGTTTGGCTTTGAACAAGAGTATTTTCTTTGGGACCCGGAAACAGACAAGCCACTTGGTTTCCCTGCTCAAGGATACCCAAATCCACAAGGCCAATACTACTGTTCTGTGGGTGCCAATAATGCCTATGGCCGCTATATTGTAGAAGAACACCTGGATTTGTGCTTAGATGCCGGTATCAACGTTGAGGGGATCAACGCTGAGGTTGCCGCGGGGCAGTGGGAGTTCCAGGTATTTGCCAAAGGGGCCGCAGCGGCAGGAGATGAGGTTTGGGTTGCACGTTATCTCCTGGAAAGAACGGCGGAAAAATATGGCATAGCCATCAATTACCACTGTAAGCCAATCGCTGGCGATTGGAATGGATCTGGTATGCATGCCAACTTCTCTAATTCCCTACTTCGTCATGCCGGTGAGAAGTCTATCTACGATAAGGTTTGTGAAGCATTTGGCGTAAGCCCAGAAGTGATCAAAGCACACATCGAAGTATATGGTGCTGACAATCACCTGCGCTTGACAGGTCTGCACGAAACGCAATCTATTGACAAGTTTAGCTACGGTATTTCTGATCGTGGAGCATCTATTCGCATTCCGATTGCTACTGTGGAGCGTGGTTGGAAAGGATGGTTGGAAGATCGCCGTCCAAATTCTGCTGCGGATCCGTACAAGGTAGCCGCTCAGATCATTAAAACGGTTAAAACCGCGGACGTACCAGTTGCCGTGTGAAATTTTTAATTCAGCAAATTGGTTAAATCAGCTCTAGTTCCTGTTTAGGAATATGCCATTACCTGTCCCCAACTTCAGGGTTGGGGACGGTTTTTACAAAAAAATCCAGTTTGAATACTTATTAGTAAACGATTATCTTTGTGGAAAGATGGTATATATGACACTTAGCTGTATAAGATACTTCTTCTATTGGAGGGGTTTGATGATCAAGTATCATCTGACCCCTTCACCTTTTTATAAACATTCAAAATCAAAAGAGAATGAGCTTTTCACGATTTAACGCCTTGTCTTCTATTGAGGGCCGATCCCATGGAGAAACTTCTCCCGATCCCTCCAGTGTAGGAAGCATTGCCTCATTTTTTGGATCAAATGTTTTTAACGACGAGGTGATGCGAGAGTATTTACCCAAAGACATTTACAAAAGCTTACGCAGTGGAATCCGTGCCGGCCAGAAAATTTCCAGAAAACATGCCGATGTGGTGGCTAGTGCGATGAAGCGCTGGGCGATGGATCGAGGAGTGACCCACTATACACACTGGTTTCAACCACTGACGGGTAGAACAGCAGAAAAACACGATTCCTTTTTTACCCTGACACCTAATGGAGATGTTATTGAAGAATTTAACGGCGATTCTCTAGCCCAGCAGGAGCCGGATGGTTCGAGTTTTCCCGGAGGTGGATTGCGTTCCACTTTTGAGGCTCGGGGGTATACGGCTTGGGATCCTTCCTCACCGGCATTTATCATCGAAATTGGCCAGGGAAAAACACTTTGTATTCCCACAATTTTTGTCACCTATTCCGGAGAATCGTTGGATTATAAACTGCCGTTGCTCAAATCTCAGACTTTTTTGGAGGAGGCAGCCATCCCCGTTTGCCAACTATTCGATCCAGCAGTCGACAAAGTGATCGCTACCTTGGGTTGGGAACAGGAATATTTTCTAGTTGATGAAGCTTTATTTAATGCTCGCCCGGATTTGATGCTTACTGGTCGTACTTTGTTGGGAAAACATTCACCGAAAGGGCAGCAATTGGATGATCATTACTTTGGGTCTATTCCGGATCGGGTGTATGCTTTTATGATTGATTTGGAAACGGAGTGCCACAAACTTGGAATTCCGGTGAGAACTCGCCACAATGAGGTAGGCCCGGGCCAGTACGAATTGGCACCGATGTTTGAAGAAGTCAATGTGGCCGTGGATCACAATCAGTTGTTGATGGATTTGATGGATCGCATTGCCCGCAGGCATGCTTTCCGCGTGCTGTTGCATGAAAAACCTTTTGCCGGAGTGAATGGATCTGGTAAACACAATAACTGGTCGATGGCAACGAATACTGGCGTGAATTTGCTTTCACCTGGTAAAACACCAGGCAAAAACCTGCGTTTTTTAACCTTCTTTATCAATACCATTCAGGCAGTCTATCGCTACGCTGATATATTGCGCGCTAGCGTGGCCTCTGCGGCCAATGATCACCGTCTTGGAGCCAATGAGGCCCCTCCCGCCATTATTTCTGTCTTTGTCGGGGATACCCTAACGAAAGTATTGGATGATATTGAAGCGGGCATTGAGGCAACTGCACAAGGGGTAAAGGATGTCCTGGATCTATTGGCTAAAGTACCCAACCTGGAGCTGGACAATACAGACCGCAATCGAACTTCGCCTTTTGCCTTTACGGGCAATAAGTTTGAAATCCGCATGGTGGGATCTTCCATGAACTGTGCCGCTCCTATGACCGTCATGAATACGATGATGGGACGACAATTGAAGGATTTTAAAAAGGAGGTTGATGCTTTGATTAAGAAAGGGAAAGACAAAGATTCTGCCATTCTCACGATCATTAAGAAATATATTACTGATTCCAAATCCATTCGTTTTGAAGGAGATGGCTATAGCGACAGTTGGAGAAAGGAGGCCAAAAAAAGAGGCCTAGGCAATACCCCGAATACACCAGACGCTATCAAGGCCTATATGAGTGAGTTGAGTAAAGACCTATTTGTGAACAGTGGGGTGTTTTCTGAAAAGGAAATAGAGGCGCACTATGAGGTGATGTGTGAAAATTACATCCTGAAATTGCAAATTGAGTCACGTACACAGGGTGAGTTGGTGATCAATCACGTCTTGCCTGCCGCCATTCGCTACCAATCTAGCCTGGCTGATAATGTGCAACAATTGATGGCACTGGGTTTGGACAAATCCGACTACGCAACCCAGTTGGATTTGGTGAAGAAAATCAGCAAACACATCAGCGATATACAGAAGGGCGTGGAAAAAATGACCGAGGCTCGTAAAAAGGCCAACGATCAAAAACACGCCGAGGATATTGCCAGAGCTTACTGCGATAAGGTTAAACCTTTGATGGATGATGTGCGTATGCATTGTGATCGCCTCGAATATTTGGTGGACGATCAGGAATGGCCGCTGGTCAAGTACCGCGAGATGATGTTTATCCGCTAAATATAAGTCGGAAGATGAGCGAAAGCCGGGGCTTGGGTCCCGGCTTTTTTTTTCGCTTTTTATTACTTTTTTAGTGTAAAAAATTACTCAGTTAAAATTTTCTTTTCATCTAAAGCCCACCTGAAATCACGCTGATGCCTCGCCAATAACACTGACGAAATCCGCTTTGTGCAATCAGGCTACCGAACACTTCAATTGCCTTCATGGTTTTGTCTAAAGAAGGACTACGAGCCCTATTTATTTACAAAACCACCTGTATGAAAAATGTAATTGTTGTTATTCTACTGATTGCCGGTATTGCACTTGCTGTAAGTGCTTGTTTGGAGGTGGTGCTTTAGCAGCGAAAATTGCAGATTTTGGGTTCTC
>CAXHCA010000142.1:0-18303 GCA_964015035.1 uncultured Saprospiraceae bacterium
CCGCCGCAGTGGTGGTCGTGGCAATTATGTTGCCGTTCTCGTCTTTCAACTGTACGGTTACCCCACCAACGCCATCTTCATCGCCATCCTGAATACCATCTCCATCGGTGTCTTCCCATACATAATCGCCCAGGCTGGCACAGTAGTCATTACTAACCTCCACTTCCACTTCGTCTTGATCTGTACAGCCGTTATCATCCGTTACCACCACACTATAGGTAGTGGTAACTGTAGGAGAAACTTCAATATTTTCAGTAGTTGCTCCCGTGCTCCAGAGGTAAGTATATGGCCCTGTACCGCCACTTGCATCGGCAGTCAAGGTCAAAGATTCTCCGGAACAAATATTTTGATCGGGACCAACCGTAACCGTTGGATTTTCGTTAACGGTTACCGTTCCAGTTGCTACGTCCTGACAGTTATTCGAACTAGTGATGGTTACCGTGTATTCTGTTGTTTCTGTTGGAGACACTTGTAATGAAGTGGTGGTTGCACCAGTGCTCCATTCATAAGTATATGGTCCATTTCCACCAGAAATACTTGTGAATAATGTTGCAGATTCACCATTACAAATTGTTTCACTGGTCACCGTTAATTCCGGGGCCTCATAAACAACAATTGTAAGACCAGCATTATCCGTACAACCATTAGCGTCAGTTATCGTGACTCCGTAATCCGTGTCCGTAGTTGGAGATACGGTAATATCTTCGGTCGTCTCACCATTACTCCATAGGTAGGTAAATGGTCCTGTACCACCGGTAACCGTAGTCATTACAGTAGTAGACTCGCCTTCGCAAATCGCACCATTGGTCACGGTTACTTCGGGAGCATCGTATTGGCTTATGGTCACTATATCATCTGATTGGCAACCATTGATATCGGTAACGGTTACGGAATAATCTCCCGCAGCATCTACAATAATTGTCGATGTTGTAGCACCATTGCTCCAGAGATAAGTATAAGGTCCGGCACCACCAGAAACACTTGCCGTAAGGCTTTCGTCAGTACTCGCACACACGGGTTCTTCTCCACCAATAATGGTCACATCCGGACTTGGATTTACAAATACCGTTACTTCGTCTACATCCGTACAACCAGCTCCATTGGATACTGTCACAGAATAAGTAGTAGTAGTTACCGGATTCACGGAAATAGAAGCCGTGTTCTGGCCGGTGCTCCACAAATAAGAAGTTCCTCCGGAGGCCGTTAATGTTACGGCACGGTTAGGATCAGCACATTCTTCCGTAGGAATCTCAGCAGAGAATGGATGATAGTGCAATTCGCCACCGGTATGCACATAAGAACCAGCAATCACTTGACCGTTGATATTGCCCGCGGTATTCTTATTGACAGCAGCCGATGGGGCCAAAATGGTACCAATTAAAGTATTGCCACCATTAAGGTTGACCTGAGAAGCGGAAGAAAAATTCCAAAGTATATAACGGCCTTGGCTATCGCCAATACCTGCAAAATTGGTCACTGACCAGTTGATCGTACCACCGCCAATAATATTGACGATCAGTGGACGAGAAGCATTAGGCTGATTATTAAAAGACAAATTTGACAAGCTGGTCAATTGACTGCTGGTCAAATTCAAAACGTTCACTGTATTATCCGTTAAGGTAATCGTATTTCCACTAAGAGTAACATTGGCTGTCAAGCCTGCTATATTGCTTGAAACGGATTGCATCTGGCTCATAGCATTGCCAAAATTGATCACGCCTGTTTGGCCCACAGAGTTTGCGGGCTGCATCAAATTAGAGGAGATGCGTGGGCTGGCATTGTATCCACCAGGGGTTACTCGCAAGTTAGAAGCCGCATTATTGCCATCAACGTCATATACATTAGATCCGGTTAGGTTTCCAATCTTGACATATCCATTATTCAGCGTAATACCAGAACCGGATACATAAGAGACCAACCCTCCCACAACTATAGAAGAAGGCTGTGCGTCACCAGGCTGTGTCAGGTTTCCAGCTGTCAAACCAGCAATCGTGGTATTCCCCGCAATAATCAGGTTACCACCACCCGCAATTGGGCCATCGGTGTCACCAGCATTGAAAGTCATATTTCCACCAACGAGTACATTAAAACCATTGGTAAAAGCCAACGGATTACTGCTCCCCCCATTAGGATCTACATCTTCACATTCACAAAGTGACTCATCTGGCCCTGCATTAGCATCTGGATTTGCGGCGATCACAACCACAATAGCATCTGCATCATCGACACAATTAGGTGCATTTTGCTCTGATAGGGTCAGGGTTACGGAACCACTGGCGATATCACCTGCACCGGGGAAATAGGTTGTAGACAATGAATTGGCATTGGCAAATGTACCATCTCCACTGGTCGTCCAAACTACATTCCCAGAACCTCCGGTGATACTACCATTTACTGCCACGTCATCGCCAGCACAAATCGATAAATTGTCGTCACCCGCATCAATAGTTCCACAATCAGAACAAGCGGCCGGCGCTTCAACGGTTACCTCGGCAACACATACATTGTTACCATCATCACTTACCTCTATATTCAAGTCACCGTCAGAAATATTGAAAGGACCAAAAGGACCTTGTTCCATTCCATAAGCAAGATTATTCCGGGTATCATCATCAGGGTTAGTTGGTGTACCGTTGTCATCACAAGACGTTTCCACGGTCACTGTCAGTTCGTCGGAAACAATTACCGTCACTTCATCAGATGCGGTACAGCCATCGGCGTTGGTTACGGTCACGCCATAGCTTTGGTCACTATCGGGACTAACCGTAATGCTGGATGTAGTTGCCCCGGTGCTCCACAAATAGGTAAGGCCTGAGGTAGCACCGCTAGCCTCTGCATTGAGCGTAATGGATTCGTTTTCACAAATGTTCAAATCTCCACCGCCGTTGACGACCACACTAACTTCTGGAACAGGCAGTACGGTAACGGTTGCTTCTGATGTTGCCGTACAACCATTACTATCCGTTACCGTTACGGAGTAATCCGTATCAACGGTTGGAGCCACATCAATGCTTGAAGTTGTAGCACCGGTACTCCACAAATAGGTATATCCGCCGCTACCGGCCATCGCATTAACGGAAAGAGTAGTACCTGTACCCGCACAGATAGCCAGACACTCCGGATCAGCAGAAAGCATCTCACCGCTAAGGTTGAAGTTGAAATCAAAGTGTCCACTGGACGTGTTGAAGCCAGGTCCAGCGTCAGGCTGTCGGACTATAGAGTAGGTTGCCCAGGCTGCAGCTCCAAATAAGTCACCATCTTTCAGATTAGCACCTGTACCTACCTGAAAAGCAGGTCCCGTTTCGGAGATGGTAACAATAGCTCCAGCCAAATCACCCGCACCGGTTAAGACACCTTTGATGTCCGTGTAATAATACCAATCACTATTATCGATATTACCCACACATAATTCATTTTCTTTTGGACTACCGGCAGGAGGGATAAACGTTCTGCCAGACAGTACTACGTCAATATTTAAGATAAGGTTGGGATTACAGTGGTTGGCAACTGACATTTGGTAAAATGCCGAACCATTGTCATACTCCTGGAAGGAACCACTTTGCACTGTCCAACGCTTAGATTCATCACCACATCCCAATCCACTGACGATATTATTCATGAAGGCATTGGACCAGAAACCATAAGGATCAGCGGTATAGCAAGTTGGGTCTACCCCTGATATACTGCGACTAACTACAGGGTCGGCAGGACACTCGATGATGGCCATTGGATTGGTAGAAACAACAACCTCTGCTTCATTAACGGATGTACAGTTGTTGTTATCTGTTACCGTTACGGTGTAAATACCACCATTTGAAACAGAAATAGTAGCCTCGGTACTGCCCGTACTCCATTCATAAGTATAAGGGCTGGATCCTCCACTACCCGCTGCAGTCAATGTAGCAGGGACACCCTCACATACTGCCAGGTCACCGGTAATGTTCACCGATGGTGTTGGCGTGATCGTCAAGGTGACTGCATCAGAAGCTGCAGGACAAGAACCAGAAGGATCATTGGTGGTCAGCGTCAAAATCACTGATCCGCTACTGATGTCATTCGGACCGGGAGAATACCAGGCATCTAAGGCACTGGTATTGTTGAAAGAACCGTCACCGCTGGTTGACCACGTAGCAGAACTCGCTCCGCCACCAATGCTTCCATTAAGATGGACCTTATCAACGGAGGCACAAACAGAAAGGTCATCACCCGCATCAACTTCCACAGAATTGCCAACGGTCACCGATACATTATCTGTATCCGTACAATTGTTGCCATTGGTTACGGTTACCGTATACGTTTGATCGGAAGTTGGGCTTACTGTGATGCTAGCCGTAGTAGCGCCGGTACTCCACAGATAGGAGCCCCCGCCGGTTGCGGTTAAGGTCACTTCATCGCCTTCACAGATTGCTTGGTTATTACCGGCATTCGCATTGGGCTCATCATAAACCGTTTTGGTCACCACATTGGAGGGCGTATCCGTACAAGACTCACTCAAAGCCATCCGACGGTACTGATGTGTCGTCGAAATGGTCATTGGGTCGTAGTTTTGTCCGGTGGCACCGGGAATATCGGCCCAAGGGCCAGCGGTTCCTTCACGATATTGCCATTGGTAGGTAACCTGAAGTCCTTCCGTGGGAGCAGAAAAATAGCTTGCCGGAATTGGGCGCTCTAACGTATTGTTAGGCAACTTCCAACCTACAGCAAGGTTATCATCTCCACCACCCTCTTTCATCACAGCCTCTATGTAATAGATCTGGCCCGATTCCAAATAAACCTGAGAAGATTGTTGAGAAGAATACTTATTCCACTCTCTGGAAGCCGTATAGCCAGAAACCGAAGCAATCACCTGCACATTGGCCGGGTTATTGTCGGTACTCAATCTTAGTTCACTGTGGTCATCACTGGCTATCCAGAAGGTATAGTTGCCCGTTTGTGGCGGACACAAATACCCACTAATTCTTTGTCCGTAGTTATCTAAAATATCCGTTGGCGCCTCAAACAAGGACGTCAGAGTTGACGTAGAGGATGGGTTATTTGGGTAATCTGGATCAGAAGTCAGATCATTGAGTGATGAACCTGAAATATTGTCATAACGCTGCAACAGCAGGGTACCGGTAGCCGGGCAAGAAGTACCCCCTCCAACATCGGTTCCGGTAATCAATCCAGGGTCGTATTCTCCACACTCCGCCTCATCGCCGGTGATGGAACCGGGTTCAAAACTAGAACAATCATTACACTCGGTCGAGACTTCAATCAGACCGGCAACGGTATAGGATTGTCCATTTTGATTAGAAGTAGCCGGACAACCGCTGTGACTTCCGTTTGGTGATTCTAACGAAATAGTCAAACTCGTTGCACTACCGGGAACATTAGTAATAGTCAGTTCTGGGATAGCCAAACAGCAAAGACCGTAGCTGGCATCAGGGCCATCTATGGTCAGAGAAGTCGAAGCACCGCCAGCCGAAGCCGTGATATTGATCAAGCGACAGTCAGTGGTTAATTCGGAAATCGGTATTTTAACGGTCACATCTCGTGGTGCAAAGTCAGCAGGTATCGGAACTGTCACCGTTTGAATGTCGCGATATCCACTTAAAGCGGTATAAACGCCTGAGGTAGACCCAGTAGATCCACCGGTATTTCTAAAGGCATAAACAACCACTGATTGCAGTCGCAACGAAGACAACAAATCCAGATAAGTTATAGCAGATGTAGACCCTGTAATCATCCCGCGATACACTTTCACACCCGAGCTAGTACCCGGAGGCGTAAATCCGCTAAGCTTATAGTAGTTGCCGGAAGCATCGCTTACATTGACGGAACTACCGGGGTTTCCCCCTTTATAAACAATTTCCACTGCATACTGGAATACGTTGCCGGGGTTAGGAATGGAAATAATTGTTGTGGGTAATAGGTTTGCACCAACACCGTAAACATCTACTTCTACTCCATCGCTACAATCATAAGCCCAGTTTTGTGGTACAGGTACCGGTACTGGAGTTATACAACCGGAAATCTGTACGATATAATCTTCTACTTCTCCTTCTTCACCAACACCTGTTGGGGTACTAATGGTATTGGTATTATAGCGAAAACGCGCCAAGGTTGTTCCACATTCAGCGGAAGATGGCACAGAAATATCAAAATCATGAGTTTGTACACTACTGCTGCTGTTCGTCACGTGGTAATTGTCTACCACCATCTCTGACGATTCAAAAGTGCCATTTGCATTAAAATCAATCCAGCCGGAAATGTAATCACTGGAATTGCACTGATTGGTATAGCTCACCGTAATGGTATTGGTTGCACCTCTGGTCAGTCCTCCATTGAAGTTCACTCCATCTTCATCATCCATATCAGCATTGTCATCACCATTCGCATTGCTGCTATATGGAGTACTATCCTCTGCATCAATTTTTGCACCGAGGTGAGAACGACAATAACTTTGAATAATGTGCGAGGCACTACCATAGCTCAACGGCGCGTCACCATAATCGTAAGCATTAAAACAAGCCGCTTTCACAAAAGGCTGTACGGAAGGATTTTCAGGTACAAAGAAAGTCATCTGGTCCGCAATGGCACCTACGGCATACGGAACCGCATCGATGGCAGCACTACAGAGTGTATTACAGCTACCACTGGTACCGGTGAAGAACCAGATAGCCTGATTGATATTGGTTTTACTATAGCCACTGGATTCTCCATGGCACAACACCCAATTGATTCGTTCAGCCACTAAATCTGACATCCCATAGTTAGAAGCGCCAACAACCTTCGTAAATACGCCGGTCCCATAAGGATACCCATGATTAGGGGTGGGTTCTGTTGTATTATAATCTAAGCAATATACCCGCTCGGATGGCCCGAGCGTACAATTGCTGTATACTTCGGTGATACACCCCAGATAATCATTATCCGTGAAGATAAAGGTGCTCGGCTCCATATTGGATTTGTAAATGGTAATGTTTTCCCCATCACAGTTGGTGTGGTTAAGACTACCCGATGACCCACAGTTGGTCCGCTCGCTGAAATCGCAGGCATGCTCAATCAGTAGTTCGGCTCCGTAGAGTGCCGAACTACAGTCATCGGCTTCCCGAACCAACCGGAAAGCCCCATACAACCCCGCATTCAGCGATTCTACAACCACCGTATTGCCTTGGGCAACTAAGCCCGAAAAGGACCGTACCCTGTTGCCAAAGCCAACGTCTAATCGGTAAGTTGAATTGACTTCAATGTCATCCACTATCCGCAACGTTAAGATGCCATCCGCGGCACCACAACTCGATTCAGCGGTTACATTGACCCCCTCAATGCGCAAATCATCACAGACCACAATGTCCTCCTGGAACATCTGATCTGCAACTTCATCACTTTGTTGTGCATGCAAGGAAGGTAAGGCCAGAAATAGCCCTAAGGTAAGTGTTAATATCCCAAAGCAGTTTGCTGTGTTGGAACCATTGGTTAATCCGTACACCTTTTTCATAAAACTGAGGTTGTAGTTTTTGCTAATACTGATATTTCGTCCCCTTTTTATAGGAGATACATTACCGAAAGCCATAGGGATTCCGGTATTCTACTTGCGAATACGCTAGAAAAACACGTCTAAAACTTAGGGGAATTCTGAGGAAAAAATCAAAATGATTTGACTCGCCGAAGAGAGGAAGCAACTTGTTTCTGTGAAAGAAATAAAGTGAGCTTCACCAGAAGCCGCTACAACTTCTAGCATCTTAGGCAAATGTCCCCACGCTTTAGCGTTTGTTCAAAAGTTTTTAGTCTACTCCCGCAGGAGTATGCTTTAGCCATCTCACTTTTACCAAGAATCACAAGGATTTTACAGACAAGGCTTTAATTGGGGAGTAATTGGGTAAAGCGCCTTACCTGTCATTTTAAGAAAGGGGATAATAAAATCATTCCGAGTGCAAATATAAGAGGTTTGATAATTAAAAAATTATCATTTATCCTTTTTTTAAAAAAAAATGTGACATAACAAATAATCAATGTCACAAAAACACAGGAAATCGAAACACCTCCATAAACCGTTCCAAATTGCCTCTGACAGGGATTACAACGGAGAAAAAATCACCTAAAACCATACCTCACAAATCAATAATAATCAGATACTTATAAAAAAACAACCATTCCTAAATGCTGCTTTCACGAACTCCGTAAAATCCATTACCCAATGGCAAGTCAACCGCTAGATTATTCCGGAGGTTGTCACAATAAATCCTGTAAACAATCGACAAATAGGGGCTCAACAAATCGATCTTTGTGACATTTTATCAGCTGATATTTTTCACAAAAAAGGAGAAAAAACTAAAAAAAAACTAAAAAAAGGATGGTGATTAGATTGTTTTAGCTCAAAAAAAGGACTTTTTTTCAAAAAAACACATTTACATTTTTATCATTTTAAGGCAGAAAGTTTGCTCTCCCAAATCAATCTTGCAGAAGAAAACTCCTTTTTTCGGGACGTCATTTTGGTTTAAAGATAACAGATGATGCCCCGCTGAGCGGTTGTATAAACGGTTCAATATACGTACCCCAAACGCATCAAAAACCTCCAACCTGAAGCGCTGTTGAATGGGTAAATAAACCGGAATCTGTGTTGTTGAGACAAACGGATTCGGCCAATTTTGCAGCACCTTTGCCTCTTCTACCCTACCCCGCTGATCTAAAAACTCCAGTTTTGGCACCTCTATCTCATCAGATTCTCGCCGGTATGCCTCCGCTGGGGTATAGTTTGAATTGAGCACTAAATGATCACTGAGCCGCCCATTTGTTTGAGGGGTGAAATGTAAAATCACCAACGGCTCTGGCGCAGATTTCACCTCCTCGGTCGGGGCCTCTACCGACTCCCAACTAAAGGTCAACGCTCCTCGCTCTACCATCCTTTCACCAATATGCCGGGCTTGAAGCATCCCATAATCGATCCTTTCCAGCCTTAGAGAAGGACCAAAATCAAGGGTAAATTGAAAGCCCGAACAAGTCGAAACATCCCTGGCATACAGGGGTACCGAAAGGGGTTTCCCAGCTTCCAAAGATTGGTCTTCCACCACAAAAACAAAGTCATTTTTAGCCTCATTTCTATCCTCTAATTCCTGGAAGTTTGCGGTAGCACTCAGGTTCACATCACCAATTTTGATGGCCACAAAATCCATTAGTGGAACATTGCCAGCTGACAAATTATTGAGGTTAATGACCTCCGGAAAAGCCTCCTGCCAGGGATCTTGCGGATTGGGAAATTGATAGTCTTTGGGCACAAATCGCCAACTGGTATTATTCGGAAAAGTGGTATATACATTCAGAATTAGCTTACGCAACTGGATGATATCTTGTGTTGAAATGTAGTCCGAGCGATTGACATCTGCCGCAATGACCTTATACGGAGAATTTAAAGGCGCGACCCCTAAAATATGCTTGGTAATCAGCAAGATATCAAAGGTCGTTACCCCATTCACCGGGTTCTCATCCAGAGACGGCGTGACAGAGTAGTCATAATTTTGCTGTAATTGTTCAAAACCATAGTACCCGGCAGCATCGGTTTCATCTAGCAAACTTGAACCACCACTCAGCTCAACCATGGCGCCTTCAAGTGGTTCATTATTCTCCACTGCAATGCGGCCGGCAATGTCTGTTCCTTCTCCACAGAGATTAAACATATTATCCTGCACCAATACATAGGTTTCACAAAAGTCGTAATTGGGCCCTCCAATGGTGCCATCTGGCTGTACCGCATAGGGATTGTCCGCAGCATCCCAAGCATAGATCTCCACTATTTCCGACGGCATATTGATGCAGGTGAGCACCAATTGAGACTGATTGATATTGGGCGTTTGCCCGGCAATATTGATGGAATAGCGCAGCGGTAAGGAACAATCATAAATGGCACTCGCCAGGAAAGATTGGGCGGTAAGTACTACCCCACCCGGATCGACCAATCCATCATTATTGGCATCAGTTCCCGGAGGTAACGGCATCAGTTCTACAGCCAATCCATTGATACAGGCAGGAGCCGGTGCCTTGCAATCCACCACTTCAAAAGGGAGTTCTGCCTCCAATACATTGCCACAGCCATCTTCTGCAATCAAGATGAAGGAATGGTGCCCAATGGGGGCTTCCCAATTGAGGCGGTATTTGGGATATAGTTGCTTGAAACCGTCATCATTGGTCAAATTCGAATCGATGATGCCGTCCATATATTCATCGTAATAGATCTCGATATGCAAGGAAGAGGGAGAGCAAGGTTCATACAAAATGAACCGATATTCCACCTCCGCAGTACAGGAATCATTGACACTACAAAAGGGATTGGGCGGTGTAAAGGCTATTATGGGTGGCTCATTGTCGTATACCTTGATATGCTGCGTATACTCCCAATAGCCGGTAGACGTCACCGTTCGCCAATATCCTTGAGGATTAGTCGTGCCATCGCAGGAAGTGCCTTTTTGGTTGGCAAACGGATTGGTATTCCCCTCATCATCATCGCGATCGATATAGGTCTGTCCCGGGCGACGCAATACCCAAACGGCTTCATCTCCCGGAGCACCATCACAATCTTCTTCCCGGCTAATCACTACCGGAGGCCCTTCTCCACTATACTCGCACCAATTGATAACCCGAAAGCGACGGAATACCTTATAACATTCATCTGCCGAAACCGTCAAGGTGTCATCAACAATACCGACCGCCAGCAGGTCGCAAGCAATTTCGTCATACTGAATAGAATCCGGAGATGGGTCACCGCAATTGGCAGAAGCATCAGCAGGAAAACGAATTTCGTAGTGATGTTCTTCTTCAATGGTCACGATCTGTTGACAAGAGTTGATCGATACATTACCGGAGCCGTCTACTGCCCTAAACCGGCGGATAATGGTGCCAAAACCGCAATCATCCAAATTTACCGTAGGGGTAATCTCCTGCCATTCTGCGCCACAATTATCTGTTGCAGATGCTTCTCCAAAGAGCGATTGCAGTTGTGCCAGATTTTGTGCATCAAAATTATAAGGTAATTCAGAACAAGTAATTGTCGCCGCAGCCGGTGCATGACACGTTGGTCTGATCTTATCTTCTACACTCACTTCCAACCAACAAACATCACGATTACCCACCGCATCGGTCACCCGCAACTCAATCGTTATGGTCGTATCCAGATCACAACAACTGAAGGCGATAGCGGGGCCCCATTCTGAATAATACGGAGCTACGGAGGTACAACTTTCGGGGTCAAACTGATATAAACGCCGTACCTCAAGGCTGGCAATTTCGCCACAGTTGTCCCAACTGCCTTCATCAACATCCTCTGCGGTGATCTGGGCAATGCCATTTCCGCCTAGGGAAATATTAAAATCGTCACCACAAACGGCTACGGGCGCGGTTTGATCTTCTACACAAAAGTCACATTCTGCAACCGTCACATTTCCACATTCATCAGTCACGGTATACCGGAAGCGGTGGCACCCGACAGGAATTCCACCAACAAATCGGTTGACCGCTTCGGAGGAGATCGTTGCCAACACCACCACTTGTGTATCCAAGGTGACGGTTCCATCAGGATGGGCCGTTTCCGTAATTTCATTAGTGATGACTTCCGTCAAAACTTCCCATTCGGAGCAGTTGTCTTGTACCTCAGGTAACGGCACATAAAAGGCCGCTGTACAGTCGAAAGCCCCGGTAGAATAGACCAATGGATCGGGCACGCCATCCCAATCGTAGTCTTCTTCCGGACAGCTGACCACCGGTGCAGAGAAATCTCCCACCTTAATGATTTGGCTGTAATTGACTAAATTGTTCGGATTACACCAATTGCTGAGGGTCCACTGACGTACCAATTTATACCCACTCGCACAGGAATAAATCGGCGCCAAATCCTGGTAAGTCGCCGCAATAGTGCAATGGTCTTCATCCAGGTTTTCATAGCCAAAAGCGGTCCGCAAAAATGGATAACCCGTGATCGAAGGATGAGGATTGCCCATTTCGTCTAGCGGAAACGGCTGATCGCATTCCAACACAGCGGTCAGTGGCGTCAGTACCACATCCTCCAGGGTGGGCTGGCGCACACTAATCTCTTGTGTACACGAAACGGTATTGCCATTATCATCTGTAGCCGTAAATGTTCTTGCAATAACGGTGGGCGCACAATCGCCGGCGCTGCTTACCGTTTCCGTAATACACACCTCTATATTGCCACAATTATCGGTTAATAAACCACCCATCGCATCTGCCCCGTTGTAAGGGAAGCCAGTGGTGGCCAACAGGTCTAGCAGCTGCTCTAACCTTTGTCTCTCAGTAGGATTGCTGGGATAAATGAGATCCCCATCTGCATTTAAGGAGTAGCAGTGGGGCACATTGTCCGGTAAATTACTCAACAATAACCGATCCACATCATTACAAATCAAGTCGCTGACAAAAGTGGCCGTTTCTACCGTCAGGTTGGAAAGAGCACCATTGCCCGCACTATAAATGGCCCAGGTATAATCTCCAGTCAGGCCATTGCCAACGCTGCCATTGGCGGAAGTCAATAAGGTATAGGTCATGCCCGCTTGTAGCGGCAAATGAGCCCTGAAAATGGGATCAAAAGGAGTCAATACCACCAAATTGCCGTTAAACGCAAAATCGCTTTGCGCAATCACATTCTCACAGGGTTGGCTAGGATTGAAAGCACCTTGGTACAACGCACCTAATCCCCCACCCCAACTAGTGGCCAGATCAAAAGTATAAATATCATTCTGTGTTACCGTAAAGGTATATAGGTCATAATAATGATCACCCGGAGAGGGGTTTTGAAATTCCAGGAAACAGGGATAATTGGCCAATTCCAAGACCTCATCATCGGTGGTTAAACTACCATTGAGGTACTGTACATCTGTTTCTACCGTAGCCTGTATCTTATCATCCGGGCACTCCAGGATTGGTTTGTCTTTATCTTCGGCCAGGATCACCCCTTCACAGAAAAAGGCATCATCCAAGGTACTGATCTGATAGGTGAAATAGCCATAACCATCCAGCACTGCGCCATTGTCTGGATGACCATCCAAAACCGTAATCACAAAATCCGTTTCGGTCAAACAGCCCCATTCTCCGGTGAGCAACATTTCGGGGATGATCAGCGCCTGGCATTGTGCATTTAGCGTCAGATTAATGGTATCATTGCATGCCAAATCTACTAATGGCGGATCATCTTGGCTCACATTGATAAAAAAGTCTTCTTCCCGATTATTGCCCGCAGCATCGGTGGCACTCAACAGGATTTGATAACTGCCCGGACTAGCTTCAACAGAAAAAGCATTGCCCATCAAGGGCGAAATAATAATGCCCGCAGCAGGGGATGTAGTGATGACCGGATCAAGCTCTCCGTCACAATTATCCAATACCGATACTGAAAAGCTGGTTGTTGCCACATCCGGATCGCAAGGATCGAGCACGATATTAATATCTTGCGCGGGATAGACAATAATCGGTGCCCAGTCATCCGGTTGATCCGTCACTACGATTTGGGCATCAACGGTTGTATTCAATCCTCCGGCATCTGTATAGGTAGCCACCAGGAGTTGGCCACTATTGGCCGCATTGAGATTGATGAGGTATTCTATATAAACATTGGTGCCATTTTCCACCCAGTAGCTGGGTGCCAATATTTCGCCTCCTAAGGTGAGGCTTACCTCCGCGTAATCGATCATATCACAATCATCACTTACCGTAATGGCGATGATTTGCTCCACTTCTGTTTGGCAAACCGGAATAGTAAAATTCAAATTTCCGGGTAGATCAATTTCTGGTGCCTGATTGTCAATTTGTGTAACAACCAAATTGGTAGAAACTGAAGTAGCCCCGTAAGTAATCGCGATCGGATAAAGGCCCGGAGTCACATTGCCACAAAATTCAAAATAAACGGTATTGGGCCCAAGCACTTCGCTCCGACAAAACACCAAGCCGGAGCCAATGGCTGAAAAGCCGCTGATAACGGCTGCTTCATCAATGGGCTCACAATCGTCTTGAACAGTAAAACTATAAGTGACGTCCAGCTCCGTCAGGCAAGCGGGGATAGATAAGTTTTCTGCATTGGCAAAAATCACCGGGTCTTCATTTTCGGCCGCCTGTGTGGAAGTCACTCCGATTGAAGTACTTGCAAAGTTACCCAGCGCGCTCTCGTAAGCAATGGTGATAAAATCAGCCAAAGGTTCTGCCCCGGGGGTCACATCTACTGCATATTCAAAATAGCCGGAGGATAAATCGACAAACACCTCTTGTAAATTAGAAAGGTGGGTGCCAAAAAGACTCACTACCGGATTGCCATCCACCGTGGCATCACACCCGCCGGAAATGGTCAATGCAAATAACACCGTGGTATTGGTTTCACAAACCGGGATAATCGCATTAATCGGTTCGGCAGCAATCGCCAGATCGCCTTCTTCCTCAATGACATTTGCCGTAAGGCTCAGAGCCACACAATTATTGGCAACATCACACCCCGTCACAGTTACCGTTGATGCTCCGGCACTCCAATGGACATCCAATTGGTAAAGATTGGGTAGCACCAATTCCGCCGGGCTACTCACTTGCGTTCCTGGATTCAGGGAGGAGGGATTTGTAATGGCGGTTGCTGTCACAGCCCCCGGTGTATTCACAAAAATATCGCAGTTGTCTGCACCATATATATAATACTGATCCTGTCGGCCGCAAGTCCCTTCCGGCAAGATGATATCTCCTAGATCGTAAGTATTCGGCGAGGACGCCAGAATGTTGCCAAAAATATCGGTGAGAAAAAAAGTAGGGTTCACCACATCCAGGCCGGGCTCTACGGTTACCATGATGATGACCGGATTGGTTAGCGGATTGCAGGGGCCAATCTCCGTCACTTCTACCGTATAGGTTCCCGCTGCAGCCCCCGTAAATAAATAAGGGCTACCCGCATCCGTAACGCCTACCACATTGGTTGGATTGACCAATACCGGTCCATTAGTTACATCAATAGTATAGGTAGTGCCCGTGCAAGATGCCCCATCGGTAATCTCCAATTGAAAACCGCCATCGATTCCCCCAGGACAAGAAGGGCGAATGGCTGTCCAGCTTACGCCAAATGGCAGATCAAAGGTTGCAAAACTAAAAGGTCCGGCTAAGGGCGAAGCATTGGTCGGCGGCATAACACCGTCACATGTTTCTGTGACATAGTAATCATAGGCCGTACCTGGTGCCAAGCCGCTGATATCGACACGAATCATATTGCCATTTACCACGATTCCGGGAGAGGGGCCATTATTGGGTCCAGCGCACACTACCAGGTCTACAACTGCTTGTCCGACATTGGTAAAACCGATACCGCCAACCAGGATACGCCAGCAATGATCATCCACATTGGCCTGTGCCGAAGCAAAGGTGAGGGTTGCCGAAGTCGTCTGTACTGCATCCACCCCAAGAGTGTTGGGTTCGACACACTGTGCCTGTGCAGCAGGATTTGCCCATAAGAGACCGATTGCTACATATATATAAGGTAGCAGTGATGTTGTCAGCTTTCGCCAATAAGCCATTTTGGTAGTCAAGGTCGTCATATCGTCTCATGAAATTAATCGTCAATCTGCCATCCAAAATTGGACTACAGACCTAAACTATTCAATCGCGCTCCTATCAAATAGCTCAATAGGTAGCTCAACTATGGGTAAATGTTCAAGGGATGAGGGCACTGAGGTCGTCGATCTTATAGAAGTTAGAATGGTGAGGGTTTCAAGATATAAAATTAATCTTAAGCGCTTATAAACACTAATTATCCCCCAATTTTTTGTAAGAGCATGTTTTGGGTTCTCGCGAGGCTCATTTTTTCGTCCGTATCGGCTGAGCCGAGGCGGACGAAAGAACAGCCAAAGAGGTTCCAAAATCCCGGTTTTACCGAGACTGAATGGCGACCTCCAAACATGCACTTAGAGTCATCTGTTCCATTCTGCTAGCACAAGATACGAAATATTCAAGTGCGATGAATTAAGTCACATTAAATTTTATATAATTTATCATGGACCAACTCCCCCTTACAGGCAAGCAATTTGTTTGTTGATTATCTTTTTAACGGAACCTTAACTCAAAAGATTCAAAAACTTGAAAATGAGTCCTTATGCAGACATTTTTTTTAGTCAATTTCAGGAAATATTGAGGGTCAATGCCCTTTACTATGTCAATCACCACAAAGTTTGTCCTATTGCTCACTTTCTCGTTCCTGTTTATCAATGCCAAAGGCCCGGACCCTCCGGTAGCGGGGAAATTAATTATTGAAGTAGAGAATATCCGCACATCTGGAGGAACGGTCTGGATTGGGCTCTATGATTCCCGTGAAAATTACCTCGTCAAGGAAAGGGCTATCGTGGAAGGTCAGCACGTTGACCATACCGGCAAGGTGTTTATTGAAGTGCCTAATTTATCATTTGGCAATTATGCCCTGGCCCTATTTCACGATATTAATAACAATGGCGAACTCGACCGCAATTTCTTAGGCATTCCATCAGAGCCCTACGCCTTTTCTCGCCTTCCCGCCACCAAATGGCGTTTGCCGCGCTTTGATGAAGTTCGATTTACTTTCCAGCAAAGCAACCAGGTGTTGACCACGAGGTTGCAAAACTGGGCGGAATATTGAGCCGGTATAGATGGCGTTTAGAGGGTATAGTCAATGGTGCTCGTCAGAGGTACTCCATTGGGGGTGGAGTCTGCAAATGTGGCAAAATATGAATAGGTCGGTTCAGGCGATATTCTATCCTTTCTTGCTTCCGTCTAGCTAGTTGCGCCATTCATCGAACAAAAGCTGCCGAGTGTGAAAGCTTTAGTACTTTACATTGTCGTATTTTTCACTCAAGCGAATTGACGTATGAATCTCGAGGAAAACATCAAAATAGCCCTTCGTTCGGTCCGCTCCAATCTAACTCGGGCGATCCTTACTTTATTGATCATTGCCTTCGGAATCATGGCTTTGGTGGGAATTCTCACTGCCATCGATAGTGCCATTTATTCGTTGAGTAATAACTTGTCCTATTTGGGTGCCAATAGCTTTGACATTGATCCTAAAGGTGACGGATTGAACGGCCGTCGTGGCGGTCGGGAGCAAAAACCAGCGCCGCCCATTTCCTATCGGGAAGCACAGGAATTTAAAGAACGGTATCAGTTTCCCGCCCGAACCTCGCTTTCTCTTTACTGTACGGGGCAAGCCACCATCAAATACAAAGATGAAAAAACCAATCCCAATACGCTCATTTTTGGCATCGACGAAAACTACCTGGAGGCCAGAGCCTTTGAGTTGGAAGCTGGTCGAAACCTAACGGCCAAGGAGGCACTAAATGGAGGTTATAAGGCCATACTCGGTGCAGAAATCGCCAAGAAATTGTTTGATGGCAAAGCCGATAAAGCCATTGATGAAACCATTGCGGCAGGTAACATCAAACTGACCGTGATCGGTGTGCTCAAATCTAAAGGCTCTAATATGCGCGATAGTGATGACCGGCGCATTTTGATTCCACTACAAACTGCCAAACGATATTATGGCACCAACCAGTCCAACTACGGCCTGATGGTCTCCGTCAACGAGTCCACTCAAATTGAGGGGGCTATTGCCAATGCCACCATGGTCTTTCGCAATGTACGGCGTCTCAAAGCCACCGAAGAAAATGATTTTGAAATTGCGAAAAGCGACGGCCTGATCAGTATCATCAAAGAAAACACCCTTTATTTCCGCCTGGCAGCCATTGGTATTGGTCTGATCACCCTGCTGGGAGCCGCCATTGGATTAATGAATATCATGCTCGTCAGCGTCACCGAGCGAACCCGTGAAATCGGTATCTGCAAAGCCATTGGGGCCAACCGGAAGAGCATCCTCATTCAATTTTTGACGGAAGCGGTGGTCATTTGTCAAATGGGCGGTGCCGTAGGCATTTTGCTAGGCGTATTGGTCGGTAATATTGTGACTTACCTCATGGGAGGCAACTTCCTTTTTCCCTGGCTGTGGATTACCATCGCCGTGATCACTTGTACCTTTGTGGGCTTGCTCTCCGGCATATATCCCGCCCTGAAAGCCAGTCGGTTGGATCCGATTGAATCGTTGAGGTATGAGTAGATTTGAAGCCGTGGAGGCGCTCACCTGTGGAAAACCAAAATCGTTATAAATATAATGATTTCAATATTTAAAGGACAACATTCTGAATGGGCCCAGGCATGCAGTTGTCATTTGTCCCCTTGTATAAGCATAAGTGCTTGTTTGGAGGTAATCATTCAGTCCCGGTAAAACCGGGCGCAGTTGCGCTCTGTCTCAAAGTTGGTAGTTAAAAGATCATTCTCATT